>NZ_CADDTS010000064.1 GCF_902753875.1 Acinetobacter bouvetii | reverse complement strand
TTAGATTCTCAAATGAAGTGCAACAGAGATTAAATTATTGGAAGGAAGCAAGATGAGCTAGCATTTTGCTTCCGACCGACCAAAGTCAAAGTTGCATCATGAACTATACTCATCTCACTCTAGAAGAAAGATATCAGATTTATGCCTTGTTAAGTGAAGGTTTTTCTAAGCGTCATATCGCTTGCAGACTGAATCGTTCACCGTCAACCATTTCTAGGGAAATCAATCGTAATCGAGCTAGAAACGGTTATTTTGCTCAACACGCAAATAAAATTGCCCTAAGACGTCAATGCTCCAACCCTAAAAGAATTCCTTCTGAAATGTGGGTACAAATTATTGCCTACCTTCATCTTCAATGGAGTCCTGAACAGATAGCCTCTCATGTTCCAATCAGTTTGCATTCAATTTATCGTTTTATACGGCTAGATAAAAACAAGGGTGGTACGCTCTTTCATAACCTGCGATTCAGAAATCAAAGAAAGCGTAAATATGGCTTTCCTGAAACCCGCGGTCAGCTGAGTAATCGTAAAAGCATTCATGATAGACCAATTGAGATTGAATACCGGACTCGCTTTGGTGATCTGGAAATAGATACGATTGTAGGCAAGAAACATCAGCAATCATTAGTGTCGATTGTAGACCGGAAGACAGGTTACTTATGGCTGAAAAAGTGTGGCTCACGCAAAGCAGAGGAAGTTTGCCAAGCAACGATCAGCCTTCTTAAGCCAATAAAAGATCGACTCAAGACAATTACTGCAGATAATGGCAAAGAGTTCAGCCTGCATGAGCATGCTGCTCAAGCGTTAGAAATAGACTGGTATTTCGCTGATCCGTATAGCGCTTGGCAAAGAGGAACGAATGAAAATACGAATGGTTTAATCAGGCAATATATTAAGAAAGGCAGTGATTTGAATAGGTATTCGGATGCTTATATTTCAGAAATCACTCAACGTTTGAATCATCGCCCAAGAAAAAGACTCGGATTTAGAAGCCCGAGTCAGGTATTATTCCAAGAACATGGTGTTGCACTTCAAATGCTAATCTAAG
>NZ_CADDTS010000063.1 GCF_902753875.1 Acinetobacter bouvetii | reverse complement strand
CTTAGATTAGCATTTGAAGTGCAACACCATGTTCTTGGAATAATACCTGACTCGGGCTTCTAAATCCGAGTCTTTTTCTTGGGCGATGATTCAAACGTTGAGTGATTTCTGAAATATAAGCATCCGAATACCTATTCAAATCACTGCCTTTCTTAATATATTGCCTGATTAAACCATTCGTATTTTCATTCGTTCCTCTTTGCCAAGCGCTATACGGATCAGCGAAATACCAGTCTATTTCCAGTGCTTGAGCAGCATGCTCATGCAGGCTGAACTCTTTGCCATTATCTGCAGTAATTGTCTTGAGTCGATCTTTTATTGGCTTAAGAAGGCTGATCGTTGCTTGGCAAACTTCCTCTGCTTTGCGTGAGCCACACTTTTTCAGCCATAAGTAACCTGTCTTCCGGTCTACAATCGACACTAAGGATTGCTGATGTTTCTTGCCTACAATCGTATCTATTTCCAGATCACCAAAGCGAGTCCGGTATTCAATCTCAATTGGTCTATCATGAATGCTTTTACGATTACTCAGCTGACCGCGGGTTTCAGGAAAGCCATATTTACGCTTTCTTTGATTTCTGAATCGCAGGTGATGAAAGAGCGTACCACCCTTGTTTTTATCTAGCCGTATAAAACGATAAATTGAATGCAAACTGATTGGAACATGAGAGGCTATCTGTTCAGGACTCCATTGAAGATGAAGGTAGGCAATAATTTGTACCCACATTTCAGAAGGAATTCTTTTAGGGTTGGAGCATTGACGTCTTAGGGCAATTTTATTTGCGTGTTGAGCAAAATAACCGTTTCTAGCTCGATTACGATTGATTTCCCTAGAAATGGTTGAAGGTGAACGATTCAGTCTGCAAGCGATATGACGCTTAGAAAAACCTTCACGTAACAAGGCATAAATCTGATATCTTTCTTCTAGAGTGAGATGAGTATAGTTCATGATGCAACTTTGACTTTGGTCGGTCGGAAGCAAAATGCTAGCTCATCTTGCTTCCTTCCAATAATTTAATCTCTGTTGCACTTCATTTGAGAATCTAA
>NZ_CADDTS010000062.1 GCF_902753875.1 Acinetobacter bouvetii | reverse complement strand
CCACACGTAAACGTGGGCACAATTGGTCACGTCGACCATGGTAAAACTACTTTAACTGCTGCAATTGCAACTATCTGTGCAAAAACTTACGGCGGTGAAGCGAAAGATTACGCAGCAATTGACTCTGCACCAGAAGAAAAAGCACGTGGTATTACAATTAATACTTCACACGTAGAATACGATTCTCCAACTCGTCACTACGCTCACGTAGACTGCCCAGGACACGCCGATTATGTTAAAAACATGATTACTGGTGCTGCGCAAATGGACGGTGCGATCCTTGTATGTGCTGCGACTGATGGTCCTATGCCACAAACTCGTGAACACATCCTTTTGTCTCGCCAAGTAGGTGTACCTTACATCCTTGTGTTCTTGAACAAATGTGACCTTGTTGACGACGAAGAATTACTTGAATTGGTAGAAATGGAAGTTCGTGAACTTCTTTCTACTTATAACTTCCCTGGTGATGACACTCCTGTTATCCGTGGTTCAGCACTTGCTGCACTTAACGGTGACGCTGGTCAATATGGCGAATCTGCAGTTCTTGCTCTTGTTGAAGCGCTTGACACTTATATCCCAGAACCAGAACGTGCTATCGACAAAGCATTCTTGATGCCAATCGAAGACGTATTCTCTATCTCTGGTCGTGGTACAGTAGTAACTGGCCGTGTTGAATCAGGTATCGTGAAAGTAGGCGAAGAAGTTGAAATTGTTGGTATTAAAGATACAGTTAAAACAACTGTAACTGGCGTTGAAATGTTCCGTAAATTGCTTGACGAAGGTCGTGCAGGCGAGAACTGTGGTGTTCTTCTACGTGGTACTAAACGTGAAGACGTTCAGCGTGGTCAAGTATTGGCTAAACCAGGTTCAATCAAACCGCACACTAAATTCGATGCAGAAGTATACGTACTTTCTAAAGAAGAAGGTGGTCGTCACACTCCATTCCTTAACGGTTACCGTCCACAATTCTATTTCCGTACAACTGATGTAACTGGTGCGATCCAGTTGAAAGAAGGCGTGGAAATGGTAATGCCTGGTGACAACGTAGAAATGTCAGTAGAATTGATCCACCCAATCGCAATGGACCCAGGTCTACGTTTTGCGATCCGTGAAGGTGGTCGTACAGTTGGTGCTGGTGTAGTTGCTAAAGTAACTGCATAATC
>NZ_CADDTS010000061.1 GCF_902753875.1 Acinetobacter bouvetii | reverse complement strand
TTTTTTTTGCTTTTTTCGAACGTACCTTTGCATAAAGGTGTAGTGAGTACACTTTTCGGGGTTTGTGGGGTGTTTGGGGGTGTTACAGAGCGAATGTCTATGAGCGAACTGACGTTATTTGCTTAAAAAGCCTCTTTTCCCTGATTACAAGCTCAATTTTGATTTATCCAGGTGTTTCAGAGCATCCCGAATGGGTGCGAACTGACATAACAAGAAAAAGGCGGGCGATTGCGAGCGACGAGAGCGATTTTGAGCGATTGTCGATTGTGATCGCCCTGACTTGTATTTGTATTGGTTAGGATTTAACATAATCAAAGAATTGATCAAAAAATAATCCAATCCCACGAGTTTATAGGGGGGATAGGAAGCAAAATTAATAATACCCCCACTAATAAGATGGGGGTAACAGATCTCCGAATTAATCAAAGTCGGTAAAAATCCTAAATATTTCTCATAAAAAAAACCGACCATATTGAATATGATCGGCTTTAGTTTTATATTCGATGCACGGTTATTAATTACTGGAAATAATTAATAACGAAAGTTATATGAGTAAGCGCTCGATATAAGATTCAAGTTAAAACTCCGTGCTGTGAAATGATTATAACGGCATCAGAGAATTAAAATAAATCCCTCTTTCGTTTTTAAACGTGTCAGATAGTTAATTTCCGTCCTTTTTGTGGGTGGAAGGCATGGTGACGCCAGCGCAAAATTGATTAAGTCTGCTACTGGGGGAACTGAACAAAGCAGACAACGGCATGAGTAGTCATAAAACGCTGATCGTGAGTATATTGGGGTAATCCCTTGCGGTGATCATTTAAAGGCGTTTATAGGCGGTTTTGGACGTGTTCAGGGGGTGATCTATGCCCTAACCAAGACAAGCGTAGCAATAGACTGTAATACGCTCCTGTGAAGCGATGGCTCGGCTCCGTAGTGATGTCCCATTGTTCGGGTAATACTTTTTAGGCTAAACCGTAATGGTTGGTCTAGGGTGAGTATTCCCTGATCTTCTCCAACTCTCACCATAATGATAATCACTACTTCTTAAATATTTATCTAAATAAGGGTGTTTAAAATGTTAAAAAGTAAGTTAAATCAACAACTTGAAAACGTTATAAATTTGATGGGTGAATAAGTTTCTTTTGTTAAAAATATTAAGATTGAAGATAAATTTGATTCACAACAGATTGAAGGTGTTGTGACTGATATTGTTCTAAGTTTGGATGGTAATCATGAAATTTCTGTAGACGGTGGTGATTTCTTTTCATTGTCTGATTTGCTTGAATTTCAGGTAATTGGCTCCATTTAATTTTTACTCACTTAATTGCCCTAAAATGTATCTTTTAGGGCATTTTTTTTTGCTTTTTTCGAACGTACCTTTGCATAAAGGTGTAGTGAGTACACTTTTCGGGGTTTGTGGGGTGTTTGGGGGTGTTACAGAGCGAATGTCTATGAGCGAACTGACGTTATTTGCTTAAA
>NZ_CADDTS010000060.1 GCF_902753875.1 Acinetobacter bouvetii | reverse complement strand
ACTCACTACACTTTTAAAAAAGTACATTCGAAAAAAAACCTCATCAAGCGACAAGGTTTCTTTCATAAGCCCAATCAGGTATTCCGACTGGCTTGGCTTCCAATACTCGAATTAACGGTATTACGTTGGTTTTATCTTTTGGCGATTTCGTTGAAATATCAATTCCGTACTTTTCCATCTCTTTACGAACACGATAAAAAGTACGCTGAGTATAAATAGATTTTAAGTCCTCACCATTAAGCCAAGCGTTATATGTCATGCGTAATCGTGGGGGTAAGGTATCTAAAACGCTTTCGTCGAGCATATAAACATCACTCAGTTCTAACTTAGATAGACATTCTAGGAGTAACTCCTCTGGTGTGTCTATATCCCAATTAGAAAGAATGTGTAAATGGCGTCTTTTTAACTCTAACTGTCTAAGAAAAGCCTCTATTCGTAAGGATTTGTCAGCATATTCGAGCATTTCAGGAATACATAATTCAGGGGGTAATTTATGACCTTTAACTTTAATTTCGTTACCTTTGGAGTAACATTTTAAACCCCAACGTCTAGAATTTTTCCCGAAATAAGCAGTATCACCACTGAATTGACCAGCACCACGATGTTTTAAGTATGCAGTTTCACCAACAGCGCGAATCCAAGCTTGGACTTCTCTGCTGTTGTTTAGATGCCATGATTCATTGATGTCTACTCGTGTTAATTCATAGTGACCATCTTGAATAAGATCATATTGGAATGGATCAGGACATAGACCTAAAGATTCTTGTTTTAAGAGTTCATCGAAGAATAAACGCATTAAATGGCGAATATCATTAGTTCCGAAAAGATTATGACCTTGAAGAAATTTAACAGGGTTGCCAGTGAAATAAACTAGATTTTCAGAATGTGACTGAAGCTGAATTTTGGATGAATGAGAACCCTCAACAGAGAGTTTTTTATTACATACCCATTCTTGATTGAGATTAGCGTCAAAAGACATAACCATGCCTGATATAAGCTTGCTAGGGTCATGTTTGCAAGGAAAGAACCCTGAAACGTAGTCGATCATAAATCTTTAACCTCTTGTGAGATCGTGCCCATCATAACTTGAGCATCAAGTAAAAGATTCTGACCAAATTCTTTAGCAATCTGCTGTGCGTTTTCCCTATCGTTTTCTATTTTTTCAATAGCGTCTAAGGTTTCTTTTAAAACAGATTTATATGCTTCTAAAAGCTCAACAATGACTTTAGTTTTTGGAACACCCTGAAATGCAGCAATACGGTCAAAGATTTCATTTAAATCGTCAGGAAGTGTTAAAGCTACACGTGGTTTTTGACTAGGCATAATAATATTTATAGGAGTAACTATTTGAGAATAAAGTAGCAATAATATAATTGTGTGTAAAGGGGTATATATTCAGATTTTGTCATTTTTGGCACAAATGTGCAGTATTACTAACACTGCACACCCTCCTTCGACGCGCCGCGCGGACGCGAGCCGATCCGACGTCGAACGCGTATGCGTCGGGCGTGTTGTCATGTTTACTTGTTGTCATGTTGTCATGTTTACTTGTTGTCAGCAGGCATAGCCTGGTACTTACCGATCTAAGGCGAAAGGGAGCTTGTAATCAGGGAGGGAAGGCTCTGAAATTTTATTGTGGGGGCGTCACTCGTAGACACTCGTTCGGTAAATGTGTACTCACTACACTTTTAAAAAAGTACATTCGAAAAAAAACCTCATCAAGCGACAAGGTTTCTTTCATAAGCCCAATCAGGTATTCCGACTGGCTTGGCTTCCAATACTCGAATTAACGGTATTACGTT
>NZ_CADDTS010000059.1 GCF_902753875.1 Acinetobacter bouvetii | reverse complement strand
TGGTGGAGACTAGGAGAGTCGAACTCCTGACCTCCTGCGTGCAAAGCAGGCGCTCTACCAACTAAGCTAAGTCCCCAGCTTATCAATAAGTCAATGTATCTTTGATTTGGCTTGCGCTTCGTCAGTAGTGGTGGGTCTGACAAGACTTGAACTTGTGACCCCACGCTTATCAAGCGTGTGCTCTAACCAACTGAGCTACAGACCCTCAGATACATCGTCATGAAGAACAACTTGTTGTGGATTCTTACCGATCGTCAATCTTTCGTTAAGGAGGTGATCCAGCCGCAGGTTCCCCTACGGCTACCTTGTTACGACTTCACCCCAGTCATCGGCCACACCGTGGTAAGCGTCCTCCTTACGGTTAGACTACCTACTTCTGGTGCAACAAACTCCCATGGTGTGACGGGCGGTGTGTACAAGGCCCGGGAACGTATTCACCGCGGCATTCTGATCCGCGATTACTAGCGATTCCGACTTCATGGAGTCGAGTTGCAGACTCCAATCCGGACTACGATCGGCTTTTTGAGATTAGCATCCTCTCGCGAGGTAGCAACCCTTTGTACCGACCATTGTAGCACGTGTGTAGCCCTGGTCGTAAGGGCCATGATGACTTGACGTCGTCCCCGCCTTCCTCCAGTTTGTCACTGGCAGTATCCTTAAAGTTCCCGGCCGAACCGCTGGCAAATAAGGAAAAGGGTTGCGCTCGTTGCGGGACTTAACCCAACATCTCACGACACGAGCTGACGACAGCCATGCAGCACCTGTATGTAAGTTCCCGAAGGCACCAATCCATCTCTGGAAAGTTCTTACTATGTCAAGACCAGGTAAGGTTCTTCGCGTTGCATCGAATTAAACCACATGCTCCACCGCTTGTGCGGGCCCCCGTCAATTCATTTGAGTTTTAGTCTTGCGACCGTACTCCCCAGGCGGTCTACTTATCGCGTTAGCTGCGCCACTAAAGCCTCAAAGGCCCCAACGGCTAGTAGACATCGTTTACGGCATGGACTACCAGGGTATCTAATCCTGTTTGCTCCCCATGCTTTCGTACCTCAGCGTCAGTATTAGGCCAGATGGCTGCCTTCGCCATCGGTATTCCTCCAGATCTCTACGCATTTCACCGCTACACCTGGAATTCTACCATCCTCTCCCATACTCTAGCTTCCCAGTATCGAATGCAATTCCTAAGTTAAGCTCAGGGATTTCACATCCGACTTAAAAAGCCGCCTACGCACGCTTTACGCCCAGTAAATCCGATTAACGCTCGCACCCTCTGTATTACCGCGGCTGCTGGCACAGAGTTAGCCGGTGCTTATTCTGCGAGTAACGTCCACTATCCAGTAGTATTAATACTAGTAGCCTCCTCCTCGCTTAAAGTGCTTTACAACCAAAAGGCCTTCTTCACACACGCGGCATGGCTGGATCAGGGTTCCCCCCATTGTCCAATATTCCCCACTGCTGCCTCCCGTAGGAGTCTGGGCCGTGTCTCAGTCCCAGTGTGGCGGATCATCCTCTCAGACCCGCTACAGATCGTCGCCTTGGTAGGCCTTTACCCCACCAACTAGCTAATCCGACTTAGGCTCATCTATTAGCGCAAGGTCCGAAGATCCCCTGCTTTCTCCCGTAGGACGTATGCGGTATTAGCGTTCCTTTCGAAACGTTGTCCCCCACTAATAGGCAGATTCCTAAGCATTACTCACCCGTCCGCCGCTAGGTCATATAGCAAGCTATAATTCCCCGCTCGACTTGCATGTGTTAAGCCTGCCGCCAGCGTTCAATCTGAGCCATGATCAAACTCTTCAGTTTAAAATCAATAGTGCATATAGTGCACCAATCTTGGCTCATCAATTACTGACAAAAATTTGCTCAAATAAACTTCGAGTAATTTCTACC
>NZ_CADDTS010000058.1 GCF_902753875.1 Acinetobacter bouvetii | reverse complement strand
TCGGATGCTTATATTTCAGAAATCACTCAACGTTTGAATCATCGCCCAAGAAAAAGACTCGGATTTAGAAGCCCGAGTCAGGTATTATTCCAAGAACATGGTGTTGCACTTCAAATGCTAATCTAAGTTCTTTTAAAATAAGTAGATTAAAAATAAGAGGTTAAAACAGGTTAAAGAATAAAGTGATGTAAAATATAGGCAGACATGAACATTCCCAAGACAAAAAATAAGCATGAGATGCTGTCTAACTGGAAGCGTTTAGTCAGTTGATGTCCAACTGTTTGTATATTTTCTTCTTGCACGATTTTCATGGAAAACTCGATTCCGATTTATTTATCGTAAATTCCTATTTCTTGTTTGCATTTTTAGCATAAAAAATTGATTAAATAAAGTACTAAATAAAAATATGTAATTAAAATATTTATTTTAAAAAACAGAATATCCCCTTTATCGCTCGAATATTGTTACTGCAAGGCTTTCAGGATGTTTGTGACTAATAATTAAGTTTTAAAAATATAATCGGGATCTTATTATTAAAATATGAATTTATTAAATTTAAAACTGTGGATAAGTGATTTTAATTTGAATTTAAAAACATTAAATATAATGTTGATCTGTGGATAAAATTTAATCAATTTTGTGCGAAGATAATAAAAATGCAGGCAATAAAAAAACAGCTCAATAGAACGGATGGATCATCAATCCTAATGAACTGTTTTTATAGATTACTGTTTTTTAGCGTAAATATTGACCTGAATCCATAAATTTCCACGAATATATTGACCAATTTCAAAGTCCTTATAGGCTTTATTTTTAGTTGCAATACGAATCAGCGTGGCTTCCTGATTTTCATCATGAATTAAAGCAACGTCATAAAGTGTGTAGTCTTGATCCATAAAAGACATCGAGGTTTTACCGACAATATTGCCCTGGAACCAGGCTTCATCTTCCTGACCCATATTTTCGCCATATAAATAGGCCACCATTTTGGAAAAATCGACGGTGACCGGTTCTTTATCATCTTCAGACTTGGGTTCCCAGGCATCAATCTGTTCTTGCAGATTGGCAGGGGCTACACCGTTATTGGCTGCCAAAATATCATTTAAAGCACGATGATGCTTAATTGAAGCTGGATCATCCACCACCAGATGCTCATGCTCTGACACGGCTTCCAGCTCATAAGCCCAGGCATTTAACTGTGCCTGATAGATTTGATCTTTTTCATATTGGCCATGATTGACGCTATACAAGGTGTCAAATGCATAGACAATAGTATTGGCACCCAAATTGAGACGTAATACTGCTTGAGTGTTGGATTTACAGCTGATAATCCGTTCAATCGTTGCATTGACCTTATAGGGGCCTTCGAAACTTGGAAATGCAGTTTTCACCGCCTGAGGTTTGTTGTTTTCAACGGCAATGACCTGGGTCATTTGTACATTGGCTTTTTTAGGTCCCTGAATCAGCCACGCCGATTCATCCATATCGCATTCCTGCTTACACAAACCCATAGGCATAACCGGTGCATCGAGTGCCAGACCAAGCCATTTGGGTACATCACTACCTGGATTTTCAGTCAATAAATTCCAATGTTCGACATGGCTGCCAAAGTTCTGATCTTCAATGGTGATAAGTTCTGGTCTATTTTGATTGTTCATATACACAATTGATGTTGGGTTGTATTTATCTATTAAATCGAGGGTTATTTTAAAATTTCAAGTCACATGGCTAAATTTAACCGTTAAAGTTGATGAAATGTGCCCAAAATCCTGAATTTGGATGTATCAAATGAGCAACTGCGCTATGAAAATATGATTAGTTGCTTAAAGGTGGAAACAGCACATCAGCTGAATGGATTTAGCCATCCACCTGTCACATGGAATTTGCTAAACTAAGCGCTCTTATTTTTTGACTATGGATGTGGTGTGCTGCCATTTAAACTGTGGGTAGATGCAGATGCATTGCCTAAAATCCTGCGTGACGTGATCATTCGCGCTTCGGACCGTTACCAGTTAGAAGTCACCTTTGTCGCCAATCAGAATGTCGGGATTACGCCGTCTGTGCGGATTAATTCCATACAGGTCATGAGTGGGGCAGATGCTGCGGATAAGGAAATTATCGAGCGCATGAAAGAGCATGATATTGTGATGACGCAAGACATTCCGCTGGCTGCTCAGGTGATTGAAAAGGGTGGTATTGCGATTCATCCGCGTGGCGAAATTTATACGGTGGCCAATGTCAAAGCACGTCTGCATTTACGTGATTTTATGGATACTTTACGTGGTGCGGGTGTACAAACTGGTGGTCCACCGCCCATTTCTGAACGTGATAAACGTGAATTTTCTAGTTCACTGGATCAAACTATTCAGAAGCAGAAACGTAAAACCGCACCCTAAATTGAGTCAATCATGCCATCAAAATTCAACCTGATGTCTACTTATGCCTTATTGGTCTTTATTTGGGCAACTACACCACTGGCGATTGTGTGGAGTGTTTCAGATTTACATAGTTTGTGGGCACTGGCACTGCGATTTTTTATTGCATTACCCTTAGCTTTGGGCTTGTTGGTCTTACTTAAGATCAAACTGCCTCACGATGGTATTTCTATCCATAGTTATATTGCAGGAGCCTGCAGTTTTATCGGTTCGCAAATTTTTACCTATTTGGCGACAGCTTATTTAAGCTCAGGCATCATTGCCTTGATGTTTGGCCTGGCGCCGATTATGACCGGTTTAATTGGACGTTTTGCTTTTCAAATTCATTTGCATCGCATGCAATGGGTGGGGATGTGTATTGCGGTGGTAGGACTCGCGATTATCTGTCTGGGGGGGAGTGATCATCATATCCAGCCCATGGGGATTGGATTGATGCTGATCAGCGTCTTTGTATATTGTGCTTCAATTTTCTGGGTGAAAAAGGTCAATGCCCCATTAGAACCAATGGCCCAAGCTACGGGCTCAATTATGGTTTCTGCACTATTTGCACTCGTTATGTTGCCGTTGATCTGGCAGCATGCCCCAACACATCTCCCGAATACTAAAGCATTAATCGGACTGTTTTATGCCGTGATTATGGCATCCTTGCTCGCCATGTTTTGCTATTTCAAACTGGTACAAAATATCAAGGCTACAACTTTGTCATTGACGACTGTCATGACGCCGATGCTCGCCATGTTGTTTGGCGCCTTGTTAAATGATGAAAAACTGTCGGGGCTGGTATTTGTCGGTGCCGTGGTTTTACTGTTGGGATTATTTGTATACTTTTATCGCGATTTTAAGGCGAGTCAGAATCTCGCCCATAAGATCAAATCAGGTTCTTAAATAACCCGAATCCTGCTTAAGCTAATGATTTCATAATTTGAATTGTTGGCTTATTTCGATGGGTTAATTGGTATGCACATAAAGAAGCATAAATTCCACTTAGAAATCCATGAATACTACGAGCTTTAC
>NZ_CADDTS010000057.1 GCF_902753875.1 Acinetobacter bouvetii | reverse complement strand
TAACGAATGACGGCTTTGTTTGAGAAATTTCCAATAAGTTGCTTCAAATTTCAGAAAGAAATCATCAATTACGCAGAATAATTCGGTACTATTGAACATCAGGACTAGGGCTTTAGGTTTTGTGTGGTAACTCAACTGATGGCTCTAGTCCTCTTATTTTTCAAGTCATTTTCTTATCCGCGATTCGGGTTATCTAGACTTTTTTTCATTATACCGCTCCCTTTCTACCTTGCTTATTTTGGTTTCGGCATCTCCAAGCTTTTTATATTTTTCTTACTTCGTCTGGTGGAAATCTATGAGCATTTTCTTTTAACCATTTGCACTTGTCTTCTTTATTTGCTCTATTACCACATTCCTCAGCTGCTAAATTTACAATTCTGCTACTTGCTACATTCTGATTTCCCCCTTTAGCCATTCCTTAGGCAATTCTATCCCAAGCATCTTTTCCTGCATCCACAGCTGTTGGAATGACATCTCCACACTGATTTATATAACAAGTAACCCCAGCTCCAATCGCTGCACCAGCAGCTACTGCTGGAGGAATTGCGATAGCGACTTCACCAGTTGGGTCACCTAAATGTAACGACTTCCCCCCCAACATACCCATAAGTATTTAACCCACTATCCAAGCCTATCGGTTCACTTTCTACAGAACGTCAAGTTATTCGAGCATAGCTCTCATCTTACACTCAGTCCAAGCCGTGCTTCGCTTTTCCTCGCTCAGGATCATAATCGCGGAAGTAGTTATAGAAAATTACTGTTTCACTATCATAGTACTGACTAGCATGTCGAATTGGGAAAGTGAGATTTCCAGTCGGCAGTATATCTCCCTAAAATTCATTAGATTTAATGTATTGATAAATCATAAATTTTCACGCCATTTAGGTAATACTGTATTATGAAATCTCTCCCATAAATCACTATCATCTTCTTGATCAAAGTAGAGTTTATTTATAAAGACATCTTCTAATTTCTTCCAATAAGTCACATTCCACTGTTCTAATTTCATAACATGCTGACTTGCTACTTCTGGAAAAAAATCAAACAGTATTTCTCGATTTTTAGAATACAAGCATACTTCTTGCTGTAAATTAAATTCATTAACTTCAAAATAAATATAGTTATCCCAATTTATCTTATAAGCTTCTTCCCAAATATTTCCACCTTTTCCTGTTAAACCTATAATTAAACTATTTTCAGAAATAGGTTTATCTAAGAAAATATTATGATTATCTAAATGATTAATCAAAATATCATCTAGTTCATTCAATAATAATTTCGGTCTATTAAATGCTACATCCGAATCATTTCTCTTTATATCAAAATAATTTGGCTTTAAATCCCACAAATAATCTAGGAATAAATTATAATCTTTCATACTAAACCGCCTTAAATATTTCCTTAATTTTTGGTCCTGATGAGGTTTCATCACAACATTTATAGGAAACTATAGAGCCTATTCTGATATTGCCTTTTCTAATATTGGTATGTGTCCCATACTACCGGGAAATAATCCTGATGAGTCTGTTAGATGTAAAGAATTCCCCCCAATTTCTCCATAAGTATTCAACCCGCCAAAACCTATCAGATCACTCTCTACATAACGTCCAGTTATTCGAGCATAGCTCTCATCTTACACTCAGGCCAAGCCGTGCTTCGCTTTTCCTCGCTCAGGATCATAATCACGGAAGTAGTTATAGAAAATTACTCTTTCGCTATCATAGCACTGACTAGCATGTCGAATTGGGAAAGTGAGATTTCCCATAGGTAAAACATCCCAAAACTAATCACCCTCCCAACGCAATAGCACTTCATTTTAGCTATTACAGTTTATGTGGATTGGCATTAAGAATCTTTTTCAATTTATTTAAGAAAATTATCTAAGTGATATTTAATATTTTGATGTATTGATAGTTTAATTACTGTCCAAGGCATATGTTCTCGAAATGTACGTTCTAGATGTGTTTTAAATTGATATGCTTCTTCTTCATTATCTAATAAACCATACATATTAGTCTGCAAAAGTATATTATCAACGTTATCTAATATAGGTGAATACATACCAAATGCAGAAATAACTTCATAACCCAACACCACTAATTCTTTTCCATAATTTTTTTGTATAGCATGAAAAGGAATCGCTTCAATCCAGTCCATATAGTCGCTTTCACACAGAACCGAAATAGCTATCGGGAAAAATTTATAATGATTTGTGTAACATAATGACTGTATAGATCTAGGCTGTACTTCCTCAACTGTATTTCCATTTTCATTAAAAACATCACTACCATAACCATCAAAAAAATATTCCTTTATTTCATTGCTATATTCCTCATAATCAACAGATTCAATACAATAAGATAATTTCGGTTTATTTCGCTTATTAATTTTCTGTGTTGATATTAATTTAGTATTAATAAATTTCATTTTTATCTCAATGAGGATAATTAGGGGGCATTTTACTGAAGAATTTAAATTAATCCATAATGGATTTAATGAACCAAAATATTGATGGCCATATATTTTTTTAGAGGCATTATTCCACCTACAAATACTATCATCAGGGTTCTGATTTGCTACACAAATATGATAGTGCAACTGCCCAGAGAATTGACCTGTATTGTGTTTTTTTGGTCCTTGATAACCAATAGTTCCAACAGAGTAAGGTGTACATGGTGGACAATTTTGATCACACTGTTTTTTATCAAAAATATTTGTAGAATTGTCAGGCATACTCGAAATTAAACCAATAGCCAAGCCAATTGGATCACTTTCTACATAACGTCCTGTAATCGAATCATAGTCACGGAAATAATTGTAGAACAGATTTACTTCTGCATCATAATTTGGATGGTAATGATTTCAAAATTATATTTGTTGATCTAAAATTTTAATTTCAAAATAATTACTAACTATACGGTCTTTATCTATATGATTTATTAATTTTTCAATTTCTCTAATAGCTCCAGATTTGTATGCATTCGAACCTAGTCTATTAATTTCGCTACTATATCCTGTAGTATCAATCCCAAATACACTTGTATAACTATTTACTTCTGTAGTGTTCAATTTTGATGAAATTTTATCATTGAGGCTATCTAAAAAATTAAAGGTATCTTTTAACGTTAATAAATTTAGTTTAAATTTAACACATATATAAATAGCCTGATCAAAATAAATATTATCAATGTTAAAGTCGTATATAATTTCCTGAATTTCAACCACAGAAGTGTTCGAAAAATCAAAGCTAATTTGCTTTAAATAATTATCTTCTCCTATTTCATTTTCAAATTCTTCAATGTTATTGTACAATATTTGCTCAAAATTTTTTAAACATAGGTCATCGCACATAAAACTAGATATATTAAATCGTATATTTAGATCATTTATAAACATTAAAAAAATCCTTTTCAGCGCTTTTTAAACTTTAATTCAACATTTTTATGGCTAGATGGCTATGAAAATAATGAATAACTTTCTGCCTACCGCTGTAACATGTTTTTTTATGTTCTTTCTTAATCCATAGACCAGCACCATAATGAGCAATTAATCGAGGCTCATCTCCCATCTTCTCCCCATGCATAATTTGATATCCAGCCCCAACTTTTGCTTCAGCTAAAGCAAGTAGTTCGCACAAGCCATCAAGTTCTCGATCACATTTTGCAGGCTTACTTTAGGGAGTAGAGTCTGTATCAGGCATATTATAAATTAAGCTAATAGCCAAACCTAAATTAACGGTTTCACCTAAACCAATAGCCGGAAATAGCATTGCTAAACCTTTTGGATCAACTAAAGATAAAGCATTTCCTCCAACATACCCATAAGTATTCAACCCACCATCCAAGCCAATTGGGTCACTTTCTACATAACGCCCTGTAATAGGATTATAGTCACGGAAGTAGTTATAGAACAGGTTGACTTCTTGGTCATAATACTGACCTGCATGTCTTATCAGGAAAGTAAGGTTTCCAGTAGGCAACACATCCTCAAACTGGTCTCCCTCCCATCTCCACAGGATTTGATTCTGGTTGTTGCTGATGGCTCTTGGTGTACCTATATACCGTTATATTTTTTACATCAAATCCTACAAAAAACTCTACTAAAGTAAAATCTATCATAGATAAACAACCACACAACATATAAAAAAATATATATAATAACCCGAATCCTGCTTAAGCTAATGATTTCATAATTTGAATTGTTGGCTTATTTCGATGGGTTAATTGGTATGCACATAAAGAAGCATAAATTCCACTTAGAAATCCATGAATACTACGAGCTTTAC
>NZ_CADDTS010000056.1 GCF_902753875.1 Acinetobacter bouvetii | reverse complement strand
TAACGAATGACGGCTTTGTTTGAGAAATTTCCAATAAGTTGCTTCAAATTTCAGAAAGAAATCATCAATTACGCAGAATAATTCGGTACTATTGAACATCAGGACTAGGGCTTTAGGTTTTGTGTGGTAACTCAACTGATGGCTCTAGTCCTCTTATTTTTCAAGTCATTTTCTTATCCGCGATTCGGGTTATCTATGAGTTTATTCCACTCATATTGTCCAGTTGGATCTACTCTTAATATGTTTTCGATGATAAAGCTATTATTAGAATTAAAGACACAAATAGCAGTTCCTATGAGTTCTCTATATTTTCTCGAAGGTAATGCTTGTCGCGTATAATTTTCATACATATTATTTAATCCCTGATAAGCATTTTTAAAGATATTCTAAAATAATTATAAGATGGGTTATGCGAAGTCCTAACTTAAAATCAGAGCTTTTTTAAATGCTAAAAATCTTCATCCAGTTCTATATCTTGAGATTGCTTCCAAACAAGATCTTCTATTTTCTCTAAAATTATTTTTGGTTCTGCTTCACCACCTGATACACCACATTCTTGACACTCACCAAAGTAATTATCATCACTGATTTGATATATATTCATTGTATTCAAATTACATATTGGGCATACCTCGACCAGAAACAAAGGATGAGATTTCGCTTCTTGTATATATTTAGCTTTCTCTTCGGCTTGTCTTTCAATCTCTGCATTTTTAGCTTCTATTTTTTTAGCAATTTCAGCTAATTCTTCTTTTGTTAATTGGCTTACATGCCAATCTGGGAAATACTTTGAACGTGGACCTAGGTCTGGTCCTTTATTGGGCTGATTTGCTGGATTTTCTTCTGGAAAATCTTCGAAATATTCTGACCACTCTCCCATTTTTTATTCCCCTCTAATATTTAATTTTTCTAAAATCAAAATAATACACGTTATACGAAATTATTTTAATAATGATTCAAAATCTGATAAAAATCTCAAAAACCCTAATCACTATTGACTGGGTTTTCCTTGATCTTTTACGTTTCACAGGTGCTTTTAACGATAATACAATTTTCTTCTCAAATATGAGGCTAAAAAGATAAAATTATCTTAACCTTACACCTGCGCCAAAAATTTCTCTATCGCCATCTGTGCAATCTCCGCATCTTCAAAAGATTTTACACCTGACACCCCCATCGCACCCACTAATTGCCCTTCATACATAATCGGCTCTCCACCTTCAAGCATCCCTGAGAATGTATCCATCGTAAGAAAGCCCATTTGACCGCCTTTAATAATATCTTCAAACAACTTGGATGGACGGCGACTAATCGCAGAACATTTGGCTTTTTCTAAACACAGATTGGCTGTCATAGGCGAAGCGCCATCCATACGCTTCATAGCAAGCAAATTACCTGTTTCATCTACCACGGCAATGCTGACATTGAACTGATTTTCAATTGCATATTGATGTGCCTGATTTAATAAAAACTCTGCATCCGCCAAAGTCAAATAATGTTTGGTTTTCATCTTCAAAATTCTTATGGTTAAAATCTACTGGCAATAAAAAGCCCACAGCAAACTGCGGGCTTCATTGTAAAGCAAATAATTTGAAACTTACTTCATTTCAGCAAAAGTTTCTTTCGCCATTTCAATCGTGAAGGCAATATCTTCATCGCTATGCGCGCTAGAGAAGAAGCCTGCTTCAAATGCAGATGGTGCAAGGTTGACACCACGTTTTAGCATACCGTGGAAGAAAGTACGAAAGGCTTCAACATCACATTTTAAAATTGAATCAAAACCGGTAATTTCAGTTTGATCTGTGAAGTAAAGTCCAAACATACCGCCAACTTGTTGGGTAAAGAAAGGAATACCAGCGTCATCTGCAGCAGCTTGTAAGCCTGCAAGTAAAGTTTCTAATTTAGCCGTTAAAGTTTCATAGAAACCCGGTTGGCGTAGATGTTTAAACATCTCGATACCGGCACGCATTGCCAGTGGGTTACCTGATAATGTCCCTGCTTGATACACTTTACCAAGCGGCGCAATGCATTCCATCACTTCGCGTTTACCACCGAAAGCACCTACAGGTAAGCCTGCACCAATGATTTTACCCAAAGTGGTTAAGTCAGGTGTAACGCCATAATGTGCTTGCGCGCCGCCCAAACCAACACGGAAACCTGTCATCACTTCATCAATGATGAAGACTGAACCGTGTTCATCACATACATCACGAATCGCTTGAAGGAAGCCATCGATTGGTTTAACCAAATTCATGTTGCCTGCAACAGGTTCAACAATTACCCCAGCAATTTCAGAACCGAATTTTGCGAAGCATTCTTTCAGCATTGCAATATCGTTATATGGAAGCGTTAATGTGTGTTTGGCAAAATCGGCAGGCACACCCGCTGAAGTTGCTTCGCCCTCGCCTTTAGTTAACAGACCAGAACCTGCTTTTACTAATAGTGAATCTGAGTGACCATGGTAGCAGCCCTCAAATTTTACAATTTTGTCACGGCCAGTATAACCACGTGCAAGACGGATCGCGGTCATGGTCGCTTCAGTGCCCGAATTGGTCATACGCACCAACTCAATAGACGGCATGATTTCGCAAATGATGTCGGCCAAAGTGGTTTCATGTACCGTTGGCGCACCAAAACTTAAACCATCAACAGCCGCTTCTTGTACGGCTTTAATAATATCAGGCTGCGCGTGACCCAAAATCATTGGTCCCCAAGAACCGACATAGTCCACATAGCGCTTGCCATCGACATCGTACAGATATGCACCTTTAGCTTTTTCAATAAACACTGGCGTACCGCCTACCCCATTAAAGGCACGTACAGGAGAGTTCACGCCACCTGGAATATGTTTACTGGCTTGCTTAAATAATTGCTCTTGCTTTGGAGATAGGCTCATGAATTTACTCAACTCAAAAATTTAAATCTAAAAATCTATTTTATTAAAGGCTACTTTGAAAAAGTGCAGACCACTCATCAAGACGTTCAGGAATGGCATTCATTGGACGGCCTAATATATCACTAATCACCGCGCAATAATCCGCACCGGAATCAATCACAACCTTTGAATTTTCAACCGTTAAACCACCAATGGCGCAAATGGGTACATTCAGTTGTGCTTTGGTTTGTTTTAAAGTTTCCAGACCAATATTGCCTGCTTCGGGCTTACTTTCAGTCGCATAGATCGCACCAAAAGCCACATAATTAGCACCGTCTGCAATCGCTTGCTCAGCCAACTCTAAAGAGTTATTGCAACTACGGCCAATCAAAACTCCTTCAGGCAAGCGTTCAACTGCTTCAACGATTGAGCCATCATCTTGTCCAAGGTGAACACCTAAACCATATTTAACGGCCATTTCAAGATCATCATTAATCACAAAAGGAACCGCATATTCAGCACACATGGCTTTCATGTATTCGACTTCGTAAATTTGATCTTCTTTGGCAATTTTTTTACGACGATATTGCAATACGGCGACCCCACCATTCGCCATAACACCTTCAAGTTTTGCCAACAAAAGTTCCAATGGATCGTCATTGGTAATCAGATATAAACCGCGCATAAAAAACTGCCAAAACTAAAACTGCCCTATTATAGGCATATCGACAGCAAGATTCAGCGTATCCCACTTGATTTCATGGAGAAATGCAATTACGACACCTGAAAAATTTCGAAAGATTAAAAATTAGCATTATTTTTTTAAAAATAAGTGAAAAATCCCTATTTTCAGGGATAGATCAGGGATGAATTAAAGGATTTAATACATCAACAGAATAACAATAAATAACAACAAAACTTAGCGCAACGAATCGACTCTCTACTCCTTTATATAAAACGCATTTGGGGAAGCGGTAAAGGAGTAGAGAGTCACCCTATTTTAAGCTAAAAAATCAAAGCTATCGAACCATAAAAAAAGCCTAGAGAAAGGTCGCTCTAGGCTTGGAAAACTTGAATCTGGCAGGATTGACTATCCATTCTGCATTTTACTAAATACATTATTAACATTAATAGAATAATCATTTCACTAATGCAAGACTCTGTAGTGTAAATTTCCTGTCATTTTGTCGAAAACTGATGGATGTTTGACTCTTAAATCAGATTGACTTCATGAAAAAAGAATCAGCTGTCAATTTTGTCTAGAGAACGATCTTTGAGACTTAAATTGCCACGTATGACATCAGAAAACATACGCCAATCCGAAATGAAACTATAGACAGGTTGTTTAAAACTGGCAGGCTTATTTTTTTCAAATCTTAGATTCTCAAATGAAGTGCAACAGAGATTAAATTATTGGAAGGAAGCAAGATGAGCTAGCATTTTGCTTCCGACCGACCAAAGTCAAAGTTGCATCATGAACTATACTCATCTCACTCTAGAAGA
>NZ_CADDTS010000055.1 GCF_902753875.1 Acinetobacter bouvetii | reverse complement strand
GTAAAGCTCGTAGTATTCATGGATTTCTAAGTGGAATTTATGCTTCTTTATGTGCATACCAATTAACCCATCGAAATAAGCCAACAATTCAAATTATGAAATCATTAGCTTAAGCAGGATTCGGGTTATAAGTAAGTCTTCAAGCGCATGACGGATGAATGACTTCGTTTCTTCAGGCGTTGGCGTATATAACTTATTATCACTTTCCTGAATCAAAGGATGACTACATAAATGACGTTTCTTTTGTAAATGCAAAAGATTTTCATATGTATCTTGGTCAAAAAATTTCATTCTTTTATGCACATCTTCTACTATATTTTTTTCCCAGTCAGTTTCCTTTTTTTCTTGCTTTTCTTTTATTTCAGTTAAAAGTTTGTGTGCAGTTGAATCGTTAAAATCAATCTCAACCTTTTGCAATTTTGAAACTATGTCTGTTACAACCACAGACCACAGTAAGCCAACAGCAGCTCTATAACAACCATTTTCATAACATTTATATACTTCTAAAAAATTCTCTTTTGAATTTTTATCAACAATTTGTTCAATTGCCAACTCGATTGAAAAAGGTGTCATAAGCTCATTAGTCCATTAGTAATAATTTAAATTGTTTTAATTTTAACAATTTATACAAGTTGAGTATTTATTTTTATGCTTACTACAGGCTTACGTTGCATAACCCTAGAAACAACAAAGCCCTGACAATGTCAGGGCTTATTTAAATATTTGGCGGAAGCGGTGTCCGTCTAACAGTAGTCCTAAGCAATCCAAGATAATATTATAAAAATATATTTTTCAATTATTTATTATTTTTATTATCCTAAGCCGTCTTGCCCAATCCTACCATTTCCAGTATTTTATGAGGGGTAGGTTGTGGGGTAAGTTAGAACATGCCAAAGAAATCTAAAGAGCTATCTGCTCTCAGTTTAGCAAAAATTAAGAAGACTGGGCGACATTCTGTAGGGGGTGTTGATGGTCTTTGCTTGAATATAGAAGGCAATTCTCGTGTCTGGATTTTGCGTGCGGTAGTAGGTAAACGTCTGGATAAAAATGGAAAGTTAAAACCCCATCGCCGTGATATTGGAATCGGTCCCTACCCTGAAGTTTCTTTAGCTGAAGCCCGTGCCAAAGCGACTGAATTAAGATTACAAATACGAAGTGGCATTGATCCAATTGCTCATAAACAAGAACAACTAGAAAAGCTGTATGTTCAGAAACTTCGTGACAAAACATTCCTTGAGTGTGCAAAAGTCGTTATTGCCAATAAAGCCCGTGAACTGAAAAATGAAAAGCATATTGGACAGTGGACTTCTACATTAGAAACCTATATTTACCCAACTTTAGGTGATATCAGTATTGGTACAATTACTAAAGTCGATATTGCCGAAGTTCTTAGACCTATCTGGACTGAGAAGAACGAAACAGCTAAACGTATTCGTGGTCGTATAGAAACCATTTTTGATTATGCTAAGGCCATGGGATATTTTGTTGGTGATAATCCTGCTGAATGGAAAGGTAATCTTGAGCCAATCTTGGGGAATTTAAAGCAGGAGTCGCGTCCTCACCCATCATTACCTTATGAACAGGTTGCTGAGTTTATTCAGCACTTGAGACAGAAAAAAGGAATTTCACCTAAAGCTCTGGAGTTTGCAATTTTAACAGTCTGTCGTTCTGGCGAGGTTTTTGGGGCAAAATGGCAAGAAATTGATTTTAAGAATAAGGTTTGGATCATTCCTAAAGAAAGGATGAAAGCAGAAAAAGAACACCGTGTTCCCCTATCCCAGCAAATCATTAGTTTGCTTGAATCAATTAAAGAATATACTCAACCTCAAGACTTTATCTTTCCTGCCCCTCGTGGTGGCATGCTTTCTGACATGTCATTAACCACATTAATTAAACGTATGCATGAACAGAAGTTTAAAGAAAATGGCTTAGGCTATATTGATCCAAAACAAAATCGAGTAATTACAACACATGGTTTTCGATCAACATTTCGTGATTGGTCAGCCGATAAAACTGATTATCCTCGTGAAGTCTGTGAGCATGTACTAGCACATAAACTACCTGATGAAGTAGAAGCAGCTTACTTACGTGGAGCTTATCTTGAGAAAAGGAAAAATTTGATGGCTGATTGGTCTAATTTCGTACTAAGTAACTATTGAAGTATTTTAGCTTTTTTATATTTTATGGGAAAAGTGAATAATATTTAGAGTTAGTAAGATTGATTAATTAGATTAGTGTGTAAATTTGGACTAATGATTTAATTAAACACAGAGTCATGCAACCCTACCTAACCATCTTAAATAAGATAATTGGGGGATGGTTTCAGACTACTGAAATATTCAAACAGCTTCGATTAATACAAACATCCAATCTGGATTTGAAACGTAACCGAATGTATACATTGCTTACCCTTTAAGAGAGGATTCATCTTTCAGTCTCCATGATTTTTACGAGAGAATTATTATTTAAACAAGACTTTCAATCTCAAGATTGATAACTATAAGACTTTTAGATAATTATGCGTGATATTTGTAGCATTTTTGTTATATTATTTACATAAGATTAATAATCAACCTTTAGCTCTAAGTTTACTAATTTCGCTTGAGAATCTATCAAAAATGCGCAATACAACTCAAGGACGGTATGCTATATGAGTCAAACAGCGAGTTATTTAGATACTCAATCCATCTTTAATTTAATTGGGCAACATGCAGACTTAGCAATCATCTTTCAGACCGTCAGTGAATGGTTAGAGGCCCGGATACCGGATTCAATGGTCTCCATCATGTTGTACTCAGAAACAAAACAAACTTTAAATTTAATTAGTGGTAGCCAGCATTTTTCTAACCGATATATAGAAACAGTTTCTGATTTAAAAATAGGTCCACATGTGGGAGCATGTGGTGCGGCAGCTTTTCACCGAAAACTGGTGATTTGTGAAAATTTAGCCACTGACCAAAACTGGGAAGCTTTCCATAGCCTGATTCAAGAAGAAAATCTGAACGCCTGCTGGTCAACACCTATTATTAATGCCCAGGGAACGCTCTATGGGACCTTTGCAACCTATTATCGTTCTCCTAAATGCCCCACCTCTACTCATATTAAGTTAATTTCTCATGCCGCATCTCTGGTTGCCCTGAGTATGGACCTGCATGCAGAACGGCAACAAAGACTGGCGCTCAATGATAAATACCGTTCGTTCTTCACCTACCATCCCGATGCGATTTTTGAACATAATCCTGAAGGCATCATTATTGATGTCAATCTCGCCTCTGAAGAGATCACTAAATTTAATCTTGAACAGACTCGGGGCTCACATTTCTCAAAATTTATTTGTGCTAACTTTCAGTCAGTAGCTCAAACTGCATTTGAACAGGCCTTGCAAGGCCACAGTCAACACCTGGAAATCCAGGCACAGAATGCCTTGGGGAAATGTTACTGGCTAGACCTCACTTATTTACCTATTCAACAAGCCCAACAGGTGGTCGGTGTATTTGGGATTGCCCATGATATTACCGAACGGCATGAAACCGAAGAAATGTTACGGCTACTGAAACGTAGTGTCGATGCCAATCCTCATGGCATCGTGTTGACTAAGGCCACCGCGGACCAGGCCATTGAATATGTGAATCCTGCTTTTGAAAGCCTGACGGGTTATAAAAAAGAAGAAATCACCGGTAAAAATTGTCGCTTTCTGCAAGGTCCCGAAACAGATCCAGAGGCAGTGTATAAAATCCACAATGCACTTCAAGAACAGCAAGAAATCCAGGTGACCTTAAAAAACTATCGTAAAGATGGCAGCTGGTTCTGGAACCAGCTCATATTAGGACCCGTTTTTGATGATAAAAATTTTTGCACGCACTTTATCGGGATTCAGCAAGATATTACCCAACAGCGGGCGAATAGCGAATATATTGCCCGTCAGCAAACCCATGACAGTTTAACCGGATTAATTAACCATCATACTTTTGAAAAAATACTGGATGTTGCCTTCCACCTTCAGCATGACAATCCTCGCTCCCTGATTGTGATGTATGTTGATTTAGATGGATTCCAGCCTTTAAATCAAAGTTTGGGGCACATCATTGGTGATCAACTTCTGATTGCTGTAGCAAATCGCCTGCGTCAGGTCATTCAAGAAGAAGATATCATTTCCCATTTTTCAGCAGATGAATTTGGCATACTTCTGAATAAATGCCATGATTTAAAACAGGTCGCTGTTATTGCAGAGCAAATATTAAAAAGCCTGTCAGCTCCATTTGAGCTTGATGGCCATAAAATTCATATGAGTGCGAGTATTGGCATTGCAGATGATGACCCTCAAATAGAAAAATCGACTCAATTACTTCATCATGCGATACATGCCATGAATGAAGCGAAAAAAGAAGGCGGAAATGCCTGGCATTGGTATGCGTTTAATTCTATCGGCACACCGAAAATCGATTACGTGCTGATGCGCCACGAATTAATGGTTGCCATGCAAGAAAAGCAGTTCAGGTTGGTTTATCAACCCGTTATTGATGCTCGCTCAGGCCAATTAAAAAGTGTCGAAGCCTTAATCCGTTGGCAGCATCCACAAAGAGGCTTTATCTCTCCGGTAGAATTCATTCCGTTTGCTGAAAAAACCGGCCAGATTGTAGTTATTGGTCAATGGGTGTTACAGCAAGCCTGTCAGGATATTGTTGCGTGGAACAAGAAAAATGGGGCTAACCTGAGTGTAGCTGTCAATCTTTCCCCTTTACAATTTAAGCGCACAGGCTTTTTGCATGACTTACAGGAAACGTTATCTGATACTCAGTTACAACCCGACCTATTAAAAATTGAAGTCACCGAGACCATGTTAATTGCGGGTGCTGACCGTTCTTTAGAAATTCTAAAAGCTGTTCGTGATTTGGGTATCAAGGTTTCTGTCGATGACTTTGGCACAGGATACTCGAGTCTGAGTTATTTACGCACTTTACCTGTGGATGAGATAAAACTTGATCGCAGCTTTATTGAACATTTACCTCAAAATGAGAAAGATGGCGCGATTGTCGCAGCCATTATTGTTATGGCTCATCAACTAGGATTGCACGTGGTTGCTGAAGGAATAGAAAATCAGGATCAAGCCCAGTTTCTAAAAAAATATGAATGTGATGATTTTCAGGGCTACTATTTTGCTCATCCCGCTTCGCTTAGCGAGCTCAAGCTTGATTATAGGCAGGTAGAAGTCATATGATAATAAATAAAGGTTACTATCTAGGGCGTGTCCTCATTTGGCTTTGCACCAAATAAACAAACTAAAAAGAATATGGACTTGCATAGTTTTGAATTTGCATCTCAATTTCATCAATTATGACTCTACGAGAAATGTTGAAAAACCTATTTTATTTTAAACAGTGAAATAATATATTTTAATTGAATAGATAAAAAGAATGGAATATGTCCATCAATGGAGAACGTACCATAGATTATTTTTTAACATTAGGATTATAAAATTGGAAATCCAATTTGTGCAATAAAATAGATCTCTTTCATAAATCAAAAAACGATCTTCTTTTTGGTTAATATTTGCACTCCAGATTTCTTAGCATTCGTGCATAATCTGCGGATGAAATACATCGATTCAAACAAGCTTTCTGATCCTCAGTTCAAGCGATACACAGGCATCTCATGGTCAACTTTCTATTTGATGGTTGAGCAATTGA
>NZ_CADDTS010000054.1 GCF_902753875.1 Acinetobacter bouvetii | reverse complement strand
TGCAGTACGCTGCAAAAATTCAGGCTGCGATTGGAAGAAAGCTGAAAGCTGATGCAGGGTATAGCCGAAAGCTCACTAAAAACCCATATAACCCCGCTTGGCGGACGATGTACTTCACTGATAAGTCGTACTTGCTCGATGAGCTTGCCGATTATGTTGTGGTTAAAGCACTCAGGAAAAGCGAGCAAGAGCAAGGCTTGGGGCGTAACTGCACCATGTTTCAGCAGGGCGCATCATGGGCTTATACCGCAGTCATGGAGTTCAAAAAGGCAAACACCCCTTTCCAAATGTGGCACAACGCTGTCAAAGACCGCCTAAAGGACATAAACGCAGGTTTCCCCGAAGCCTTACCCTACTCAGAAGTCAAAGCCACAGCAAAGAGTATTGCAACATGGGTGTGGCAACGGTTCAGCGAACAAGGTTTAAAACAGTGGCACGTAGAGAAAGGGCGTAAAGGTGGACAGAAATCTAAACGGAGGGCTAAAGCCGATTCAGAGCGTTCTACAAAGCCGTGGGAAGCATTAGGAATAGGACAAGCGACATACTACCGTAGGAAGAAAAAAGGACTGATAAAGTGATAGCAGATAAGCTATATCAGATATCCCCTCGAAGAGGGGGTGTCTTGGTTGTCAGTATGGTCAATTTTAAGAATGTTCCACGATCTCAGCCTAGGCTATTTTTAGCCATTTCTGGGTAGTTAATTCTTTATTGTAAGCTTCATAATTTAAAGAGAGTTTTACGTTGTTTCCTAAATTAAGATTTAAAGAGTTTGATGGTGATTGGTTAAAACTTAAGTATAAAGATGTTCTTACTATCAAATATGGTAAAGATCATAAGTCCCTTAATGATGGTGATATTCCTGTTTTAGGTACAGGGGGCATTATGAGATACGTTGACTCATATTTGTATGATGGAGAAAGTATTTTAATTGGGCGTAAAGGTACGATTGATAAACCTCAATACATAAATGAAAAATTTTGGACAGTAGATACTCTTTTCTATACAGAAATTAAAGAAAATATAGTTCCATTATTTTTGTTTCAACATGCCCTTGAAGTGAATTGGTTAGGTTTAAATGAGGCTACAGGTGTACCAAGTCTAAATACAACTTCGATTTATAATGTTGATATAAGTATTCCCTCAAAAGAAGAACAAACCAAAATAGTTACTTTTCTTTCTGCTGTAGATGAAAAGATTAGTCAAATCAAACAAAAACATGAGCTACTAAGCCAATATAAACAAGGGATGATGCAAAAGCTGTTTAGTCAGCAGATTCGTTTTAAAGCTGATGATGGGAGTGAGTTTGGGGAGTGGGAGGAGACAACACTTGAGAAAATTGGTACTTTCTTGAAAGGAAAAGGTATTTCAAAGGCTGACATTGTATGTGATGGTCAAATACCTTGTGTTCGATATGGTGAACTATATACGCATTATGGTGAGGTTATTTCTAAAGTAATTTCAGCAACTAATATTGATGTAAATAATTTGGTATTAAGTAAAGCAAATGACATCTTAATTCCAGCTTCAGGGGAAACACAAATTGATATTGCCACAGCTAGCTGTATCTTGGATGACGGCATTGCTCTGTCTGGTGATTTAAATATTTTCCGTACCAAAGAAAATGGGATTTTCTTGAGTTATCTCATTCGTTCAAAATTAAAAATGAAAATTGCACAACTAGCTCAAGGTAATTCCGTAGTCCACTTATATGCAACTCAACTTAAAGGTGTTGAATTAAATTTACCTTGCTTAGAGGAACAAACCCAAATCGCCAATTTCCTCTCTGCCATTGATCAAAAAATAGAAGTGGTTTCAAAGCAAATTGAACAAGCCAAACAATGGAAAAAAGGCTTGTTACAGCAGATGTTTATTTAATGAAAAGGTTATGCCGAATAAGCTTTAAAATCCTTAATTTTCTGCTCAGGCATACCTAATTTAAACATTCTGTTAAGCTCAGAAATTGCATGTTTTAAATCTTTTTCAGGAATATTCTTAACATCAAAATATTCAATTTGGCCAAACCGAGCTTTATATAACGCAATTCTTTCTATTCTGTGGCATTGCATCTGCACTGTTGAAGACATAATCCGATCCATTAAATAGAATAAGTAATACGATGTGATCTGCATACTGTCTTTAATCATAAATCCTTGATTTTTTGTGCTTTTAAAGTCATATAGTGTTTCATCAATACAAATATCTGCATCTATTCCACCTAGTGCAACATAAATATTTGCAGAATAACTAGGATTGTATGTGATCAGACTATCAGGCTTAACAAGACCATTTTTAATGAATACATCATCAAAATTTTTGACTAAGGAAAATATATCATCGTAAACCACTTTATCCGTTGGTTTTAGTATGTCCTTCTTTGTTGCTACTGGTAGAAATCCTGATCGCCATAGATTTTCCAATTTAGCCATAAGAATAATGCCGCCAATAAACTCTTCACTTATCTCTAAAGTGTTTGATTTATTAGCTAGTAAAGAATCTATGTGATTTTGCATTTTTTTATACAGTGTCAAAATGCTTTTGTTTTTAGTTTCCTCTAGAAAGCTCGTAATTTTAGGTCGCTCAAATTCCTTAGCACTGAATTCGGTATTCGTGTGATAGGCACAAATTATTTTAGATAAGTAGTCAAATGCTGTACCAACCAAGCCTGAATCATAACTACTCGTTAATTTATGTTCACTCAACACTTCATAATTAGTAAAAGGAGGAATATCACTGTAAGTTTTGAAATCTGTTTTTTTGGGTGCAACACTTTTTATAATTTCTTTTACTTCCTTGCATTTAGGCGCTGATGATTTAAGTATCGACATTAAAGACATTCTAAACATTTCCCATTTAAACCATTGAATATTGGATGTATATTGCTACTTTGCCTATAACTAATAAAGATTTTTCACATCTCCATTCCCTCTGATCATGTATTTATCGAGAATTTTGTTTAAGAAAAACCTGTACAAAATTATCTTTGATTAATTCTTTTTAATGTCTAAAATAGACAAAATGCCTACTTTTTGAATTGAGGTTTAAAACATGCAAGTTATTACAGCGAAAGATGCTAAATCTCGTTTTGGTGAATTATTGGATACGATGCAAAGAGAGCCTGTCTTAGTAACAAAGAATAAACGTCCAGTTGGTGTTTTTTTATCTTTGAAAGATGTGAAAGGTACTCACTTAGAAAGTCTTTTTGATATTGAAAGTGATGATTATGAAGATTGGGAAAAAGAGAAAATAGCAGAAGCCCTAAATTCTTTGAAATCACATCCATTACAAACGACTGCAATGAAAACGGTACACGCTACAGCAATGCAAAAAGCACGAGAATTAGTAGCGAGCCGTAGCAAATGAGTTATGAAGTTTCTTATTTGCCACAAGCAGAACAAGATTTAATTGAAATTTTGGCGTATGGGATCGAAAACTGGGGTGAGCAACTGGCTGAAAGTATGTACCTAAAAATCACTGATCAGTTAGAAACACTCTACTTCTCGCCAAACCGAACAAAGAGAAAAGGGAGTTTAGGAACTAGAGAAATGCTGATTGTTGACAGCCCATATCGTGCCATCATTCAAGTTGATGAAGACAAAAAAAAGGTATTCATTCTCAGAATTTTGCATACATCTAGGAATGTTTGATTAAACCTTTTTAATTTTACGCACAGTTTGCTCTAGATTTAATTTTTAGAGTGATGGATTGGTGATTCTATATCTAAGCAAAAAAGTCGCTTAAAACGCAAATAGTGAGCATTTAAAGCTATATTTAAATAGGTGAGTAGTGAGTGACGAGCTAGAGTTGAGTCCAAACTCAAAATATATTAGTGAAATATACACGGATGAATCAGAGCTTGAGATGCTAAAAATGGATTTAGTTATAGTCGCTGATACTGTGAATGAATGGTTGGAAGAAAATACACCTATAGACCCAGATATTTGTCGTTATATGGGGATGCTGTTTCTGTCATTAGCTAACAGATTAGAGCCAAATTAAAGATGAAATAAGGCAACCCACCTCGTTTCGACATTCTGTTGGTTAAGAATATCCGAGGGGGTCTAAAATGCTTATAACGTATGCACCGTAAAATTTGACGCAGTATCAATTGCCAACCAATTGATACCGAACTTTAAAACGCTGAATTTATTCATAAACTCAGAAATATTCATCCTGTGGTGGATGACAACCTCGAAAAACTATGTCTTCAGAAGCTTAGTTTAGTCCGAGCGACCAACTCGAACAGCAGGGGAGACCAATCCCCATTTAACCTTTTGATTCTCCTGTGGCATTAAATCCACAGCCTTCAAGCACTTTTACCATGCAAGAAGTAACACACTCAAATACAGTCCCCTGTATCCTCAACATCACTCTTTCGCAAAACTACGATTCCCTTAACAAGCCATTTCTGACAACGGTAGCTATAGTTTTTAACCAACTCTTGATAAAACATCTATCAAAAGAAATCCCTATTTATTACTGAATCACCTGTAATTATAGATCACTATCTATTTTACAAGTAAAAACAACAACTTATTCAGAATTATAACAGTACAATTTCAGCAAAAACAACTTGCCTTATATGCGCTACTAAAGATCGCTCCAACACATCTATGTCGTTAACTTACTTAAAATAAGTTACTCAAAAAACTTAGGTGACAAACCCTAATGACATAAAAGTGCGTCCCAAGTTATCCTTTGAAGTCTTAACAAGCAGTACGCCTATCCACTATCTTTCTCGCCCTTTCCTTGCTTTTTCGTACGCAGTTCCAAAATACGAATTACGCAGGCTCGATACCTTAGTATCAATATCTACAACAACTAGATAAAAAAAAGAATCAACATGGGTAAAGCACTTACTCTGCACTATCGGGTATTAACCCTTTTACACGTTTGAGCTATACATCGACCTTTGGAGCAAAACAACTACCCCAAAGTGCCACTCTCGCCAGCTTTCACCTTGATCGCCTGTACCCTCTCGAATACCTCAGAAGCCATCGTGTGTGCCACGCACCTTGCCACCTTTAAAATCAGCAAAGAACGGTAGTTATTAACGCTAATCTCCATCTATGGATTTCACTCACTATTTCTTCAAAAGCAGGATTTCAGCCCTTTCAGCCTAGATAGGAATCCTTTTCTATTCCTATCGCCACCTTTCAGTTTCGATAACAAATTGCTTTGTTATCGTCACTTTGACGGTGATTCCGTGTCCTTGTCGCCCAACTTCAAGAACTTAAAACGATGAAGTGGGATTGAGTAGAATTTGAGGGTAGGCAATAAATTGCCACCCCTCATCAGCCCTCATCAAAGCGTACCGAGCCAAATTTCTAGGGCAGTCCGCTTCGTCAAGCAGTTTTCAGGCTGTCAGCCTTTCCACTGTGAGCTGTTGAAAATCAAATTTTTAGTGTGCCTAACGGCACACTAAAAAACGGTTAAAGGTCTTTTAGGTGCGTTGGTCAGACACACTTTACAACTGATGGAAAAAGCATAATGCACAAAAAATATGCTGTCTATAGGCGTTTTACAGGAACTACTTATTACCCTCTTACAAATACCGTCTAGAAGTCCTTAAAACTTGCTTCGCAAGTTCACCATAGCGATGCTATGGAAAAAGCAAAAAACAGCTCAAAACCAAAAAATCTTTTACTCGATTACAATGCTAGTTTTTGATCAAAAAACAGCGTATTTTGTGAATTAACCCTTGATAACAATTATTGGAAATATTTTGGATGATAATTTTTAGTCCAACCGCAAAATTCACGATGCAACGGCTCGCTGACCATGTTGCCAATGGCGCATATTTTTATTTCAACTTTGAATATGACAGTTCTAAAAAATCAATTGATTCTCTATTGGAGAAGATGACAACACGTTATGAGTTGGGAATCTCACCAAGACAGCGTTCATACCGCCTAGAAAAAGGTCATCCCATTTGCACGATGATCATTCAAAAAGATGTTTTTAATGCAGAAAAATGGTTCTTATACTGTCTATTTACTACGCCTACAAGTAGAGATTTCAATACTTTCAACGGTATCGAAGTCAGTAAACTTGCAAAAAAGTCAGAGCGTTTGAAAATCGAGAATCTTAAAGAGAAGTACAAAGGCTTTAAGTGGGATCTCGATTCAATTTCAGCAGAAAAGACCTTGATTGCAGACTACTTCAAAGATAATGAACCAAAAATGTTCGTCTTAAAAAATCCAATTTCTGTCAAACCCACTGCCCTAGTGACTATGGAGCTTTTCAGAGATACGCATAAGACCTATAAACAGCTCATCTTGGGTGATGAAAAAGACTACAAAGACCGAGTAAGAGCTTATACGTGGACTTGGCGATATACAAAGCAAAGTATTGAAAAAATTAAAACAAAATTTACCGATTCTATTAATAAATTGGCTAGTCAAAAAAATAGCTCTCTAGCTGAGAAGAACCGAGCCGAAGTTAAAAATTTATTCCTGATGGTTGAAACATGGTCTGTTTTTAAAGCAAGCCGTTCCCAAGCAGGGCAAATTATTCATTTTGCACAGCGTTTTTTAAAGTACAGGTCTAAGAAGCAGAAAACATGGATGCAGATGGAGATTGCTCCACCACACTTGACTTATCTGCCACGATTGCAGACCTATGCTGATACACTTCAAGAGTATAAATTTCGGCGAGCTATTTTTGATGAAGAAGGTATAGAAGTGCCTTTAGAAATCGTCAGGGAGTATCATCGGACTTTTGACCACTTCCCCCTTAAAGCTTATATAACCGAGATGAAGGAACAGCATAAAAATAGCGGATTGATTATCCAAAAAGCAGATGAGCTTTACTTACAGGTGCTTGAAGATGAGTAGCCAAACCAAAAAAAGCTTGGCTTTTTTTCTTGTCGTCCTCTGCGGTGTCAGCTTTCTAAACTGCAAGCCAAACACAGCCCCACAAGACCAAGACAGCATTTCAAGGGCAGAACAGCGTGAAGCGGATTTTATGCAGAAAAGAGCTGACTACATCAAGGAAAATGGTCACGACAAGCACTACAACATGCAAAATGGTCGAGTCTATGAATGATTTTGGTTTCTGGCCAAACACACCAGGATTTTTTTCAAAAATCTTGGTGTGTTCAGCAAAACCAAACTCAAACCTTTTAAAAACAGCAACATACATTTTTGCTTGTTGTGCATTTTTTTAATAATTCGCAATAAAATGAATAACTTAACAAGTTTGTAAAATTGGTGTACACTTTTTCGCAGACGAAAAAAAACTCGATGTGGCGTCGAGTCTTCTTTCGGTAACTTGATGAGAAATTAATCTCAACTAGCAACAACAGATATATGAAGCCTGATTGTAGCCTAGTTGAGCCGACTAATTCAAATATTTTTGAAGGGCGACATGGCTTTAAAAAAACAGCTAGAGCTGTTTTTTGATGATCTTGCGTACTATCCGCACTGCACAGATGATTTTGCGGATGGACAATACAGAACGAAAAAAACAGAAGCAATTAGAAAAAAATACATCGAATTCAACCAACCTTGTTTGGTGTCTTACTTTGTCTTTGATCTCGATTACCCCGAATCAGCATTAGCTTGGCAAGAAGAAAACCTTCCACCGCCTTTTTGGGTTGCACAAAACCCGAAAAATGGGCATGTGCATATTTGTTACCGCTTATTGTTCCCCTATCCAACAACGGAAATCGCAAGCATTAAGCCAATGCAGTACGCTGCAAAAATTCAGGCTGCGATTGGAAGAAAGCTGAAAGCTGATGCAGGGTATAGCCGAAAGCTCACTAAAAACCCATATAACCCCGCTTGGCGGACGATGTACTTCACTGATAAGTC
>NZ_CADDTS010000053.1 GCF_902753875.1 Acinetobacter bouvetii | reverse complement strand
GAAGCAAGAACGTAGTTCCCTGCATCTGCGCCACTCAAGCGTAAACCTGTAGCCGTTACGACTTTACCATTGGCGACATTTTTATCGCTAAAGTTCGCTGTGCCGTTTACGGTGACTACATCACCTGTAATACGGTCATCGCCATATCTAACGATTGCTGATGTGCCTGCATCGTAGACTTTGTTCTGTGCTGTCATCGTTGCTGTTAAAGTCGCAGGCGTAATATTCGCTGTATTGGTGGCTATGGTCGAAGCCAATACATAGTTCCCTGCATCTGCGCCACTCAAGCGTAAACCTGTAGCCGTTACGACTTTACCATTGGCGACATTTTTATCGCTAAAGTTCGCTGTGCCGTTTATGGTGACTACATCACCTGTAATACGGTCATCACCATAAGTGACGGTTGCTGATGTGCCTGCATCGTAGACTTTGTTCTGTGCTGTCATCGTTGCTGTTAAAGTCGCAGGCGTAATATTCGCTGTTGTCGTAACAGGTGTAGAAGCAAGAACGTAGTTCCCTGCATCTGCGCCACTCAAGCGTAAACCTGTAGCCGTTACGACTTTACCATTGGCGACATTTTTATCGCTAAAGTTCGCTGTGCCGTTTACGGTGACTACATCACCTGTAATACGGTCATCACCATAAGTGACGGTTGCTGATGTGCCTGCATCGTAGACTTTGTTCTGTGCTGTCATCGTTGCTGTTAAAGTCGCAGGGGTAATGGTTAAATCCGCACTTCCCCCAATCAAATCATAGCCTTGTTGGTTAGAATAATAACCAAGATGATATGTTCCGACATTTTTAGAGCTACTTTGATTATTACTAAATAGTTTATTAGGCTCTAATCCAGCCGTATTAACACCATTTAAATCCAAGCCTTGCAGTTGTCCGTTATAGATTTTCGTTTGGTTAGCGACTGTACCGATACTGGCTTGAGTTAAAAATGAGCGTAATAATGGTGTAGTTTGCCCCTCATAAATCCGCCAGACTGTACCTGTACCGCCTTGTCCATCTATATCAAAACCTGTAAAACTTGCAGCCTGTTGCATTTGTGCTGTAGTTAGGCCTGTACCACCACCCGAACTGGTACTTTGTCCTGTGGTTTTAGTGTCCCAGAAACCATGCTGAATAACGGTTCCTGCACTAGCCAGGCCAACAAGACCACCAACATTACTTTGCCCAAATACCAAACCTGTTGCATAAGCATTGGCCAAAGATCCAGCAAGATGGTTACCTACTACGCCACCAACATTAGTCTTTCCTGTAACATTACCCGTGGAATAAATATTGGTTATATTACCAATGGCACCTGAGTTTTCCCCAGCTATGCCGCCAACATTAGCTTCTCCAGATACTACACCAGTTGCATAAGAATTGCTCACCGTACCATTTACATTCGTACCAACAAGACCACCGACAGTATCTTGACCTGTCACTAATCCCGTTGCATAGACATTACTGATTGTTCCACTTTGATTAGAACCTACCAAACCACCAATATAATCAGCTGTTCCTAATACAGTTCCTGTAGCATAAGCACTGCTAATTTCCCCGCCAACACCCCATACATTACCATTTGCACCAATCAAACCACCTACATTATTTTTACCTTTAATATTGCCTGAAGCAGATACCTGTGTAATCTTAGAAGTACGATTTAAACCAATGAGACCACCCACATAGGTATCTGCTGCTGCTGAGGAAGCAGATACATTACCTGATGCTTGTGAATCACTGATTTCACCAGCAACATGGTGACCAACTAACCCACCTGCAAAGACATCACCAAAACCATTAGCTGTTACATTACTACTTGCAGAAGATTGACTAATATTATTTGTATTATCACTTCTACCCACCAATCCACCTGCAAATACAGGCCCTTTACTAGAATTTGAAATAATTTCACCAGTATAATGGTTTTTTATAATTCCAATTTCCTTGGTATTTAAACCTACTATCCCACCAACAGCTACATCATTGGTAGAATTCGTTGCTGTTACATTTACCCTCATATCACTGACAAGATCATTAAGATTCAAAGTACCTGTGTTATGCCCAATAATAGCGCCTGCAGATATTTTTTCTGAGCCTGTTGAATTGATAGTAATCGTGCCGCTGCTGCTACTTGATAAAATGCTTTTTTGATCATCCATTTGGGTGCCAACTAAGCCACCTACAATAATATTTCTAGTTGATGCAGATTGTATATCGATAGTACCTACGGATTTTGAATTTTGAATACTAGAACGACTTTGTCCAACCAGCCCACCCACCTGAAAAGATCCACTCACATTTTTAGCGGTGATGTTTCCATAATTTTCTACGTTAATGAGATCTGCATTGAAGGGAAAACTGATTATCGGATAATATATAGAACCAGCAATACCCCCAACAGTTCCATATTGGCTATCTAATTTGATTGAGCCATAATTTTTCACATCTTCTAAACGATTTCCTTGAAAATGCCCAAGTATTCCTCCAGCACTCGTATTTCGACCATTAGCTGTCAAAGTCCCTGAAAATTCCGAATCATAAATATTAACAAAAGAATAACCAACTAAACCACCAGCATAAGCCATGCTGTAGTCCCCTTGAGTGGTGTCGGCCACTATATTCGCAGAGGATTTCGCATTTGTCATAATACCCTGTTGATGTTGTCCTACTAAGCCGCCAATACGAAGATTATTACGTTGTTGATATTGTTTATCTACGACTTTGCCATTAATTTTGCCTTGAGTTTCAACATTATTAAAACTGCCAGCTGTGCTCCATCCCAATAAACCGCCCAGAAATATACCACCATATGCCCCATTTTGATTAAGTGCTTCAGCTGTTATCTCACCAGAAAATGACACTTGATCAAGCTTGGAATATGAGCCATTACCAAATATGCCGCCAGCATAAATAGCATTATCTGAATTTGTGACTGCTTTTACCTTACCAGAAACTAAAACATTGTTAAGATTTACAGAATAAGCACTTCCAGCCAACCCTCCAACTGAAAGATGCCCAGCAATATTGGCGTTTTTTAAATGTAAATCCCGGATTGAACCCCAATTTGTTGCACTATTTTCAATATAACCAAATAAACCAACATACTGCTCATTTGGTCTATTGATAAACAAATTTTTAATCTCGTGTCCTAAGCCTAAAAAATCTCCATTAAATTTTAAATTATAACTTCCAATTGGTTGAAAACCTGCTCCACTGTTCCACCCTGATGTCGCAGAAGCGTCTATATCTGCACCGAGTACATAATTACCACTTAGCTTACCGTTAATCCCTTGCAAATCCGTCCCTGTGGTTGAGCCTGTCGCACCGAGACTGGTAATCACGGTATAGTTTTTTAGATTTGTAGTATCTGAGCCTTTTTGCGTATTAAAGTTCTGCCCTGCTTTTAAATTAACCTTTGCCCCATTATGCAAATAATAATCCGACGTTACGCCATTCGCAGTCGACTGACCATATTTCAGATTTAACTTCCCTGTTGCTCCAGTAGCAGTAATATCGGCATTGATGTTGATGTCATTGTCAGCATGCAGAGTCAGTGCCTGATTACTTGACCAAGTAATTGCAGAATTGACATGAATATCGCCTTTGTCTGCGCCTGTACCGTTATTTCCACCACTCCAATTTGTATTACTTCCACCATCCGCAGTTGTGACGGTGACATCACCACTACTTAATGCAGTCTGTATGGCTGTGGCTTTGTTACTATCAATAGTGATATCCACAGGGTCGATTAACCATAGACCTGACTTCGCTGTATCTGAAGCCGTAGACACTTTTGTATCCGCAGCTATTTCGACATGGGCAGCACTGGTTTCAATAAAACCACCATCTGCCCCATTTTTACCTTCGGCTTTTAATGTTCCACTGACATGGGTTTCACCAGACTGCATATCTCCTAGCAGAATAATTTCACCCTTGGCATTTTGACTTAAACGGTTGGCTTCAATAATTCCGCTGTGATTCACCACGGCTTTGCTTAAACTATCTTTGGCTTTAGCGGTTAAATAGACTGCACCGTTGTCAGCAATAATTGCCCCGCCATTATCCACCAAACCTTGCAGCACACCTTGATCCACTTGATATTGGGTGAGCGAACCATCTTGTAAAGCAAGTGTAACTTGGCTGGCAGATGTTAAATGTGTTGTACCATTGAGTGTTGAAATTGTGCCGGTATTTTTTACATTCGGTGCAATCAGGGCAACCGTTCCACCTTGTAAACTGGTGATTGAGCCATGGTTTTCAATACTTGCCGTACTATTTGCATCACCTTTTAAAGTGTATGTGCCATTTTGCTGATCTTGATAAATGTCAGCATCATTTAAGTTCAGAGTCGATGCAACCAATCCACCCACATTAACCTGTGCCGTTTTGGAAAATACCACCCCGTTTGGATTGAGTAAAAACACCTGACCATTGGCATTTAAACGCCCCATAATTTGCGAAGCATTACTGTCCAAGACATGGTTAATCGCTACGGAGGACTGGGTCGGCTGGTTAAAATTCACCGTGGCATCTTGGCCTATGTTAAAGCTATTCCAGTTAGTCGAAAGATGTTGCGTGTTTTGATTGATATTTAATGTATTGTTGTTTTGATTAAAGCTTGCTGACCCTGAGTTGATATGGGCGCCAGTTGGCAATTCAACATTAGAAATTGCAGCATGGATAGACAATGGCAATAGCGCCATACCAAATAAAATGAGTTGCGACATTTTTTGCACGAAAGCCGTTTCAACATTTGCTGAAGCTTTTGAACTATGTGATGCACTGTGGTTTTTTGCCAGTTCAGAAACCGCTTGCCAGCAGCCCAATTGTGCATTCCATATCACTTTATAAATTTTATTCATTTCCCCACCCCAACATATAAAAATTATCTTTAAAATACTTTTTATTAGAGCAAGCCGAGCTAAAAATACCAATACCTATAATTAGGTATATTGACAATTAGAGGGTCAATATTTTATAAAAACATCAGTCATTTATCGGATTTTATCGTTTTAATTTTTTAGTATGAAAAATAGGAAATAACGACTGGCTTCAATTTGCGAATAAAGTTTAAATCACGTGATTTAAATGTATACATTACAGTATAGCTACTGCTTAAGGGAAAGCCTAACGGAGACAAAATTATTTCAGGTAGGCTTAATATCGAATATAAAAAAGCCCACACTGAGTGGGCTTTTTTATCATCAGAAATAAACTAAATAGATCTTACAGAAATCCCTTAATCAGGAAAAAACTGCCCACACATACCAACAATATTGCAAAGCATTTCTTAAGTACTGCTGGTGATAAGGCATGCGCAGCTTTAGCACCGAATTTTGCGGTAAAGAAACTCATGATACTAATGCCTAAAAAAGCATAGACATGAATATAGCCAATGGTATTCGGCACATTCACTTCAGCTTTCATGCCAAAGAACATAAAGCCTAAAGCGCCTGCTATTGCAATTGGTAAACCACATGCAGCTGACGTTCCCACTGCTTTTTGCATCACCACGCCATAATGGGTGAGATAAGGCACGGTTATACTACCGCCGCCAATGCCAAAGATGGCTGAAGCAATACCAATGCCTGTACCTGCGCCAATTTGTACTGGCGTTGATGGCAAAGTTTTAGTGCTATCTACCGCCTTATTCGAGCCCATAAACATGTTATAAGCCACCCACAGCAAAAACAGCCCGACAATAAATTGCAAATGCACGCCTGAAAGCCAGCCAGCAATACCTGCCCCGAAGAAACAACCGATCGCCATACCCGGTGCAAGATTTTTAAATACTGGCCAAATGATGCCGCCCTTTTTATTGTGCGCCATTAATGAACTGATTGAGGTCACTACAATAGTTGTTAACGATGTCCCTAAGGCTAGATGCATCACAACATCAGGGTTATAGCCCATTTGGCTAAACACGATAAATAACAATGGGACAATAATGGTGCCGCCACCCACGCCAAACAGCCCAGCAGCAAAACCCGCCAATGCGCCAATGACTAAAAATATGATTAATTCCACGAGAAATGATCTTGATATATTGAGTTAAAAATTTAAAGCAAAAGGCTTAAGCAAGTTCTGTTTCACCCACCTGATGATAAGCACGATTAAAGTAAACCAAGGCCTGATCGTCTTCATTTTTTTGGATTGCAACAATTGGACAAATGAAAATGGTATGTGTCCCCACTTCTTGTATTTGTTCAATTTCACAATCAAAACTAACCAAGGCATCTGTCAATACAGGTGCACCCGTTTCAAGCTCAGTCCAATTGGCTAAAGCAAAGCGTTCATCCGAACTGAGTTTTGAAGCAAATGCATTAGAAAGTTGTTCATGCTGCGCGCCTAGAACATTCACCGTTAAAATTTTGTTTTCCACAAAGTTGGCATGTGAGCGCGATGCTTTATTCATACACACCAATAAAGTCGGTGGTGTATCAGTCACGCTGCACACAGCAGATGCGGTAAAGCCATGACGACCTGATGCACCCATTGTAGTGACAACATTCACTGCACTTGTTAATGATGACATTGCATTTTTAAAGTCGATTGCTTCAACCATGATGAGGTTCCAAAATTTAAACGGTTTTGCCTAAAGGTATTACTTAAAACAGTGCAATGCAGCAAGAACTGGCTTGCCACATTACATCAAATAGGATTTGCATAATTGCGTGATATTTTATATGAAATATATTCATATATAACATCGCTTAAGCGGGACAATTAGCCTGCAAGTTCTTGGCGAATAATGTCTGCACCAGCACTTAAAGCATTTAATTTACCACGTGCTACTTCACGACCCAGTGGCGCCATACCACAGTTGGTTGATGGGTAGAGTTTATCAGCATCTACAAACTGAAGTGCTTTACGCAAAGTGTTTGCCACTTCTTCTGGTGTTTCAATCACATTGGTTGCAACATCAATTGCACCGACCATGACTTTTTTACCACGAATTAATTCAATTAAATCCATCGGTACGCGTGAGTTTTGACATTCAAGCGATACGATATCAATTTTAGACTGCTGTAGTTTCGGGAAAGCTTCTTCGTATTGACGCCATTCTGAACCCAGTGTCTTTTTCCAGTCGGTATTGGCTTTAATACCGTAACCATAGCAAATGTGTACCGCAGTTTCACATTTCAGACCTTCAAGTGCACGCTCTAACGTGGCAACACCCCAGTCATTCACTTCATCAAAGAACACGTTAAATGCAGGCTCATCAAATTGGATGATGTCTACACCGGCAGCTTCTAACTCACGTGCTTCTTGGTTCAGGATTTTTGCAAATTCCCAAGCCAATTTTTCACGGCTCTTATAATGACCGTCATAAAGCGTATCAATCATTGTCATTGGACCTGGTAAGGCCCACTTAATCGGCTGATCTGTCAATGAACGTAAAAATTTGGCATCTTCAACAAATACCGGTTTTTGACGAGAAACTGCACCTACTACCGATGGTACGCTCGCATCATAACGGTCACGGATTTTTACCGTTTCACGTTTTTCAAAATCTACGCCATCCAAATGTTCAATGAAGGTGGTCACAAAGTGCTGACGAGTTTGCTCACCGTCACTGACAATATCAATACCTGCCTGTTGTTGCTCATGCAAAGCCAAGCGTAATGCGTCTTTTTTACCGTCCAAAAGCTCTTGATCTTGAAGTTTCCAAGGCGACCAAAGTTTTTCTGGTTCTGCCAACCAAGATGGTTTCGGTAGGCTGCCTGCTGTTGATGTTGGTAATAGCTGTTTTGGGTGTACAAGGGCCATGTCTAATCTTCTATCTCTAAATTCGTTTATTTCAGTAATTCTGTCGTAATTAAATCCTCCCCTTGCGGAACATGTTCCTCACCTTTAAAAAGGAGGGAGTTTTCTGTTACTAAAAAATAATTTGAGTTACAGAAGTTCCCCTCTTTGAAAAAGAGGGGTTAGGGGAGATTTTTCTATAATTAAGCTGCAACACCATTTTTCACAGTAAAATTAGCAGCCCATTGCTCAAGGACTTCTTTGTATGGCTTGATAAAGTTTTCTTCAGTCCATTTACCTTGTTTAACCGCCAATTGACCACGTTCAACTCGGTCATACACAATACGAGTCAAAGAATAATCTTGGAAATTTAAACTTGGTTGATACACTAAACCTGCTGTCGCATTGGTATTGTAAATTTCTGGACGGTAGATTTTTTGGAAGCTTTCCATGGTGCTAATCGCACTGATTAACTCGAAATCTGTATAGTCACTTAACAAGTTATTTGCAGAATAGAATGCCAATGGTGCAGTCGCATTTTCAGGTTTGAAATAACGAACGCTTAAGCCCATTTTTGCAAAATAATCATCTGTACGTGAATAGTCATCATTGGTGTATTCCACCCCTAAAATTGGGTGAACATTTGCAGTGCGATAATAGGTTTTAGTGGTTGAAATACTCAGGCAAATGACTGGCTGTTTTTTAAATTCAGCTTTGAATACATCTGAATTAACAAGGTGTTGATAAAGTTTACCGTGTAAATCACCGAAGTCTTCTGGCTTTTCATTGAACTTACAACCCAGTGCTGGCAATACCACGCTGAAGTCATAATCACGTACATAAGATGAAAAGCTATTACCAATCATCCCTTCAATGCGTTCATTGGTTTTATGATCGATGATGGTGCTTTTCAAAGTTTCAATAAATGGGAAAGTTTGACCATTACCTTCTACATCAAGTTCCGCAGAAATAATGTCAATTTCCAATGAATAACGGTCCGCATTTGGGTTGTCACATTTAGCTAAAGTGTTAAAGCGATTATTGATCATTGCCAATGTACGACGAAGGTTTTCTTCACGGTGTTCACCACGCGCTAAGTTGGCAAAGTTCGTAGTCAGACGTGTGCTGTCTGCTGGTTGATAGTTTTCATCAAAACGAATACGTTTAATTGAACATGCAAATTTTTGACTCATGGGAGTGTCTACCTAAAATTTCGTTAATTAGAATTTCTGTATGCAGTAATTTATACGTGAAAGTTAAGATGAATAAAAATGATTTAATCTAAGTCGAAAGTGAATTAAATTCACTTATAGTTTTTAATTAAAGTGAATGTCATATTTTTTTAGCTTCGATATACTCTGTTTACAGGTGATCAATCAGTATTTAATGCAGGTAAATATATAATTAGGATTGGTATTTACAACCAGATAAAACCAATCTAATAGATTGAAAAAATTAAATAAATTCTTATGAATAAAAATAAACAACATAAAACTTGTATGTAAAAATCTAAGCCGAATCTTCAGCTTCATTACTCAATGAGTATGTAGCACATGTCTATTCAGCTATATTGGCTATGTTTAATTATAAAGCTTCTGTTTAGACTTATAATGAATCCTGCTCATCTTTAGCTTAGAAAAGATCATCGTGTTCAACCTGTAAAGGAGTTACTTAATCTATATATAAACAAGAAAACATTCACCTTGCTGAAAAGCATATATAATTCTTTTATTGATGCTAACCATGATTAAGACCATTGATTTTGCATCAGATTCAGCTTTACTTGAGTATCAAAAATTTATACATTTTTAATTTATTATAATATTATCAATTAGTTACAATGAAATTCTCAAACCATGCTTATCTTTTAGAAAATTTAGAATAGATTTAGTTTTTCTCATTATCAATTTTCTCGTTAGTACGTGCTTGTAAAAAAATAGAACCTCTCAAGGCTCTATTCTTTCAAAAATGTTCTTTTGGCAATAACAACGACTTTAAGATACCTTCCTTTCTTCTTTATTAATCAGCCATGTCAAAATAAGCCCAGGCACCAAGAAACCGATCGTCACCAGTAAGCCGTGGATTAAATAATCATATGGAGCAGGCAATGTTGCAACGTGCTTCATAGGTGAAAGCCATGGAGACAGATTAAAGAACACAATCACCAGCAAAATGATGGGCCAGACAATTTTCTGCTGCCGGGCAGCAAAATTTTTCCATGAATAAGCAATCAATAAAATACAGAATATGCCTTCAAGCACCCAAGACATGGTGCCCAGCTTGCCCCATAAACCATAGCCATAATGTTGAACCGAATAGGGATACAAGGCTAAATCCAGATTATGCATCGGCCAATCGGCTATCCAGTGCGAAAAACAGGCCAATCCCGCGACAATGGCCACGGTTTTATCTTTCTTAGATTCTCAAATGAAGTGCAACAGAGATTAAATTATTGGAAGGAAGCAAGATGAGCTAGCATTTTGCTTCCGACCGACCAAAGTCAAAGTTGCATCATGAACTATACTCATCTCACTCTAGA
>NZ_CADDTS010000052.1 GCF_902753875.1 Acinetobacter bouvetii | reverse complement strand
TCTTCTAGAGTGAGATGAGTATAGTTCATGATGCAACTTTGACTTTGGTCGGTCGGAAGCAAAATGCTAGCTCATCTTGCTTCCTTCCAATAATTTAATCTCTGTTGCACTTCATTTGAGAATCTAAGGAAATAAAAAAACGTCAGCTTTATATTTTGTATGCTATAGGCAATGATGGGCAATTTTTAGGCCGTATCTATCGCATGAAAATTAGCACACAAAAGAAATTTTTCTAAAAAAAGCTCAATATTTTCCACTAACCTTATATTCATCCATAAAAAAATTTCAGCATCTCTACATCAAATTACTTATCAGGCTTTATCTCTAATTATGAAAATTTGAGCCATCCTAATTTCCAATCGACTGATCCAATCATGATATTTTTTGTAAAAAACATGAAGAGTTTATGAATAAATTAGACGGATAAACAGTCATTTATAATTATAAATAAAGTTAAAACAGATATTGAAAGAAAAACTATTTGAATAAAAACATCAAGTTAAAATATCATAATAAGAGAATTTAACACTTTTACAAAAGCCCACTATGTAACTCCACCAAATCTCCACAAACCCCACCTATGATGGCTTCATTGAATAAATGAAGGGTACTCCCATGAAAAAAATGATTTCTACATTGATGATCGGTTTGATTGCAGCAACAGCAACAATGTCTGCTATGGCAGCACCATCATACGATCCTCAGCACCCACCTGCTCCGCAGCATTTTGATAAAAAACCAATGCCACCGAAACATGGCATGCAACATGGTCCTGAGCATAAGGCGCATTTTGATAAAAAAGACCATAAAGGGTTCTTTAAAAAAGATAAGCATCATGACAATGGTCCACAACATAAAGTTCCACCAATGCCACCTAAACATCGTTAATCAAAAAGAGCGCTTCGGCGCTCTTTTTTTATGGTCAGATATTTTCAAAGATTCTGGCTACTGCACTTCAGCCAATAAAGCCTGAGCCGCCATTTTCCCCAGCGTATTGGAGGCTAAAGGGCTGTCTCCGGTAATCAGCTTACGGTCCTGAATACACTGCCCTGACATCTCTTTATTCACCACCTCGACGCCCAGTTTTTCTAAGCGCTCTGCCAATAACCACGGCAACTCACCTGGCATATAACCGATATCAAGATTGGCACCCTGATCAAGCACATCCGGGAAAACACACATTTTATAACCTTTAAAAAGATAGTTTTCCGGTGCTTCATTGAACGCCGCAGCCAATAAGCCCGCAGGCCCATGGCACAGGGAAATCACAAACTTGTCTTTTGCTACCGCCCATTTTAATAACAGTTTCAGGTCTTCACTTTCAGGCAAGCCAATTAAAGCCCCATGCCCGCCAGGAATAAGCACTGCCAGATAAGGCGAATCTTCACCTAGCCCCGTCTTTAACACCTCTGCCAGTTTTAAAGGTTTCTTAAACTTGTTTAAATATTTCTCAAAGGTTGCCGGTACCACAGGGTCTTCATGCGGCATCGCCCACATTTCGAGTTTAACTGGATTGCCAGACAAGGTCGCAATATCAATTTCAAAGCCTGCGCGGTCTAAATGATACATAGGCAGCAGCGTTTCTACGGGATGATTGCCGGTAGAAAAAAATTTGCCATTTTTCATAAGCAAATAACGCTCATCACTCGCAACCATGAGAACTTTTTTATGGCCGCTATAGGGGTTTGGATAGTCTGTACCATCAAAATCGGTCTTACTGGCTGTATATTGAGAAAGTGAATAAGGTGAAGGAAAAAAAGCATTATCTTCGGCTAAATCTGGTGTCGGGTTACGATCTTGTGTGTTCTGTGTCATTCTGACTCACCTTTTATATCCTGGTCGTTTTCGGTTTTTCTAAACTTAAAAGCCTGTGATATCTGTCATTTCTTCAGCATAACAAAGTTTCAAAAGTGCTCTGTTTTAAGATGTAAATACGTTTTAAAGTCAGGAATAGTATTAAAATTTAAGCAATAAAAAGCCCCGACATCCTGTCGGGGCTTTTCGTATTGGTTAGCTTGGTATAACTCCTGTCGTACCTTAACCCTTCCTTGTACTTATCTTTTTTGTTTTTATTCTTTTGGAGCTTCCTGCTCTCTATGTTTCACATCATAAGAAATAAGGCCTAGATGGCCTAGACGCAAAGCACCTGAATTGATGTGAGCAAATGCGTACAAGATTGATTAAAAACCATCCTTTTCTATGTGTAGGAATTGGACATAGTTTTGCCTGGGGAAGGCTGAGAACACTGAACCAAATTTCAATTTGATTAGACATTGATCTGATTTATTGGCGAAATATTCTAGAATCGCTCATAAAAAAAACCGACTTGTTTCAAAGTCGGTTGAACGAGATCGTTCCAGAGGGTATAAATCAAGATAAGATACTGATCTTAAAGTAATATTAAAAACGTATTTCGTATAACGACCATTATGTTAAATAATTTCATAAAATCTGAAATTTAAAAAATGAAGTACTATTTATTTTTTAGCTGTAACAGCCTTAAAACAAGGCTAGGGGTTAAAATAGACGTATAAGATTTTGCCAATTGAATAACTTTAAATTTAGACTCAATTTTTTGAAATATAACAATATTATCTTTGGAATTGGCTAAATTGGGTTTATCTGCCTCTTCAAGAAGATAATTAGTTATAGCACTAACTGCCTCTGGATAGAGAGGAGCTAGGCGTTTCTTAAATTTTATGACATTTGCCATGATCTATCACTTAGTCTTTTTTTGAGTTTTATCTGCTTCATTTAGTAAGAAATCTCTTGTTTTTTTTACAACCCCATCTACTCCACCTAAAGTTTTTAGGCGACCATTTCGAGCAGCACTTCCAAATGTCATATTCCCTGTTCTAGGGTTTAGGTACGGTTTACAAAAAGAATCACTCATGAGTTATATCCTAATGATTTAGCTATGATTTAAAAATTTAGTATGAATGGTTTAACTTAAAATAAATTATTCCTTTCAACTGTATTTACCTTTGATTTGTGATACTCGACCTGGTGATAAGTTGTATCTTTCAGCAATATCTTTATTACTTTCACCAGATCTAGCTTCTGCCATAATTGCCGTATCTCTCAATTCTCGACACTGTTCTTGTAATGCTGAAATTTGTTTCGATTGACTACTAATTTTCTGATTTTGCTTAGAAAAACCTTCCTCCATATCTCTACGTAACTCTTGTTGAGCCTCAGCAATTAAGGTTAAAGCATCTAAAACTTTTTGATTACTACGTCTGCTCATGATAAAACCAAAAATTTAATTTACTAAATTAAATTTATTTAATTTAGTAAATTAATGCAAGTTTTTTTAGGGAAATATTTTTAAATGCTGCTAAAACTAACATAATGCACGTTATACGAACTTTAAAAATTGATCCTATAGTATTAATTTTTATGTATTTTTTAAAATTTAAAGCCTAGATATGGATCTAGGCTTTTTTATAAAAGTCACTATACTAAATAGGACGCTATTGATTAAAACCTAATGATCTTGCTTTTTCACATGGAGAATCAAAGTCATCAGAATTCAAACCTTTATTCGCAAGGAATTGTTTACACTCATCGATATAATCAAGTCTCCGATTTTCCTCATCAATATTTTGTAGAAATCCCTCTACTCCATACTGTCCATACTCATAATAATCATCAACATTATACCCTTTTAACTCTAATTCTTTATCTGTGCAATTATCGAACTTGCCACGTAAGTAATTGATATCATGAATCCATATTTTATTTTCTTTAATAAAATACGATCCATTATAGCCCCGACTATCTAAAGTTTTAATTTCGGTATAATGGAGTAATAGTGCTAACTCAACACTATCTTCATACGATTGTTGGCTAAGCATTTATTTATATCCCGTATTGATGCTGGTGAAGTAGTAAAGTTTTTAGATCAAAATAAGTTATTTGTTAATGAGCTTAAAGTTTAGTTTTCCTAAAATTAACATAATACACGTTCTACGAAATTATGTTAATTTACATTTAAAATCAATATATTGACGCAATATTAAAAACCCAAACCTCAGTGTTTGGGCTTTTTTCATGATTGATCACGTTCCACGACCATGATTTCATCCATGCTCACCCTATGGATCAAATCAATCATCTCACCCTATATCAAAGAAACTCTTCCAGCACAGAGTTTAAAAACACATGACCCTGTTCAGTACAAGAAAGTCGATGTGGCTCATCCACCATCAACTTACGCTCCCGAAGCGAAGCTAATAAACCTTTTAAATTATCTAAATTCAAACCTGTACGTTCAACATACAGCTTAGCATCGACACCCTCATTTAAACGCAGCGCATTCATCATAAACTCAAACGGCATGTCTTCATCTGCAATCTTTTTAAATTGTAGATGTTCGGCAGGAACTTTAGCCAAATAGTCTTTTGGCAAGCGGGTTTTCTGAAAACGGTAGACGCCATCAGGCTTGGTCACTTTGCCGTGTGCCCCTGCCCCAATTGCCAGATAATCACCAAATTGCCAATAATTTAAATTATGCGCAGACGGTTGTTCCTTGCGCCAAGCTGAAACTTCATAGTTCACAAAACCTTGGGCTTTTAAATAAGCCTCACCTTGTTCCTGAATATCTTCCAGAACATCGTCAACCGGTAAAACTGGTTGGGTACGGAAAAATACCGTATTCGGCTCAATGGTCAGCTGATACCATGACACATGTGTTGCGCCATTTTCCACCGCCAGTTTTAAATCAAGTAAAGCCTGTTCTATGGTTTGCTCCGGCAAGCCATGCATCAAGTCGACATTAACACGTTCAAAACCCGCTTCTTTGGCATGTTGAATGGCTTGAATGGCATCATCATTGCTATGAATACGCCCTAATTTTTTCAGCTGATCAGTATTAAAACTCTGCACCCCGATAGACAGACGGTTAATCCCTGCTGCTAAATACCCTGCAAATGGATCATGTTCTACCGTACCCGGATTGGCTTCCAAGGTAATTTCACAGCCTTGTTCAAAAGGCAGCATGGCTTTTAACTGTGCAAATAACCATTCATACCCTTGGGCAGAAATCAGTGATGGCGTTCCTCCCCCAATAAACACACTATGAATGGCACGGCCTTGGGCAAAATCGAGCTGCGTTTTAAAGTCTTCCACCAAAGCCTGCAGGTATTCCTGCTCTAAATCTAAAGACAGTTTTCCATCCGGCACCGCATGCGAATTAAAGTCACAATACGGACACTTGCGCACGCACCAAGGCATGTGAATATATAAAGATAGTGGAACAGATGCAGGATTTAATTCAGCCAAGGAACAAGCTCAAGACAATAAAACAGGAAGATGCATATTTTAACATGACTGCATCAAGACGCTAAGGAATACTGCTCATGATTGTTTTAGACTGAGAAAAACCCAACAAGAATAAATGCTTAATATGATGAAAATATCCGCGCAGCTGTTATTGCTGATGCCTCTGGCCATGGGCATTGGTATTGCCATGACCTTTCAAACCGCAATTAACACCCAGTTAAGAGAATATTTATATTCACCATTGCAGGCCGCGCTTTTCTCTTTTTTGGTTGGTACAATAGTGCTGGCTATATTGGTGTTTTTTCAACCGACTGAAAAACCGAATCTTCAAACTTTTCAGCAGATTCCCTGGTTTTTATGGTTTGGGGGATGTCTGGGAGTTTATGCAATTAGTGTCAGTATTTTTACTGCACCCAAACTTGGTTTTTTAACCCTTTCAGGTTTAATTATTTTTGGTCAGGTCGTCACTTCGATGTTCGTGGACCATTTGGGTTTGCTCGGTACAGAAAAAACAGCAGTCAATTGGCAACGCCTGTTAGGTGGCGTGGTGATTTTTATTGGTGTGCTTCTCACTTTACAACGCTAACACCTCATTATTCTAAGCACATGATGAGTATTTTTTGTGGCTAATGTCTCGTCGGTTACAACGACCCGTTATGAATTAAAACAACTTTTTCATTTGATGATTCCTATTTTGGTCACTCAATTTGCCCAAGCTGGTCTGGGACTGATTGATACCATTATGGCGGGGCATCTCTCCCCAACAGATTTAGCCGCCATTGCGGTAGGGGTAGGTTTGTGGATTCCGGTCATGCTGCTGTTTAGTGGCATCATGATTGCCACTACGCCACTGGTTGCCGAAGCCAAGGGCGCACGTGAACCTGAAAAAATTGCCAGCATTGCCCGTCAATCTTTATGGATTGCTTTTATTTTAGGCATCATGGCTGCACTGATTTTACAAGTACTGCCCTTGCTACTACCTGTTTTAGGCGTTCCTGAAGTACTCTTACCGAAAGCCAGCTTGTTCCTGCATGCCATTGGCTTAGGCATGCCCGCCGTCACCATGTATGCAGCGCTGCGTGGTTATTCTGAAGCACTAGGTTATCCACGACCAGTTACCGCAATTAGCCTTGTTGCATTGATTGTCCTGATTCCGCTGAACTTTATTTTTATGTATGGCTTGGGTCCTGTGCCTGAGCTGGGCAGTGCCGGCTGTGGTTTTGCTACCTCTATTTTGCAATGGTTGATGTTTATTGCACTTGCCGCTTATGTCTTTAAAGGCTCTGCTTACCAGAAAACCCAGCCTTTTCGTGCATTTGAAAAAATGAATCCGTACTGGATTAAGCGTATTATAAAACTGGGCTTGCCCATTGGTTTGGCGATCTTTTTTGAAGTCAGTATTTTCAGTACCGCAGCGATTATTTTAAGTCCACTGGGGGAAACGCTGGTTGCCGCCCACCAGATTGCCATTTCCGTAACTTCGCAGCTGTTTATGATTCCGATGTCGCTGGCGATTGCCTTAACCATTCGCGTGGGCACCTATTATGGTGAAAAGAATTGGCAAGCGATGCACAAGGTTCAGTATCTTGGCTTAGCCACCGGCACTGTTTTTGCGCTGGCAACGATGGTACTGATCTGGGTGTTCCGACCTGAAATTGTGGCAATTTACACCTCAGATTATGATGTGGCACAAGTGGCAATGTATTTGCTGCTGTTTGCAATTGCCTATCAGCTGATGGATGCCTGGCAAGTCAGTGCCGCAGGCTGTCTGCGTGGTATGCAGGACACCAAAGGTCCCATGTGGATTACCATGATTGCTTACTGGGTGATTGCTTTCCCGGTCGGGATTTATCTGGCACGTTTTACCGAAATGAAAGCCGCGGGCGTTTGGGTGGGCTTGATTGTCGGTTTAACTGTCGCCTGCATCCTGTTGCTGATGCGTTTATACATGAACAATAAGCGACTCCGTCAGGGCTATGCTTGATAAAAATATATGTAATAAAAAATTGAAGGGCTGTGCAAACAGCCCTTTTCTTTGCAATGCTTGATAACGGCGCAAATCACTCAGGTCATTTATCCAAATGGTGATTATTATCCATTTACTCAAATGACCGCTATTATCCATTGATAACCAATTACTTAACAATTAAAAGTAGGCAGTTTTGCATTTGTCGCCTATGATCATAAAAACCCATCTATGATGATCTTGAGGAATATCGCATGGCAAAAACGGCTAGCACACCCGGTCGTCGCTTTATGAAACTTGCCAGTATGACGGCGAGCATTGCAACTAAAACAGTCTCAAACTCGATCAAAAATTTTAATGCCGATGAAGAACAAAAAAATGCCTCGCGCAGTAAACTTTTTCAAGATATAGGTATGCAAATTGCTGACACACTGGGGGAAATGAAGGGTGCCGTGATGAAAGTGGGGCAAATTGCTTCACAATACAAAGACATATTCCCGCCTGAAGTCGCGCGTGCCATTGCCAAGTTACAACGTCAGGCTCCGGCAATGCCTTTTGCTGAAATCAAAGGCCAAGTAGAAAAAGAACTGGGCAAACCACTCAATCAAATCTTTAAACACTTCGATGAACAGCCATTTGCTGCAGCTTCTATTGGCCAGGTGCATAAAGCAATTTTGCCGAATGGCCAGCAGGTGGTGGTCAAAGTGCAATATCCGGGGGTGGATGAAGCCTGTGAAAGTGATTTAAAACAGGTCCGTCTTGCCCTGCGTCTGATGGGTGTACTGAAAATAGATCGTAAATTGCAAGATCAACTGTTCAAGGAAATTCAGGAAAGTCTGGATAACGAACTGAACTATCAGGTTGAAGCACAAAATCTGGAAGTAGCACGTACCTTTCACCAAAGCTTGGATAGCAAGATTATTATCCCGCAAGTCTATAAAGACTATTCTTCACGGCATATTTTGACCTTGAGTCTGGAACAGGGTGAAACTATTGAAACCGCCAGTACTTGGTCGCAAGATACTCGCAATGAATTGGGCCGTCGTCTGTTCCGGGCTATAGGGCAAGAAATTTTCTACCTGAAACGTTTCCACTGCGACCCGCATCCGGGCAACTTTGCGTTTCGTGAAGATGGTACGGTCATTATTTATGATTACGGCGGTGTGAAAATTCTGTCTACTGAAATTGTCTCCAATTTCAAAACCCTGATTAATGCAGCCCGTGAAGGCAATATTGCCGAAATGGAACAGAAGCTGGATGAACTGCATTCACTCACTGTGAAAGGCAAATTCCCTGAAGATTTATATCGTCAATGGCTGGAAGTGCTGATGCGTCCACTCACCACGCTGTATGATTTTGAAGAAAATTCGGCCCATCATGATGGGATTGAGTTACTTAAACCTTCTTTAAAATACTGGGATGTCTTTAAGCCTTCACCTGATACCTTAATGGTGAATCGCACGGTATCCGGTCATTACTGGAATATGATTCATTTAAAAATGCATGACAACCTGAATGACCTGTTTGATGAATTGGTGCCACCACGTCAATAAGCTTCTTAATAAAACCCAAATCGAAATATCTATTTGGGTTTTATTTGCTAAAATAATTGTTATGTTATAACATATCTAAATCAACAATAATTTTGGAGCTTAACATCATGCGTCCTAATATCCATCCCGAATACCGAGAAGTTCTGTTCCACGACACCAATGCCGATGCTTATTTTATTATTGGCAGCACTTTGCAAACCCAACAAACCAAAAACTATCAAGGTCAGGACTATCCCTATGTAACTCTGGATATCTCCAGTGCTTCACATCCGTTTTATACTGGTGAGCAACGTCAAACCAGTAACGAAGGTCGTGTGGCAAGTTTCAACAAACGTTTTGCACGTTTCAAACGCTCACATTAAATTAATATTCAGTTAAGCTGAGCTTGTTATTTTTTCATTATTCAGAAGCCTAAGCACCCTCCTCCACTTAGGCTTCTTTTTTTATACTGCCATTTTTTATTGTGCAAAATATTTAGCTTTATTTACTGTGGAGTAGCCACTGAAACAGATAAAAACCCACGGCTAAAACCACCACGCCCATAATGACACTTGAAATGACATAAGTTAAAGCCAGTGCGGTTTGACCATGTTTTAGCAACTGGAAGGTTTCCAGACCGAAACTGGAAAATGTAGTGAAGCCACCTAAAATGCCCACCATCAAAAACAGACGTGCTTCATTTTGCAAGACTGGAAATTTCTGGCTATAGGCAAAGAAAATCCCTGCCAGCAAACAGCCACAGAGATTAATCCACCAAGTCGTCCACGGAAATACGCTACTTGGCTTCAGTAAAACTATACCTGCACCATAACGTAAACTTGCACCAATCGCCCCACCCAAAGCCACCAACAGCCAATTCATTGTTATTCCAGTTTATTGCATCAAAAATATTTTCACTCACGTTGATAACGTGAATCCGATATTTAATATACAACATAAAATCGCTCAAGAAGGACTAAACCCGACTACAAAAAATTGTTATATTCGTCATGCTTTAAAGAAGATTTTTTACGGATTAAGAAAATGATGGCTCAAGATTTATTGGCACAGCTTCAAGCAGGCGAAGCAAAATTTGCAGACGTGATTGCATTTATTGATGCACGCTATAACCACACCGCAACAGCATTTAAAAATGGTCAACAAGCCAATGCTGCAACAGAAAACCAAGGCAGTGCTAAAGTCTTTTCTTTTGCCAAACTCAACGGTCTAGATCAGGCAGAAACACTCAGCTTGTTTGCTGAACATTATGCAGCAGTATTGGCAACTCCTGATTCGACAGATCATCAGAATATTCGCCAGTTTATGCAAAATGGCTGGGACGGCATTCAATTTGAAAGTCAGGCTTTAACTGCAAAGTAAGCTTCTTTCATAAAAAAACCTCTTGGATAAAGACGTTTTTATTTCATTAATAACCCACAATTTAATTAAAACAAGCTTTAGATACACGGGTGTGGCATGGATGCCACACGTTACCCATCACGACAGGACGTTGTGTATGGGTGACAAAGGCTTTTGCCTACTTTTGACCTCTCAAAAGTAGGATCAAAGCCTACGCAAAGTATTTTTGGTGTTTTAAATAAAGATGAGGCTATGCAGACAACTACAACTGGTTTTAGATAAGTATTACACTGTCAAACGAGATAAGAGTGAACTCGAATAAATTAATAAAAACTTAAAATCCATCTGCTAGAGCAATTTAATACGCATCCCTTTTATATAAGGCCAGAATCCTCAACATATATTTTGAGGATAAAAGTAAAAAAAATTACAGACTGATTAAATCAAGACACCCGAACTCGGCACGACCATTCATCAATCGCATTCTGTTCCCATGCACGGCCATGTTTCACGTGAACCCATTCTTCACCCGGTTGCAGCGCAGTAAATCTAAACAATTTTTGTCCACCGACACCCACCATCGGCTGCTGGCTTTTGACCTGATCTTGCTGATAAATTTCTTCGACTTTTAATATATTTTGCGGCTGTGCCACCTGCCAGATATAACCTGTGCTTGGATTTTCCGGCAGGGTCAATTCAAGCGTCTGCCCTACCTTCATATCAAGCAAGGTTGGACATTTCTGTTTCAGCGAATAGACATGAGTTTTGCCATCTACCGTTGGACTCATACTGCTACACCCCGCCATAGACAAACCCAATATTGCCGTAAAACACGCCGCTAACATTTTCATAATTTAATTTTTTAACTCTATTCAAAACTCTATTTTTAACGCTTGATTCGGGTACATAGTGAAAGGTGATTAACCTTTCACTCTTTCAATCCACTCAATAGAACTGACACGAAATAATTCACATGCACCATCACCGGTATCGGTTGGGGTTAGAGATGAAGTCCAGACCAGGTCTTTATCTTTAATTTCCACCAGTTCGCCTGTTAGACGGACCAAATCACCACGCTTCACATGTTTAATCTGTTTGGCAATTTGTGGATTTGCTGGAATGATGTGCATATTCGACACCATCTGTATGGCCTGTTCTTTTGGTACAGGCAGACGATCAATCTTCCAGTTTAAATAACGGTCATATTGATTGACCGAGATATGGCGTGCAATTTCAGGTTCAGCAAATAAGCCCCAACTGACCGCATAATCAATCGGAGAAAACTTGGCTTGCTCATCACTGGTATAAATTTTTGAACCCAAAATACGAAAATCGCCTTTAAAGGATTGCAACTTTTTGATTGATTGATCTTTAGCAACCGGCGCCAGACCTTTGGCAATATTATAATCCACAGAGGCGCTGGCACTGATTTGCAGCATACTGGCGACCAGTAATGTACCAAATAATAATGGTCTAATCATCTTCATGCCCCCTTAAAAATATCTGAATTTCTGAGCTCATCTTAAATCAGTAAGCTTAAATAACTATATGGACTTGGTAACAATATAGATATATTCAGTCACTTTTTTGTCTTATAAATTGACATTCATTTCTATTAAGCTAAAGCCCTATAAAGAAAGAAAAATTAAGTGATCAATGATATATAAATTTTACCAGCAACATATTTTCCCGCATTTACTGAATCAGGTGATGCAAACTCCCAGCCTGATGGATCAACGTCGCAAATTGATGTTGCCCATTTCAGGTGAAGTGCTTGAGATTGGCTTCGGTACGGGTGTGAATCTGCCTTTTTATCAAAATGTCGATACTGTGTATGCGCTTGAACCAAATGCCGATATTTATCAACTGGCAATGCAACGGGTGCATGAAAGTGCGATTCATGTTCAGCATGTACAGGCCAGTGCAGAAAAGCTGCCATTTGCGGATAACAGTATTGAAAATATTGTCAGTACCTGGACACTATGCAGTATTGAGCATTTACCCCAAGCCTTAACTGAATTGCACCGGGTACTCAAACCGGGCGGAACCCTGCATTTGGTCGAGCATGTGCTGTATCAGGACCATAAAGCACTGCAGCATTTACAGAATTTACTCACGCCGATTCAAAAACGGCTGGCTGATGGTTGTCATCTGAACCGCTATATTGAACAGGCCTTGCAGGATGCCCATTTCCGCTTTAAAGAAAAGCAGTATTTTGATGCGGCTGGCATTCCTAAAATTGCACAGCGTATGTTATTTGCCCGGGTGCAAAAATAATAGACCTCTTTCATAAATCATTTTCAATGACTACAAGTTTTCAGAATGCCAAAATTAAAAATAGATTTTAGTGGGTAGTGGATTCATGAGTGTGGCATGGATGCCACACATTTCCCATCACGACAAGGAAGTCGTGTATGGGAAATAAAAGGTTTTTGTCTACTTTTGACCTTTCAAAAGTAGAGATATTGCCTATACAAAGGTATTAAAATAAAATCAATTAAATATGAGGCAGTGCTGATTTAAAAAATCGAATATTGAGAATTTTTCAACTTATGAAAGACATCTAATGATATTGAGTTGAACGGCGTTTGAGCATCGCCGTTTTAATCTTCAAAATCGATACGCACGGTTTCAAAACGCACCCGACCTTCCCGAATGGCCTGGGCAATCGCCTGCTGTCCTTTGGTCAGACGTGCGCCACCACTTTTAATATCAATCAGCACCACTTCAATATCTTCGGGACGTCCTTCACCATCACGCAGGTCGGTATAACCATCAAATACCACATAATCGACCGGATCACCCAAAAATTTGGCATCACTGGGCAAGTATTGAAATTCAGGCATGATGGGTGCCAGCTGCTCGGCCATTTTTCCTTTCAGTACTGCACGACTGGTGTTGACACTGCGCTTCTGTGCATGTGCCAAAGCCTGCTGATGTTCCAGTTCCAGTTCCGCAATGTATTGCTCATACTCCGCTTTGACCCGCCCATTGCGGGTATTGCTTAAAATCAGCGTGGTTAAAACCACCCCAATGCATGCCCCAATTAACATTGCCATCCAAATGGACATTCTTTCTTCCTAATTCCAAAATTACCTTCAGATATGCCTATAGACTTTTGTCATGGGTCATATTCACCGCGTCAAACAATGATATGCTAGCACCGAGCAGAATAAAATCGTCAGGGTCATGAAAACTATCTTAATTGCCAACCAAAAAGGTGGATGCGGAAAAACCATTACTGCCATTAATCTTGCTGCCGCTTTGGCACAAAAAGGATATAAAGTCGCATTGGCAGATGCTGATAATCAGAAATCTGCCCTGCAATGGTTAAAACAACGACCCAAAGAGGCAGCAGCCATTCAAAGTCTGGACTGGCGTCATGAAAAATCGATAGGTGATGTGCCTAAAAATATTGAATATCTGATTATTGATGCACCAGGCGCATTATCGGGCGAACATGCAGAACAATTAGTCAGCGAAGCACATGCCATCATTACCCCATTACAGCCTTCATTTTTTGATATCGACAGCACCCGCCGTTTCCTGAAACATTTACAGGACATTAAACGTATTCGTAAAGGCAAGGTGCAAATTTTACTGCTCGCAAACCGGGTAAAACCGAACAGTGCCAGCTCCAAAGATATTCAGGAATTTTTTAGCAAGATTGAACAGCAACCGGCGGCCTGGATTTCTGAACGTAGTGCTTATGGACAGCTGGCTATGCAGGGTCTGACAGTGTTTGATAAAAATCAGAAAATGTATCTGGGCATGCAAGAACAATGGCAACCTCTGTTAAATGCCATTATTGAAGATCCTAGTGCCTGGTTTTAATCGCATTGCGGTGATTAAGCGGGAACATTTGAATTGAACAGTTCAAGAAATATTCATCATAACTTACCAAGCTCTCGTTTTCGGGAGCTTTTTTTTCGGTTAAGATGAACGCCGAACCAAGGAAATAGTCAGTGAATTCAGTGCAACATTACGCGCCTACATTACAAAAAGTTTTATTGTTTGGACTATTTTTTGTCCTGATGTATTTGAGTTTTAATGTACTTAAATACTTTATTGTTCCTGTGGTTTGGGCGGCAATTATTGCGTATGTCACGTGGCCGCTGTATCAGTCTGTACTTCGATTCTGCGGTAACCGCCCAACCTTGAGTGCAACGGTCATGATTCTTTCCGTGGTTCTTATTCTGGGTTTACCGATTATTTTTGCCATTTTCATGTTGCAACATGAAGGTCGCAACCTGTATTACGAATTACAAAAACAGGTCTTTTCCGGCCATCTGAATGTGCCTGATTTTATCCGCCAGTTACCTTTTATTGGCAAAGAAGTGTCTCGAACCTTAAGAGAAATTAACCAGGATCCGAACAGTATCGTTCAATCAGTATCTTTATGGGTGCAAGGGCATTTAAATTACGGCAAAATCGTGCTCAATGAGATCAGCAAAAATATCATCAAGCTGTGTTTTGCAGTGATGTCGTTATTTTTCTTCTACCGTGATGGCCAGACCATTTTAAATCAGGTCAGCAAAGCCCTTGAAATGGTAATTGGCCCACGCATCCATCATTATCTGGATACGATTTCGGAAACAACGCGTGCTGTGGTTTATGGTGTCGGTATGACCGCCATTGCCCAATCGATTCTTGCGGGCATCAGCTATTTTGTTGCCGATGTGCCTAACCCGATGGTGCTGACCATTGTTACTTTCTTATTGGCACTGATTCCTTTTGGACCTCCAGTGGCCTATACCTCTGTTTCGCTATGGTTATTTTCTCAGGGACATACTATTGAAGCCATTGGGGTCATGGCGTGGGGCGTGTGTATTGTCAGTACTGCTGACAATGTAATCCGTCCACTGGTGATTTCAGGTGCGACCCAAATCCCGTTCTTGCTGATCATGTTTGGTGTGCTGGGTGGACTGGCCAGTTTTGGCATGGTCGGACTATTTGTCGGACCGGTTATTCTGGCGGTGCTATTGGCGATTTGGCGTGAATGGTTGCATGAAACCAATGAAGCAGAAGGTTTGATGATGCCCAAAGCCACCCTCGCGCATGATATTGATGATGAAACCCGTCACCCTGATTGATGTTCAGGCAGTTTATTAAGAAACTTATACATTCAACTACTTAAATAACCTAGTGTTTTGTGCAGTCCTTTGTTGGAATAAGACACATCATAAAAACAGTCAGGATGCTTCAAGACATGAAAACATTATTTAAACTGAGTGCGATTGCCGCATTCAGTTCATTGGTTTTAGCAGGCTGCGCGAGCACAATGCCAATGCATGACAGCAAAACTCAACATGTAACGGTGAATGCGGTCACGGCCCAAGGTGTAGGGGAAAAAATCGGGACAATCGAACTGAGTGACAGTCCTGCCGGTCTGGTACTGAATACCCATTTGACAGCCTTACCACCCGGTCCTCACGGTTTCCACATTCATGAAAAAGGTTCATGTGAACCTGCTGTAAAAGATGGAAAAATGGGCGCAGCAATTGCCGCGGGTGGACATTTCAATCCGAATCAGGCACCGCATCATGGTACCCCGGTAACGGGCCATATGGGCGATTTACCATTGATCACTGTCGATGCTGCGGGTAAATCTGAAGAGAAACTGGTGGCGCCGCGTTTAAAACTGGCGGATGTTCAAGGTTTGGCTATTATGGTTCATGCCGGTGGTGACAACTATGCCGATCAACCTAAACCTTTAGGCGGTGGCGGAGACCGGATTGCCTGTGGCCTGATTAAATAATCAGACTCAACATCTTTTATAAAAAGCAGGTTAAAGCCTGCTTTTTTGCATCAATAAAGGTCTAATTTTTTCACCACTATTCAAATAATTCATCGCATCATAAATTGACACGACAGTTAAAAAAGCTCAGGCTTATATTCACAATAATTGCACCTTAGAAAAAATCGTGAATAGCCTGAAAGACTTACTTCAACGCTTTAAATCCAATTCCATTTTCATTTATTGTTTGCAAATTTTTATTGTGCTGACCGGAACCACCTTAGGCTTGCTGTTTCTCGGTTATGACGCCTTAATTGTTCCGGTGACTTTGGGTGCGATTGCCACTGCCCTGACCGACTTTGATGATCGTTTAACTATCCGACTGCGTAATCTGGTCTATGTCTGCATCCTGTTTTTTGGGGTCAGCAGTATTCTGGATATCCTCTATCCCTATAAACTGCTTTTCATCCTGTATTTATCACTTTCCAGTGCTGCTTTTATTTTAATGGGAGCGCTGGGACAACGCTATGCCACCATTTCTTTTGGCACCATTTTACTGTCCATTTACACTATGTTTGGACTGGGTGAATACAGCGAATGGTACCAGCAGCCGAGCTATTTTGTACTGGGTGCGCTGTGGTATGGCCTGACTTCAATTATCTTTTATTTACTTAAACCGACGCAGGCAGTTCAGGATAATCTGGCGGAAAATTTTAATGCCATTGCCAATTTACTTTTGGCTAAGGCCCGTCTGTTTGACCCGGATAATACCGATAATATTGAACCGCTGCTGTATGAGCTTTCCTTAAAAAACAGTGAAGTGGTACAAAGCTTAAATACCACCAAAGCCTCGTTACTGACTCGCTTAAAGGCATCTCGTGCCAATAAAAACACCATTTACTGGCTGAATCTTTATTTTTTAGCGCAAGACATCCATGAACAGGCCACCTCAAATTATCTACATTACGAAACGATTCATCAGAACTTTAGCCGTACCGACCTGATTTTTCGGATTCAAAAAAATGTCAAACTGCATGCCCTGTCCTGTCAGAAACTGGCTGAGGCAATTCTCAGACATCAGACTTATCCCTCCAATCCAGACACGGATATTGCAATTGCTAATCTGGAAAGCTCGATTCAATTATGGATCGCTGAAAATCCGCAAAATATTGAAGTGAAAAACCTGCTGCTGATTTTGCGGAATCTGAAAAAAATTCAGGAACAGTTTTTAAATTTAAGTCATGAGCAAAATAATTATCGTCAAAACTATTTGCAGCATCAGGAAAACCTGAACCTGCTGGATGATGACATTCATGACATGCCGGATTTATGGCTAAAACTAAAGCAGCATCTTGGGCCGCATTCAGCGCTGTTCCGGCATGCCGTCCGGATTGCCTTTGTTTTTACCGTCAGCTATGCCATCTCCTTATTGCCTTTTGCCAAAAATGGCTACTGGATTTTACTGACCAGTTTATTCGTCTGCCAGATCAGTTATTTCGCCACCAAAAGCCGTTTAAAACTGCGGACTTTAGGCACCGTTTTAGGGGTACTGCTCGGCATTCCGGTGTTATATTTTGTGCCAAGCATTGAAGGACAACTGGTACTGACCATTATTTTTGGGGTGTATTTTTTCTACTTACGTTCCAAAAAATATGCCATGGCCACCCTGATGGCCACTTTAATGGTGCTGCTGATTTTCAACTTAAAAGGTGCCGGTTATGCCATCATTTTACCGCGCATTATCGATACCCTTTTAGGCTGTCTGATTGCCTGGTTCGCGGTCAGTTTTATCTGGCCGGACTGGAACTTCCGCAATATTTCCAACACCATCAAAAAGAGCAATCAAGCCACTTTGGACTATTTCGATGCGGTGGTGAAGCAATACCAATTTGGCAAAAACAACAGTCTGGATTACCGCCGGGCACGTCGTACCGCGCATAATGCACAAATTGAACTGTCGAGCATGATTTCCAGCCTCAGTACCGAACCGAATCCCAATCAGGCGCTGATTCATTCCGCCTTTCGTTATCTGGTGTATAGCCACAGCCAACTCAGTTATGTTTCGGCTTTAGGCAGTCATCGTGAACAGGTTCAGGATATACAAGTGCTGGATTTAATGTTGTGGTGTAAAAATACCTTATTTGCAGTACTGCTCCAGCAACAGGCCTTAGATGAAAACCAGATTCAGGGCAAACTGCAAGAAATCAAGCAGATGAGCGAACAAGAAAATCTGTCTGAAGATTTATTACTGGTACTGAAACAGATCAGTCTATTACTGGAAACATTACCTGAATTGTTAAATTTAAGAACAGCATTATGGGCGCAGGAAATTAAATAATCCGAGTTAAATACTTGGTATAAGTGTTTGATATATTTTATGAATATATTAAATTTCGATTCACCATTGCAGTAATATTAAGTACACTGAGGGTTCATTCTCATTGATTTAAACATGACCATGAACATCCAAACGTTACGTGTTGTCGGTTTTTTAGAAGGCCTTTCCTTTCTCCTGCTCCTCTTTATCGCCATGCCGATGAAATATATGCTGGATAATCCGATCTTGGTGAAATATGTCGGTATGGGGCACGGCGTACTGTTTATCCTGTTTTTAATTGTTTTGTTTATCGTGTGCGAAAGACAGAAATGGTCAATTACCATGTTTATTCTGGGTTTAATCGCATCCATTTTACCGTTTGGAACCTTTATTTTCGACCGTAAATTAAAGCGCTTTGAACAGCCAATCGCTGAATCCGAGGCATAGTTTTTTTTATTAAAGGGCTATTTTCTTTTTTTAGCGAATAATAAGGATCCCCGCTCATCCCTTGTAGAATATTTTTCATCTTCCACAGGAATAAGATACTGATTTCAAACGGGTATATTCCCCTCCTTTCAGCAGGGGTTAGGGGAGGTAAAAGTTCTGGTTATATTGAATAATACGGCTTCCTAATCGAGATAAATTTTATGATTAACCTCATCCCTTGCGCAATATATTCTTCATCTCCCACAAGGAGAAGGAGCTTTTCCTAAAACTCCCCCTTCTCCACCCGTTCTTTTAAAATCTCTTTGAGCATCGCTCGAGGGAAACTAAACCACAGTACAATTAAAATAAAACAGGCCACCGCATAGGCCCAAAGATGGTATTGCTCATACATCACCCGAACCAGTTCAATAATAATAAAGAAGCTGAACATCAACAGCATCGAAACGGCGGCTGCGACTGTGCCTTTAGAAACTTCAGATGACATCAGCGCAAAACGGTACAGCACGGAAAAACTAATGCCCTCACCAAAACTGATTAAAGTCATACCTGCAATCAGGCACCAGATTAAAAATTCTTGCCAAATCACCCCGGCAATTAAAATAACCGTTCCGAGTAACATAATCGGCAAGCCAATCAGCACCGATTTCCCCAAAGCCAGTTTGTCGATAATTTTAATCAGCACGATATTGCCAACAATTAATCCACCCAAGACCGGAAACTGTGCCAGACCATATTGCATGCTGCTCATACCCAGTTCTTCCACCAATATGACCGGTGAAAGTGCAATCCACAGCATTAATGGCATACTGACCATGGGCAGCGCCATAGTCATGATTAAAAAACGTTTGTTTTTATAGACCTGCTTAAAGTCATCCAGAATATAACTAAAGGGTTGCTTGGGGATGCTGACTTTGGCTTCTGGCATTTTGGCTTTCAGCCCAAACCAGCTTAAAAAGGCTAAAAATGCGATACCAATAAAGCCCCAGTGCCATGACACATGATCAATCAGAAAAGCCCCAATCACCGGCCCGAGCAAAGGTGCAAGTAATGAAATATTGGCCATCAGCGCCATGACTTTAATTGCGTCGCGCTCTGCAAAGTTTTCCTGAATGGCAGCATAACCGACAGCAGAGATCACCGTAAGGCCGATTCCCTGAAAAAAGCGTAGCGCTAAAAAGCTTTCAATATTTTTGGTCAGCAAAATCAGTAAACAGCACAATACAAAGAACAATACACCGGCAAGCAGGACTTTTTTACGTCCCAATCGGTCGGACAATGGACCAAGCAACCATGCCACACATGCCCCACCCAAGAGATAAAATGACATGGAAGATGGTGCCCATGAACTGCTGACGCCAAAGTCTTTGGTAATGGCGAGCATGGCAGGCTGAACTAGGTCGTTGCCGATATAGACGGAAAATTCAAACAGCACCAATGCCAATGGGAACATCAGCGTGGCACGGTTTAAGGTGGCGGTTTTAACATTTTGCATTGTTTTTCTACATATATTTAAGGCGTGGAGGGCTACGCACTATTTTTAGGGAGAGAAGCGTCAGCCCAATGACAAGCATTGAGTTTTTAGAAATTGAGTAAGAAAAATACGCTTTAAAACAAGCGATTTAAAACACCGTATTCACAAGATGTCTAAATAAAAAATTCGTGAGAATAGTTGATCTCAAACAAATACACCTACTTGGTTGAGTAGGTGTAGTTTAGCAGAGACACTGAAAAGAGAGAAATTAGGCTTCTTCACATTTTGGTAAATCTACGGGTGTAATATTATTTAATTTAGCTATATCAGGATTTGGTTCAAATTTCAGCCAACCTTTTTTCATCCATTTTTCTACTTTTTCCTTCTCTAAAATATCCAAAAGGTTAGCTAAGGAATCAAATTTTGCTTGTTTATTAAAATATAAAACTATAACTCTAACATTTTGATCTTCATCAGCATTGAAAGAAAATAATTCTTTAATATATTGTTCATCAGATGAATCTAAGGAATGACCCCATATATAAAAGTTAAAATTAGTACCCAAATCTAAATAATCACTTGAACTAACCCGAATCGCGGATAAGAAAATGACTTGAAAAATAAGAGGACTAGAGCCATCAGTTGAGTTACCACACAAAACCTAAAGCCCTAGTCCTGATGTTCAATAGTACCGAATTATTCTGCGTAATTGATGATTTCTTTCTGAAATTTGAAGCAACTTATTGGAAATTTCTCAAACAAAGCCGTCATTCGTTA
>NZ_CADDTS010000051.1 GCF_902753875.1 Acinetobacter bouvetii | reverse complement strand
TAACGAATGACGGCTTTGTTTGAGAAATTTCCAATAAGTTGCTTCAAATTTCAGAAAGAAATCATCAATTACGCAGAATAATTCGGTACTATTGAACATCAGGACTAGGGCTTTAGGTTTTGTGTGGTAACTCAACTGATGGCTCTAGTCCTCTTATTTTTCAAGTCATTTTCTTATCCGCGATTCGGGTTATTTAAGTACTTTTTGTCGGTAATATTGTTAGCATTTGCTTGTAGCAGCAGATGCTCATTTACTTGGTAACTTGCCATTAAGTTGACGAGTGCATAGGCATCCTGAGTGATCGTGCTGTTGATCGTTGAGTCATATAGCTTGATATTATCTTGCCATTGCAAACCGGCACCAATTTTCAGTTGAGGTAAAGCCGGTACAGTATAAGTCGTTAACAAGCTGATGGTTTGATTTGGGTTATACGTGCGTGCAGCACCGCTATTTTTTTTGTCTTTCAGACTAAACTGGGTGTATCCAAAAGCTAAATTCAGATTATTACTAATCTGCCCAGCCAGATTGACTTCGATGCCTTGCGAATGTAAATCACTGGTCGCAACCGTACGATTTAATGGATTCCCATCTGAATTACGTAAAGGATAATTATTCTGTTCAGTGCTAAAGACAGCAAATGATCCCGTTAATTGATTATCTAACCATGAACTTTTAACCCCCATTTCATAACTTTCACCCTCTACCGGTTTTAAGGCCTGACGTGTGGTTTCTTCAATTCCAGTTTGTGGGCGGAAAATAGAGGTATAGCTCATATAACCGGTATATTCGGGGGTGAAATTATAGGTTAAGCCTGCATAGGGAGATAACTTGCTTTCGTCATAGTTCATTGGCGAGCCATAACTGCTGCCGCGACTTTCTGCCTGAACATAATTTCCACCTAAGATGAATTTCAAATCATCAGTTAAATGAAGTCGGGTCGCAGCATAGTAGGAATTGATTTTTTGTCTATAATCCGCGGCATCGCTAAAGTCAGACCAGGTGACCGATTGAGGTGTCCAGCTTGCCCAATTGGTGGTGTATTGCGTCAGATAAGGAATGCCATTATAAACACCGGAGACGTTATTAATATTACTGTCATTGATAAAACCACTGGACTGCTGGTCGGATTGATGGGTTTGAATACGACTGTATCCTAAAGTCGCTTCATGTTCGCGATTAAATAAATTGTAAGTACCTTGCAGGTTAAAATCGGCGAAATGTTTACGTAGCTGTTCTTTGCCGCCCCAAGCAGTCAGTGAAACACCCGAACCATCTGTTTGAGGATAACCATAGTAATAAAGTAAGCGGCTATTGTGTTCAATATCATTATAGTTGTAGCTCAGGTTAGCTGTCCATTTATTTCCAAGTTTCTGTTTTAATTCTACAAAAGCTTCTTGAGAGTTATTGTCCCAATGCGCCCAATTTGGATTTGGATTGTAACTTCGGTCATAAGCAAGTTGTTTTCCATTGGCGTCGAGTAGGGGTCGAGCGCCCCAGTTATTGGCATTTGGCTTGTTTTGGTTTTGACTATATCCGACAGTGAGTAAGGTCGAGTCGCTAAGATCTGCTTCTAATATTCCGGCAAAACCATTTTTTTCAGAGGAATAACGGTCTAGATGAGAATCTTCCGTTTGCTCATAACCCATCAGACGACCACGGACTCGACCATCCGCAGAAACTGAACCAGAAATATCTGCTTCATAACGCTGTGTATCCCAGGAACCATAACTCAATCCCGCGCTTGCCTGAAATTCTGTGGTGGGACGTTTACGGATATTATTAATGGTTGCACTCGGGTCACCAAAAGCATTGGATAGGGCATCGGCGCCTTTAATGACTTCTACACGGTCATAAAAGTAAGTATCAGGATTGGTATTGTTATAGTTATAACTGCTTAAAGGGGAGCCTACACCGTCGGTAAGAATATTGGAGATTTCAAAGCCACGTGCCATATAAGAGGTACGTTCTGTTTCCTGAATCTGAACTGTAACCCCAGGCGCACTTTTCAAGACATCGCGTGTCGAAGTTAAACCAAAATCTTCAATCTGCTGATGCGTAACCACATTAATGGTTTGTGGCGTTTCTTTGGCTGCAATATTCAGTTTGGTCGCGCTATTACTATTCTTAATGATATAGGCTTTGGTTTTTTCTGAACTTTCTTCATTCTTGTCTGACTCGGCCTGAAGTTGAAGCGTGGATAAAGTCTGCACATCTTCTGCGGCAAAGCTATATTGCACACTTAAAATTGCCAAGCTAAGCAAAGACAATTTAAAACTATTTTTGAGGAATGGGGAAATTGTTTGCATGAAATTAATGCTAATGAAAATGATTATCGTTCATATTATTATTTGTGTGAGTAGAGTACAATGTCGGGGCAATTGGTATTTCACATTAATTAGAAAAACAGAAAAGATAATTTAGATAATGTATGAAAACCTATTGAAAATGAGCGGATAAGAGAGAACAAGATTTAAAATAGATGAATATGTTAAAATAGCCATAATTCTAAAGAGGATAAAATCTTGCAAAATCGGAAGCTTAAAATCGGGATCGTGGTGGGTGAGGTTTCAGGCGATACCCTTGGTGCTAAATTGATCCGTAGTTTTCGTGAGCAAGGCATTGATGCTGAATTTGAAGGTATTGGTGGTCCGCAGATGATTGCTGAAGGCTTCAAGAGTTATTATCCGATGGATATTCTATCGGTGATGGGGATTGTAGAAGTCCTCAAAGATCTTAAAAAACTGTTTGCCGTACGTGACGGACTGGTTGAGATCTGGACTAAAGAGCCGGTCGATGTCTTTGTAGGAATTGATGCACCTGATTTTAATTTACGTTTATCTAAAAGTTTAAAACAGCAAAATCTCCCGATTAAAACCGTGCAATATGTCAGTCCTTCAGTTTGGGCGTGGCGTCAGGGGCGCGTGCATGGCATTAAAGCCAGTATTGATTTGGTATTGTGCCTATTTCCTTTTGAAAAAACCTTTTATAAAAAATTTGATGTGCCGGCAGCCTTTGTCGGGCATCCACTCGCCAGCCAATTGCCTTTGCAAAATCCACTAATTGAAGCCAAGCAAGAGCTGGGCTTAAATGTGGAACAAAAACATATCGCGCTTTTACCGGGCAGTCGCCGTGGTGAAATTGAAAGACTGGGCCCCTTGGTTCTGGATGCAGCTAAAATCGTTAGTCAAAAACATCCTGAATATCTATTTTTGATTCCTGCGATTAATGATGCACGCAAGCAGCAGATTGAAGCACTGCTACAACATTATCCGGCTGAATTTGTGGCTAAAGTCTGTTTGCTGGAAAATACCGATACAGAATCGAAAATTGGCCGTCAGGTGATGAATGCGGCCAATATTGTGGCACTTGCCTCCGGTACAGCAACTTTAGAAGCCATGTTGTTGCATCGTCCGATGGTGACTTTTTATAAACTGAACTGGCTGACCTATCATGTGGTCAAATTCCTGATCAAGATCCCGTATTATTCCTTACCGAATATTATTGCCGGTAAAAAAGTGATTCAGGAACTGATTCAGCATGATGCAACCCCTGAAAATTTGGCTGCTGAAATTGAACTTTTGATGAATGTTGAAACGGCACAAATTCAGGTAATGCAGCACATTACCATGCACAAGAAATTACTGGCAGGCAACAGCGAAGATCCGGTGCAGGCCATTTTGAACACATTAAATCCTCAGCGATTTATTGCACCGAAATGATTTACTGAAATTGCTGACGATACTGGCTTGGAGTGAGATCAAACAGGCGTTTAAAGGTTTGGCTAAAGGCTGTTTCAGATGAATAACCGACCCGATGGGCAATTTGCTGAATCGACAATTGTCCTTCGCGTAAATGCTGCGATGCCAAACGTAAGCGATATTGCTGTAAATAGGCCAAAGGGGTTTCACCCACCATGCTGCTAAATAAGGTGGCAAATTTAGAACGGGACATGCAACATTGTTCTGCCAGACTTTCTACGGTCCAAGCCTGTTCCGGTTGGCCATGAATAGCGGCCAATGCACTGGCGAGTTCAGTATGCGACAAGGCTCGTAGCCAATTATTTGAATCTTGTAACTGGGCAATATAATCACGTACACATTCAATAAACAGAATACTGACCAAGTGATCGAGAATTTTGTCGCGACCCGGTCGGATTTGATAGGCTTCGACCGCCAGAAACTGTAATCCGATTTGTAGCCATTCCGGTGCGGTACTGCCAGTGATATGGTGAATATGGATATAGGCAGGCAGGGCATTGAGTAAAGGCCGCGCCATGATGGTATCAATATGGCAGCGGATGGCTAAAATCAGTGCCGGTTCTCCACTGGCTGTTCCAAACTCGATAGTTTGCTGTCTTTTTTGATCGAAAAGTTCGGTGATATTTAAGGCTTCAATCAGGTTGCTTTTATCATGGCTATGACAGGAATGGTTTTGCCCGGAAGGAATCAGCACCAAATCGCCCGCTTCAACCTGAAGCTGGGTTTGTGAATTCAGTTGAATGGTCATCTTGCCGACCAGAACCACATAGCCAATCATGGCATCTTGTTCCTGATAGCTATAGCACCAATCACCTTGCGGTTTTAAATAGATATATTCAGATTTATCCAGATGAATATCATCAAAAATTTTACTTAAGGCATCCATGTCTTATCGTTCTGTCATCATCTACATTAAAAATTATAAAAAGTCTGGATGTATTCCAGCATGTGCTTATAGGTCAAATATTGGCTATACAAGCCAAGGACGTTTGCATAGCTTTTTTGGACGTTTACGACTGTTCTTGATAGCCCATTTCTAGAAATATAAAGGCAGAATAGAAAATAGGGAAGATCATCAGCATGAATGCACCAGTACATTTAGAACAGCAAACAACTCAAAGCATGCACAATACAACTGGCTTGGCACTCGATAAAAAACGCTACTGGTGGTTATTAAGCCCTGGTCTGCCGGTTATTGGCATGGGAATTCTGGCGGGTTATCAGTTTGGGCCTAAAGCGACGAAAAAAATATTTGCTATGGGTGGGCCGTTATTACTGCATGTGATTATTCCAACGGTCGACGCTATTGTCGGGAATGACAGTAATAATCCAAGTGATGATGAAATTAGCTCGTTAGTGGCTGACCCTTATTATGATCGTATCGTAAAACTGTTTATTCCGTTGCAGATGGCTGCCAACGTATTTGCCGGTTATGTGGTCACGCGCAAAGAAACATCTTTTCTTGATCAAATCTTGTTGGGCATTTCCATGGGGGCGATCAATGGTGTAGGTGTGAATACGGCACATGAATTGTCACATCGTCCGAATAAAAAGGATCATTATCTGGCGCATGCCACATTAACCCCACTGTTTTATAATCACTTTAGGGTTGAGCATCCTTATGGACATCATAAACGTGCTGCCACGCCTGAAGATCCGGCCTCTTCGAAAATGGGTGAAACTTTCTATGAGTTTTGGCCTAGAACCGTGTTTGGTGGCATCAAGTCGGCCATTGAAATTGAGAAGAACCGTTTAAAACGCAAAGGCTTATCTTTCTTTAGTCCGGAAAATGAACTGTTTCAAGGCTGGGCGATGAGTGCCAGTTTTCATGCCACCATGTTGAAACTATTTGGCAAAGATGTGATTCCATATCTGGCAACACAGGCATTTTACGGGATCAGTTTATTTGAAATTATTAACTATATTGAACATTACGGCTTAATGCGCGACAAAAAACCGGATGGCACATATGCACGGACGATGCCTGAACATAGCTGGAATAACAATAACATCACCACCAATTTGTTTTTGTACCAGTTGCAGCGTCATTCTGATCATCATGCCTATCCAACACGTCCGTTTCAGGCTTTGCGCCATTTTGATGAAGCACCTGAATTACCAAGTGGTTATGCCACCATGTTATTACCGGCTTTAATTCCGTCACTATGGTTTAAAATGATGGATAAACGTGTATTCGACCATTATAAGGGTGATTTAAGCAAAGCTAATATTCATCCTAAACGCCGTGCGAACATATTTAAGAAATTTGCTGTGGTGGACCGGTTGTTGAATAAAGAATAGTTGGTGGTCAGCTTAATATTTAATTTTTCTGAATCAGTCTTAAATTGATAAATCATAAAAAAGCCCATTCGAGGGGGAATGGGCTTTTTACAATATCGTATTGTATTGATTCTATATGAAAATTTAATTACATTTTGCATAACGTGCATTAGGTTAATTTTAGGAAAGCTTAACTCTTCTGTACTCTCAAGAAAGAGGGAACCAACCTTTTCTTGTTTCAATTTCATTCCATAAAGGGTCAGGGATGTATAACTCAGGGTCCCTTCTATTATTTTCTAACGCTAATAAAATTTTTTCTGATTCATTCTGCGCAAGTTCCACCCAATTAGGGTTCATGACAATAGCCTTACCAATAGCAACCAATGGCAATCCCAGTGTTAGTGCTTGTTTGGCTTGAATTGGTGTTCTAATTTTTCCAGCAGCAATTAATGGGATTCTATTATTTAGATGTTCAATAATATGCTGAATTGTGAGTGCCTCATCTGTACTATGCACAGGCTTACTATTTAAAATGTCTGTTAATGAAACGTGTAGATAATCTATTTCTGCTTCAACTAAACGATCTATAAGCTGCAAACTATCGTTAATACGCAAACCGTTTTCATCATATTCTTCCACAGACATTCGATAACCTAATGCAAACGGTTTTTGAGCATATTGCTTGATGACTCGTTTCACTTCATTCACGACCGCTAATGGAAAACTCATACGTCTTTCAAGCGTTCCTCCCCATTCATCCGTTCGTTGATTAAAGAGCGGTGAGAAAAAGTTTTGAATCAGAAAACCATGAGCACCATGCAACTCAATACCATCGAATCCCGCTTCAATTGCTCTTCGTGTCGTTTCACCAAAAGCATGAACAATATCTAAAACCTCATCATGAGATAAAGCGCGGGACATCATTTTGCTATCGACGAAAGATCCAGTTGGTGTATTCATCGCACTTGCACTCACCACATCTCTATTCGGGAGTAGGTCGGGTAAAGCTTTATTCCCGGCATGGAAAATTTGCAATATTGCAGGTGCTCCACCACTTCTAGCTGTTTGGGCTAATTTTTTTAAACTTGGAATAAAGCGGTCATCAAATGCTGCAAATTCATTGGTAAATCCAATCCCATTTTCTAATACATGGGTACAACCAGTAATCACTAAACCAACACCCTGTACACGCTGGCGAAGATATTGCAACTCTTGCTCTGAAATCGTTCCATCATCATTTGCAGACCATGTCGTCATGGGGGCCATGATGATTCTATTGCGTAAAGTTATATCTTTAGTTAATGAAAAAGATTGAAATAATTTAGAATTTTGCGCGATCATGAATTCATCTCGTAGATTTTACTGTCTAAAAAGGCTGTCACCTGAATAAAAAAAGGCATCAAATCTGATGCCTTTTTCTCGGAATTTCACTTACAGATTTTCTTTGTAAAATGGAATCAATTTCTCTAAAGCTTTCGCTACAGGTTCAGGCTTATCATAAAGATCATAGTGGGACCAACCATCCACAATGACTAACTCTTTATTTGTCGATGCTGCACGGTTGATAATCTCAAAACCATCACGATATGCACCAAAACCACCTGGCTTGCTACCCACAATAATCATTAAAGGCTGGGTCAATAAAACTTCTGCTAAGTGGAATGCATCCCACCCAACAGCAACAGCATTATGTGAAAATAATGTTTTGTTCACGCCATTCGGTTTCTCACCACGAGCAGTACGATAATATTCAGTGGCTTCTAATGGATCTATATCTGCATTATCCGCTTTAGCAGCTTCAACAGTAGGATATAGTCCTTGATCTACACGAAGTGGAGCACCTTTAGCTTCAGCAGTTCGTTGAGCAGCAATCGCCTCCAAGAATGCGATAGGATTACCAGCACTTGCTTCACGCATCACACGACCATAGTTTGCACCAGTAATTGTGCCTACTGCTTTAATTCGTCGCTCAGTCATTGCTGCATTAATGGAATAGCCACCACCACCACAAATGCCGAGTACACCAATGCGGTTTTCATCAACATAGTTTAAAGTCACCAGATAATCAGTAACTAAACTGAAATCCTCGACACGTAATGTTGGATCTTCGATATAACGTGGCTCACCACCACTTTCTCCTTGAAAGCTGGCATCGAAGGCAATAACAACAAAACCAGCTTTTGCTAAGGCAACGCCATATACATTGCCAGAGGTTTGTTCTTTACAGCTCCCAATAGGGTGAGCACTGATAATTGCAGGGTATTTTTTGCTTTCATCAAAATCGTCAGGAAAATATAAATCAGCTGCGATTTCCCAGTATGGTGCTTTAACTTTTACACTTTTCATTGTTCATTTACCTTTTAATTTCAATTTAATTGATTACATAAAGTAGGGTTTATCAGCATCAGAATTAGGTTTACTTACACCTAGGTTCTCTTTTGAATGTAATTTCGGGTTTTCAATGATTTGATTCACCAAATAAGCAACGCTTTTTCTTGATACCACTGTGCCTTGAAAAGCATCACCTTTATGTGTGATCTCAAAATCAACTTCATTTTCATCTGTTAACCAAGCGGCTCTAATAATCGTGTAGTCAAGATTAGAGCTTTCGATTAAATCCGCAGACTTACGGTATGGTGGAAAATATTCACCAATTTCTTTATTGTTCCACTCTCCAAAATTACCTGGAACTTCGTCGTAAATTCCAAGCGTATTAATTGAAATCAGCCGTTGAATATTGAGTGTCTTCATCACAGTAACAATGTTCTGAGTGTGTCCTTCCATATCTCCTGCAAGATTTGCATAAACCACGTCTTGATCTTTCATCGCATCAGTTAACTGATCAATGTTAAGAACATCACCTTCAATGATGCGAGTATTTGTCATAGGTAGAGGTGCTAACTTATTTTTATCTCTTAGAAAAAGAGTAAGAGATATCTCTGGTTGCTTTTGTAAAAAATCTAGAGCCCATTGAGCAATTTGGCCTGTAGCACCGAGTACCAAAACATTTTTCATGGTGGTGTTCCATAACTTCTTTAATGGAATTTATCTTAACAAGCTATTACTTGCATGATTAGAGGCTATAATCATATTGCTTTAATTAGTAATTCTTATTAATTGGTTTATTTCTATGAAAACAAACTTGAATGATTTACATGCTTTTATCGCTGTAGTTCAAAATGGAAACTTTACCAAAGCTGCTTCAGCTCTAGGTTCTACACAATCCGCTGTGAGCCAAAGCATTAGTAATCTTGAACAAAACTTAGAACTTAAATTATTCAATAGAACAACTCGAAGTGTCACATTGACAGAAGCTGGAGAAAAACTATTTGAATATGTTGGACATCAATTAGATGATATTAATTTAGGATTAGAACGCCTAAGTTTAATGAAAAATAAACCGCATGGTCGGGTGAGAATCACTGCGGATGACTTTTCGATAAAATACTATATCTATAATAAAATCAAAAAAGTAGTTAAAGAATATCCTGAAATCACCATTGAACTGACTTCCGATAATCGACAAGTTGATATTGCGCAAGAAGGTTATGATGCAGGGGTTCGTTTGGGGCTGTCTATTGAAAAAGATATGATTGCAGTGCCGATTAGCCACCCCATCCAAATGTGCTTAGTTGCATCCCCTAAGTACATGCAAGGTAAAACTGAAATCAGAAATATTCAGGATCTCAATCAACACTATTGTTTAGGTATTAAGCTATTAACGAGTAATTCATTGTTGCCATGGAGTTTTACTCAAGGTAGAAAGCAAGTTAACTATAAACCACAGAGTAACTTAATCTTTACAGGCGTAGATCGAGTACTTGATGCTGTTGTTGATGGACTAGGCGTAGCCTACTTACCACTAGACATCGTGAAAGATTTCTTAGATACAGGAAGGTTACTTAGCTTTTTAAATGAAAGTGTTTCGACCTATCCACCACTGTATCTATTTTATACAAGTCGTCGTTTTAATTCCCCCGCATTTCAAATCGTATGTAATGCACTAAAAGAAAATTAACATGATCAAAGTCTTGGTCTATAAATCAGGATTCTTCACTAAATAATTTACTATTTAACATGATGGGCGTTATACGAAACACGTTTTTAATATTACTTTAAGATCAGTATCTTATCTCGATTCATACCCTCTAGAACAATCTCGTTCAACCGACTTGGAAACAAGTCGTTTTTTTATGTTCAAAAGCGAAATCTTTAGCCAATAAAGTTGATTTTTTTTTAATCAAATTGAAACTTTTTTCAATGTTCAAGGCAGTCCCAGGGCAAAAATTATCCCAATTTCTGGGGATGAAAAGGGAACAGTTTTTAGCCTGCGGTGTACGCATATGCTCACAAGTATTACAGATCTTTGCGGCTATGCGACCTTGCTTTAATTTCCTATCATGGGGACATAAGAGAGCAGGATGCTCCAGATAAGAATAACAAGAGTAAGAACAAGGAATGTCAGATCAGACAGAAGTCAGATCTAAGCATCAAATACGAAAAAGCCCGACAGGATGTCGGGCTTTTTTTATGTCTAAAAATGAATTTCTATCACTTTATAGGTTTATATGGGGCTAATCTCTAAAAATAGACAATAATACCAAGCAAACAAAATAGCCTAAGTATGCTAAACATTCATTTCTAAAGGGCATATAATTTGCTTATCTCGTTCTTAATATTTTCAAAAAAATGACACCAGCTTGCAAAGTTTTAAAATCCAATAAAATTGAATTTTCTATCCATGAATATGAACACGATGCCAATGCGAAAAGCTTTGGTCTAGAAGCAGCGGAGAAACTGGGTTTAAGTGTTGAAGAAGTTTTTAAAACCCTGTTGGTGACTGACGATAAAAACTACTTCGTAGCGGTTTTACCAGTGAATCATCAATTAAATTTAAAGAAAGTGGCAGCGGCTGTGGGCTGTAAAAAATTACAGATGGCCGATCCTAAAAATGCTGAGCGCTTAACAGGTTATCTGGTTGGGGGAATTAGCCCAGTTGGACAGAAGAAACGCTTAAAAACAGTCATTGATGCTACAGCCCAAGATTTGGCAAAAATATATGTCAGTGGGGGTAAAAGAGGTCTGGATATTGGAGTAAAACCCCAAGATTTAGCTCAAGTTTTGGGTGCACAATTTGCAGATGTACTGGATTCGTAGAATTATTCAAGTGATTCTTGTCAGCCCTAAAGCGATTTAGGGCTTTTTTATGCAGGTTTTAGCGATTGGCGGTACTGACAAAGCCCAGCAAGATACGATTAAATATGGCTTTGCTTATACAAGTTGAATTGATAACAAAAGCTATTACGTGATGGACTCAATTTCACCCGAAAGAGATAACTTGTGTTGTCTCTGATCTCTTATAAATGCAAACCAGGATTGGGATTTAAAAATAAATAATGGATAAAAATAATAAAATTTTCATTGCTGCAAGTCTGGCGAATGGTGGCTGTTTCTCTATGGTTTTGCCCATCCTTGCACCTTTGGTTCGTCAAATGAAAATGACTGAATTGCAAGGCGGAGCTTTAATTTCGGCAGGTGCATTATTGATGGCAATAGGAGCCATCTATATTTCAAGACAGCGAAATAAATACAGTATTTATCGTCTATTAAGTGTGGGTTTTATCGGGATAACTCTCACTTGGGGGATATTTACTGTAGTCCTGGCTTATGGGCTTGAATATCATCTTGCTGCGATGTTGCTGTTTACTTTTTTATTGTTGGCTCGGGCAAGTATGGGCGTATTTATGGCGATGCCAATTATTGCTTTACAAACTTATGTGATGACCAAATATACCGCAGAACAACAACGCAGCCAGACCATGTCCAAGTTCGGCGCATTAAATAGTGCAGGCTTGGTACTTGGTCCATTCTTAACTACACTTTTATTGGCGTGGGGCATGCTTACGCCGTTATGGGTGGCCTTTATTATTTTTGCTTTAATTAGCCTTTATATTGTGCTGAAATTCGATCGACAAGATGCTGATTTTTATAGTATTTCTGAACAGGCTATCCCTGCTGAAAATCCGGTATTTACCAATAAAGAAGAATTTTCTTTGCGTAACAGTATAGGTTGGTTTGTATTAGGGTTTAGCCTCTATATCGCTATTGTCACATTAAATCTCACCGCCGGCTTTTATATTCAGGATCAATTTCAAATTTCGACTCGGCAGAGTGCAATTTACTTTGCTCAATGTTCTTTGATTGTCGGCATATCATTAGTGATTATGCAAACAGCGATTTCCAAGTTTCTACAATGGTCTGTGCAGCGCTTACTGTGGATTGGTCTGGTGTTTATGGTGTTAGGCTTGCTTATTTCCATTTACACCACACATATTCATATTTTTCAAAGTGCTTATATTTTATATGGGGTGGCAGTGGCTTGTCTTACCCCTGCATTTACCACGGGTGCTGCCCAATCTGCACCGCAGCATTTGCAGGCTAAAGTTGCCAGTTTTTGTACTGCAACCCAGGCTTTGAGTTTTGTATTTGGCCCATTGGTCAGTACCGGCTTGTATCAGTGGCATAGCAATTACCCATTTTATTTATTAATGATCATGTTTATGCTTCTGGCTTTTTATTTTCTTTGTTATCAAAAGAGAAGGCAGTCATCTTCAGTGCCAGTGTAATTTTATTGATGAAGTTATCGTCTCAAGTGGGCTGTTAGATATTTATAGATGAAGTCACAATGTTTGTGGCAAGATTTAAGTCTGTAACAAGCTGAATATAATTCATTATTATCTGAATATTACTGAATCAATACTTCAAGAAAATTAACATCATTCATGTTTTAATAAGATGATTGAATTTAATGTGAATTTTACGTGTTTTTAAAACCCTCAATGCCGGTGTTACCTACGCTTGCACAGGATTATCCTGAATGGCATAAGGGACGCACGGATTTTTCACTTTGGTATCTGGAAATCCGGCAGCCTGAATTGCTGAATTATTTAGAGCAGTTGCGTGAGTATTTTTCAGACTTGCTGTTTACGCCAAATACACGGCAGTTTCATATAACATTGTTTATTTGCGGATTTCTCACAAATCATAACCCCAAATGGGATGATGATTTTAGTCATCAGCAATTGCAACAACAGCTAAAAACTTTAAAGCCAGAACAAAAATCTTCATTTAGACTGAAGACTGGAGCTGTGAATAGTTTTGAAAGTGCGCTTTTTATTGAAATAGATGACCTTGACGGTAATCTGGCAGAAATTCGGCAACAGCTATATCGTTGTTCAGATGAAATTGCGCCACTGGAGTATTGTCCTCATATTACTTTGGGGCTTTATAAGCATGAATTTTGTAGCAATATTATTTTTGAGCGCATGCAAAATATTCCCCAACAAAGCTTTGAATTTCAGGTCCGGCACTTAACATTTGGTACCTACCATGCACAAATGTTGCAGGGGCCTTTAACGCCATACCATCAATTTTTATTGGGTGATGTATGATCCAACTTATTTTGGGCGGTGCCCGTTCCGGTAAAAGTCGTCTTGCAGAACAAATGGCCAAAGATTCAGGTCTGGCGGTCACCTATATTGCAACGGCCCAGGCATTGGACACGGAAATGCAGGAGCGGATTGCCCATCACCAACAACAACGTCCATCAACATGGAATGTCGTTGAAGAACCCTATTTTCTGGCCAGTCAACTGCAACAGCTGGATGCGCCCAATCAGCTGATCCTGATCGATTGTCTGACCTTATGGATGACCAATCTGTTGATGCATGAAGATACAAGCCTGCAACAAGTGGAGTGCCAAAAATTATTGGCGCTGCTTCCAGATTTGCAATCACAGGTCATTTTAGTGAGTAATGAAACTGGATTGGGGGTCGTGCCGATGGGTGAAATCAGCCGTAAATTTGTCGATGAGTCGGGCCGTTTACATCAACAGTTGGGGCAAATTGCCGATAAAGTCATGTTTTGTGTCGCGGGTTTCCCGATGATTTTAAAAGGAGAGAAAGTATGAATTGGTGGTTAGATGCGTGTAAAACGCCAAGTGCTGAAGCAAAACAACAAGCGGCCGAGCGTCAATTACAGTTAACCAAACCGACCGGTTCGCTTTCTGAATTGGAAAATGTGGCCATACAACTGGCCAGCTTGCAAAATAGTCCACGTCCCAATGTTGATCATCCGTGGATTAGCATTTTTGCCGGTGATCATGGCGTGATGGAAGAAAACATTTCCGCCTATCCACAAGCTGTGACCCGGCAAATGCTACAAAACTTTACCACGGGTGGTGCCTGTATTAGCGTGATTGCCCGGGAATACCAGGCCAAACTGCAAGTGATTGATTGCGGTACAGTCGGCGAAGCTTATGACTATGTAGGTGTGGAACGTCACTGCATTATTCCGGGGACCGCCAATTTTGCCAAACAGGTGGCCATGACGGAAGCGCAATGTGCAGATGCCATGCTGCTGGGTGCTAAAAGTGTAGAAACTGCAGTTGCTAGTGGCGCATCTATTTATGTAGCAGGGGAAATGGGTATTGGTAATACCTGTTCGGCTTCAGCCGTAGCCTGTTTTTTACTGAATGAGCCTGCTGAACAACTCACAGGTGTGGGCACAGGGATTCGTGAAGAACAGCTGAATCACAAGAAAAATGTCATTAATCAGGCGATTGCCTTACACACAGACTATGTCGGCCATGATCCTTTTAAAGCGTTATGTGCTGTAGGCGGTCTGGAAGTTGCAGCTATGGTCGGTGCTTATATCCGCTGTGCACAGCTCGGTTTGCCTATGGTGGTGGATGGTTTTATTACCACTGTTTCTGCTTTAGTTGCAGTTCGACTCAATCCTGAAGTACGTGACTGGATGCTGTTTGGACATCAATCTGCGGAATATGGTCACCGCCGTTTATTAGAAGAATTAAATGCCCATCCTTTATTGAAACTGAATCTACGTTTGGGCGAAGGCAGTGGTGCAGGGGCAGCATTGGGACTGATTAAACTGGCATGCAGTCTACATAACAATATGGCCACTTTCGCAGAAGCCGCTGTGATTGGTGAAAAGGTTTAACCCTTTTTGTAGGAAGTAAATATGTACAGGATTGATCTACTGCGTCATGGTGAAACCGAGCTGAGCCATACTTTGCGAGGCTCGACTGATGATGCCCTGACAGAATTGGGCTTGCAGCAAATGCGCCAGACAGTAGATCAATCCTTAAAGCAAAATTTACTGTCTAAACCTTGGGATATTGTGTTTAGTTCACCTTTGCAGCGCTGTGCTTTATTTGCAAATGAGATCGCCCACAATTTAAACCTTGAGCTTATTTTAGATAGAAATTTGCAGGAAATGCATTTTGGCGATTGGGAAGCCATTTCGACCCAAGTGATTTATGACACACAACCTGAATTACTAGCGCAGTTTTGGGAAACACCTACCCAGTTTAATCCACCGAATGCCGAAACCATGCAGCAGTTTCATGCACGAATCAACCAAGCCATGCAGCAGATTCATCTTTATATGCAGCAGAATCAATTTCAGCGGGTGCTAGTGGTGACGCATGGTGGGGTGATTAAGCTCTTAAAATGTCTGGCTTTAAAGCAGCCTTTAGATGATATTTTGAAAATGTCGGCAGAACTGGGACAACTGAACAGCTTTATTTTGCATGAAGATTTAACGCTTCAATTCTTGGAGCAATCATGATGATGCCATTCTGGATTGCTTTGCAGTTTCTGACGACCTTTCCCATTCAATTGAAACAGATGCCCACCAAGCAGCAAAATGGTCAATCTTTGCTGTTTTATCCTGTAGTTGGACTGATGATAGGCCTGATTTTGTTTGGTCTTGCCCTTAGCTTGAAAGCCATTCCCATCATTTTATTAAGCAGTCTCATTCTAGTGGTCTGGATCTGGCTGACAGGCGGTTTGCATCTGGATGGTCTTGCTGATACAGCCGATGCCTGGGTGGGTGGTTTTGGTGACCCGGAACGCACCTTAAGCATCATGAAAGACCCGAGCTGTGGGCCAATTGGCGTGCTCAGTTTACTCATTCTGTGCCTGATAAAATGGTCTGCGTTATATGTTTTACTGGAACAGCAATACTATTCAGCGCTAATTTTATTTCCGCTTTTAGGTCGTTTAGCACCATTATTTTTGTTTTTGACTACTCAATATGTACGTCAAAAAGGTTTAGGTTCCTCAATGGCAGAATTTATTCCTAAGACTGCCGCCGTTATTATATGCGTAGTATGTTTGCTTGCATCTATCTATTGGGGATTTGCGGGAATCTTTGCTGCTCTATCAATGATGGCTACATTGCTGTATTTAAGACATAAATTCATCCAGCGTATTGGTGGCATTACGGGAGATACCGTCGGGGCCAGTATTGAAATTTGCGAGGCGGTGAGCTTGCTGATTTTCGTGATTACTTTATTTTATGTGAGCCATTAACAAGGCTAGGTTGCACAAAACTGAAACCAAGCCATGATGGCTTATTCAGCACAGTCATTTTCGAATGACCCAGCCTGATTCATGATTCTGGCTTTAGAACCTAACCACAGTAAACCTGAGCAGTCTGGCGGCTGGAGATCATCAAGATCGTATATCGAGTGATGATTAATTAAATGAAAGTATTAGAGCATGGGTTCAAGCATGCTCTAAAAAAATTAAAGAAAATTAACTACAAAATGAATAATGCTGGGGCCCAACAAGACCATAAACACGCCGGCAAGAACCATGGTTAGGCACGCCACTACACCTTCTTCACGATGACGCATAAAGGCCTTACTTGTGCCAAAACCATGTGCAGAATTCCCTAAAGAGGCACCCTGAGCAAAGCGTGAATTGAGTTTCAGACCCAGTAAAATCAGATCTCCCATCGCCACACCGGCAATACCGGTAATCATGGTAAATAAAATCACCAGTTCAACTGAACCACCAACGTTAGAAGTGAGTTCCATAGCAAAAGGTGTGGAAATTGATCGCGCCATTAAACTATATGTTGTTTCCTGATCGAAACTGAATAATTTAGCCAAATAGAAGGAACTGATGACCCCAACCAGCATGCCTATGACGATCCCCATGCTAATAGACAGTGCGTGTTCCTGTATGACTTTGCGATACTCGTAAATTGGAATGGCAAAAGCCACGGTTGCCGGTCCAAGCATCCAGATCAGCCACTGGTTTTCGACCATATAAGTCTCATAGGAAATATTCAAAATCACCATGCAGATGACCAGAATCACCGGGACAAAAATTCCGGGAGCAAGCAGCATATAAGGAAATTTTTGATGCAGTTTTTTCACCAGTACATAACTGATTAAGGTGCCGATAAAACAGAAAAGGGCAGTCAGGCTCATGTTATTTGTCCTGTTCCAATGCTTGATGCAAATGCAGTTTTGCTTTTAAACGGGCTTCCAGTTTAAATCCCAAATAAACACTATAAGCGGTTGCCACCATTACACAGAGTGTACCAATCACGACCGACAGAATCAGTTGCCAGCCTTGAGACAAAAGCAGATCTTTATATTTAATGATGCCGACCACACAAGGAATAAATAACAGCACCAGTTCTCCCAGAATAAAATCCGAGCCGGTTTTAATCCACTGCAACTTAAATACACCACTGAGCAATGCCATCAGCACCAATAAAAGCCCGATAACACCCGCTGATACCGGTAAATGCAAAGCTTGCTGGATCAGAGAAGCCAGCCACCAGATAACGATAAGTAAACTGAGCTGGAGCACGATGATGACAGCCCGGGATACTTTGGGAGAAAGTGAGAAAATAGACATAATAAGCAGATCAAATAACCTGGTTATTATTGTAAATTTGACCCATTTACTAAATTATGAATAATAAAAAAAAGATTATGCCTAAATGGAATAGTTATGGATATCAAGAGCCTGAATATCTTCGTCAAAATCGTACAGTACAAGAGTTTTAGTCTGGCAGCGGAAAAGTTGTATGTAACCCAACCGACGATCAGTAAAGCCATTCATCATTTGGAACAGGAAATTGGCGTGCCGTTATTTCATCGGGGAGAAGCAGGGCGCAAGCGGGATGCCATTTTGACTTATATGGGCGAGCAAATTTATCAACATGCTTTGGTGATACTGGAAGAACAGCAGCGTATTTTTGAAACGGTCGCCAAAGTCCGGCAGCTCAAACAGGGGAAATTAATACTTGGCTTGCCTCCTTTAGGTTCAATTTTACTCAGCAGCCTAATCGCCAAATTTCATAAACAATATCCCGAGATCGAATTAAGCTTTCTGGAAGTTGGTGCCTCAGGCATTGAAGATGCCATTCTGGCCAAGAAAGTTGATGTCGGCATTTTATTGGGGCATTTGAAACCGGTGCTAAGCGGCATTCCGATTATCGATTCGCCTTTGTGCCTGTTGTCACGTAAAGAAACCCAGTGGAAAAACCGGGCACAAGTAAAATTGATTGAGTTAAAAGAAGAGTCATTTTTACTCTATGACGATTCCTTCACTTTAAATAATATGATTATTCAGGCAGCTAATTATGTTGGCTTTGAACCGCATGTAGTATGTAAAAGTAGCCAGTGGGATTTTATTGCCAAAATGGTGGAATCTGATGTCGGAATTGCCTTATTGCCCAAAATCTATTGCGAGCAGCTGGATCAGGAAAAATATAATATGAGCCTGTTAGAAAGTCCGAACCTGAACTGGACGCTCAGTATGGCCTGGAATACCACTGTTGCCATGAATCCCGCAACCCGGGCTTGGTTGAAAATTATTGAAGAAAATCAGCATGAGATACATTTTTAGGCCAACTTGTACGGTTTGTCATATCAAAAGAATCCTAGAAAAATATCAAGATTAATGAGCTAGATTTTCTAAATAAGTCTAATCTTATCAAATTCTTATTTTGCAATTTGCTGGATTAAGCATGCAATCCTTTCAATCTTTGTAGGAATGCGGTACTTTTCTTGATTAAACTTTATTATTGATGATGATCTTTATGAGATTTTCTTTATGAAATGGGATGACATTGGCGAACAGCCTTGTTCAATTGCCAGAACTCTGTCGGTGATTGGTGATCGCTGGACCTTATTGATTTTAAGAAATGCCTTTTTAGGTACTCGCCGTTTTGAATCTTTTCAGCAGGATTTAGGCGTAACCCGTCATGTCTTGTCCGACCGTTTAAAAAGACTGGTTGAACATGAGATTTTAATCAAAACACCTTATGTCCAACGGCAAGAACGTTATGAATATCGTTTAACCGAAAAAGGACTGGCTTTATATCCGATCTTGATGTCTATGGCGCATTGGGCAGATGAATGGATGCATGAAGGTTTTGGTCAACCTTTACACTATGTGCATAAAAGCTGCGGACATAAAATGACGCCAAAACTGGTGTGTTCAGAATGTAATGAAACCATTCATGCCAAACAAGTGAAACCTGAATTAACCCAAGATTATTTTGATTATCTGGAACGACACAAAATACAGTCCTAAATCTTTCCCCTTAAGATTTATAGACAATTCGGCGGTTTAGGAATGCCAGCCAGACGGCTTAAATGACGCGCTACCAAACCAGTGTTGAACCGATCTTGCAGTACTGCATTATTAATCTCTGCACTGACAGTTTTCATCAAAAACTTGATGAGGGGGCGAGTCGCAGGTGAGTGACCAAACTGCTGGTAAAACTGACGGACTGCATGCAGAATTTCAAAATGCCATTCAGTCAGTTGCAGATCTATAGTATTGGCCAATTCTTGCGCGACAGTTTCATTCCAAATGGTGTAATCGACTAAGTGACCATCTTGATCGAGTTCTAAATTCATGATTAATCTCAAAATCAGTTCAAACGAATACAGCGGCTATGCTTCAGGCAAATATCCGCAAATTCATCATAAGAAATAATGTGCATATTGGCAGCAGATTGTCCGGCCAGTATTTCTGCATCACGATCCAGAATATAAAGCTGCTGGAGCTGCTGAAGAAAGGGATGCTGCAGTTGCAAGACCGATTCACCCATCAGGATGATGGTATCTTCAGGTGTATAAAGCTGTTGTAATTTATCCAGTACAGCGGGGGTGGCTGAAAAAATACTTTGTACCAGATATAAGCTTTTATTTGACATGATTATTTCACTCTTCCTCTTTACCAGTACAACACAAAATCAAAACTTTGAATAAACTCGCTGTTGAATTCAATAAATTCAATGTCCTGTTCAGTTTGCGTGACAAAGTGATTGTGCTGATTTTTTTGTTCTACCAGAATCGGGCTAAGGTCATAAAATTCAAAGCTGTCGACCATGTTGGAGGCGATTTTAAAGGCATGTTTAAACTGGTCAAATTGCAGTTCGGAATGCAGCAGACTTAAGCCTGCATCTTGCAGCAAAACTTTGACTTCACAGCCAAAGGTGGCCAGTACCATAGTTGCAGACAGGCTTTCATGCACTTGTAAATTGGCCAGATTTGCCTGAGTTAAAATAACGAGTACAGATTTCACACAATTTACCTTTTAAAAGCAACAAATTCCGAAAAATAACATCTTAGAATTGAATGATACGCTGTGTGGATTGCACTGCATCGGCAAGTTCACCCAGGCCAACCAGTTCAAAGCCTTGCGCTAGATTATGTTGGCTAATCTGATGTCGTGCGGCATTTTCCTGATCGGTAATACCACGCGCTAGGGCAGCACTCACACAGACAGGCAAGCGAATCGCCAATTTCTGCCACTCTTGAGTCAAATGACGCTGATCATCCGGAACCCATTGTAAGACATTCGCAACCGCAACACCGTCTTGATAGAAAAACACGCGAAAAGCTTGGTTTTTAGCGTGTAAAGCCTGGGCCAGACCCAACGCGTGCCAGGCATAGATCGAACTTGGCGCAGAGGTAATTAGTAATAAGGTACTCATCGAAATTCACTTGAAGAATGCCCAATCCATTATTGATGCATCCAGACTTCATAAGAAAAGGGTAGTATACAATGATTTTAGGTGGCATCTAAAGATTTCAACATCAAATGTTAAAATTGTCTTAAAAATAAATATTAAAAAACAATATCTTAAAATTTTTATAAGAAATAGGATGTACTAAAACATATTTTTAATCTACATGAAATTCCTCGTATTTCCTTAAAAGCTGTACATATCGCCAAGTCGGGGATCAGGCTCAATTCCAGTACGACCTCGATGGGTGCATCCAGAAAATCCTGATGCCAAAGGTCTATGAGAAAGACTATAGCTATGATGTTGCTGATCACATATTGGCAATTATTGATCAGACTAATAATAACAGTAGCTTTAATGACTATGCTTTGAGTCGTTTAATCGAACAAAACCTTGTAAATAAAACCTTTAAATACACTTATGCTGCTAACAGCGACTCGTTCACAAGAAACCAGATTGATAATGGTACATCTATAACAGAAAATTATACGATTCAAACAGATAATAATCGCAGTAGTAGCATAAGATGAGAGTTGTGATAAAAAATATTTGCCAGCTAATGAATCGATAATTAGATCAGTTCTTACTGGCGATAGACATTTAACATTGCAAAAGTATGTATCTTTACCAGTTATTCAAGCTTATTTGGCTAGAGTTGAAAGTGGTCAAAAATGTATTCCTCCAATTAAGGCAGATGGCAATATTATTGTTGATGGAAACCATCGCTATATTGTGGGGAAATTGTGTAGCATTAATATTTCTAAATTGCCGTCAAATGCATCAAATGGTTTGCAGCGTTTTCCAATGAGTCAAATGAAAGTAGATGGTTATGATTGGGGGAATCGTTAAAATGTTTTATTACCTTCTAATAAAAATATAATGAGTTGTATATTTATAAAGAAGCTCATGTTTAGTTATATTGATTTACATAGAGTTTTATTTAGAAATATGATCTTTGAAAATTACATTTTTTATAAGGCTAATTTGAGGGGCGCTTTTTTTATAAATTGTAGTTTTATAGGCTCTAATATGATTACGATTAATATAGCAGACAGTTTGTTTAAGAAGTGTTTATTTGAAAAAAATCAAATTAGATATCCATCGCTATCAAATGTTAATTTTATAAATAATAAGAATATAGATAATCATCTGGTAGAAGCAGATGAATTTTATATATAAAGTTATATTAAAAAACTCACTTGTCCAATTAGCTATACATGGGACAGTACTTTGATGCTGAAGTTAGCCTATTTTATAATTATTTTGGGGATTATGATCCTGAGCGAGGAAAAGCGAAGCACGGTTGGCCTGAGTGTAAGATGAGAGCTTATGCTCGAATAACTGGACGTTATGTAGAAAGTGATCTGATTAGCTTAGATGGTGGGTTGAATACTTATGGGTATGTTGGAGGGAATTCGTTGCATTTAATTGATCCTCTAGGGCTATTAAGAGAAGCTGTAAAAAATGTGTTTGTGATTATATGAAAAAATCAGGATATTCTTCTGCTTTAGCCCAAGGTCGAGCATTTAATGAGAGGACCCAAGGTGTATGGGATGATAATGTTCTAAGGCCTTGTAAAAATTATTTATATGCTTTTGCTGCTGTTGTTGATTATGGTGATAATCGTTACATGGGGTATGCAAGTGCAACAATTCATACGGCATTAAAACCTTATCGCTTTTGGTTAGGCGAAATCCAAAGGTTTTTGAAAGTTAGACCTACATTAGGCTCAAGCGCACCAAGTATGGAAGCTCATTTAGCTGCCTTAGAGGGATCAAAACATGCTGGTAGACTAGATTGGCGTAAAGAATGTGAGGATGATGAATGTGCTAAAAACTAAAACTGTTCTAAGTATATTGTTAATACTCATACTTATTCCACTGGATATTAGATTAAATGATGGAATAGAGTCTATATTATTAGCTAATATATATAATTTTATTATAATTTCTATTTTATTTTTTTCCCTAGAGTAAGTTTTTTACATTATTGGATTTTAAGAGGAATTATATGGATAGTTGTTTTTATGCTATGCATATCAATTTTGGGAGGAATGCCATCTCCTAATTCTCAGGATAATGAGCCTCAATGGTTTTTTATTATAACCCGAATCGCGGATAAGAAAATGACTTGAAAAATAAGAGGACTAGAGCCATCAGTTGAGTTACCACACAAAACCTAAAGCCCTAGTCCTGATGTTCAATAGTACCGAATTATTCTGCGTAATTGATGATTTCTTTCTGAAATTTGAAGCAACTTATTGGAAATTTCTCAAACAAAGCCGTCATTCGTTA
>NZ_CADDTS010000050.1 GCF_902753875.1 Acinetobacter bouvetii | reverse complement strand
GTAAAGCTCGTAGTATTCATGGATTTCTAAGTGGAATTTATGCTTCTTTATGTGCATACCAATTAACCCATCGAAATAAGCCAACAATTCAAATTATGAAATCATTAGCTTAAGCAGGATTCGGGTTAAATAAATTATTTTTTTAAATTTCCTGCATGCAATCCGCATTCTTTGTGGGTGGCTTCTTCCCACCACCAGCGACCTTCACGTTCATGTTGATTTGGAAGTACAGGGCGGGTGCAGGGCTCACAACCAATCGAAATAAAACCACGTTCATGTAATGGATTATATGGGATTTCCATCATGCGAATATAATTCCAAACGTCGCTACTCGACCAGTTGGCGAGAGGGTTATATTTGATCAATTGCTTGCCAGGACCAGAAAAACCTTCATCGGCTTGCACCACAGGAATTTCATTACGGGTACCCGGGCTTTGATCTTTACGTTGACCGGTGATCCAGCCATCCAAAGTGGCCAGTTTTTTACGTAAGGGCTGAACTTTACGAATACCACAACATTCTTTATGGCCATCTTGATAAAAGCTAAAGAAACCTTTTTCGGTGACCAGTTTTTGCATTGCTTCTACTTCTGGGAAGCAAATTTCGATCTCGATATTATAGTGCTTACGTACTTGGTCGATAAATTGATAAGTTTCCGCATGTAAACGGCCAGTATCTAAACTAAAGACACGAAAAGGTTTACCTAGATGCGAGGCCATATCAATTAAAACTACATCTTCAGCACCTGAAAATGAAATGGCAATTTCACCTTCCTGACTTAAAGCAAGTTCCAGAATCTCGCTTGGAGATTTATCAGCATATTCAGATGCAAGTGCATCGACAAGGTCAATGGTAGGGATGGTGGTCATGACAGTTCCTGGCTATAGGCTTGGACACTTAAAAACCTATATTAATTTAATTCACATCGATTTTAATAGAATTGAAATAGTATGCTTATCACTAAAAAATAAATACTTATGAAAAAAATAGATTTAAAAAACAACACCTGAAATATCAATTTTTAAGCTATGATAACGCAAAATTTTTCACCGACATTGGGAGAACCCATGGAAATCGTATGTCTTGATCTTGAAGGTGTGTTAGTTCCAGAAATTTGGATTAACTTTGCCAAGAAAACTGGAATTAAAGCATTGGAAGCTACCACACGTGATATTCCAGACTACGATGTGTTAATGACGCAGCGCCTGAATATTTTAAAAGAGCATGGCTTGGGCCTCAATGATATTCAGGAAGTGATTGCAGATATGGGGCCTTTCCCTGGGGCAAAAGAATTCGTGAAATGGGTCAGCACGCATTTCCAATTGATTATTCTTTCCGATACTTTCTACGAATTTGCTCATCCTTTAATGAAGCAGCTTGATTGGCCGACTATTTTTTGCCACAAGTTGGAAACGGATGAAAATGGCATGATCACGGATTATAAATTGCGCCAACCAGATCAAAAGCGTCAAGCAGTCAAAGCCTTACATGGTTTGAATTTCCGTGTGATTGCAGCTGGGGATTCTTATAATGATACGACAATGCTTGGAGAAGCAGACCACGGTTTCTTATTTGATGCACCAGAAAACGTAATCGCTGAATTTCCTCAGTTCCCGCCTATTCATGGTTATGAAGCATTAAAAGAAGCCATTCGTAATGCATCAGTACGTAATATTCCTGCTTAATATTTAATTTATATTGGGTTTTTTTGACAGTTATTTATAAATTGTCAGCAAACTTGCATAAGAGAAGGGCGCCAATGGCGCCCTTTCTTGTTTAATCCTAACTTGTAAGCAAATTAGAAAAATTAGAAGCGGTAACCCATTTTTAAGCTATAACCAATTGCATGGTTGTCATTAAAATTGGCAATGTATTTATCTGTACCAAAATCAGAAGCAACTTGAGATTTGGCATCTCCTAACCAGAAGTATTTAACACCGGCTTGAATGAAAGTTTGTGGTGTTGGACTAAATTGCCCGTCCAAACCTGCTGACCAGTAACCATCCGTAGGGCCAAGTGTTGAAACAGGATTGCCTGCACCTGAGTCCCAACCGACCATGAGTGTACCTGCCCATTGCTCATTAAATTTACGGGCTACACCCAAGTTTGCAGAGATTTGATCCTTATCATAAGCGACCAAAGCAAAATTTGATGGCACATTTTTCGAGGCATACAAAACTTTAGAAAGTTGATTAAACTGGTGTGGGCGAATCTCAAAACTAGACCAGTCAACCCAGCGTAATTGTGCAAATGCAATGGTATTTTCCATGATACCGGATTGAAGATCTAAATTAACGGATTGTGGAGTCGTCACTTTACTGCTTCTATTTGTTTCATAAAATGCAGCTGTAATTGGAAATGCGCTGGCAGTCGCTGAAACAGTGACGGGTAACTCTTCATTGATATTGGTTTTATGATCAATTTCAGAACGGTAAGTTAGCGATGCTTTTAGAGCAATTTCAGGAATTTGGGAAGCTAAACCGGCTAACCAGCCTACAGAAGAATCCTCCTTAATCTGAGCCTTATAGCCTTTATAATTGTGATCTTTTCCTAAGCTGCTGTCGGCTTTATTACATCTGTCTGTAGTCCCGATGCTTGTACACAAGAAACCGCCATATGGTCCATAGGCAGTACCACGAAGTTGTACATTGCCTTCAACAGTTTGATACACCGGACCAGCATAGATATTCCAGTTTTCATTTGGTTGAAAACCAAAGATCAAAGATAAAGTTTGAGTATCTACACTTACTTCAGTAGCTTCATCGCCAACGGTAAATGCTCCTGCATTATGCGTTTTGAGGGCAACTGCATCTGAACTGGTATGTCTGGCATCTGCCCCCTGAATATTTTGCTTTTGCCCCATATGGTTGATCGTAAATCAAGCCAAATGAAAAATGTTCATTTAGTTGTGTCTTTAAAGCAGCATTATAGAATTGATAGCTTTCAGCCATATCTCCTAAATTGGAACCTTACAAACTATTATTCTTTTTATGACCTGTTACTTTCCAGTCATTTGCAATTTTACCTGAAACGTCAGCATCTAATACTGATATGCAAGCTTCAAAATAGTTTCCAGGTTGTAAAAATGCTGAAACAGATTGGCCAGAACGATCTAAAGCAGCTGCAAAAACAGAAGTTGTTGGGGCGCTGGCAAATATAATCGCACTACTTAATGCTTTAATTTTAGAAATCATATTCCTTGACTCTTCTAATTAAAATGTAAAAACACGTATCAATGTGTTAATGAAAAGAATGGATATGTAATTTATTTTTTCTCATAACCATGTGTGAAAAATAGCATAAATAAAAAAAGAGTAAAGACTCTAAATTTAATCATTGGTAAAAAAAAGATATTGGAAATAGTTAAGTATGTGACGTAAATTTGCTTTATATTCATCTAATATATTGAAATATAAGTTAAAAAAAATAATGACCAATATTGGTGCGAAAAATAATTCAATTGGATGTTTTTTTATTCAAATAAATTTAACTATTTTAATATTAAAGTGAAATATCAAATATTGTAAAATAAAAAAGGCTCTATGAAGAGCCTTTTTATGTGCTTTTTTTAGAAGCGATAACCGATTTTAAGACCATAACCTAAAGCGTGGTTGTCATAAAATTCAGCTTTGACTTTACCGCCAGTTTGAGCTTGAGCATCGCCTAGCCAGAAGTATTTAACCCCAGCTTGAATAAAGTAGTTTTCTGCAGGACTGTATTGTCCACCTAGACCAACACTCCAGTTTCCTTCAACTGGACCTAAAGTAGTTACAGGGTTGCCTGCGCCAGAGTCATAACCTACTGCAGCAGTACCCGCCCATTTACTATTAAATTTATGAGATAGACCCACAGTCGCAGAATATTGGTCATCTGTATAATCGATTAGATTTTGCTTGCTACCTAAAGCCCCAGTAATTGCTGCTAAATATTTAGGTGTAACAACGAAGTTATCCCAATGTACCCAGCGTAAGTTAGCAAAAGCTAAAGTATTAGCAGCGATACCAGTTTGCAAGTCAATATTTACAGACTGTGGAGTAATGGCATCAGTGTTATACGGTGTATTCGGAATGGATTTTGATAACAACGAGCTAGCCAATTGGCTACCTGTATATTTACCATTGAAGAAAGTTTCTTTGGTATCGGCTTTATGTTTAATTTCAGAACGGTAGGTTACTGCTGCCTTTAATGCAATTTCAGGAATTTGATAAGCAAAACCTGCAGCCCAGCCGTAAGCATCTTGTTGATCTATTTTAATATCATAGCCGCTTAATGTTCCTGCTTGTGATTTTGCGTATGCATTACCTCGTAAAGAAATATTCGCTTCTACAGTTTGCCATACTGGACCTGCATAAAAATTCCAGTTTTCTGTAGGTTGATAGCCGATAAGGGCGGTTAAATTATTAGTACGGACTTTAACTTTTGTACCTTCTTTACCTGCAGAAAAATCAGAACCATCAACCTCATAAGTGGCATCTGCACCATAAGGTTGATCGTATAAAAGGCCTAAAGAAATTTGATCGGTCGCTTGAACTTTTACAGCTGCAGAAGGGAAGTAATAGTCATCACCCATGTCACCCACTAGATGACCGTTATTATCTTTACCTTTTACAGTTGGATCTAATACAGAAATACCTGCTTCTGCATAGTTACCTGGTTGTAGAAAAGCAGAGATTGATTGGCCTGAACGGTCTAGACCCGCAGCAAATACAGAGGTTGATGGGATTAAGCTAAGTAAAATAGCTGAACGTAGAGCTGTAAACTTCATGGAAACATTCCCTTGTTGTAGCTTTATGTAAATACATTTGAAGGAAAAGTAACATAAAAATAAAAAGAGTAAATGCTCAGCTTCGTCTGTAAAATGAACTATATAATTCAAAAAATGGTCTTGAATAGAGTAAAAGTACTAACAATACCTTTGTATATTAATGATTTATAAGTAAAAAAATAGAGTAATAAGCTTAGAAAAAGTGGGAAATAAAGGTCATTCTTTTTGATTAAATTTAGAACATACGAAATAAATGTAATTAGCTTGCAGCTATCAGAAGTAAAAAGACCATTGCGAACAATGGTCTTTTTATTATTAAAGTCGATTAGAATTTATAACCGATTTTAAGACCATAGGCCCAAGCATCATTATCATTAAAGTCTGCTACATAAGCAGGTGTGTTGAATTGAGCACCAGATTGGGCTTTAGCATCACCTAGCATGAAGTATTTCACACCGCCAGCAATAAAGTAATTAGGAGCTGGGCTAAATTGTAAACCTAAACCGACATTCCAGTAGCCTTCAGTTGGGCCAAGGGTAGATACTGGGTTACCTGCACCTGTGTCATAACCAACAGCTACAGTGCCTGCCCATTTTTCGCTAAGCTTACGGCCTACACCTACAGTCGCTGAAATTTGGTCATCTGTATAAGCAAGTAAATCAAAGCCATTAGGTTTATTAATTGTAGGGCTAGCACCCGCAGCAACAGAAGCTTTACCAAATGCATAAGGACGAATTGCAAATTTAGACCATTCAACCCAACGAATGTTAGCAAATGCAACAGTATCTGCCATGATACCTGTTTGGAAATCTAGGTTAACAGATTGTGGTGTTGTGATATCTGTTGAGCCTTTACCGTTATTTAAATTAATTAATCCTGCTATACCAGCTGTCGAGCTTGTAGAAGATTCTTGCACAACAACGCTATGTTCGATTTCTGAACGATAAGTTAAAGATGCTTTTAATGCAATTTCAGGAATCTGATATGCAACCCCAGCTAACCATCCAGCAGCACTGTCTTCACCAATGTTCTCTTTGTAACCAGAGAAGTTAGCAGTCGGAGCCAATAAGCTACCACTGTAAGCAGCACCGTGTAACTCTACATTACCTTTAACAGTTTGATAAACACCACCACCATAAATATTCCAGTTTTCAGTTGGTTGGAAACCTAGAATCAAAGAAAGGTTCTGAGTTTCCACTTCTGCTTTTGTTGTACCAGTTGGATCCCAGAATAGTGGAGCACCTTGACCAGTAGGGTAAGTTACTGCTGCACCAAAAGGTTGATCGTAGATCAAACCAAATGAAAAGTTTGGTGTAAGTTGTAATTTAAGCGCGGTATTGTAGAACTGATAATCATCAGCCATTTCGCCAACACTGATGTTAGTTCCTTTAATTTTACCTGACACGCTAGGGTCTAAAACTGAAATACCTGCTTCAAAATAGTTACCAGGTTGTAAGAATGCTGAAATAGACTGACCTGAACGATCCAAAGCAGCTGCAAATGCACCTGTCATTGGAACTGTTGCAAGAATCATTGCTGTGCTAAGTGTTTTTAATTTCATTGTGTGTCTTTCCTTGAGGTACAAATTTTTTTTACTGCAGATTTGTTATTTATGCTCAGTATTCATTTTGGTAACTTCGGCCTTTCAACCGAATATCATTTGTTACTCCATGTGACAAAAATAACACAATAAAAAAAAGAGTAAATGCTCTACAAAAAACTAAGGCGTTCAAAAAAACAACATAATAGAGTTTTTAATCTAAATTTAAGTGCGATATTTTGGTTAAGTTTTTGAATAATATAAAAAAAATATATGTTTTTTTTAATTTAATTATTTTTTTTATTTGTTTAAAAAATAATCACATAACATGAAAAGTAGAGTGTTATAGTGTTATCTATGTCACATTTTATATCGATTTTATGTATGGAAAGCAGAAAAGGCAGGGAAGGTTGAATTTTAAAATTTGGATATCCAAACCTATATATCGATATAACTTCATTTTATCTGTTACCAGATTTTGTATGAGTGTTATGCGTATTTATCGAATATTCAAGTTTGAGAATTTTTTCAAAGCATCAATAGCGAAAGCATTGATCGTACTTTTTTAGCGCGTGTTTAAATTTTAGAGATGACATCTGTTGAAATGTGCTGAGCTTGAGGATTGTGCGCCCTGCGGGAGTCGAACCCGCGTCGGTCACTTAGGAGGCAACTGCTCTATCCAGTTAAGCTAAGGGCACAATGCGCAGCTAATTTAGCGCAAATGCTGGTAAAAAAAAAGTTATTGCCGAAACAATAACTTTTTTAAAGCCAAAATCAATTTAACTGATTAGTCTTTGCTCGGTTTAAGAATTTTAAATAGAACAAACATAATCGCAATCCAGATTGGAAGAATGATTACTGATTCTTTAAAACCTTGAGTCCACATGATGTAAAGCACGGTCACAATAAAGGCCAACACCAAGTAGTTACTAAACGGTGCCCAAAGTGCAGGGAAGGAAGTTTTAATCGCTTCTTTCTTCATTGCAGCTTTAAATTTCAAATGAGTCAAACTGATCATGGCCCAGTTCAGTACCAAAGCACCCACGACCACATACATCAAGTGACTTAAGGCATCTTCTGGAACAAAGTAGTTCAAGAGTACGCAGCCAAAAATGAGCAATGCAGAGAATAAAACAGCAGGAATTGGTACACCTTGCTTATTCACTTTATTAAAGACTTTTGGCGCATTGCCTTGTTGAGCCAAACCATAAAGCATACGGCTATTGGCATACATACCACTGTTGTATACAGACAGTGCAGCAGTCAAGATAATAAAATTCAATAAATGTGCTGCCCAGCCAATCCCCAGTTGACTGAAAATCATCACAAATGGGCTTTTATCCAGACCACCCAGTTCAAGCTGGTTCCAAGGCACTAAAGATAAAAGAATCGCCAGTGAACCAATATAGAACAGTAAAATACGGAACACGACCTGATTAATGGCTTTAGGAATGGTTTTTTCAGGATCTTTTGCTTCCGCTGCAGCCATACCAATCAGTTCAATCCCTCCAAAAGCGAACATGAGGAAGGCCAGCATGTAGAATAAGCCTTCAAAACCATTCGGGAAGAATCCGCCATGAGTCCAAAGGTTACTAAATGACGATGTTGAACCTGCATCTGCGGTAAATAACAGATACAAACCGAACACGATCATGGAAACTACAGCAGTCACTTTAATGATGGAAAGCCAGAATTCTGATTCACCATAAAATTTCACATTGCCCAGATTGACCAAGGTAATGACAACGAAAAAGAACAGCACCGATGCCCAGGCAGGAATAAAAGGCCACCAGTAGTTAATATATTTTGCGACTGCAGTGAGCTCGGTCATGGCCACTAAAATATATAAAATCCAGTAATTCCACCCTGCGAGGAAGCCAGGGAATTTTCCCCAATATTTAAAGGCAAAATGACTAAATGAGCCTGCTACAGGCTCATGTACAATCATTTCACCCAGTTGACGCATGATTAAAAAAGCAATCAGACCACCAATGGCATAACCCAGAATGATGGAAGGACCTGCAGATTGAATCACCTGTGCGGAACCTAAGAATAAGCCTGTACCAATTGCTCCGCCCATGGCGATGAGTTGGATATGACGGTTCTTTAAGCCACGCTGAAGTGTAGAAGACTCGTTGTTCAAAGTACTCAGCCCGACAATGGATAAGTTGGAGATTGTAATAGATTGGTCGGTATTAGCCTAGTACAACGAAATCAGGTGAATACAGTCATGAAAGGTTGAAAAGTAAAGTTTTTTTACAAATAATAATTGAATCAATAAATTAATTTTATTTATACAATGACTTGCTAGTTTTAACGAATGTGATCTATTTGATGGAGCCGATGTTTTTTTATACTTAAGTCCTGTGAATAAGGTTTTTGGCAAAAAAAGCTTTATGATAAAAGTGATCAACATTGCTTAGATGTTGTTTAAAACAATGATAAATGAAGGACCAAGGAAATGAGTTTTGCTCCACAAATTAAAATTCCAGCAACCTATATGCGCGGCGGTACCAGTAAAGGGGTTTTCTTTAAACTGGATGACCTGCCAGAAGCGGCACAGCAACCTGGAAAAGTTCGTGATCAATTGTTGTTACGTGTGATCGGCAGTCCAGATCCTTACGGCAAGCAGATTGATGGCATGGGTGGAGCAAGTTCAAGTACCAGTAAAACAGTAATTTTGGCCAAAAGTACGCAGCCGAATCATGATGTTGATTATCTGTTTGGACAGGTTGCGATTGATCAGCCCTTTGTCGACTGGAGTGGGAACTGCGGTAACTTGACCGCTGCGGTCGGCTCCTTTGCCATTTCCAATGGTTTGGTCGATGCAGAACGCATTCCGGAAAATGACGTGTGTACTGTTCGTATCTGGCAAGCCAATATTCAAAAAACCATCATTGCCCATGTACCTATCACGAATGGACAAGTGCAGGAAACTGGTGATTTCGAGCTGGACGGAGTCACTTTTCCTGCTGCGGAAGTTGCAATTGAATTTCTAGACCCAGCCGATGATGGAGAAGAGGGCGGGGCGATGTTCCCAACAGGCAATGTCGTGGATACTTTTGAAGTGCCGAATATCGGGACTTTTCAGGCGACTTTCATTAATGCCGGGATCCCCACCATTTTCCTCAATGCTGAAGACATTGGCTATACAGGCACCGAATTACAGGATGCCATTAATAGCGATGCCCAAGCCTTGGCTCGTTTTGAAACCATCCGGGCCTATGGCGCAAAACATATGGGTTTGATTGAGGACATTGCTGAAGCGGAAAAGCGTCAACATACGCCTAAAATTGCCTTTGTGTCCAAGCCAAAAAGCTATACCTCATCCAGCGGTAAAGACATTCAAACTGATGATGTGGATTTACTGGTACGTGCCTTGTCGATGGGTAAACTGCACCATGCCATGATGGGTACGGCTGCGGTTGCCATCGGCACGGCTGCTGCCATTCCGGGAACGTTAGTGAATTTGGCTGCTGGTGGCGGTGTACGTGAAGCGGTTCGTTTTGGTCATCCTTCAGGGACTTTGCGCGTTGGTGCACAAGCCGTTCAGGAAAACGGCCAATGGGTGGTCAAAAAGGCGGTCATGAGCCGCAGTGCACGAGTGCTGATGGAAGGTTGGGTCAGAATTCCGGAAGATAGTTTGAAATAGCAAACAAGATAGAGAATCTTGCGGGAAAGCAGTATCATGAGTCGCAAGTTCTCTGTCGCTGGTGACAAGAGCATTGTATATTAGATCTGGATGTCATTTTGAATTTTCCAGATCTTCACTAAAGCAAAGTATTCGAGGCGAATGTGTCATCTTTAACCGACGTACAAGCAAATGTATTAACCCAAGCACAGCAGCGTATTCAACAAGATTTATTAACGGCATTAGATGCATTTTCCCTTCCAGAACCCTTAAAAGGTGCAGTGCATCATGCGGTGATGTTGGGTGGAAAACGGGTTCGTCCTGCGCTGTGTTATGCCACTGCCGCTTTAAAACCGAATGCAAATTTTGCCGCTGTGCGTCGTGCTGCCGTTGCCATTGAAATGATTCACTGTTATTCACTGGCGCATGATGATTTACCGTGTATGGATAATGATTCCCTGCGTCGCGGTCAACCGACCTGTCATGTGGCTTTTGGTGAAGATACAGCATTACTGGCAGGGGATATTTTGCAGTCGATGGCCTTTGAAATTCTGGGCAGTCGTCTGTTTGATCAAGGTCCGGCAGTTGCGCCAGCGATTGTGTTAAAACAGATGCAAATACTCGCGACTGCTAGCTCGAAAATGGTCTGTGGTCAGGTGCTGGATTTGCAGGCTGAAGGCAAGCATGTCGATCAGGATGCTTTAGAAAACATCCATCGTAATAAAACTGGTGCCTTGATTTCTGCAGCGGTAATGATGGCCGCTGTGACGATTTTTGAGGGTACAGATGTCGCGATTCCAAAATTACGTGAGTTTGCCCAAGCGATTGGTTTAGCTTTCCAAGTACAGGATGATATTCTGGATATTATTTCTGATACGGCAGTTCTAGGAAAAACTGCGGGCAAGGATGAACAGGTAGATAAATCGACCTATCCTGCATTAATGGGGCTGGAAAAGGCTCAGGCTTATGCCAAAGCATTGCATGATCAAGCCCTTAATGCTTTGGACATGTTTACCGAAAATGCAGCTGAATTGAATCAAATTTCACAGTTTTTATTAGCACGTAAAAGTTAATATCATCTGAATACAAAACAAAAGCATTAAAAAGAGGACATATTGTCCTCTTTTTTATATGTTTAGACTCTAAAAATTATTTAGATTCTTTATACAGACGGTCACCCTCATCGAAACGATCAGTCACTTCTGCTGATGGTGCTTTACCTAATAGGCTAACCACAACAATCGCAATCCATGAGCAGATGAAACCAGGAATAATTTCATAGATGCCTGCAGGAATCAGATCGCCAAATCCAGTTGTGCCCCATGTATTTTTCCATAGAATCACCATCACAGCACCTACGATCATGCCTGCTAAAGCGCCATTTAAGGTCATACGACGCCAGAACAAAGAAAGGATAATTAGTGGACCAAAAGCTGCACCAAAACCCGCCCATGCGTAGGCAACTAAGCCAAGAACTTTGGCATCTGGATTTCCAGCCATCCAGATCGCAAGCAGGGCGATCAGTAATACCATGAGACGGCCAATCCAGACCAGCTCGGTTTGCGTTGCATTTTTACGCAAGAAGGATTTATAAAAATCTTCTGTTAAGGTGCTTGAGCACACCAAAAGCTGACAACTGAGCGTACTCATCACTGCAGCAAGAATAGCTGCCAATACAATACCTGCAACCCACGGGTTGAATAAGATTTTGGTGAGTTCCATAAACACTGTTTCAGGGTTTGCAGTGACAACACCAGCCAATTCAGGGTGTTGTTGGAAATAAGCAATACCAAAGAAACCTGCAGCAACTGCACCACCTAAACATAAAATCATCCAGGTCATGCCAATACGACGTGCATTTGGAATCGATTTTACCGAGTCTGCTGCCATGAAACGCACAAGAATATGGGGTTGACCAAAGTAGCCCAAGCCCCATGCCAGCAAGGACATAATCGCGACAAAGCTTAAATCACCTAAAACATTCATGGCTTGCGGACGCGCCGCTTCAAGTGCCAAGGTCATTTGCGACAGGTCTGAGAAACTCAAAATGGTCACGATTGGGGTAAGAAGCAAGGCAAAAATCATTAAGCCTGCCTGAATGGTATCGGTCCAGCTCACGGCAAGGAATCCACCGATAAAGACATAACTAATCGTCGCAATCGCACTGATCCAAAGCGCGGTGCTATAGGACATGTCAAACATGCTTTCAAATAGTCGTGCACCAGCCACCATGCCTGAAGCACAGTAAATTGCAAAGAAAATCAAAATGATGCAAGCAGAAGCAATGCGCAGGATTTTCTTTTGGTCATTAAAGCGGTTGGCGAAATAATCGGGCAAGGTGAGGGCATTGTGCTGCACTTCCGTATGGACACGTAAACGGCCGGCAACCAGCAGCCAGTTTAGCCACGCGCCAATAATCAGGCCAATGGCAATCCACATTTCAGATAAACCGGAAAGATAGATTGCGCCGGGAAGTCCCATTAGCAACCAGCCACTCATATCTGAAGCACCGGCAGAGAGCGCTGTTACGAAACTACCTAAACGTCGACCCCCCAAAATGTAATCAGAGAAATTGGCTGTTGCGCGATAGGCCATCAGACCAATCGCGATCATGGCGACAATATAAAACAGAAAGGTAATCAGGGTCGGATTCAGGGAGCTCATACGGTATCCAGTTACACGGTGGACAGTAGATAGAAACAAAGGCTTATAAAAAGAAGCACAAATAATTTCAAAAAAATAACGTGAAATTTAACCATAGATTAAAAAAAATTGCTGAATTTTTTCCAACAACAAAAAAATAGACAGCATGAAAGCTGTCTATCATTTTAAAAATTATCGGATTTTAGTTATTTCGGCCCATGACCCCACGAATGGTGCTCAGAATATCCGCAGGTAATACCACGGTCTTGGCATTATTAGACTTAGACATATCTTGCATGGCTTTGACATATTGTTCGCCCAGCAGGTAAGCCACAGGAATTTCTTTATCCCCCACAGCTGAACTCACCATTTCAATAGCACGTTGTGAAGACTCAGCCAACACCACTTGCGCTTCTGCATCACGACGTGAGGCTTCCAGGCGACCATCGGCTTCTAAAATAGCAGCCTGCTTTTCACCATCAGCCTTGGTTACGGTGGCACGGCGTTGGCGCTCGGCAGCTGCTTGCGCTTCCATAGCCGCCTGCATGGTTGCAGAAGGTTGAATATCCTGAATTTCAACGGTTTTTAAGGTAATACCCCAATCCGAGATATCATCGGAAATGGCCGCTTTCAGTTTGGCTTTAATGTGATCACGTGAGGACAGGGCATCATCCAGGTCCATTTCACCGACAATAGAACGTAGTGAAGTTTGCACCAGGTTTTGAATGGCCCAAGTATAGTTTTCAATCCCGTAAACCGCTTTTTCCGGGGTGGTGATATTGATGTACGCCACAGCATTCATCAGTAACACTGCATTGTCACGGGTAATCACTTCTTGAGAAGGAATATCCAGCACAATATCTTTGGTGGTGACTTTATAAGCCACTTCATCAATATAAGGAATCACAAAACTGAGTCCTGGCCCCAGAGTGGTGTGGTATTTACCCAACCGTTGCACAATCCATTTATAACCCTGCGGGACAATACGGACCCCTTTAAAAATAGTCACGCCAGCAAAAACCAGCAGCGCTAAAACTATAATCGTTCCACCAGACATGTTATTTCCTCACTTATATATTTTCGTTATTTGGATGGTGCGGCTTAACCACCAGATCATTGCCGAGAATATCGACCACGCGCACCCGATCACCGACTTGTACCGGAGATAAAGTACGACAGTTCCATTCATCTGAACCTAAAACCGGCATCGGAAAACGCACGGTGATCAGTTCATGTTGCATGTGGGTTTGAATGACCATGCCGACCTGACCGATGGTGGCTTCACGGGATAAGCCGGCTTTGGTCTTATCAATTGAAAGTGGTTTAATAAATTTAAACCAAAGAAATGTACAAAGAACGGACAAGATAATCCAGGTAATGAGCTGTGTAGTAAAGCCCATCATTGGAAACATCCAGAATAAAACACCCACCATGATGGCTGCGATGCCAAACCAGAGTGCAGCAAAAGCGGGGAGTACCAATTCAGAAAGCATCAGTAAAACCCCGAGTACAAACCAATGCCAAGGTTCGAATGCAAATTCCATACATCTACTCGTGTATTGTAAAAATTGATTGAGATACTAAGCGTCTATATCAATTTAGCAGATGAATAAGTCTTTGAATATTAAAAAAGCATAATTTTTAAATTCTGGATTTTACGGCTGGTTTAAAGGCTGCAGGCGACTTTTTAAAATCGCTGATCGCCTTTTCAATGGCAGTGATTTTAAGCTGGGTCGCTTTTTCACCTTCGAGTATAGATTCATTGCTGGCTTTTAAATCCAGAGTACCCAGATGTCCTACTTTAGGCTGAATAATCACATTAGCCTGCCCCAGTTCTTCATTAATACTTTGTTGGCCCATAATATTGATAGTCTGATCCAGCAGGCCCCACATGTTCATGGGCTTATTACCGGCTGGACGTGCCGAAATATCCACGGCAATGACAATGTCTGCGCCCATGGCTTTTGCTGTTTTGACTGGAATCGGGCTGACCAGACCACCATCGACATATTGTTTGCCACCAATGGTGGCGGGAACAAAGACGTTGGGAATACTGCATGAAGCGCGTACTGCCTGTCCGGCATTGCCTTTGATAAATTCAGTTTTCGTACCAGTGTCCAGACGGGTTGCAATAGCCGCAAAACGAATCGGGAATTGTTCAATCGGTTTATTGGCAATGTGCTTGTTCACATAATTCTGCAATTTTTGCCCTTGCACCACACCTTGACTGTTCAGGGTCAAGTCTCGAATATCTGATTCTTTTAGAGTCAGGGCAATTTGCTGCAATTGGTAGGGTGTTTTGCCACTGGCATAAATACTGCCGACAAAACTTCCAGCACTGGTACCGGTGACAATTTTAGGTTTAATACCGTGTGATTCTAAAACTTTCAGCACCCCAATATGAGCAAATCCTTTGGCTCCACCACCACCCAACGCAATCGCCACCACAGGCTCACGGGCTTTTATAGGTGTGGTTTGAGGTGGAGTTTTAGTTGCTTTATCACAGCCTGCCAGACTGAATGCAAGCAGACCGGCTAAAGAGTATTGCACAAGCTTCATATTGGAAATTGAATATTAATTAGACGAAAAGTTGCGCACATGACAGCAGATAATTGCTGTTTTGACTAGCGATTTTTTAGACGTTTTTGTAACGGCTGGGCCAGCCAGGCAGGATTTTTAGCTGAAAATTTGCCTACATATTGATCTAAAATTTGCTCTACATCTTGCTCATAATTTCCCGTAGGTTGAAACACGCCCAAGCAGTGGATGGTTTTATGATCATAGTCCAGTGAAAACATCACAATCGGGATATGGGCACCGACAGCAATTCGGTAAAAACCACTTCTAAATGCTTCGGCATGCTTACGTGTACCTTCAGGCGCCATACCAACCCAGATCTGCTCTTGAGTTTGAATGAAGTCGATAATTTGCTGAGTTGTACCCTGTTGAATACTGCGATTGACGGGAATCACGCCAACCCATTCCAATAATGGTTTTAGTGGTGTGTTAAATAAAGTGTGTTTGCCAAAAACCGTGATCTTGATGCCCAGCCCGAGCAGTGCGGCAAAACCATGCCAGGCATCTATATTTGAGGTATGTGGGGAAATAATGGCGACTGCCTTAGGCAGATTGGGAAATTCACCTTCAAAGCGCCAGCCTTGAGCCAGAAATATCTGCTTGAAAATCTTGCGGCTCAAACTGCCACCGCGGGCAGGGACTAGATCGGGTAATGTGGGAAAATGTGCTGACATGATTTTTCGGCCGTCCTGACCCAAACGTATCCTATTTAATTCATGTTAAGCTTTTGTAAAATAAGATTCATTAGCAAAATGTAAATTAAAATTCAGCTTGCGTGATCAAAAAAATCAATCTGCTTGGGACTCATAGGTGCAGGCTATGCCGAAAACATCGAACATCTATCTGCTGTTGTTCTCCTTATATTGGGCACAAGGTTTACCTGTCGGTTTCATGACTCATGCTTTACCAGTGATTTTACGTGCTGAAGGGGTGTCGCTGGCGCAGATCGGTGGTTTTGGCTTATTGATGCTGCCTTGGTCGATCAAGATTTTTTGGGCACCTTTCGTTGATCGTTTTGGCCATTCGGCTTTTGGACATTACCGGAGCTGGATTATTCCGACCCAGTTATGCAGTGTACTGATTCTGATAGGCTTATCCTTTTTGCCGATACAGGCTTTAAATCAGCCCGTATATTTACTGGCATTTTTTATTGCTTTACTGAGTATGAATCTGGTGGGGGCTACGCAAGATATTGCTACTGATGGTCTGGCTGTGAATATCCTTCAAAATGAGCAGCAGCACTGGGGCAATACTTTTCAGGTGATTGGTTCCAGACTGGGCTTTATTGTTGGTGGTGGAGCGATTTTATGGGCGCTGGACTGGTTAAACTGGCAAAATACCTTTCTGCTTTTGGCGGGTCTGGTTCTGCTGAATACCTTACCCATTCTCTGCTTTAAAGAACCTGCACAATTCAAGAATATTCAGCACGCGGCTGAACAAGAGGCATTCAGCTGGCGCAAGGTCAAAAATTATCTGTGCTATTTTTATCAAAGTCCGCATCTTACGGGCTGGTTGGTGGTGCTGATCACTTTCAAAATTGCCGATGGCTTAGCAGGGCCTTTACTGAAACCCTTGATGGTCGATTTAGGACTGACATTTTCCCAAATTGGTATATATGTGACTATGCTGGGGGCTTTGGCAGCGCTCATTGGTGCTGGATTGGCTGGTCTGAGTCTGAGATTTATATCTCGGGCCAAGGCACTTTTAAGTTTTTCTATCTTGAAAATTTTTAGCTTGGCCGCTTACAGCTGGCTGGCTTTTCAATATGAATCTCAACAGTACATTCAGCCATGGGTCATTTATTTGATTAATGCTGCTGAAGATATGATTTCTGCCATGTTGCTGGTGGTGATGCTGACTTTAGTCATGCAATACAGCCGCAAACATATTGCAGGGACAGATTTCACTTTTCAGGTGGCACTCATGGCAACTGTCAGTGGCGGACTATATAGCCTGAGTGGAATATTGGGTGATCTTTGGGGATATGCGACTTATTTAACATGCATTACTGGGGTTGCAGTGCTTTGTTTATGGCCCATTTTGCGATGGAAAAATACAGAGTCATAATCCAATCAAAGCGTTTTAATTGAAAACATCTTTAAAAGCTATGAATTAAAAATGATAACTAAATAAAAAATAAATCATTTTTTTAAATATTTCTAAACAGTAACATCTGTTACAAAATAACTCAGGGGTATTTAAAAATGAAAACCAAAATTGCCGCAGCGATTGCATTAAGTCTTTTAGCAGGCTCAACTTTTGCAGCACCAACGTTCTATGGGGAAATCGATGCGAGTATCGATTATTTACCAGAAGACAATGCGTCACCTGTTTCAGACAAAGATGTGGTCGAGGTGAGTTCTAACAGCTCATTTATTGGATTAAAAGGTGATGAAAAACTAACTGATCGTTTAAGTGCAGTTTACGGCATTGAATGGGGACTCAGTGCAGATGGTGACAGTGCAGACTGGACGACACGTAACCGCTTTGTCGGTTTGAAAGATGCTCAGCTGGGGACTTTAAAAGTAGGTGCACATGACACACCATTAAAACAACTTTCCAGTGTAGTTGATACTTTTAACAACTATGTAGCCAACAAAGCGGATGTGACGGGCATTTTTACCGGTGAAAACCGTATTTCAAATGCCGTGATTTATGAATCTCCAGCGATTAAATTACCTGCAGGTGCCATTAAGGTAAATGCTTTATTGGCTTCAGGTGAAGATTCAGCCATTGCTAAAGGAAATGGTTCAGCGAAAACAGCGGGCCGTGGCCTAGGGGATGCCTGGTCTGCATCGGTTGCTTATGAAAGCCCTGTTGTAGTGGCGGGTATTGCTTATGATAAAGCGATTCCAAGTAACTTTGCCGGACGTGGCTTTACCAATGCTGCTACACCTGAAGTGACTGGAACTGTAGCTGGAAGTGCTTTTGCTGCTGCAAATACACTGCGTGCCATTGGTCGTGTGAATATCGATGGTGGATTAGCATTAAAAGCACTTTATCAAACATCAGAAGTAGAAGCGGCAAATGGTAATGAAGCGTTAGCAGCCAATATTGATGAATCTCAAGGCTGGCTGGTGGGTGCTGAATATAATCTGCCAAATGCTAAAGCATGGACGGTAAAAGCCCAATATAGCCAAAACACCACCAGCTTTAAAAACACCAAAGCAGATTTTGACGCAAAACAATATTTTGCAGGTGTGGATTATGCCTTTAACAAACAAGTTAAAGCCTATGGTTATGCGGGTTATTTAACCTTGGAACAGGCATCTAATGAAACCAAACAACCTGTGGTGGGTACAGGCTTAGAATATAAGTTTTAATGCTTATTCATTTTAAGTTAATGAAAAGACGGTGTTTTACATCGTCTTTTTTTTATTTAAGTCATTTTTAAGTTTCGAATTTTAGATTAATGTATCAGTAAAAATCAGATCAATTAAATAATCATGTTAAGTATCGTTACCCGAGTACGAGATAAAATTAAGCCCATTTCTTTGAGTCAATTCAATTTTGTATTGGCTATATGGTTAGGTCTTGTTCTAAATATTGCTTTTTTTCAAAAAATTCAAAATTTGACTCCTTACCAAGGTCCGAAAGCCTATCTTTTTTTAACGGCTACGGTATTGGTGATTATAGCTGCCTATAATTTGATTTTTCAGCTGCTGCAATGGACATGGAATGCAAAAATCTTTGCCTATATTTTACTGTTTATAGGTGGTTTTACTGCATATTTTGTAAATAGCCTAGGGGTGGTCATTTCTCCAGAGCAGATTCAAAATATGATGCAAACCGATGCACGTGAAGTTGGTGATTTATTATCTTTGCGCTTTGTATTGTGGACGCTTGCATTTGTCTTATTTCCAATACTGTGTGTCAGTCTGATTCGGATCAAGCGTGAGACCCTAGCTCGTAAAGTCACTAAAAAACTATTAACAGGTGCAGGATCATTGCTGCTGGTAGGTGGTTTGCTCTTTGTTTTTTACGTGGATTTTGCGGCAATCTTCCGTGAACATCGTGATTTAAAAGGCATGATTTCACCTCAAAATGCCATCTCTGCAACATTGTCTTATTATCGTAAATCTGCGCCTAAAAAGAATTTACCTTTAATTCACTATGGTGAAGATGCGCATTTGGTGCAGCAAGTCAAAGAGAATGCTAAACCGAAATTAATGCTGTTGGTGGTGGGTGAAACAGCACGTGCAGAGAGTTTCTCTTTAAATGGTTATGGCAAAAATACCAATCCTGAATTATCCAAACTGAATGTGATCAATTTTAATCAGGTCAGTTCATGCGGTACTGCAACTGCTGTTTCTGTGCCTTGCATGTTCTCTGGTATGCCTCGTAAAGACTATGATGAACAGCTTGCCAGCCATCGTGAGGGATTACTTGATATCGCACAGCGTGCTGGCTACAAAGTGACCTGGATAGATAATAACTCGGGCTGTAAAGGCACATGTAACCGGGTTGAGCAATATCAGATTCCTCAGCAGTTAAAAGACAAATGGTGTGATAAAAGTGGAGATTGTCATGATGAAATTTTGGTGGATAGCCTAAAAACCTATCTGGCTGCAATTCCTGAATCTGACAAGACCCCACGTTTAATCGTCTTACACCAGATGGGCAGTCATGGGCCAGCTTATTATCAACGCTCAACTACAGCCTTCCAGCCTTTTAAACCGAGCTGTGATACCAATGCGATTCAAGGTTGTAGCCGGACAGAATTGTTGAATAGTTATGATAATTCGATTGTCTATACTGATCATGTTTTAAGCTCACTGATTCAGGTGTTGAAAGGCAACTCGGCTTATCAAACCGGATTCTGGTATTTGTCGGATCATGGTGAATCGACTGGAGAACACGGTTTGTATTTACATGGTTCACCTTATGCGATTGCACCGACTCAGCAGACTCATATTCCCATGCTGATGTGGTTTTCACCTGAATGGGCTGAGCAAAATTCTGCGCAAATCACTTGCTTAGCAGCCCAAAAAAGCAAAGAATTAAGTCAGGATAATTTGTTCCCAAGTCTGCTCAGTCTGCTTGATGTCAAAACTCAAGTGGCGGATGAACAAAATAATATGTTGCAGCAGTGTGAAACCAAAAAAAAAGCGTGAGTTTAAAGCATGGCTAAAATCTTGATAATTGAAGATGATTTCATGATTGCTGAATCCAGCATGACTTTGCTGAAATACCAGCAATTTGATGTGGAATGGGTCAATAATGGCATCGATGGTTTAAAAAAGCTGGGCCAACACAAGTTTGATATTGTGCTACTCGATCTGGGTTTGCCGATGATGGACGGAATGCAAGTGTTGAAACAGATCCGTCAGCAGTGGCCAGCTTTACCTGTGCTGATTATTTCTGCCCGGGATCAGTTGCAAAACCGGGTCGATGGTTTAAATAATGGGGCAGATGACTATCTGATCAAGCCCTATGAGTTTGACGAACTGTTGGCTCGTATCCATGCTTTATTACGCCGTAGTGGCGCTGAGTCTGCATTACAAGACAGCCAGAACATTTTAAGTTATGGTGAACTGACGCTGGATGTGGAACAGCATATTGCCAAGTTTAAGGGACAATATATTGACTTATCTAATCGTGAATGGGCGATTTTGATTCCTTTGGTCAGTCATCCAAACAAGATTTTTTCTAAAGCCAATTTAGAAGATAAACTGTATGATCTGGACAGCGAAGTCAGCAGTAATACCATTGAAGTCTATGTACATCACTTGCGTGCCAAACTGGGTAAAGATTTCATTTGTACCATTCGTGGTTTAGGTTATCGACTGGGACAGCTCTAGAGTCAGTCAGCTATAAAGTCATAAAATCAGCAATAAGGTCAGCCATTGGTACAGTCACAGTATTCATTAAAAAAACGCCTGATTATTTATATCTCTGTTTTTAGTATTGCATTGGGATGCTTGCTGATTTTTTCCGCTTACCGGATTGCGCTGCAGGAAATTAATGAAGTGCTCGATGCACAGATGCAGAATCTGGCAGAACGTATTGCGCAACATGATCCTGAACCAGTGCAAAGCCGCTTTGAGCAAGCCAAGCATTATCATGAAGAAGACCTGTTTGTAGATGTTTGGGCTTATGCCAAAGAAGAGCATAAAACCCATGCTATCAATTTATTGGTTAACCCTGTCAAAAAAGCAGGCTTTTATACGCATAAAACCTCACAAGGTGTTTGGCATACTTACGTGTTACCCTTAGAACATTATCAGGTTCAGGTCAGCCAGCAGCAAGAAACACGGCAGCGTTTGGCCTTAGAACTCGCTGGTAGTATGTTTATTCCTTATCTGCTGTTTATGCCTTGCGTGATTTGGGGACTGAGCTGGATTATTAGTCGTAGTTTGCAGCCATTGGATGATTTTAAGGCTGAATTGGCGCAACGTGATTCAAATGAACTGAGGGCGATTCAATTAAATGATTATCCGGTTGAAATTGTGCCGACCATTACGGAAATGAATCATTTATTTGAACGGATTTCCTCTGCACAACAGGAGCAGCGGCAGTTTATTGCCGATGCTGCCCATGAGCTTCGTACACCCATCACTGCTTTAAATTTGCAAATGCAAATTCTGTTAAAACAATTTCCGGAAGATCAGGATTTACAGAATCTGAGTAAAGGATTAATCCGGATTCAGCATTTGGTCAGCCAGTTACTTAATTTGGCTAAACAGGATGCTTCTGTTCTGGAAGCGGAAAATAAACAGCAGTTTTTACTCAATCAGGTCGCCGTGAATTGCGTTGAACAGCTAATTCATCTTGCCATGCAAAAAAATATTGATTTAGGGATGGAGCATCAGGAAGATGTGCTGCTGCATAGTCAGGAATCTTCCGTGCATTCCATTATTTATAATCTGATTGATAATGCCATTAAATATACGCCCAATCAGGGAGTGATTAATGTCTCTGTGTTTGAGCGGGATGGCTTAGCCATGATTCAGGTTGAAGATAGTGGGCCAGGTATTGCACCAGAACTTTATGAAAAAATTCTGAAACGCTTTTATCGCGTGCATCATCATCTGGAAATTGGCAGCGGTTTAGGGCTTTCAATTGTAGAGAAAGCCACGGAAAGACTGGGTGGAAAAATTTCATTTTCCAAGAGCCTTGGTCTAGGTGGTTTGCAGGTCAATGTGCAGTTACCACTCTAGGGTGGAAATCGTTTAGTGCCAGCAGCTGATTACTGCTGCTGGCTGGTTTGTGCAGATGTATTGGTGATTTGAGATAGCCCAAACCTTTTATAATTAAGTAGATAAAAACTGACGTTGACCAACCAGATAATCCACGCCGTCCATAAGTTGTGACTGAGAAAATGTGCACCGCGCATCATTTGTCCCCAACCCATGGCAAAACCTAAAATAAAACCAGAGATTAGAAAAAAATAGGCACGTTTTTTATCAGATCGTCTAAATACAAAAAAACCAGCCATCAGCGCAAAACCGGTAGAGGCATGTCCACCAGGAAAACAGTGACCTTGGGTAGCAGAAAAATCCCAGAAAAATCCTTGAGTGGTTGGAATAGTAATATTCCATGGGCAGGCATGGGCAGAATGTGATTTTAATAAGCCAATAATTGATGTAGAAAGGATCACCAGAAAAAAGAAATAACCATAGTTCCAACGTAAAGGCTTAAGTTTTTCGAATTTGAATGAGCCCAGCCAAATGATCAAAAAGCTGGCATAAACCAAAATAATCAGTTCTTTGACATAACGGTGGTTCAGTTCAGCCAAATACCAGTTATCACGTAACAGGAATTTCCCGGACGAACTCACCCAAGGATGAATCAGTGCCAGATCTAGACTGCCTCCGACAGGGAAGCACACCAAAAGCAGGCAGAAGCTGATGATGAGGAAACAGCCCTGATAGAGCATGAAGCGTTGCTTATCGTGCATAGTAAAGATCAATAGTTTTTAGTGCTGCAATTACAACAATCAAAACTTAATCTAGACTTAAGCAGACTTGGAGGAGATGAACTATGCAGCTGAAAAAGAGATGAATAACAAAAACAGACGCAGAGTTTAAGCAACAGCTTGTGTCAAATGCTGATAAGCATATTCAACAAAGAGCATAATGATACAAACGCTCAGTGCTACATTAAGCACAAAATAAATATAGGTGTTTACATGGCTATACAGGCGGTTTTGTTCGATCTTGATAATACCCTCACGCATCGTGACCAGAGTATTTTGGCCTATAGCCAATTCTTGGCACAGACCTATCAACACCAATTACAGCATGCAGACATCAGTTTAATACAAGCCATTATCCGCCGTATTGATAATGGCGGCTACCCGAAAAAAGAATGGCTCACCCATCCCAGTATTGCGGCTTCTGTAGCTTATGCCTTGCAACAGGAATTAAGCTGGAACAGTCTGCCTGATTTTGATGAACTGACCCAGTTCTGGTTTCAGCAATTTGGATTGTCCGCAGTGGCGATGCAGGGAGCCAGTCAACTGTTAACCGAATTAAAACAGGCCGGTTATAAACTGGCGGTGATTTCAAATGGCGGTCATGCCACCCGCTTAACTATTTTACAAGGTTTGGGTTTTAGCCATTATTTTCATGAAATTGTCAGCTCTGAGCTGGCGGGTTTGAGCAAACCGAATCCTGAAATTTTTCTCTATACCTGTCAGAAGCTCGCTGTTGAGCCAGAACATTGTCTATTTGTCGGTGATCATCCGGTCAATGATGTACAGGGGGCAATGGCAGCCGGTATGCAGGCTTTATGGCTACAAGGTTTTCATCCTGCAACAGATCATCAGCCTGTGCATACCATTCAGCATTTGGCTGAAATTAAAAAGTTTTTATGAGGTTGATGGGTTTTACTCTTGAATGAGCAAAGTTGTTATAAACGCTTATCTTAGAGACAAATAATCAAAAAAAAGCGACCCTTTCGGATCGCGCTGAAAATCAAGATTCATTTAAAATGTTCAGTTGAACTATACAGTTTTAAAAAATGGTTTCTTCTGAATTGGCTGAAATTTTATGAATGGATAAATCTGCACCACGGAATTCTTCTTCTTGAGATAAGCGGATACCCATGATGCATTTTAATGTACCGTAAACGACAAAGCCGCCAGCAAGTGCAATCGAGATGGCCAGTAAAGTACCAATCAGTTGTGAAATGATTGAAACACCACCTAAACCGCCTAGCCATTGTTGTCCAAAAATCCCCACTGCAAGCCCGCCAAAGGTGCCACATATGCCGTGTAGAGGCCAAACACCGAGCACATCATCCACTTTCAGTTTGTTTTGAGTGTAAGTGAACAGTTTGACAAAAATGATACCTGCAACCATGCCAATGATTAATGCGCTAACCGGATGAACGACATCGGAGCCGGCACAGATTGCCACCAAACCTGCCAAAGGACCATTGTGCAAGAAGCCGGGGTCATTTTTGCCCATGAAGTTGGCTGCAATGGTTCCACCAACCATTGCCATCAATGAGTTAATCGCTACCAGTCCGGAAATGGCATCCAGACGTTGTGCACTCATCACGTTAAAGCCAAACCAGCCGACAATTAAAATCCATGAACCTAGTGCAAGAAAAGGAATGGAAGATGGTGGATGCGCACTGACACGCCCATCCTTTTTATAACGGCCATGACGCGCACCCAGTAAAATGACCGCAACCAGTGCAATCCAGCCCCCCATGGCATGTACGACGACTGAACCGGCAAAATCATGGAAGCCTGCACCAAAGGTTTTGGCTAACCAGCCTTGCAATCCTAAATTACCGTTCCAGGCAATCCCTTCAAAGAAAGGATAGACTAGGGCGACCAATAACAAGGTCGCAATCGCTTGAGAACGCATTTTGGCACGTTCTGCAATACCACCAGAAATAATCGCCGGAATGGCTGCAGCAAAGGTCAGTAGGAAGAAGCAGCGCATCAGGTTATAGCCGTGATCCGCAGCTAAAGTTGCGCCAATATGGAAAAAATGCTGGCCATAAGCAATATAGTAGCCGACAAAAAAATAGGCGATGGCAGAAATGGAAAAGTCTGTCAAAATTTTACTCAAGGCATTGACCTGATTTTTATGTCGTACTGTGCCCAGTTCCAAGAATGCAAAACCTGCATGCATGGCTAAAACTAAAACCGCACCAAGAAGGAGAAAGAGTAAATCTATATTTTGCATTTTATGGCTCCATTTTAGTGCTTAAAATCACAAAAAGAAGATCAGTATAGCTATGTGATTTTTTTCGTGAAGATGTTCGAAAGTGGGAAATTTTGATTAAGCAGCATTAAAAAATAACAAGACTCGATATAAAGCAATAACTTGCTTAAGATACAGCTTATTGCACCAATATTGTGCAATATTGTTTAATTTAAATTATAAATAAATATATGATAATTGAATAAAATTTAAAGCTTTTAAAGAAGTTTTTTTTATGCAATTTTTCTGGCACTGAATAGTGGCAAGATTAGCCCACTAAAAAATTCTATTATGCTCATCGTTTATAATAAATAAAAAATTGAAAATGCATTTAAATACGTTCTGATTTGGGTCAGTTTTAGAAATTGAGCATAAAAAAACCAAGCCAATCTGAATGGCTTGGTTAAAATACACACTGTTTTAGTGCAGGATTTTATTTAAGAACTGCTGAGCGCGATCACCTCGTTGGGTGTTGAAGAACTCATCTTTGGTGCAGTCTTCCACAATTTTACCCTGATCCATGAAAATTACCCGGTTGGCCACCTGACGTGCAAAGCCCATTTCATGGGTTACACACATCATGGTCATGCCTTCTTTGGCCAGTTCCACCATCACATCCAGCACTTCATTGATCATTTCAGGGTCCAGTGCCGAAGTGGGTTCATCAAACAACATGGCAATTGGGTCCATGCTTAAGGCGCGGGCAATCGCCACACGCTGCTGCTGACCACCGGATAGCTGGGCCGGAAACTTGTTGGCATGTGTGCTGAGCCCGACACGATCCAGATAGGCCAAGCCTTTTTTCTTGGCTTCAGCTTCCGAACGTCCCAAAACTTTAATCTGGGCAATGGTCAGGTTTTCGGTAATGCTCAAATGCGGGAACAGTTCGAAATGCTGGAACACCATACCCACGCGGCTACGTAGTTTGGTCAGATCAGTTTTTGGGTCCTTGATGGAAATACCATCCACCACGATGTTGCCTTGCTGGAATGGTTCCAGTCCGTTGACAGTTTTAATCAGGGTCGATTTACCTGAACCTGAAGGCCCGCAAACCACCACCACTTCCCCTTGATGAATCTGGGTGGTGCAATCGGTTAATACCTGAAAATCTTTATACCATTTACTGACATTTTGCAGGTCAATCATCACTTTACCATCAGTCATACAGTTAACTTCCTTTGTAATTTTTTAACGGCATAGGTCGCGATCATACTCACAGTAAAGTACACCAAACCTGCAAATAGAATATATTGGGTCAATAGCGACATCAGGTCGCCGCGGACGTAGTTGGTCCGGAAAAAGTCCAGTAAACCAATGGCATAAACCATGGTTGAATCCTGAAACAGGATAATGGTCTGCTGTAACAGCAGCGGGGTCATCTTCCGGAAAGCTTGTGGCAAAATAATCAGCCGCATCGACTGTCCGTAACTCATACCGAGGGCATAAGCTGCTGAAGTCTGACCTTTGGGAATCGACTGGATGCCGGCCCGGACAATCTCCGAAAAGTAAGCCGCTTCAAACAGCATGAAGGCCACGATACTGGACACCAGTGCGGTATCAATGGTCAGATAATTCCCCGTAACAGCCGTGTAGATAAACGGTACGGCAAAATAGAACCACATCAGCACCAACAGCAAAGGGATGGAGCGGAACAGGTTGACATACGCCTGTGCGATTAAATTTAGTGCCTTAAAGGAGGATAAACGCATCAAGGCGAGCAGGGTACCAATTAAAATCCCGCCAATGGTCGCGCTGATCACCACTTTTAAGGTAATGCTCATACCATGCCACAAGGCAGGAGCAGACAGTTGTAAGTCATTTAAAAATGCAGTGAGCCATTCCATTATTTATCTCCTGCAATTAAACCGGGAACACGTAAACGTTTTTCCAGCATATTCATGGCCTGAATTAAACAGACGTTAATCACAATAAAGATGATGGTCACGTAGGTATAAATTTCGATGGTGTTCTGGGTATATTCACTGATGGTTTTCATCTGGGAAATAATTTCGGCCACACCCACCAGTGAAGCAACCGAGGTGTTTTTGACACAGTTGGTCAGCTCGGAACTCAGCGGTGGCAAAATGGTGCGGAAAGATTGCGGCAAAATCACGTAGCGATACAACTGACTGGTGCTAAAGCCCATGGCATAACCGGCATTCACCTGACCCACAGGCAAGGCTTCAATCCCGGTACGCACCTGTTCACACACCCGCGCTGCGGTAAACAAGCCCAGACCGACACTGGCTGAAATAAGTGCCGTGGTATTGGCGCCCAAGTCATTCATCCACCATAATTTAATGGGCGTGGGTAAAAAGTTGGGAACCACATAGAACCAGATAAATAATTGAATCAGCAGGGGAACATTACGAAACAGGGTGACATAAGCAGTCCCGATACCGCGTGCGGTCTTGCTGGGTAAGGTGCGCATGATGCCCAAAATACTGCCCAGAACCATCGCAATGCTCCAGGCCACGACGGCAATCACCAGTAGCCAGCCCAGACCGGTCACAATCCAGTTCAGATAGGTGGTATCACCCACCCCAGTAGACTGTAATAAAACTCCCCAGTTCCAACTATAATTCATAGTAACTCCTGAGTAGCATCAGGCAAAAAATCCTTTTTCTACCTGATGGATAAAGTTGTTGTTTTAAGGCTTATTGGTCACGGTCATGTGGATTGCTGATTAATGCTTTCAACTGATCCGACATTTTGAAGTTTAGATTGATATTTTTGGGTGGAATCGGTTGCTGGAACCATTTCTCATACATCTTGTTGATTTCACCAGAACTATAAGTAGCTTTAATGGCATCATCGACTACCTGTTTGAAGCCAGTATCGCCTTTACGCAGCATGCAGCCATAAATTTCATGAATTGGCGCAGTTCCAACAATTTCCCATTTATTTGGATCAGCTGCTTTGGATTTTTCACCAGCCAGCAGGATGTCATCCATCATAAAGGCTGCCGCACGACCATTTTGCAGCATCAGGAAAGATTCCGCATGGTCTTTGGCTGAAATGATTTCACCTATTCCTAATTCTTGCTGATGCTGACGGATATAACGTTCAGAGGTGGTACCGGCAGTGGTGACCAGTTTTTTACCTTTCAGGTCAGCAAAATCTTTCACACCGGAATCTTTAGCGGTGAGAAGACGCGAACCGACTTCAAAGAAACCGACCGAAAAATCGACCTGTTGCTGACGTTCTTTATTGTTGGTGGTTGAACCACATTCCAGATCGACCGTTCCGTTAGATACCAGCGGAATACGATTCTGGCTGGTCACCAGGTTATAGCGAATTTTTAAATCCGGCATGTTCAGTTTCTGCTTCACGGCATCTACAACTTTTAACTGTAAATCGTGTGCATAACCCACAGGCTGATTGGGATTGTCGGCAATATAGGAAAATGGAATAGAGGAGTCACGATAGCCCAGCACAATGGTGCCTGATTTTTTGATTTTATCGAGTGTACCTGAAGCAGCGGCATCTCCGCCGGCAGGCTTTTCAGAAGATGGTGCTTTATTGTCACTACAAGCACTCAGACCGAGCATGAGTGCGCTTGCACAAAGTAGGGAAGTAATACTGCGTTTATGTGTCATGTATAAAACTCCTTTTTATTTCATTATCATCAACTGCTCAGTTGCCAGTGGAAAGCCACTTATTTGTTATGCAAAAGATGTTTTCTTTTCTGTCTATAAATACATTAGATTTCATCTTAAGCGAGTTTTGAAGGATTGCTCAAGCAAATTTTTTTAGGGTTTTGTTACCAATAAATGATTATGAAATAACTGTTTTTTGCTCTGATCTATGAGTGTATTGGCCGCTTGAGGTAAAACGATTTTAGTTGTGTTCAGTTAGGACAGACTAAAGTCTAATAAGCCGGATCATTTTTAAATAAGACTTGAAAACTTGCTTGAGAGAGTGTTGTATGACTTGGTTCATGGTAAGCAATAAGGGCAATGGCTTTGCTTTAAATGAAAAGATAACCCTAAAATTGAATTCAGTTATACTTTTCTTTTTGCCATCATTGTTGCTATGTCTTTTGAGTTAAAAACCACGAATCAAACCCAACTAGAGCCTGCCACACCTGATAAAAAGCTCAATCGTTTAATTGATGAGATTGAACAGCAAAAACTGGATTTGGCCAAATGGCAGCAGGCGCAAGAACAGATTCAGCAGCAAGTGCGCTTAAAACTGTTACCGATTTATAGCGAATTACATCAAACCTTATTTCAGCAGTTAGAGCAGCTTTGGGACAACGTGCAGAACCCTGAATTTTCTAAAGCTGAACAGTTGCAACTGGATGATAAAACCGCACAGCTTGCCAAGCTGCTTCGTCATTCAAAATCCCTCAATAAGCAGCAAATCGAAAGTGTACAAAAGATTGATGAATTTTACCGTCAATTGAATAGGCAAAAGACTCCGCCTAAAACGCAGTAAAATCATCAAACGCGCACATTACATGAATCTTCTGAAACTCAGACTGATCAGTTTGAATATGATGAGTGGGACAGTGAAAAGTTCCAGCAGCAGCGAGAGCAGGCTAAGCTTAAAAAACAGCTCGAAAAATGCGAACAAGCAGCGAAAATGGCTGAGCAATCGTTGAAAACGGTGTATTTAAAAATCACAGCAATGATTCACCCTGACCGTGAACCCGATGAAGCGAAGAAAGAAGAAAAAAGAAAAAACAGCATTACTGCAAACCGTGAATCATGCCTATAACGAGCAGGATTTGTTTTATTTGCTGAAATTACAGCTTCAACTTGAACTGAATAAAGGCTTAAGTCAAAAGGCGTTGAGTAGTGATCAGATCAAGTTTTATAAACTGGCGTTGGAAGGGCAAAGTCAAAAACTGGAACAGCAAATCGCTGATATTATTGAAGGCTTTCATATTTCAACCAAAGTGCAGTCTGAGCCGGATGTGTATAAAGCCATAGATGCCGATGTTGCCATCTTAAAACAGCAAGTGAAGTGGGAAAAGGAACGGTTGAAATATATGGGGAAAGTGAAGGGGGTAAGGGTGTTGATAGAACAAGGGACTTTATAGTTTCCCTCACCCCAACCCTCTCCCAGAGGGAGTAGCATGTGATTTTATACCTTCATAAATTTAAAAATGGATGTTCCCTCTCCTTGTAGGAGAGGGCTAGGGAGAGGTTATAAAATTTGATAATCTAAAGAAAATAATAAAAACTAAATTCCCATGAACAAAAAACTTGATCCCCAACTCTTAATCTTTGCCAAATCCATGCGCCACACCTCCACTGATGCAGAAAACCTCATGTGGCAAATCCTTCGTGCTAAGCGATTTATGAACCTTAAATTTCGTCGTCAGCATGTGATTGCTTCGTACATCGTGGATTTTTACTGTCATGAAATTGGTTTGGTGATTGAGCTAGATGGTGGACAGCATGGAACTGATGATGCAATTGAATATGATGCCGAGCGTACAAAGTTTTTAGAGGCTTTGGGTTTAACGGTAGTGCGATATTGGAATCATGATGTGTTGGGTAGGACGGATGTGGTTTTAGAACACTTATGGGAAGTATGTTGTGAGTTGAAAGAAAATCAATAATAGTAAATTCCCTCTCCCCATGAGAGAGGGCTAGGGTGAGGGTCGAAGTTATACGAAAGAAATTTAAAAGCACCTCTCCCTAACCCTCTCCTACAAGGAGAGGGAATTCCATTGTTAAATTCACGTAGGTATTAAATCAAATGACGCTCCCTCTCCCTATGGGAGAGGGTTGGGGTGAGGGTTAATTCAAGAGTTGATTTAAAAGTTTAGGTAATTCTTCAAACTCTTCAAACCAAATGACATTTATACCAAGTTCAGAAAACATCAATTCTTGTAGATTATGATGACGTTCTAAAAATGAGGACTGCAAAGATATGGAATGAGTCGATTTATTCTCTTCTGCAAATTCTTCAATATTAATTCTTCTTAAGAAAGCATAATGCTTCGCAATATTAGTTCCAGTTTGAGCAATTTCTAATAGTCTTCTTAAATTTGGATCATCTAAAGACAAGCCAATCATTATGCATGTATGTTCTTTTAAAGTGGAAAGCTGAATTAAATTAGACCAATGATATGGGTTGGAATACATTCTGTGATAACCTGATTCAGAAAATATCAGATCCATATCTTGGTAGTGTTCCTTAGATTTAGATAAATTAATGTTTTGAGGAATGAAACCATGGACATGGTAGATTGGTAGTTCTTCATTCTGATACTTTACATTATCTAAAAAAATTGATTTATATTTTAAATCCAGTCTATCCAAATGCATTTCTATTAAATTATCAAAATTGTATGTGACAATTGAATTTATCTTTGCTCCAACTCTGGTGGGGATACATAATTTACCTATTGCTGTAATGAGAGGTGATTTCTTACTCTTTTTTTTATATAAACATTTTTGTAATTCAATTAGAAAATTACCAGTATCATTTTCCTGTGTCGAAAATCCTTTTTGCAAATATCTTGCTGAAAGCAAGGCTGACTTCATATATTTTCCAGAAATACTCCGACTAATATAATTGATAGAGTCTCTATACTCGCCTATTTTCATTTCCTTTAGTTCGGTATTATCTAATGTACTATTTACGAGGTAGGTGGTAAATAGGCTTGAAATAAGCTCATCCCAGCTTGGTAAATTTGCACTACAAGATACTCCAGCTCCTAAAAGGAGAGATATTTTTTCACTGTTTTTATATTTTGTTTTGAGTTTTTCAAGTAATTCATCGGATTTTGTTTTCCAATCATCATTCTTGATGAAAACTAAATTTTGTATTTTAAAAGCTTAGATTAGCATTTGAAGTGCAACACCATGTTCTTGGAATAATACCTGACTCGGGCTTCTAAATCCGAGTCTTTTTCTTGGGCGATGATTCAAACGTTGAGTGATTTCTGAAATATAAGCATCCGA
>NZ_CADDTS010000049.1 GCF_902753875.1 Acinetobacter bouvetii | reverse complement strand
AGAATTATTCAACTAAATTTATTCGAAAGGAAGCTCTTAAGGTCACTCTTTCTGCCTGATAAAAAATGGCTAAAACAAGAAGAACCTCAATTGAGGTTCCTATTGTGATATTTGTGGGACAGCAGTGGCATAAAGTCTCTTTTTTTTATTAAAATAGAAAAATAATAGCAATTAAAAGAGCTAGATATGTTTCTTGAGGGGAAGGTAAAAAGCTATATCACGGATCGTGGTTTTGGCTTTATTCAAGTTGATGGAGAATCGAAAGATTTATTTTTTCATATTCATGATTTTCCCAATAAAAATTTTGTACCCAAAATTGGTGAAAGACTAAAATTTCTTATTGTTGAAGATAACGGTAAATTAAAAGCTGATCAGATTGTGCGTCTAGATCTAAAACAGTCCAATTTTGATGATCAAGCTAATATTGCAACTCATTTCCATATTCAACAAAATGCTTCACCACGGTTCAATAAGAATGGTCGTAAAGGGCACATTTTCAGCATACTGGGTTTAATCGTGATTGCTGTACTGGCAGTAAAGGTCTATGGCAAATATCAGGATTATCGACAGGCTCGGCAACAGAAAACTGAGCAGCTGATGCAACAACAAGCCAAGATTGTGACACAACAACGACAGGCATTAGGGGACTTACCGGATCATATTATTTCAGAACAGGGCAAGCGTAATCTAGAAGATCACATCTATTTAACCAATAAGCCACGTTCAGAAAAAGTCAGTGCCAGTATTGATCAACAAAATGCTGTGCAGCATCAACAGGCTTCACAATTTAAGTGCGATGGACGTACGCATTGTTCACAAATGCGTTCATATGATGAAGCGGTATTCTTTTTAAGAAACTGCCCAAATACAGAAATGGATGGTGATAACGATGGCGAACCTTGCGAGCGCCAATTCGGACGATAAAAAAGTACCTAAAGGGCGTTTTTCTATTACAATTCTCAGTAAAATTTTTAACAATAAGAGAAGCTTATGTTTACTGAGGGGAAAATCAAAAGCTACAACGTTGAACGTGGTTTTGGTTTTATTAAAATTCAAGGTGAGAAAAAAGATCTATTTTTTCATATTAAGGATTTTCCCAATAAAAGTGTCGAACCTAAAATAGGTGAGAATTTAAAGTTTCGTATTGTTGAAGATAATGGAAAGTTAAAAGCCGACAATATTGTTCGTTTAGATGTGCAAATTGAATCTGTAGCACATACACCGCTGAGTCGAGCAAAAACGAAGAATATCCATCGAAGCCGTCAAAGTAAAAAGGATAAGCAAGGTGGTGGGTTCATTAGCTCTATTATTGCTTTGGTTATTATTGGTGTACTGATTTATATAGTCTATGGTAAATATCAGCATTGGCAACTTTCACAACAAGTACCGATTGCTCTACAAACTGCTGCTGAGCGGTTAGTTAATTCAAATCCAAATATGTACCGCTGTGATGGTCGTATTCATTGTTCACAAATGAGTTCTTATGAAGAGGCGGTATTCTTTATTAATCACTGTCCAGGAACAAAAATGGATGGTGATAACGATGGCGAACCTTGCGAAAATGATTCCCGCTGGTAATAAAAAAAAGCGCCTTTAGGCGCTTTTTTAAATCGATTTTTTATTTTTCGCAGAATTTCATAAAGGCTTTGAGACCTGGCCCTTGGTATTTTTGACGATGTACCAACATGAACAGTGGACGGGTTAGTTGCCAGAAAGGCGTATCTAAAATAACCAAATGACCTTTTTCACGTAACGGCTCAATGGCCAGTTTAGAAATACAGGACATCCCTAAACCACCCGCGACAATCTTCAGAATCGCTTCATTATGCCCCAAGGTTAAACGAATATTGGCATCTGGCAGGTCTTTCAGAATGGCATTATCAAATACCTCACGTGTGCCTGAACCTTCTTCACGTAAAATCCATTCCACATCATCAAAGTCAGCTGCCGTAATGGCACGATCCAATTGCGCAAGAGGATGATTCGGCGCACAGCAGACCGCAAGTTCATCATCACGCCAGTGGATACATTGAAGCTGTGGCAGATGGCATGAACCTTCAATCAGGGCTAAATCAAGCTGGAACTGGTTAACCGCTTCAATCATCTGGCGGGTATTACCTACTTGCAACTGTAAATGTGCCTGTGGCTGAATCTGTAAAAAGTCAGCCATCAGGTCTGGCATCAGGTAATCACTAATGGTCAGTGTGGCACCTAAGCGCAAGTCGATACTTTGTAGCTCGCCTTTGGCCGCTTGTTCAAAAGCTTCGCAGCGACCCAGAATTTCCAGTGCTTGCGGCAATAGGAAACGACCTAAGTCATTGAGTTGTAATCTTTTTCCTAGTCGATCAAACAGCGGAGCCCCGAGGCCATCTTCCAAGTCTGCTAAAGCCATACTTGCAGCACTTTGCGTGAGCTTAACGGCATCGCTGGCTTTGGTTACTGTGCCTTCTTGTGCGACTGCTACAAAAACAGCCAACTGGCGTAAAGTCATGCGCATGAATAGAGCCTTAACATTTAAAAAATATTAATAAATTATGAGGTCATGCTACCATGAGCACAGTCTTTCATGCCACGCTGAAATCATGTCAATTGAAAAATTTAGCTTAGAAAAAGTTTTATCTGTACACCGTTGGACCAATACTTTATTCAGTTTCACCATGACCCGACCGGCACATTTTAAATTTACCGCCGGGCAGTTTGCGCGTATTGGCTTAAAAGTGGGTGATGAACTGGTGGTTCGGGCTTATTCCGTGGTGTCATCGCCGTTTGATGAAACACTGGAATTCTTTTCAATTGTAGTGCCAGATGGGGCATTCACATCGAACTTGCAACATCTAAAAGTGGGTGATGAGCTGTACCTGGAAAAAATCCCTTATGGGTTTTTAACCCTGGCACGTTATCAGTTGCCGTTACCGCAGGATTTATGGTTATTGGGCACGGGTACTGGACTGGCACCCTTTTTATCCATGCTGCAAGACTTTGAGACCTGGTCGAAATATCAAAAAATCAATCTGGTCTATAGTGTGCGTACAGAGGCAGAACTGGCCTATGTAGAACGTATTCAGGATATTGCCGCTACTTTTGGGGAAGGGCATAGCGGTTTTAAATTTGTCCCGATTATCACCCGTGACCCTAATGCAGCCTTGCATGACCGCTTGCCGGTACTGATTGAAAATGGCGAACTGGAAAAAGCGGTAGGGCTGTCATTTAATATAGATACGAGTCATGTCATGTTGTGTGGTAATCCACAAATGGTTGAAGATACTAAAGAAGCCCTGAAAGCACGCGGATTGAAGATGAACCGACGTGGTGAAGGTAATATTGCAGTAGAGAATTATTGGTAAGAGCATAAAAAAGAATCCCCTAAATCCCCCTTTGAATAAAGGAGGACTTTCTTTAGGCATAAAAAATCCTCCATACAGGAGGATTTTTTTTGATTTCAATCTTTTAATTAATGCACAAACATATCAATAAATTCACGAATTTCCTGAATCGCCGTTTCTACATCACTGGTCAGCCAGGTCGGTTCAAACATTCCGGCATAATATTCCAGACGGTCTTGAGGAACCACCAAACGAATCGGGCACTCTTCTTCCAATAAGCGCCAAGGAATAATTGGCACTTCATTGTCTAAAAACGGCGCGATATTACGGATATCAATCACCATGGCATTGATGCATTCAGGAAAAGGCATCACTGAAAATTCTTCGGTACGACGACGGAAATATTCCAGATCACCCCATTTCAACACATAGCTGGGTTTATTAAATTCAATAATCCCAATCAGATGTTCATCACGTGTGTAATGCAGGCAACATTGATGAGTGACATCAGTGTCGAGATCAAGCGTTACAGATTGCTGACGATACGCCATAAAGTTTAAACAGCATGAAAAACAAGGTGCGCAATTATAGCTCATTTTCATGCTTTCAGCACCTAAAGCCTGTTTTCATTTTCTCTCTCTATGTATTAAAAATAGATGAAAAAAAATTGCTTTAAAGTCTGTTGATTAAATAGATTGTTTTATTTACGACCTTGCCAATTTTTAGTTTTGGTATGGCTTATGCATGACTTTCTGTATAGCCTAAAAAAAGAAGAGGTCGCTATGTCAGAGATAAAAAGTGTCATAGAAAATCCTGCGATAGAGGGAAATATCTCAGAAGAATATTTTGCCCAGAGACAATTAAAAAAAGGTGCCGTTGGCTGGTTGCTGTTAGTCGGCTTGGGTGTGGCGTATGTGATATCCGGTGATTTTGCCGGCTGGAACTTTGGTCTGGCACAAGGTGGCTGGGGCGGGATGTTTATTGCCACCGTAATTGTGGCCTTTATGTACCTGTGCATGTGTCTGGCGATGTCGGAAATGTCGACTATGTTGCCTACTGCCGGAGGCGGTTATAGTTTTGCGCGGATTGCTTTTGGTCCTTTGGGCGGCTACTTGACTGGAACGGCCATTTTAATTGAGTACGCGATTGCCCCTTCGGCGATTGCGGTGTTTATCGGTGCTTATTGCGAATCTTTATTTGGCACGGGTGGTTGGATCGTTTATCTGGTCTGTTATCTGGTGTTTATGAGTATGCATCTAAAAGGTGCAGGTGAAGCCTTAAAAATTATTTTTCTCATTACCTCCGTAGCCTCGGTCGCCTTATTTGTCTTTATTTTCTCCATCGCGCCACATTTCAACAGTGCCAATCTGTTCAATATTGCTGTCAATCCAGACGCTGCGGGTGCCAGTGCCTTTCTGCCTTTGGGTTATTTAGGCATTTGGGCCGCCGTACCGTATGCCATCTGGTTCTTTCTGGCGGTAGAAGGGGTACCTTTAGCTGCGGAAGAAGCCAAGGAACCACATAAATCTTTACCGCGTGGTTTGATTGGGTCGATGGTCATTCTGGCTGTTTTTGCTTTGAGTATCTTGGTTTTGGGTGCAGGAGCAGCCGGTGCGGATAGCTTAAAAAATTCAGGTGCACCCTTGGTTGATGCTTTAAAAGCGGTTTATGGTCAAAATACCTGGCTGGCAGGTTTTGTCAATTTTGTCGGTTTAGCGGGTTTGGTGGCCAGTTTCTTCTCGATCATCTATGCCTACTCACGTCAGGTGTTTGCGCTATCACGCGCAGGTTATTTACCGAAAAAACTGTCTTTAACAAATAACAACCATGCGCCTCATTTAGCCATCATCATCCCGGGTATTATTGGTTTTATACTGTCTTTAAGCGGAGAGGGTGATCTGCTGATTTTAATGGCTGTTTTTGGTGCCACCATTTCTTATGTGCTGATGATGATGGCCTATATCAAACTGAAAATTTCAAAACCGGATATGCCACGCCCTTATCAGGCACCGGGTGGAATTGTCACAGCATCAATTGCTCTGGTGCTTGCAGCCATTGCCGTTGTAGCCGGCTTTTTAGTCGATCCTAAAGTCTGGTTAATGGCAGCAGCTATCTATTTGGCTTTTATTGTTTATTTTCTGGTGTATAGCCGGAATCAGTTGGTCGCAGGAACACCTGAAGAAGAATTTGCCAAGATTGAGGCAGCAGAACAAGAACTGAACTAAGCAAGAAGAATAGAAACGGAATAAGGAGCCATGCATCATGCTGTATCAAATCAATGTGGCCCATCATCATTATGTCTTTGTAGATTTGAAAACGCTGATGGCCAAAGCAACGCCGGAACGATCGGGGGATCAGCTGGCAGGCATTGCTGCACAGGATGCAACCGAACGGGTGGCAGCACAAATGTGTCTGGCCGATGTACCGCTGAAGCAATTTCTTAATGAAAGCCTGATTGATTATGATCAGGACGAAGTCACGCGCTTGATTATGGATGAACATGATGCAGAGGCTTTTTATCCCATTTCCCATTTTACTGTAGGAGATTTTCGTAACTGGTTGCTGAGTGAAGCTGCGACCACCGAAAAGTTACAGTCCTTACAAGCCGGTCTGACCCCGGAAATGGTGGCTGCGACGAGCAAAATTATGCGCAATCAGGATTTAATTCTGGTGGCAAAAAAATGTCAGGTCGTCACCCAGTTTCGTAACACCATTGGCATGGAAGGATGCATGTCCACTCGCTTGCAACCGAACCATCCCACCGATGATTTACTCGGGATTTCTGCCAGTATTCTGGATGGTTTGATGTACGGCAATGGTGACGCCGTGATCGGTATTAATCCGGCTACAGATAATCTGCAAAATCTTTCCGAGCTGCTCAAACTGCTGGATCATATTATTCATGAATATGAAATCCCGACCCAGTCCTGTGTCCTGACCCATGTCAGTTCAGGCATTGCACTAGCCAATAAAAACATGCCGGTAGATCTGATGTTTCAGTCTATTGCCGGGACACAGGCGGCCAATACTGCCTTTGGGATTGATTTGGCCCTGTTGCAGGAAGGTTATGAAGCGGCGCTCAGTCTGAACAGAGGGACGGTGGGGCAAAATGTCATGTATTTTGAAACCGGACAGGGCAGTGCTTTATCCAGTAATGCTCATCATGGAGTCGATCAGCAAACGCTAGAAGCCCGTGCCTATGCGGTGGCCCGAAAATATCAGCCCTTTTTGGTCAATACTGTGGTCGGGTTTATCGGCCCTGAATATCTGTATAACGGCAAGCAAATTATCCGGGCTGGGCTGGAAGACCATTTCTGCGGCAAGCTATTAGGTGTACCGATGGGCTGCGACATCTGTTATACCAACCATGCCGATGCCGATCAGGATGATATGGATGTGCTGCTCACTTTACTGGGCAATGCGGGCATCAATTTCATTATGGGCATTCCCGGTTCAGATGATGTGATGCTGAATTATCAAACCACTTCTTTCCACGATGCCTTATATATCCGGCAATTATTGGGCTTGCAGCCCGCGCCTGAATTTGCGGCCTGGCTGGAGCAGCAAGGCATTTTGAAACAGCAGGCATCGCAGCTGCAATGGCCCAGCCAGTTGCCGGAAAAGTTTTCCCGTTTAATCATGTCCTGAGCCGAGGGTTGAATGATGAAAATAGCATACGATATTCAATTCCAGACTGAACTGAAAACCAATGACTGGGAGCAACTGAAACAGTTTACCGATGCCCGGATTGCCTTGGGACGCGCAGGTGGCAGTCAGCCCACCAAACCCTTGCTGGAATTTCAACTGGCCCATGCACAGGCCAAAGATGCGGTTTTAAAAATACTGGATGTGGCGTCACTCACCGAAAAATTGGCAAACCTCGACAGCGACGTTTTGTATATTCAAAGTTGCTCAGAAAACAAGGACTGTTATTTAAAGCGTCCGGATTTGGGTCGACAACTGTCGGAACCCTCTAGAGCATTATTGCAGCAATACAAATTGCAGTACCCAGATGACGATGATGTGGTGATTGTTGCCAGTGATGGTTTGTCTGCACGGGCCATTGAAGATAATGCCCCAGCTTTTATTGCACAATTACAGCAAGCCTGTATCCATGAAGGCTGGTCACTTGCCCCCCTCATCATTGCTACAGGTAGCCGTGTGGCTTTGGGTGATGAAGTGGCACAGATTTTACAAGCCAAAATGCTGGTCATGCTGATTGGTGAACGTCCGGGTTTAAGTTCACCCGACAGTATGGGAATTTATTACACCTGGAATGCCTATAAAGGTTGCCATGATGCGCTGCGTAACTGCATTTCCAATGTGCGTCCGGCCGGACTCTCCAGCCAGATTGCCATTCAGCGTTTAATAGCCTTGATGAGAAAGTCACGACAGTTGCAGCTGTCCGGGGTACAACTGAAAGATGAACATGAAATGACCGTTGAAGCTCAGGAAACGACACATCTGGAACGGCTTTTTTAAGCTGATGAGACTAGCGGTTTAAAGTTGAATCAGCTGAATTTCAGCATGTGAACAGGGGAGAGTTAAAAGAACGGGCAGATTGTTTTCTGACGCTAAAAAATCTTTAAATAACAACTTTTTCTCAAGCGCTATTTTAAGTAAAAATTACACGTTTTCACCATGTCACTATGCTTTTATACATAAGCTTGCTCTAAGTGTTGCTAAGATAAAAATACGGAAACGACATAAAAAGAGGGGAAGCAGATGACACACGATTTCAATAAGCCGCCTCATGTAACGACTCCAGAAGAAAAAATGCAAAAAAAGCGTTTACCTGTTTATATTTTAATTCTTGTGGGGGTGTTCTTCGTTGCATTACTTGTGTATATGTTTGCGGACACTAAGCCAAATCCTCAAGATGCTCCTCCAGGACATCCAAATCCTAGCGCTCAACCTGCGACTCCAAATAACACCACCACAGGTACAGCTGGGGATGAAGCGACTGCTACCGACAGCAATACGGCTACTGCCAAAGACTATTAATTCAAACCCGAAACGATAGGGTGATCAAAGCTCTAGCCTGAGAAGGCTAGGGCTTTTTTGCAATCTAATGTGCGCTTTTGTTGTATTTGTGATGGTTTGTATTGAATAAAAAATAATCAAATTCTAATGTTGTTTTAATTTCATCATTTTAGGTCATTAAACACCCTTCAAAATCACAACAATTTGTTTGCAATAGAACTTCACTAAGCAATAACAAGAGGAAGTGACAACATGAATGAATATTTTTCTGGAGGCCCTAGAGGGGGTGAATTCGATGCCATGTATTATTGGAATCAGTTTCATCCTGTTTTAGCCGCTGTTGCTATTTTATTGATTGGCTGGATTGTTGCACTGATTATTGCAGCAGGAATTAAAAAAGTTTTAGAAAAACTCGGGACAAATCAGAAACTTTCGAATGCCACAGGACATCGTTCAAATATAGAAAGTATTGTGTCGCGGATCGTTTTCTGGATTGTAATGATCATTGCGGTGATTGGCGCACTTAATGTACTGAATCTCACCAGTGTCAGTGGACCATTTAGCAATATGATCCAGCAATTCTTATTGTTTATTCCACAGCTTTTGGCTGCTATCGCGGTCGGATTTGTGGGCTGGATTGTGGCAAATCTGGTCAAGATGGGACTGCAAAAATTACTGGATCGCACCCAGCTGGATGAAAAATTGAGTGCAGATGTTGGTGTCAGTCCAATTAGCCAAAATATTAGCGATATTGTGTATTGGCTGATTTTATTGCTGTTTTTACCAATTGTACTGTCTATTTTGGGCTTGAATGGACTGTTGTATCCAATCCAGAACATGGTCAATGAAGCTGTTTCATTCTTGCCAAATATCTTTATTGCCGGGGTGATTATTTTTGTCGGTTATATCTTGGCAAAAATTGTCCGTGGCATTATTGAAGGTTTGGTGCGCAGCCTGAATTTGCAACAGCAGGCACAGAAAATTGGCTTGTTCAAGAACTCCAACTTACCGCAAGTGTTGGGTTCATTTATCTTTGCTATCATTATTATTACCTCACTGATCGTTGCCTTTGAAGCTTTGGGTATTCAAGCCATTTCACAACCTGCGACCGCGATGTTGTATGAAATTATGAATGCCATTCCGCATATTATTGCGGCAGGCTTGATCCTGATTTTGGCTTATGTAGTTTCTCGCTTTGTTGCCAATCTGGTGGTGGATGTGGTCGCGGGAACTGGTGTAGATGAAATACCAGCGAAAATTGATGTACAGCGCTTTTTAGGTAACACCAAAGTTTCTTGTATTGTGGGTTATCTGATCGTGTTTTTTACCATGTTGTTTGCGGTTTCAGAAGCAGCGAATCGTCTGGGCTTTGAACAGATCAGTGCACTGATTGCCATGTTTATCCAGTTTGGCGCCAATATTATATTGGGTGCGGTCATTCTGATGATTGGCTTCTGGCTCGCAAATTTAGTGGCGAAAGTGATTGGTCGTGGTGAATATAACAGTTCCCGCTGGTTGGCCAATCTGGTGCGTATTCTAATTATGGGACTGGTGATTGCTATGGGTTTACGTGCCATGGGTATTGCCGATTCCATCGTTAATCTGGCCTTTGGTTTAACGCTGGGCGCTGTTGCGGTGGCTTTTGCTCTAGCCTTTGGCCTGGGCGGTCGTCAGCCAGCTGAACGGGTTTTGACCGATCTGATTGATAAATGCAAAAAAGATGCGCAGCAGCCCAATCCGGATTATCAACCGCATGCACCAGTCACGCCTGCAAGTACTTCCGTTGCTACACCACCATCAACCATTGTGGATAATTCAAGCAATGAAGCGCGTTTGAATCCCTCTGATAATGGCATTCAGGTTGACCCTGAACATAAGCCATTGAATAACCCTTATGGTTCAACAGGTGAGCCTGAGCAGGATGTTGATATTCATCCTGAGGATGACTCAAAATAAACTTTAACTTTTACTCAAAATCGATCACAGTCATGTGATCGATTTTGAACCGATGAAGTGGAAATCAATATGACGAAAAGACCACCAAATAAGTTTATCGCGCCGATTGTGATTGCCGGCATTACGGCAGGATTTTTTGTGAGTGCCTATAAATTTGTATTTGCTAAACCCAAGCCGGCTGAGCAACAGTTAAAACAGGATTTGGCAGAACAGTCACCGCAAAAAAATGATGAAAAATAGTTAAAAAATAATCGTTTTTAGAATATTTTTATGCTATTTATAAAATCAACGATTTCATAAAATTTAAATATTTATTTTAATAAAATGAAATATGTACTTCGCATAATAGGATGTGTGAAGTGTGATAATAATAGGAGAAATGTAATGTTATTCACTAAGGTCGTAAAACTCGTTATTCAAAGACGAGCGCAGAATCAACCTGTATATGTCACAGCTGCAAGGGCAAAAATGGACTTGACCATTGCACGTTTGCAGCAAAATTCGCAGGTTCATTTACTTCGTACCGATTATCTTGAATAGACAGGATTGCTGTTAAACATATTGTGATGCGGCATGTGCAGATGACCATGCCCATTGAAAGTTAAAACCACCTAAATGCCCCGATACATCTAATACTTCACCGATAAAATATAAACCTTTCTGTTTCTTGCTTTCCATAGTTTTGGAGGATACTTCGGTGGTATCCACTCCGCCTAAGGTCACTTCCGCAGTACGATAACCTTCTGTACCAGAGGGCTTCACTTCAAAAGCATGTAAGCGCTGGGCGATCTGTTCCAGTTTCTCATCACTTAAATTGGCAATGGCAATATCGGCTGATTCTGCCCAAATCAGGTTTTGCAGTTCCAGCACCACGCTTTTAGGCAGATGTTCAGTTAATAAAGTACGCAGCAACACTTTCGGCTGACTGGTTTTTTTCGTTTTAAAGAAATCCACTAATTCGAGATACGGTAGGAAGTTGATATGAAAACTTTGTCCGACATTCCAGTAATTAGAAAGTTGCAGTGAACTTGGACCACTTAAACCACGATGGGTAAACAGCAAGGCTTCAGTAAAACTGTTTAAATCGTTAGACAGGGTAGCATCGACCGCATTACCGCTTAAGCGTGTAGTGACTTCCTTGAATTGGTCGGAAAAGGTAAACGGCACCAAACCTGCGCGAGTGGGGTGAACATAATGCCCAAACTGTTTAGCAATGTCATAACCAATGCCGGAACCGCCTAGTGTCGGTACAGATAAACCGCCCGTAGCCACAACCACAGATTCAGCCTGAAAATAACCGACAGAAGTTGCCACTTGAAAACCCTGATCATCCACAGGAGTTACCGCTTTGACTTCACAGCTGGTCTTGATCTCGACTCGGCCAGTTTTATTACATTCAGCAAGCAGCATGGACAAAATTTCTTTGGCGCCATTTAAGGTGAATAACTGGCCGTGTTTGCGTTCTTCATATTCAATGCCATGTTCACAAACCAGCCCAATAAAGTCCCAGTTGGTATAGCGCGTCAAGGCTGAAATCACGAAGTGCGGATTATGGGAAATAAAGTTTTCAGGTTCGACATACAGGTTGGTAAAGTTACATTTACCGCCGCCCGACATCAGGATTTTTTTACCCACTTTGTTGGCTTTTTCCATGACCAAAACTTTACGACCACGCTGTGCCGCCATGTAGGCCAACATCAGACTTGATGCACCGGCACCTAAAACAATGACATCGTACTGATTTGAAAACATGGACAAACTCGCGGGAGATAAAAGCAGGGCATTATAGACAATTTTGCCATCAATTTCAGGATTGATCTTGGTTGGTCATCTGACCTTGCAGGCCGCCAGTGTGAATGACCAAAATCCGTGTCTGTGCAGGAAAGTGATTTTGCCGAATCACATCCACTAAGCCCATCATCATTTTACCGGTATAAACCTGTTCTAAAGGAATATGGTGCTCTGCTTCAAAGGATTGCATAAACTGAAATAGTGCAGGTGTGGTTTTGGCATAGCCTCCACAACAATAGGTATCGGTCATTGTCCAGTTGGTTTTCGTGGTCCATTGCTGGATTTCACGCTGTAGAAAATCACCTTTTAAGGCAGAGAAACCCAGCACGGTTTGATGGTCAGCACTGGCTTCAATCAGCCCGGTAATGGTTCCGCCTGTACCTACGGCACAGCAGATCACGTCATAATTCTGCCGATCTTCAGCCGTTAAAATTTCCTTGCAGCCCTGAATAGCCAGCGTGTTCGTGCCACCTTCAGGAATGAGGTAATGCTCTGGGTAGTGCAGTTTTAATGCTGCCAGATATTCAGGTTGATCTTTTTGCCGATACTGTTCACGTGAAACAAAATGCAGTTGCATGCCAAACTGCTGCGCCGTGGCAAGTGTGTGATTGAGTGCTTTAACTTTAAGTTCTTCACCACGAATGATGCCCACACTTTCAAAGCCAAACAGCTGCGCTGCATAAGCAGTCGCGGCGATATGATTGGAATAAGCGCCTCCAAAGGTTAAGATTTTATGGAAACCTTGGCGTTTTGCCTCAGCAAAGTTGTATTTCAGTTTAAAAAATTTATTGCCGGAAATTTGCGGATGAATCTGATCCAGTCGTTTAACCGTGACCGTTAGATCAGTATCAAGATTCAGTTTTTGGTAGGCGACTGATTGCGCAATACGCTCAAACATTTCATTACCATTCATGAATATTCCCTCGTATTGTACGCAATTTGGCATGCAGATATTTCATCTGATGTTGATCAGGACTTTGTATCGACTGAAGTGACGACGGACATGCCCGGACGGAGTCGTTCAATCCCTTTCTGGTTTGGCTCAATGGCAATTCTGACCGCAATACGCTGTACCACTTTAGTGAAGTTGCCGGTGGCATTATCGGCTTTAATGACACTGAACTCAGAACCGGCCGCTGGAGCAATGCGTTCGACATGACCTTTAAATTGTTGATGATTGAGTGCATCTACAGTGAAAGTTGCCGGCTGACCAATATGCATATTGGCAATCTGGGTTTCTTTAAAATTTGCAATCAACCAGGTTTTTTTCGGGATGAGATAGAGCAGCTGTGAACCTGCGGCAACGTATTGTCCAATACGCGGAGTCACTTCACCTAACTGACCATCCATCGGGGCCACAATGGTGCTGTAGTTTTTGGTGGTTTCTGCCTGATCCAGTTGCGCTTGTGCATTGTTAACCTGAGCTTTTAAACCGCTGGCAGCCACTTGTGCAGTCTTAAAGGCTTGCTGTGCAACGAGTACATTGGCTTCAGCCTGTTTTAGCAAGGCCAGATTGTTTTTGACATCGGCTGCAATTTTATCTTGCTCCGTTTTAGATGCCGCACCGCTATCGCCTAATTGTTGATAGCGAGATAGCTGTTGTAGCGAAAGTTGATACTGTGCATTGGCCTGTTCAACCTTGGCTTGAGCTGCCACGATATCGGCCTGACGCTGTGCAATGATCTGGCTCTGGTTGGCAAGGCTATTCTTGGCTTGATCTACCGATGATGAGGCTTGAGTTACCTTTTGGTCATAGGTCGTGGCATCAATATGCATTAAAGGCTGACCTTTTTTCACCTCATCAAAATCTTTCACCAGCACATCTTTAACATAACCGTTGATTTGCGATGAAAGAATTGTGGTTTGACCGCGTATATAGCTGTTGTCGGTTTGCTGAACACTGCTGTTAAATGGACCGATTCGCCACGCCCACATAATCACAATAATGCCAATAATCAGCACCAGGAACATCCACAGCAAAGTTGATTTTTTTGTTGCAATCAGCTTGCTGGAAGGTTGTTCAGTTGTGCTAGATGGATCAGGCGTCGCAGGCGGCTGTGCTGTTGATGAGTTTGGTTCTGAGGCACTTGGTGTTTCATCATGCGGGTGCATCGTTGCTGCTGTTTCATCTGTTTTATTTACAGCTGGATTGGCTTTATTTTCACTATTGCTTTGATCTTGTGGCATCTTTATTTCTCGATTAATTTCTATATTTCATGATTCAGGCTTGTGCGGTTTCTTTACGACCACGCCATTTTGCTCGTGCGATGTTGAATCCACCCCACATCAACAGGAAAACTGCAAATATGCCGTTTAAGGCGATCACATCGTTATAGGCACGCACTTGTGCTTCACGGCTGATCACCTGATTCATGGTTTTCATTTCCTGATTTTGTTGCAATACTGGATCATTGACGGTACTGGCTGTACTTTTCTGATAGATCGCTAGTCGCTGCGCAACCTGTGGATTGGTTGGATTTAGCTGGCTACTTAATTCCGCACGATAGGTCTGGGTACGCTGTTGCTGATAAGTAGAAAAGAAAGATGAGCCGAGCAGGCCGCCAAAGGTTTGGGTCGCTGAAAACAGCACTACAAAAGTCACCATATGAGTAGGACCGTGCTGTAAGGCACTCATCACACCGACCAGCAACAAGGGACCAATAAACATTCCTCCGGCAAAACCGACTAGAAACTGGCTGGCAAAGAAGTTGGAGGGTCGAACATCGCTGGTTAGATTGTAATCAAGCCCACATGCAACCAAGATCAGCAGTTCGGCAAACAGCAAATGCAGGATAATGGTGTTGCGGGAAAAAGTTGCTGCGCTAAAAAGGGTTCCGGCGACAATACCAAAGAAAATGACCACATAGAAGGGAACAAACTGGTCAGGCCCCATACCCATGGTCTTGAGAAAATTGACCGCAGCATAGCTTTGTTCTGACATGATGAAACGTATGAGTAGTGCTCCGAGTATGAATTGCAAGGTTGACTTGGTGCCTAACCAGCGCGTCATAATCAGTGGATTGACCCGATAATGCTCATAGACTAAACCGACTACAATCAGCACAAAACTGGCAATTAAGGCATAGGCCAGTTTAGGCGAATCAAACCACCATAAAATAGGTCCCTGAGCCAGAACAAAACACAGCAGTGCAAAACCCGGAGCCAGCAAGAAAAAGGTGAAGAAATCTTGTTTCTCAAACACCTGAATTCGCATACTGCGGGGCAGTTTTAACGAGACTACCATGGCCAGACAGCATAGGGCTAAGCCAAGTTCAAAAGTATAAAGCACCGCCCAATCATTAACGTTCACAAGAGCAGGGGAAATAATCCAGGCCAGAGGCAGGCCCAATTGTTGAAAGCCCAGACCTATATATAAACCTTTGGCCATATCCACACGCTTAAAGGCTTGCATAATGTAATACATGCCCAGCGAACTTAATGGTGCAGCGGTGAGACCACTAATAAAACGCACAAACAGTGCCATTTCATAATTACGCACAAATAAATGTAAAATCAGCACGGCAATAAAAATCACCAGTCCGATTTCTGAAAAAATCCGTAGCCCATACTGTTGCCGCGCTTTAAATAAAATCAGATTCGAGCTGACATTGGCCATAACATAGACTGCAGGAATCCAGGCGGCTTCTATAGGCGTCAGACTATATTCACCTTGAATGGCTGGTAAATTTGCCATAATAAAGCCATTACTCAAACCCGCAGAAATCGCAACAAAAACGCCTATAATAAAATACAGCAAACGTTTGGGGGGAGAATGCAGAATTGCCCCTGGTGAACCGGGCAGTGTTGGCTTCTCTTCAGGCGTCCAATCGGGTACGGGTTCAAGAAAACGTGGTTGTTTGGCCATAATGCAGACTCTTAAATCCGGATGCCGTTTAACAATAAATCTATGGCACGGCTAGCCAGATGACGCTGTTCAGTTTCAGTCAAGCCTTGAAAAGAACTGCGTAAAATGGCAGTGATCATGCTGTAATCCTGCGTGGTCAAATCGGCCCGACAAACATTATGTTTAATGGCCTTGTCAATCAGCGGTTGCAGAATGGCATTACGATGCTGATAAATTTCGATCATGCGTGGATCATCACGCCCAATTACCCGCCAATATTCCATTAAGGCGGTTAAATAGGGTAGATTCTCAACATGGTTTTCAAGGAGTTGAATAAGGCCATCATTAAACTGGGCATAGTATTCGGCCTTTCTTTCCAGGCGTTGTAAGGCCTGTTCCATCAGTGCCAGCACCAATGCCTGACGATCCTGAAAATTTCGATAGAAAGTGGCACGTCCTAATTGTGCCTGATCAATCACCAATTGCAGAGGTGCATTGATCCCATGCAGGCGAAACACATGAATGGCCGCATCCAAAAAAGCTTGGCGGTTTTGTGCTGCTATCTCTTGGCGAGTAGACATAGGCAAATAGAGTCTGAAAATATAATTCATGCATTTAACGGACAATTTTGTCCGTTGTAAATATTATTCTTCGTATCAATTTGTAAATTTGATAAATCAATTGATTTTAAATCAAAAAAATATGATCAAAAAATCTACATTAATGCTAATCTAGGAGCATAACAAGGATGAAAAGAGGATATGTGATGAAAAAGCTATCCGTGGCTGTCTGTAGTTGCTTGCTGTTATTGCTGACTGCTTGCGATGCCAAAAATGATTACAATAAGCCGAAAACAGAAGTACGCAGCATGGTGATTGGCGGTGTGCCTGTGTATGATCAGGATTATCGTCTTTCTCAGCTTAGCGCGCGTGAAATTCAGTCCAACATAGAAAAGTAAATCTGTTTAAATCAATCGCAGTTTGAGTGAATATTGAAATCTCTGTGTATCAAATAATTTTTTATTAATTTTATATCGAGCTCAATTTATTTTTGGCTTTTGATATTTATTCGGGATAGATATCGATTTGCATATGATTCTGTGTGTGATTTGGTCAAATGCTAGTAAATTAGAAGTTAAAATTTAAAAAATGAAGCCAAATATAGCGAGATATTCAGTTTTTAAAATTGTAGAATGTTCACCTAATTTATTTGGATGGGTGTTGCTGTGGAATCAGTATTGATTTTGGGTTCAATTGCATTTGCTTTAATGCTAGGTGCAATGAGTCCTGGACCGACATCTATTTATGTTGCTAAAAATTCAATAGCTATTTCACGTAAGCATGGCCTGTTTACCGCTTTAGGCACGGGTACTGGTGCGGCTGTTTTTGGTTTATTGGCAGTGTTAGGTTTGCAAGCCTTTTTATTGGCTGTTCCTTCGGCTTATTTGGCTTTAAAAATCTGTGGTGGTGTTTATTTGCTCTGGTTGGCGTTTAAAATTATTAAACATGCCAAAGAGCCGATTGAAACGGAGCAGCATCAAGCTTCGCAAATGTCGCTACGTCGTGCATTTAGTACTGGTTTGATTACTCAGCTTTCCAATCCGAAAATTGCGATTGTGCTGGCGAGTATTTTTACTGCGCTTTTACCCAAAGAAATTCCGACCTATTATTATGTCGTGTTACCGCTGTTGTGTTTCTTCATTGATGCAGGCTGGTGTTCACTGGTGGCGGTTGCCTTGTCGGCAGAAAAACCGCGCCGTGTCTATTTGAAGTTTAAAGCAGGTTTTGACCGCGCCGCAGGTGGAATTATGACGCTGTTGGGATTGAAGTTAATTTTTGGGATGAAATAAATCTCAGTATGGGGGACTCAATTGTGAATGGCTTACTCATTTATTATTTTATAAATAGATCTCTTTCATAAATCAAAATATTTAATATTAGATTTTTTAAATCAGCACAGCCATCATTTGATGGATTCAATTTCTATGTATTTGCATAGGCAATATCTCTACTTTTGAGAGGTTAACATGAGGATTCTCAAAATATATTTTGAGTCCGCAAGAAAACCATTGTCATCTAAAAAAACCTGTTCACCGCTTGAATCTTTTTCATTATTTCGCAGAAACAACATTATGCAGAGTACACGCAGGTTGTGGATGACGTTTCCGAGTCTCATTTTGATTGTAAGCTGTTGAACTCGAGTTAAGTCAGCATGATAGAGATCGTCTGTATATTCCAGACTGACATAAGATTAAAATAGAATGTAGAAAATAAAAGACCGACGATTCGAGTGATGATGAAATCGTCGGTCAAAAAATCTGTTGCAAGTTTTAGCTCGGGCTGCTGTTCCTTACTAAAACTTGAAACCAAGTTTATTGCTTTAGAAAAAGTTCACCGAAAATATTGTGGATGCCGGTACAAATTAACGGTTTATGAACTTCGTACACTATATAACGCAGCCGTTTACAGATTGGTTGACAAGAAAATGAAAAAAAATTCATTTTTTTTTATACTGGTCATCTAAAAGTTGCTCATGCAGGCCCATCGTGTCACTAACTCGATATTTTTTATGGTTTTTTTTATTCTGTTTTATTTTTACCTGTATCTGCGGTGTACTGGCTGCTTTACTGCCAACCGGTATGGGCGGAATTCTGACCATCGTACCCTATTTAACAGCCATGATTTTAGTGCTGTATAAGTTTTTAAAACAACAACAACGCGCTCCAACTGCTCAAGAACAAAAAAAAATCACCTTGGGATTTACCCTGATTTTCTGGGGTTACAACCTGGCCTTTTTATTGCTTGGCATTGTCCTGTTTGCCAAGAATGATCCAGAAATCTGGCAGAATTTTCTTTTATATCTCAAGAATCCGCAATTTATGAGTATTGTGCTGATCATGTTCTTGCTCGTTGCCATTCCGCTTTATCTGTTGACCTACTGGTTTTATGGCAAACAGGCCCAGCGCATGGCGCAAAAAATGTTTGGCTAAACGACACCGATGTATGCTTGAGTTTTAGACAGTCTTGTTCTATAGATAAGAAAAAACAGGCGAGACGCTAAAATGCAAAAAGCATGTGTTTTGATTACCGGCGGTAGTGGTTTTATCGGCTCGCATTTGCTGCCTTATTTGCTGGAACGTGATTATGCCGTGGTGGGGCTGACCCGTCAGAAAAATAAACGCTCAAATCATCCGGATCTCAGCTGGATTCAGCATTTAGATGAACTGAAAACCGACCGGATTGATTATGTGATCAATCTGGCGGGGGAAAGCATTGGTCAGGGACGTTGGACTGCGCAAAGAAAGCAGGTATTGATTGAGAGCCGGGTGGAAACCACCTATCAACTCTATCGCTATTTGGAAAAAAGACAGATTTTTCCGAAGCGGATTATTTCCGGTTCTGCTGTGGGCTATTATGGTATCGACCCGACCGAACAATGGTCCAATATCTGTACCGAACAGTCTGAACCCCAAGGCATTTTTATGTCGGAACTGTGCCAGTTATGGGAGCAGGCCGCCTTAAGTTTTAGCCAGCAAAAGACCAGAATTATTCGACTCGGTATCGTGTTTGGTCAGCATGGCGGGATTCTGCCGCGTATGCTCATGCCGATTAAACTCAATCTTGCAGGACGCATTGGCCATGGGCGACAACCGGTGGTGTGGGTGCATGTGCAAGATGTGCTGCGAGCGATCGAATTTTTAATGCTGCATGAAACCGAGGCACGCATATTTAATGTGGTGTCGCCAGAAAGGGTTTCACAAGCGCAGTTTGCCAAAACCGCTGCCGAGATTTTAAAACGTAACCCCTGGTTTTTTGTACCGGCTTTTGTTTTGCAATGGATGCTCGGTGAGCAATCGCAACTAGTACTCAATGGTCAATATGTAATGTCCAAAGCTCTGCAAGAGGCCGGTTTTGAGTTTAAATATCCAACTTTAAAAATGGCACTGGAAGAAGTCTTACTGCGCCATTAAACCCGCAGATTTCAGCCGCTCGGTACTATAGGCCGCAGGATGGGTCAGAGGGGTTTGATTCAGCATCAACTGTCTGAGTAAACGTGCAGAAGCCGGTCCCATACAGAGGCCATTACGGAAATGGCCGAAGTTGGCCCACACATTATCGATCTCCGGCATTTTCCCGATATAAGGCACACCGGTTGGGGAACCCGGTCTTAAACCAGCCCATTGTTTTTCAATCGGAAATTCGGCCAGTTCAGGCACCATCTCGAAACAGGCATCTAAAATCTTCTGCTTGGTGGCTGCAGTCGGGGTGGTATCAAAACCACAATCTGCCATGCTGGAACCGCACACCACATGACCATCCAGACGTGGAATCAAGTACATCACATCATTCATGCACATGGTCGGCAACCAGTTTTCCGGGGTTTTAAACAGCACCATTTGCCCCTGAACCGGATGAACAGGAATTTCCAGATCCAGTTGTTCAGACCAGTGCTGCGACCAGGCCCCGGTGGTGATCACAAACTGGTCTGCCTCATAAGTTTGGCTATTTTGCGCAACAATAGATTGAACCTTGCCATTCACCATCTGGAATTGTTCAATCGGACAATGCTCGATAAATTCCACTTGCGGATGCTGTTTTAAATAATGGGTGATGGACTGTAGTAAACGTGGATTTCGAATATTGGCAATTTGCGGAAAATAGATCGCGTGTTGAAATTTGGAATCAATGAAAGGATTAACCTGTTCGATCTGTTCTTGTTGTAGATATTCACATTGCTGCATCGGTTCCTGAAACTGCTGGGCATAATTCAGACCGGTTTCAAAATCGGCTTCATCGAAAATCAGCAAACCCGTTTCATGAATTTCAAAATCAATGTCTGAAACCGGTTTTAACTTTTCATTCCACTCTAAATACAGTGACTTGCCATATTGTGCCAGCTGATTCACGGCTTGTGGATAGCGCCAGGGATACATGGGGGAGAGAATGCCTCCACCGGCCCAAGAGGCCGCTTTGCCCGCCTGCTGCTGATCAAAAATCATCACGGAACATCCCTGTTCCACCAGCTCTAAAGCAGACATCAAACCACTGATGCCTGCTCCAATAATGGCAATTTTCATCGCGTGCGCCAATTATCCTTATTTCATGTCTTTCAGTTTAAGCGCAGCTTCTTCTGCAAAATAGGTCCAGATACCATCTGCACCAGCACGGCGGCAGCTCATCAATGCTTCAATGATCACGCTGTCGGATAGCCAGCCATTTTGAATGGCGCCGGCTAACATGGCATATTCACCGCTAACTTGATACACGAAAGTCGGAACGCCAAAGTTGTCTTTCACTTCACGAACGATATCCAGATAAGGCATACCCGGTTTCACAATCACCATGTCTGCACCTTCCTGAATATCCAGTGCAATTTCATGCAGGGCTTCGGCACGGTTGCCAATGTCCATCTGGTAATTGTATTTGTTGCCGCCTTTCAAGTTGCTTGATGAACCGACTGCATCACGGAAAGGGCCATAGAAGCTGGACGCATATTTGGCTGAATAAGCCATGATGTTGGTATAGATATGACCATTGGCTTCCAAAGCCTGACGGATTGCACCGATACGGCCATCCATCATGTCACTTGGCGCCACGACATCTGCACCGGCTTCGGCATGACTGAGTGCCTGTTTAATCAGACATTCAACAGTTTCGTCATTTAACACATAGCCTGTGTCATCAATGATGCCGTCCTGACCATGGGTGGTGTAAGGATCAAGAGCGCCATCGGTAATCAGTACCATTTCTGGTAATTCTTTTTTCAGTAGACGAACGGTATTTTGTACCAGACCGTCTTCACGCCAAGCCGCTTCAGCCAACAGACTTTTGTCTTCTTGTGGAGTTACCGGGAATAATGCAAGCTTCGACACACCCAGTTCCAGTAAGTGTTCGGCTTTTTTAAGCAGTAAATCAGCAGAAAGGCGCTGTACATTCGGCATGCTTGGAATGTCTTGGGTTTGGTTTTGCCCCGGAAGTACGAATACTGGGTAAATGAGATGATCGGTCGTCAGCTGGGTTTCACGCACCATGGCACGTAATTGGTCATTTTTACGGATGCGGCGCATGCGGGTGGCAGGAAATGCTGGACGATTGAACGTATAGGTCATAACAATCTCAATAATCAGTATTAAACTTGGGCTATTGTAGCCCTAGAATATGTTTTTGGGTGATGTTTAACAGATTTTTATTCGATAAGGAAAATCGGAAAAATGGCGAACGAAGCAAGTAAAAGTTGGACCGGCAATATTCATTTAGGCGCGCAGGTGGATATTGATGTAGTGCTGAAGCAGCTCTGCAAGGCATTTAATAGTTCTCCTTTTTTTCATCATAATGGCATGACCATGCGGGTAGTGGATGGGCAAATTGAAGCCTATATTGAAATGCAGCCGTTCATGATTGGCAATGTCGCGTTCCAGATTTTACATGGTGGTGTAGCTGCCACTATTCTGGATAGTATTGGCGGCATTACAGCCATGGGAGAGTTGTATAGAAAAGCAACGCCAGATGATTTACCTGAAACCATTAAAAAAGTATCGCGTCTGGCAACGGTGGATATGCGGGTGGATTATCTGGCACCGGGCCGTGGCCAGTTCTTTACTGCACGTGCCGAGACGCTACGCTTGGGCCGTAAGGGATGCACCATGCGCATGACCTTGGTGAATGATGAAGGGAAGCAAATTGCTACAGCAATCGCGTCTTATGCATACTAATTGCAAATGTAGCAAAACTTTATTTTCCCAGCATGGCGTGGCGGTTTAATCGCCATTGAATGCTGGATTCGTTTTTAAGACTGACGAGTTACATTTTTATTCTCAAATCATGAAACTTTCACATTAAAATCACGCCATAAAATTGAAAAAAATGACTTTCTCATCCACATCTTAAGACAAATATTGTCTCTGTGCGTAGATTTAAATGATTCGCACTGAGGATGGCTGGTGACCAAGTCTGTTGGATTTAGGATATATTGATGACAGATGCTCAAAACACCCTGCCAGAAACCAAACAAGATGAACCCGCTTCAGATGCGGCCTTAAAAGCCAAACGTAAAAAAGCCTTGGGTTTTGTCGCGCTGATTTTAATCATTGCTGCAATTCTGTATGCCATCTGGAAATTACTGCTCAGCCATTCTGTGGATACCGATAATGCCTATGTGGGCGCAGAAACAGCTTCCATCACCTCGATGGTGACGGGACAGGTTGAACAGGTACTGGTGAGTGATACACAAACGGTCAAAAAAGGGCAGTTGCTGGTTCAGGTCGATCATCGTGATGCAGAAATTGCGCTGGCGGCAGCCAAAGCGGAACTGATCAAGGCACAACGTCAATACAAACAAACCCAAGCCAATAGCAGCTCGCTGAATTCACAAATTTTTGTCAGTGATGATGCCATTCACAGTGCCGAAGCTAAAGTGGCTCAGGCCAAAGCTGAAATGGACAAGGCTCAGGATGATTTAAATCGTCGTGAAAAACTCAGTGCTTCTGGCGCCATTTCTAAAGAAGAACTCAGTACCGCACAAAGTGCTTTCAATACTGCTAAGGCTGGTTATGAATCGGCTCAAGCCGGTCTGGCACAAGCCAAATCCAGCCAAAAAGCGGCGCAAAGTAATTTGGCGGCCAATGAAGCACTGATTCGTGGTGCTAATGAAAATAGCACGCCCGATGTTTTGGTTGCACAAGCCAAATTGAAACAGGCTTTGTTGGATCTGGAGCGGACTGAAATCAAGGCACCTTTTGATGGTGTGGTGACACGCCGTAATATTCAGGTCGGTCAACGTGTGGCACCGGGGACAGTCTTGATGATGGTAGTTCCGACCTCACAGCTGTATGTCGATGCCAACTTTAAAGAAAGCCAGCTGGAGAAAGTCCGTCCGGGTCAAAAAGCGGTGTTAACCTCTGACTTGTATGGCGATTCTGTTGAGTATCATGGCACGGTAGAGGGCTTCTCTGGTGGAACTGGTTCTGCCTTTGCCTTAATTCCTGCACAAAATGCAACGGGTAACTGGATTAAGGTGGTTCAGCGCTTGCCAGTTCGCATCAAGCTGGATCCTAAAGAATTGGCTGAACATCCGTTACGGGTGGGCTTGTCCATGGAAGCGAAGATCGATTTGTCTTCGAAGTAGTCATTTATGAATAACTACACTCCGATACCGAATCTGACCGGTGGCCGCCTACTGCTGGCGGCATTTGTACTGGCCTTTGCCAACTTTATGGTCGTGCTGGACATGACCATTGCCAATGTCTCAGTGCCACATATTACCGGTAGCCTTGCCGTTTCTGCATCGCAAGGGACTTGGGTCATTACCTCCTACGCCGTTGCCGAAGCCATTTGTGTACCTTTAACCGGCTGGCTGGCGGGACGCTTTGGTACAGTCCGCATCTTTGTGATCAGTTTGTTTGGCTTTACCTTATTTTCGGTATTGTGTGGCTTATCCACCAGTCTGGAAATGCTGGTATTTTGCCGAATTGGACAAGGCCTGTTTGGCGGACCGATTATGCCACTCAGTCAAACCTTACTAATGCGTATTTTTCCACCGGAGAAACAGTCGCAGGCCATGGGGATGTGGGCCATGACTACCGTTGTGGGACCGATCTTAGGGCCTATTCTGGGCGGAACCATTAGTGATAACTGGTCTTGGCACTGGATTTTCTTTATCAATATTCCGGTCGGAATTGGCTGTGCACTCGCCGCGATGCGTTTGCTGAAACCTGCTGAAACGGAAACCAACAAACTTAAAATTGATCTGGGGGGATTAATGCTGCTGGTCTTATGGATTGGGGCATTGCAGTTGATGCTGGATTTAGGCCATGAACGTGACTGGTTCAACAATCCGTTTATTGTCATTCTGGCGATTATCGCCTTGGTTGGGCTCATCATTTTTACCATTTGGGAACTCACCGAACGCCATCCGGTGGTAAATATCCAGATTTTTAAATATCGTGGATTTACCATTTCCGTCTTGGCTCTGGCCTTTGGCTTTGGTGCATTCTTTGGCAGTATTGTCATGATTCCACAATGGTTACAGATCAATCTGGGTTATACCGCCACTTGGGCTGGTTATCTGACCGCGACCATGGGATTCGGCAGTTTGCTGATGTCTCCGATTGTGGCCAAACTGGCGACCAAATATGATCAGCGTGCATTGGCCAGTTTTGGATTATGTCTGCTGGGTGGTGTGACCCTGATGCGGGCCTTCTGGACCACAGAAGCAGACTTTATGGCCTTGGCTTTCCCGCAAATTTTGCAAGGTTTTGCTGTACCGTTCTTCTTTATTCCATTATCCAATATGGCCCTGGCTTCTGTATTGCCACAGGAAATGGCTTCGGCTGCGGGGCTGATGAACTTCCTCAGAACCATGGCTGGAGCCATTGGCGCCTCTATTGCCGTTACTATTTGGGATGATCATGGCAAAGTGGCACGTAGTGAAATGGTCGGAACTTTACATGTCGATGAAGTGCAAAATACCCTGATCCAAAGGGGAATGACCCCGGAAAGCAGTTTGGGTTATATTGCCAGTCTGGTTGATAAAGAAGCCTCGACCTTATCGGCAAACCATGTGTTTTTAATTTTGGCGATGGTATTTATTTTTGCTGGACTCATCATCTGGCTCTGCCCACGGCCGAAAGTGGGTGTCACCGGTGGTGGTCATGCACACTAATAAAAAAACCGCTTTTCGAAGCGGTTTTTTACAGTTTTGGATAAGCAGGTTTCTTACATAAATCAAAAGGTGTTTAATCTTGGATTATTGTTAAATCAGTACGGCCCCATTTGATGGATTAAATTTTTATGTTTTTGCGTAGGCAATATCTCGACTTTTGAAAGGTCAAAAGTCGACAAAAACCTTTTGTTTCCCATACACGACGTCCTGAGCCAGTTTTAAGCACTGCTTTAAAATGCAGCGCAAGGGATGGGAAACGTGTGGCATCCATGCCACATTCATAAATCCAATACCTGCTAAAATCTATTTTTTTATTTTGGTAGTACAAACAACTTATAGTTATTGGAAAATGATTTATGAAAGAAGTCTAGAATTTAAAGGTATTAAATATCTGATTTAGCCCGTTTTAAGGCCGTTTGCCATTTGTCTAGATGAAACTGGCGCTGATCTTCATTCATCTTGGGCTCAAATGAACGCTCTAGTTGCCAACAGGCTGAAATATCCGAAAGACTGGAAAATACCCCAGATTTTAATCCAGCCATGGCTGCAGCTCCCCAAGCGGTAGATTCCAGCATTTTAGGCCGCAGGACAGGCACATTTAAGATATCAGCCTGAAATTGCATCAACATATCATTGCTACTTGCACCGCCATCGACACGCAGTTCTTTTAAGGGATGGGTAATATCGGATTGCATGGCCATAAGGACATCAGATACCTGAAAGGCAATCGATTCCAATGCCGCACGGGCAATATGGGCTTTATTGGTTCCACGCGACATGCCGCAGAGCAGGGCACGAGCCTCACTGTCCCAATGCGGCGCACCCAGTCCAGTAAAAGCAGGTACGAGAACCACGCCATCAGTATCCTTTACTTGGCAAGCCAGCTGTTCGACTTCACTACTTTTATGAATAATTCCTAAACCATCACGCAGCCATTGCACAATGGCTCCGGCCATAAAGACGCTCCCTTCCAAGGCATAGCTGGTTTTTTTACCGCATTGCCAGGCTAAAGTACTCAAGAGTTTGTTGTGACTTAACTGAACTTCATGGCCGGTATTAAACAGCATGAAACAACCCGTCCCATAAGTATTTTTTGCGCTCCCCACTTCAAAACAGGATTGCCCAAAAAGTGCCGATTGCTGATCGCCTAGAATGCCCATAATGGGGATATTGGCGCCGAGCAAGCCTGTAGCCGTGTCTGCCACATAGCTGTCTGAACTGATGATCTGAGGTAAAACCGAATGCGGGATATGAAACAGCTCCAGTAGCTCTTCATCCCAAGCCTGAGTATGCAGGTTCATCAGCATGGTACGCGAGGCATTACTGGTCTCTATGACGTGTTCTGCACCTTGAGTCAGATTCCACATGAGCCAGCTATCGACGGTACCAAAGGCTACATGACCTTGCTCGGCCAAATCACGTAAGCCTTGAATATTTTCCAGCAGCCACACAAGTTTTCCCGCACTGAAATAGGGGTCGATTCTTAAACCGGTTTTTTGCTGGATTTTATTCTGCAAATTTTGTTGTAGGAGTTGGCTGCACCATTCAGTTGCACGACGGTCTTGCCACACAATGGCAGGAGCCAGCGGTTTACCAGTGCGTTTATCCCAAACCACAGTCGTTTCACGCTGATTAGTGAGACCAATGGCTTTGATATCTTTGGCCAGAATACGCGCCGAAGCAAGAGCTTGTTGTACCACAGCAATTTGCGTGGTCCAGATTTCCTGTGCATCCTGTTCTACCCAGCCTGAATGTGGGGTTGAAATATGCGTTTCACGCTGAGCTGTTGCATGAACTTTTCCTTGTTCATTAAAAATGATCGCACGGCTAGAGGTAGTTCCCTGATCGAGTGCAAGTAAATAGCTCATAAATTTTTCTTTTATTGGACTTGAAAAATAAAATATTAGCGCAATTATTGAATTAATCGCATCTGTTTGTGTAAATGTTTAAAAAACGCGCTGCAGATTTGAACATTTATGCTATGATTGTGATTACTTTGGGGGTGTTTCTGGCTTCGACGCTGGTGATGAAACTCATAGATGCATGTCGAGAGCGCATTTTCTCTCGTAAATCAAATTTGCATTTTAATAGTCGCAAACGACGAATCATACGCTCTAGCTGCCTAAGGGCAGCTTGTCCGCCTCTCCGAATACTTGTGGTTAGAGAGTCCGACTGAAGCGCACGCACACAAGTCCGTATAAAGCCAAGCCTCGGGGCTTTGTACTAAACTTAGAGGATCGCGATTTGTACCCTGTTCGTCGGGTCACAAAGAGTTAAAACAATAGACGATATCTAAGCATGTAGTATTCTCGAGCGTAGTGCTGGCGGACGCGGGTTCAACTCCCGCCACCTCCACCAAATATCAATTCAGAGAAATCCAACTGAATGTAAAAAAGCCCTTAAAATCAATATTTAAGGGCTTTTTTATTGCCTTGATTGTCCGATACTGTTTGAACCGTTCTGACCTGATTTTTGCTATTTATGGGTAAAAAGAGGGAAAATTTTACCCACGGAATATGTAAGTTTTCGGCTTTTTTTGCACTAATTTGCTTTTTATTTTGCACTGAATAAATTGCAGTTATTCTGCACTGAATGAAAATCTAACGCTTTACATCAAAAGCGTTAGATGACTATAGATCAAACAGCACTAGATACACGAGCAAAACCATTTGCACCGTCACCACCGACTATATAGTTAGCAGGTGTGACCACAGCACCATTTTCACCTGTAGTTAATAAAGATTGTTCACCTTTACCAGACTGACCCACATATAAACGTGCATACTGAGTATTGGCCGTATTATTGGTATAAATAATAGAAAGTCTTGCGCCTTCACCCGCACCACCGCCAAAGCCTTCAGTCGCAGTCAAATAACCATTTGCACCGTCACCACCAGCACCGCGTCCAGTTGAATCCGTTTTCGCACCTTTATGATTAGCACCTGTTGCATTACCTGCCTGGCCATTGGTTCGAGTAGCAGAAGTATATTCACCACTTATGGTCCACAAGCCACCTTCACCAGCCGTACCATTGATGTACTGACCAGATCCACCATCTACACCACCTACGCCAGCTTTACCGCCGCCAGCTGTAAATACAATAGCAGTACCATCAATGGATAAATAAGTATCCTGGCCGTTTGCGCCTTTGAGTTGTGCTGGATTTGAGTTTGCCACTAGATCTTCATAACGTGATGAACCAGCCCCGCCACCGGCACCAATCAATAGGAATGACTTGGATTCTCCAGCTAGAATTGGGAAAACTACAGGTGTTCCCGTATAGACATAATCACCATTCCCGGCTGATGAAGTCAGGCCTTCAGTTTGGAGAATAGACCAGTTAATATTGCCTGAATAGCCAACACGGGCAGTACCAGATCGATTAAAAACATCAATACCAATTCTATTATCTTGTCGTGAAATGCCCCAACCTTCATGGTAGCCTTCTGGTATGATCTGAATAGCATAGCGGGTATCAAGAAAGCTAATATTGCTGCCATCAGGCTTTTTGATTTCAGTAGCTTGTCCTGGCTTAATTACACCCGCCATAATCACTTTTGGATAAAGAGAAGCTAGGCCACTAGATAAATTGGAAATTTGTTGTTGCAACAGCTCAATTGCATCTTGTAACTGGGTTTGCAAGATATTGTCAGCTGTTTCCTGATCCTGCTGAGCTTGCTGTAGGCGATCTTCAACAGCGGAACTGAGTGCCAATAAACTTTCTTCAGTTGCTAATAAATCATATAACTGTGCATTGTTATTAGCATTCAGAACTTTGCTATTCATTTCCAGTAGGTTAGCCAATTCTTCCTGAATCGCATTTAACCAGCCCGGTGTCAAATAGGTCGCATCTTGACCCGCCAAATCCGCATTGTCATGAAAGCCTTTTTTACCGGTCCCGTTTACATCAGCGCGAGCGTTTACGCTATCAATTCGTTTCATGATAGTTCCTTAAGTTCTTAATGTTTTATTGAGTTCGAGTTGGGAGAACAGATCAGTTAATTTCACAAACTGTTTTGATTCGTCTGTGCTGAAGATACTGTTTGCAACTGCTTCAGCATAAGTTTCAGCAAGTAGTGAAATTGCTTGATTTGAGTTTTGAATGTTTGAAATGATTTTTTGTGCTATTTCACCGAAAGTTAAGCGGGTTTCATTCGGTAGAGCTGATGGATCATAAGCATTATTTTCTTGTCTACTCCAGTAGCTTGAACCCTTGTTCCCACCATATGCACAGTTAAATGAAATTACATCAAAACTATTTAAATATCGATATTCAGCAGCACCGACGGGTTTTATTGTTTGACAAACACTCTCAGCTTTTGTTATTTCAGTAAAGTATGCGATTGTTTTCAATGTATCTCTTCCGTACCACACATATTCTGATGTCGGGCATTTTGATCCACTACAATCATCACTTAAGCTACTATTAATGTATTTGATAACTTCATTATTTGTGTCAAAAGTCCATGTTTTACCTGATGTTAATGCACTACAAGCATCTTTCACCGCTTGCCACTGTTGCATATTGGCATCATGCAATGAACGCACAATTGCTTCAGTTAAATCTAATTCTGCGTTGCTATCATAGTATTCACGCTGGTTTGTTTTATATGCCGTGTAATGTGCAATACCGGTGGTATTTACAGTAACGCCAGGGTTAAGAATCCAATCTCCCCAAGGCATATCAACCATCCATTCAATACGTAAATATCCTGATAAATAGTTTTCAATAATGCAGTTCATATCCGCATTCATTGGATACTGAAGTCTTAAAAAGACTTTATAGCGTAGCTGCTCTGTATTGACTGGAGAATCACATGCTGCGGTGCATAACATAGGCTTAAACTTCACCACATCTATTAAAACCACACCAAAAATAGCTAAAAGCTGCTCTAAATAAGCCCGATTCAATACATTTCGACTGGTACGCACCCAGTTTAAAATCTGAAGCCGTTCTTCAACAGTTCGGCTAGCATTTACAGTACATTTCAGCGGTAAGCCATATTCTGCTTCATATTCATCAATCAGCTCAGGTGGAATTGCTTCCAAAATGCCTAACAGTCGTTTGGCATCTAAATCTGCCTGTGCCAACAGTTTGGCATGTGCATAGACGTCAATAGCTAAAGTGGTACTGGGTGAATTGTCATAACCACCAACTGGCAGTAATTGACGTAGTACTGATGCATAAAGCTCGGTCGTTTGTTCTAAGGTCATGATGCAGCACTCACTGTGACAGTGCCGGCACGTAACCAATAGGTGTACATCCAGTTCACAATCGGCTGAACATTAGAATTAGGCGTTAAGGTGACATCTTCGACATTTGCTAAAGCCATAATTCGAGTGACCAAAGTATTGGCATGATACTCTTCAACAGGAGCAAGTTCAGCCATATAGTCTCGGATCGTCGTTTCCACGTCTGTGTAATTCACACCAGCACCTTTCACCACAGCACTGATATTTAATAGTTGTTCGGTTGGTGAATACACTCGGCAATCCGCCCAAAACCCGGCTTCTTCATCTAATACGATTTGAGCCGCATCTATTAAGGCCTGGGTGGGCAATGTGGGAGGGCTGCCGACCGCAGTGATGGCGACATCCATGGAACCCAAGCCACGACGCTTTTTATAAATATAAATTTTATCTACGCCAGGAACACCTTTCATGGCCCGTTCAAGGTCAGAACCACGGTCACGGGCCTGTCCAAGCTGTTTGCTTTCAAGCATACGGGCACGCCATGCCTCAAGCTCTTCTTCATCAGAGCCACCTGCAATGGATATGACTTCAGCAGTTCCACTCAGGCCTGCAATTGGGCTGACCCAAAGTAAAGATGTACCTCTAAAGTTCCAGGAAGCACCCACCTGATCAGCATTTACGCTAATTTCAGTTGTAATATTTGGCTGAACTACAGTTTCAGAAATAACACTCCAGAAATGACCTTTGCCATCGGTTACTTTTGTCCCGGCTTCAATGGTAATTTGCGCGTTAGATTTAGCTTTAACCGTACCAGCAGCACGTGTACCGCCTAAACGCGGGACACTGAGTTCTTCAGCATGAATATATAAATAAGGTTCATCTGCAGTTTGAACAAAAAGCTGACGTAGAATATAAGCTTGGTGATGATATAAGCCTTCAACTAATGAAACTTCACCATCAGTACGGATGGATGCATCAGAATCTGATGTAATCGTTAAGCCAGTTGGATTACGGATTTCCTGAACAACAACTTGATGCAATTTAGTAAAAGTAGGAATTGAATACATGCTCAGCCTCCAACTGGAACAAAATAAAGAATCTTTTGGCTTTCACCTGTAAGGCGTGTCACATCAATGGTTAAATCAACTCGGCTTTGTTCCGACTGGGATGCATTGACCACAATAGAGTCAAAACGACCTGGTACTAAATCTTCAAGCGCTTCTTCTGCATATTGCTTAGCTAATAGAACATTCCGGCTTAAGTCTTTAGATTGTTTTAAGGTATAAAGTCGGCTTCCGCGATTAGGATCTGCCCAATATTTCCCACGATGAATGCCTAAGCGCAGGCAAACACACTGCACATCGTCATTGATGAATGCAGCATCTAGGCTGAGCAGCACATAATCACGAGTTTCTAAATTGATCGTTGCCATGTCATCACCTACATTTGCTGGCTTGGTTGTGGTGTGTTGCCATTGGTATGGCCGTTATAAATCTCACGCATCTTTTGCATGGAGCTTTTCTTATCAGATACATCACCAGTGGATTGAAGATTTCCATCCACAAACAAATCACCCTTAATATGTGTGCCGTCTTCCTTCAGCCAAACGCTGTGGCCGTGTTGGTCATAAATACAGGTTTCACCTTCAGCAACTTCAACCACAATTGGCGCACCATCAGTGGCAATGACAATGGAGCGTGAAGTTTTGCCTTGGAGAGGGATAACCACCACTCGGCAACCATCTGGGATGTAAGAACTAAAACCGACTTGCTGTAAAAGTTCAGTTTCATCCAGCACTTCATCTGCAAAGCCTGTTAGCTGAAGATTCTTTGAACTACCCCGTGCCACAATCCCAAGGAATGACTGTCTAATTTGACCAAGACCTTTTTTTATTTGGCGTTGCACAGCTTCAATCATTTCTTTTCATCCTTATCTAATTTGGTGGCTTTGGTCTTTTTAGATTTTTTTGACGTGGTATTTTGAGGCTCTTTATAGAGTAGGGGTTGTGCCCAATCACCTTGACGATGCAATTTAAGAGATGTCTTCTTACCACCGCTTCTGGATAACGTGAGGGTGCGCCCGATCACAGCCCATTTTGCTGTTGCGCGAGTTAAACGATTGGTTTGGAAATTGATATACCAGCCCGCTGAAAAAACCTTGTCATCCAGCGTCCAGTCAGACGCAGTGGCCAGCATGGAATAAGCTTGAAGATTGTTATCTTTTTTAATTTTTTCTAACGCTGCATCAGCTTCAGCTTTAGTTTCAACATCGTTTAATGAAACGATTTTTAAACGCTTATGACTAAACTGTGTATCCGCAGTAGCACTGGCTAAAATATGTTGACCTTTGGCATCCTGACTCAAAATTTTAATGTCAGTAAATACGTTAGAGATATCTTCGGTATATCGTGCATCCAGTACATTATTGGTGTTGTCATACTTTATTAATTTTAGGCTGGTACTAGCTTGATAAGCATCCTTGAATGGATCACCAATAACAAGAGTTCCGTCTGGCTCAAGCCATACATGCTGACCAGTCACTTGAGCTGCTTTTACAATGGCATCCCATAATGATTCTCCTGGTTCAACAGAGACTTTATTTTTTAGCCAGCTATTATTCTGGATTTTGAATTTTGAAAATAAGCTGCTTAAGTTGCCTGATAAAACAAACTTATTAATCAGTTCTTCCAGGTTAATTTGACGGCCATTAAAGACAGGAACTGAGCAATCAATTAATTGACCTGCCAAATCACGGCCAGAGATTTTAAGGGCATATCCAGTACGGTCACAGCCTTCTTCAACAGCATCAGCAATGCTGGTTAGGATTAGCTCATTCCCATAGTAGGCTTGTATTTTTGCGCCGGCTTTAACTGACTCTGGAAGTTCTAAATCATCTTCACTGAATAGACTAAAACTCCAGTTTTCGGCTGGCGTATCAATCTGACTATCAATAGAAGCATCATCCCAAGTATTGATCTCAAAGCCGCCAATGATCAAGCGAATTGCTGTATCCGTATTATCGAGCATAGATCGTAATCTCCATGCCAGGCTGCAATACAGCAGGGTTAACCAAATCAGGATTTAAACGACGGATTTCACCAGCACGTTCCATATCTTCATATAAAAAATGGGCTAACCAATGAAGGGTACATGGCACTTGAATACGTGCAGTTGTAATTGGCGGACGGATCTCAATGAGTTCTTGGATTTGTAAATGAACCTGATCAGCAATGTCCTTATAAACCTGAATCTGGCTAACAGCATCGATACCCAAAACATTTTGTTCACGTTCAAGATTAATGACTTCTTGTAGGGTTTGACGGTTCTGTTGACGAATCGTTGCAAGTTCAACTGGAGTAAAACTGGTTTCCTGATTTTGTGCCATTTCATTACGCACAGTTGCAACGACACTTTGTGAGATGGCAATGACAGATGCAACTTGGGTAGCCCGCCATAACTGTTTTAATTCAGCAGGTTCATGCTCAGTATCATCAGTATCAAAAAGCCTATCAAAGCGTTGAATACGCTTAATTACTTCACGCCATTTTGAAATGGCCGAAATGCTGGTATCGAAAGTAACAAGCTTGGTGATGTCATCAATTAAACCAGTCGCCCAGGTCTCTGGAGATAAAATATCTTCGATGGCATTTTTAGCGATGCCCATAATATTACGGACGGTTTGTAAGCCAGTACGAACTTTATTAATGACGCTAAAAAATGCATTCTTATCGTTTAGCTTTAGCTTTTCTAACGCTTTCTTAAATGCTTCAGCAGGGTTTGAAATAATATCAATCGGCTGAATAAAGTTTTGTGTTCTTACTGGAATAAAACGTTCTTTCTTTTGACTTTGTGCAATCACAAAATCAATTGAAAATGAACAAGAGTCATAATTATCAACATCATGATTGACACTATGGTTTGTGACTTGAGCGTAGCAGATGCCAAAAATTGGATGGATAAGTTCACCAGGTCCATTTTCTTGTAAAGCTGCTAAAAGGGCATTTAGCCAGGTTAGATAGTCTTCACCTGCATAAAGTGCCTGAATAGAAATTCGACGCGGTTCATTACCCATATCTTCTACAGAAGCATCGTTAGAGTAGGGTGCTTGATGGACAGCAATAGTTTTAGACCAAGAGTCGTTAATCGTTGTACATTCAAACTGTACCCCGCGAAAACTTGCATCATGTAAATCAGTTGCCCAACCCATAAAAAAACCTCACATCTAGTGAGGCTATTTTCATGAATTAATCAAAGGTTTAAGCGTGGAAACACTTCCTTATTTCCGCATTAAATAGGCGGGTGGTGCCCCATGTCGCTTCTCTTCATTTGAAGAAGTAGAAGACATGGATTGCATGAGTGGACTGCCAGATAAATTAATGACCGGTTTATTGTTTTGAGTGACACTAATTAATGTGCTGAGTTTACCAGATAAATCGGATGCTAGTTTGTTGGACTGTTCTTGCTGGGCAATCATGGCATCGTACTTAGCTTGGGATTCTAGTGCGGCTTTAGCATTATCATTACCAAAAAATGCCAGCGTTTTAGTGATGCTTTCACCAAGTTTGTCATCAAAACTTTGACCTGCTTCAGTTGTCATATAGGCACCACGAATACCAGTACCAATTCCATAACCAGCGACACCGGCAATAGCCACTTGACCTGCTGTGCTCATTGCGCCTGTAGCCAGCAGACTTCCACCTGCACGTGCAGCTGTTGCTGCGCCACCTAACATTTTACCCGCACCACCTTTACCACCACCTAAAACAGTACCTACAGCTCCTGCTGCTGCCACGGCAGCCAATGCAACAGAAGCCTTATATGCATTAGCAGCCAACTCCTCATGCTTTTGTGCCCAATCTGTAATATTTTCTTTTACCTTCCCAAGCGTTTCAGATACTGAATCATAAGCTTTCGATTGAGCAAATAAGCCTTCTTGATCTGCAGCTTGATCTTTAGCCCATTCAGTCTGTTTAATCATGCTTAGGTCGGAATCAACAGTACCTGCAGCATTACCAATTTCTTTTTCCAAGGCAACTGTCTTATCCTTATTATAGACAGCAGCCATTGCCGCCAATAAAGCCTGACGATCTGCCAAAAATTGTCCTAACTCGCTGCCCATGGCAATGTTGCTCATATCTTCAAGTTTGGCTTTGCGTTCTTCATCAGTTTTTGCTGCATTCGCTTCTTTTTGCAGTTTGGTATATTGAGCATTACCCTGTAATTGACGTTCAAGCAACTTTACGAAAGCTTCAACACCGTATACACCCTGTTCACGCTGCTGGGTGGAATAAGTGGCCCAATCAAATTCCTGACTAACGACTTGTCCTTTTTTATTCTTGACAGCTTTTGTCGGTAGACCATCTGTATTGCTAACCTTATCAGCCAAGGTGTCAGCCAATTCACGGCTGGATAATTTTTGAAGCAGGTTTACCACGTTATTACCAGCTTCAGAACTATCAGCAGCAGTGCTTTTTGCAGTCTGGTTTAAAGCCAACAGTTTTACTAGACCTTCATCACCTGAATACCCAAATGATTTTGCCATTGCCATTTGTCCAGGTAAAAATTTAGCCAAGTCTTTATATTCAAAACTTCCGACTTGACCTGCACGCATGGATCTATCCTGAGCAAGATCAAGATTTTTAACACCAAAATTTTGCATGGCAATGGTCATCTTTGCCGCATCAACAGTATCAGCACCTGCAGCAAAAGCCGTTTTTGAAGAAGACAAAAGGGCAGAGGAAACATTGGATTCATCATACTTGCCGGATGCAATCAGCTCATTTAATGCAGCAGCAACATCTTCTCTTTTCCCACCGCCATTGCGTACAGCATTTTTTACAAACCCCTCAAAAGTTGAGGTTTTAGCAAGACGTTGTTCTGCTGTTAATCCCTGGCCACCAGTAGCGGTTGCAGTGATATACGTCATTTGCTGTGCATAATCACGTGGTTTTTGTAACGCACTGGAAACAACAGCACCACCAGCTACAGCAGCACCGCCGAGCGCAACACCTTTTTGCCAGAGTGAAACAGTTTGCTGGGCTTCTTGCTTGGTTTGCCGGCTTGATTGTGCGACCTGTTTCATCCAGTTCGCCATTTGCTGAGCACTAGATTGCTGTTGTTTCAACTGTTGGCTTTGCAACTTGGTCTGAATTGATTGCTGGCGAAGTACGCCCTCCAGCATCCGGTTGGTGCGTAATAAATTTTCACCTGCGCGTGCCGTATTGACAGTGGCTTGAGTTCCAGCTTTCGCTGTTTGTACAAACTTGGCATTAGCGGAACCGATCTGTGTCCATTGCTGATTAATTTTAGTTGTCGCTTGAATTTGCTGATCGGAAATTTTTTTCATTTCCTGACCCGCATTGCCTTTAATCTGCAGCGTTAATGAGACCGTAGTATTTTTTCCGCTCATAGTTTATGCCTTTGGTTTTGAATGCTTGCGAACAGTTGAAACATAGGTGGTATTGCCAGATGATTTAGGCACGTTAGATTGTTGTGGAACAGCGTTAGATTCACGAGGTTTATTCTGATGAGTATTGTCTAGCCGCTCATCACTAAGTAGTGCCATGGCCAAATGTAGAGGCATATTTTTGGCCTCTACATAAGGTATGCCTATAACGAAAAGGGCACGAATTAACCGTGCCCTAAGTTTTAGCTCTCGGCTTGCTCCTTTGCTTCAAGCTCTTCTTTTTTTCTATTCAAATAGTCCAGGTTGGACTTAGACGAATGCCCAAGCATGTCATAAGTAATCTCATGCTCTTGGCCGTCCTTATCGACCAGTTTAGTCATGGCAACCAGATCACCAATGCCAATATATTGCCCTGGCAATAGCTTCGCTTGAGCATCATAGTATTCGATTGCCGTAAGCTGTTTCATGACAATTTGCTTACTTTCAATTGTAGTTTGACCCACCAACTTTTTTAATGCGACAGGCAAGGTGCCTTCAATTTTGAGCTGATCCATTACATGCTCTCCTTAAGCATATCGAGAGCAAACATAGACAGGTTACGACGGGTTTCACCTTCAACACTGTAAGACTCGCTGACTTCACTTGTAGAACAGTCGATGTAAGTTTCACGGAATCCACCAGTAGGGGACTCAATAGAGATACGGGCATCTACGATATTGTCCCAATCCACGGTGTCTTTGCCATCAGGAATGATCACTGCAGCATTTAAAGTGTATGATTTAACGCCGCTAGTACGATACTTATTACGACGTTCACGGTTCATTGTGGGTACTGGACGACGGCCTGTTTGTTTTTGTGTTTCACATGAGGCGCAGTCATATTCTTTGCCATCCACAATCAGGACGATTGATCCAACAGCTTCTTCAGCCATTTTTAAAGCCTCTTATTAAAGATGACTTACTTTTACAGACTTTGATATATGTTTAATGCGGAAATATTTCCATAAAAAAACCACCCGTGAAGGTGGTTTTTTAGGTCGATAGCAATTATTCATTAATCGCATTTAACAAATGAGAGGCTCGGAAAAGACGCTCTTTTAGAAGATAACCTTCTAAAGCCCATATTTGACGAAATGCATTTTTATAAGCCAATTCTTTACCTACTTCCACATCATAGACTTCACGGCTAATACAAGCTGATTGTCCTGTAACGGTATAACCATTCTGTAAAGTAATAATACAGAGGGTTAAGCAATCGGTACTTTTATCATTCTCATGCCCTTCAGCAAAACGGTCAGGAGTTAGCTCACTACCAAATACCCAGCGTACTGCAACAATCTTATCTTCAAGTTGTTTTTGGGTTAAGCGGGTCACGTCAATAATTAAATCACCCATTTTAAATTATTCCCAATTTAATAAACATTCAACGTTACAGCAACTACGTGCATACCACGCACCCAGTCAGCTGGAATCGAAACATTCACACGATAACGATCCGTTGCATCTTCAGTTACAGTCAATTGATCAGCTGTTGCTTTCACATTCTGTAGAATTTCAGCATGATCCAGCTTTAATGCTTCAGCCAAAAAGATTGAACGCAGGTTACGACGCTGAGGTGCGGTATTTTTACGACGACGCTCTTTAGAAGCAGCTGTACGCATGACTTTACGCACGTAATCAATTGTTAAAGCACCATTAATGTCCAGCATTAAATCATCAGCTAAACCGGTATCTGGATTTTTCCGATAGGTTGACACTGCACGAACAATTTCAGGTTTACCATCAGCACCAGTGGCAATCACACAAACACCTGCTTTAAGGGCGCGTTCCTGACGTTCAAAAGTGAGTTTGTAACGGTCTTCAACTGGCTCAACCCCACCCAAATTTACCCCATTGAATGGTACAGCCGGATCGTTAGAGTCAGCCAATGCAGCAGCCATTGCTCCAGCAATTTCAGCCTCTTGACCTGTGGCACCATGATAACAGGCAACAACAATTCGATAGCTTGTTTCAATTGGAGCCTGGGCAGCAAATGCGGTTGCTGCATCAATATCCGTAAAAGGAATAACCAAAATAGCCGGACGTTGTTCAATTGCATCACTGACAAAGTGTAAATGGTCAGTCCATGCCATGGTCTGATCACCTACAGTCGGTGCGCTATTTAAGGCAATAATGGTATGACCCAAAGGTGAAATGATGTCTAAGGTTTCATCTACATCAATAAATGGCACTTGAGGATCTGTATTATCCACTGCCAAAGTAATTGCATAGGCATCAACCAAACGATTCGTTTTAACAGCAGCTTTAATCATCTTGCCGACTTTACTGTTGGCAACAATCTTATCTGCTGCATCAGCTTCATCATAAATCGCAACAGGCTGAGTCATTATTTTTGCATCGTCGGTTACAAATAAAACTTTATGTTCATTTGATGGAAGACCGGCACGCTGCGTATTGATATTTACGTCAGTATAAATACCTGGTGTTTTAATACCTGCTTGAACTGGCGGCATATTTATTATTCCTTCAGATTGACTAAATCACTTTCATCAACATGCGTATCATTAGGCTGAAAGTAATAATCAAAATTAACTTTATGGATTTCAGATTCAGTTTCCGCTTCTTCACGGTCCCAATCTGAAGCAGTAATGGTGTATTGCGTAGTGAATTCTTGAGACAACACACTGATTGATTGGCTACGAGTTTTTGTATTGAAAATGGTTTTAGTTTTGCCGAGTTCTAAAGGCCTCAGTCCTTTTACACCTTCAGATGACAAATCATTCCCGATCAAAAGGTTTTGAACCTGATGAAGCATGGCAAAGGTGCCAATGTCTGAACCTGCACCATGCCGTCTGGCTTCTTCATTTCTAACGGATTGAGCACCCACCAGAACCACAAAAGTAATCGGATATTCAGTCTTGTTATGACTGCTTTTTTTAGGCGTTCCAGAGCCTACGAAAGCCACCCAGATAGCAGGGAAGTGATTCACGATAGTGGAAATATCGTCATCAAATTCACCGCCATAGGTTTTAATTTCTCGAATCCAATCCCATGCTCTGCTCTGAACCTGTTTTGCCAGCACATCTTTAATGGCTTGCTCAATGGTGCCTAAATCCAGATTCACCATCCACGACCTCCGAAGTCATGCCGTCCAATGTTTATCACCACGCTATTATTTGAAGTTTTTACTGGAGTGCTTTCACCAACAGGTGAACCACCTAAAGCAAGCGTTCCTTTTGAAATTTCTTTCAAGGATTTAACCGCATTTTCATAACGGGTTTTAATGGGATCATTATCTGACATTGCCCCGGTGCAGGCATGGTAGCGTGCCATGTGGCACGCTAAGGACTTAAGAAATGGCGGCACAGTTTGCAACGGCAGGGAATAACGAGCAGCAATATAACCTTCGATTTCACTGTTTGCTTCATCCATCGCAGCATTCAGTTTGTCCATGTTAATTACGTCTTGATAAGGCTTTTCATTGTCCGTAAGGCCAATGAGTTCACGAACACCAAATTTTTCCGTCATTGCTTCAAGCGTTGCAAACATAGACATACTCCTTAAGCTACAGTACCATCAGAACCATAGGCAGTTTGCCAGTGACCATAGCCAGCAGCACCGCGTGCTTCAGCCCCAAACTTGAATTCACCTTCCATAAACACAGCATCTGATTCAACTTTGGTTTGTTGTACAAATACAGGTTTTTTACGTGGTTGATAAATGAATGGCTTAAGTGGTTTAGATGTATCTAACAAGAACCATGCATCTGGATCAGTCAGCCAAGCAGCAACAATCACTTTGGCCGTACCTTTATATAAGTTGGCTTTGCCATCATCCAGACGATCAGAATTGATCAGTGCATTTGCAGTCGCCTCCAACGCAGGTGGCACTAAAAGCACGTTCGGATTGACATTTAACGGACGTCCATCTTCATCCTTCATGCTCATTAGGGTAGTTCGAGCAGTACCGTAGGAAGCCATTGCTGCTTCTTGAGAAGCTGCTGAAAGCTTTTTCGTCCCTTTATTGCTGACACCACTTTTTCCAACAGGGTGGTTTGTAGCAAAGAACGGTTTGCCATCGTAGCATTTCTCGGTGAAGCCTTTATTGACGACACCAAATACCAGCTCATCCGGCCATTGTTTTGCAGAATGACCTGCACCTTGTGCCTGTGCCGCATAGATGCCCAACTGATCATCTTCAATGTCATCACGCTTCACTGCAATGGTGGCTTCATATGGCTTGTTGACCAACACATAGGTGTATTCAGACAGTTTTTTGATCTGCTTTTTACCCACCCATTCTTTCATGCCAGGGAAGTTAGACAACCAGGTATAGTCATTGTATTTACCTGAGCTTGGCACCTCAGAGGCAATTTCTTGCCACTGGCTCGGTGCTGCAGTAAATGCACCGGTGAAAGCTTTGCTTAAATTTAAAAAGAGTGCTGAAATTACAGCGCCATTAATTTTCATGCGATCCATACCCCTTCAGATGTAACTTCTAAAACCACGCCAGCTTCAGATTTAGTGTTGGTTGCTGATGTTGCTGACACGGTTTGCGCATCAGTGATGTAGCATTTTTTACCGACTAAGGCCTGAGTAACCTTGTCTGCACTGGCATTGTCAAATAAGAATGCCTGGTGATTACGAACCTGAACAACGCAGTCACCATCTGCACCGCCTGTGTTGTCGATGGTCTCGTCAAACACACCTAAATAGGTTAGGCCTGTGGCCGTTTTGCCTTCTTCTGCAAAACCGGTTGCACCCGCTACTGCAATATAGCCGGCACGTACAATGGCGTTTGCTTTAACAGGCACCACAATTAACCCTAAATCACGACGTGGGGTTTGACGGTCTGATCCGCTTAAAATACTGCTCATGCGTTAGCTACTCCTAAGTCAATGCCCATTTGTGCAGCTACAGCTAAATCTTCAGCTGTGTACTGACCAGGCTGTTCATGATTGGCGGCAAGATTCACTTGGCTGGTCTGCTGCTGACTAAGTGCCGCGATTTTGGGCAAGTCTCCTAAATAAGACTTCACAAATTCCGGATTGGTTTTGGCCTTGTCTTTGACCCAATCAATCGTGGCCTTACCTGTCAGACGACCGTCAGAACATGCCGCTAAAATCAGGTCATCCACTTCTTTGGCTTGCGCATTGGCAGCTACAGAGGTTGCCTGGGCCAAAGCTTCTTTATGAACAGCCATAGGTACATATTGAGTTGGATCTGGTTCTAGTTCCGCTAAAGTACTACCTTTAATTAACTGTGCTGCATTAACCAAGTCATATAAGTTTTGACCATTAGCAGCTAAATTAACGGCTGTTTTTTCTTTAATCTGTGCCTGCAGCTTGCCAAGCTCTGCCATAATTTCTTCCGCTGTTGCAGATAAAGGCAGATTCAGCATCCAGCGCAGCTGTTCTAATAGCTCTTCCATTGTGGAATCCTGTTGTTGTGAATTTTGAGATAAAAAGTTTTGAGCAGCTGCTGCAAGTTTGGCTTCAGGCAACTGATCTAAATTAGGTTTATTGGTAAGTGCAACGCTATGCAGTCCGATAACTGCACCGGTTTTGTTGTAGAAGAGCACTGGAGAGATGTATTTGTATTCATCCGAAGCGATAAAGTTTTTCGCTTTATCGGTCCATTCAAATTGAGTACTACATATTCCGACTCCTTCCACATAGACAAAACCATTGGGTTTTAACCATCCAGCAGCAGGAGCAGGCTCACCAGTTTCAACTGCCTTTAAAGTGGCATGCTCATAATCAATGACCATGTCAATGTGTCGTTGATTCAGTACAGCGACAATTTCATGACCACGCTCTGGAGTTAAAATCCATGCCGGCGCATCAAATGGACGACCATCGATACCGCTGAATTCACCTTCAGGGATAATCACGAAATGTTCAGACTGTGCTGATAAACTCATTGAGCAAGCAGCAATCAATGTTTTAAGCTTCATACTTCTGCTTCAGGTTTTAAGAAGTTTGAGTATGAGAAAAAGAGAAGGGTTTTAGGGTTGGAAGAATTTCCTTATTTTGCGTATTTTTCTATTTCCCGTTGTAAGGCGATTTAAGACACAAAAAATATTTCATTCAAGATTCATCAAATACATTTTTAAAAGATCATCAAAAGCAATCTAACGGCTATCTAACGCTATATTTAGTTCAATCGAATAGTTTCTGATAAAAATAATCTACATCGTCATAAATGGCGTTCTCGGCTTCAAGCTGTAAATTGCCGTTTTCATCCATAGGCATAAAGGAGCGGGCAGCAATGTCCCCCCAGGGCAATGGTCCACCTCGTGAGGATTTTCCATATTGACCTTGTTTGGCACCAAATTGATGAGTTGCAGCTTTAGGATCGGAAGTACTTATACTGGCTTCAGTATCGTTAGAGTCTGGCTGAATACTGTCTCTAAGTTGTCCAGACTGGCTTAGAATTTTGCCTGGCTTACGTCTAGCCTCAGTAACTGGACTTAATCCAGCCCAAGCTGGGCGACCCTGGGCATCAAAGTTGTCTTCAACAATGGTGAGGAAGCTACCAGCAATTGCTGAAGTTAAGTCCTTCGGGCGGCTCAATCCCAAAGCGACTTTAGTGAACTTTCTGACTAACTCGTCATTATTGATTTGTATGATGCTCATAATCTATACTGAACTCTGAGATGGTAGTTTCCAAATAGAAAGGTTATGAATGCCGCAAGGCATTGATATTATGCTGTGCAAGTCGGCCGCCATCTCACTCTCGAATGACTTCATATTGTCCAGATCGGATACCTGCTGAAATATCTAGCTGCTTCACTTTAAAAACACTCACAATTTCAATGACGCCATTTTGAGCGCGTAAAGAAAGCTTAATAACTTTTTGCTCCTCACCATCCATACATCTAAACACATATAAAACACTGTCATTGTTTACATCATATAAAACAGTTTTTACTTGAGCGATGAGTAGCGGCAGCTCCTGCCATTCCGCAGTACTTAAAGCATCTCCAGCTGTTTCATGCCGTTTTGCTTTTTTGCCAATCAATAGACGGTCAGCAATGGTCACGATCGGGCTTTCAATGGATTGGCCTTTATTTTGTAAAAATACTACATCTTCAGTCTGTAATATGCCTACAGTGCTGGTTTTACCTTGTGCCTTGCCAAAGCTCAGCGCATTATCAATAAAGGCATGATGTGCCTTTTGCCGAACTGGTGCCGTAATGATTTGCTGAACCTGTTTTAACCCCTGTTCATTGCCCAGATACTTGGTGGCACGGTTTGCCAGTACCTGATCCATGGCGTAACTGGTGGCAGGCGAGTTATTAAATCCGGCAGCAGGGCTAAAGGTCAGTGTGGTGCCATCTTGAGTAGGAATGTCAAAACGTTGCCGTGTTCCATAAACATCTGCTCCCGTAAAACTATCTACGCCAATTTTTTCAGAGTATTGGGTTTGATATCCTTCACTGCTTAAGATCTCTTTACCTTCGACTTCACTGGCTGATTTAGCAATGACACGACAGTTACAGCCAAACTTAGAAGGCGGATAGGCCACCGTCCAGAAAGGGTCATCTGCTCTTAAAATACGTCCATTCCAGGCTTTATGTTCTTCCCGGTAGTTCACCATAGTGATATGACGGTATTCCCAGAATGGCCGTGTTGCCGTTGCTTCCAGCATGGCTTTATAACGTCCGGCACTAAAGGCTGAACGCATATTGGTATGGTAAATCGTGCGTAGTCTTCGTGGTGATCCAAGCTGAACTTCCTGTTCCTGGCCAGCAGGATTGATCACAGTCTTTTTCCCCCACCAGCCTTTTTCCTGAAGTATAGGCTTAATGTCAGCCTGCCATTTTTCAAAACTCTGACCTCTTTCCAACGCAGTAATCAGGGATTTCCGAATATCCTGAAGTACATCCAGCTTGGCGACTTTAGCCACAGTAAATGCACGGCTATTAGCATCATCCAAAGTCTGATGCCAGTCCCAGCCAATCTTGTAGCCTTTGGATTGCAGGTACTCAATAGCATCTGCAGGAGGCTTATTAAACAGGGCATTTAGTTCAGGACGGTGAGGGGTTGGCATTATTCAGCCTCCGCTTCAGCACTTAAACGGCCCAGCATTTCACATGCAAAAATCAGTTGAGTCAGCTTTTCCTGCAATGCCGGTTCATCATCATGCGGATGCAGATCCGACAGCAGCTGTAGTACTTCTTCTTCATTTCCGGTTTGTAATTTCTTGACTAAACCTGAAAGCCACTGCTCTGATACAGCCTGACTTTTTTCTACTTGTTCGTTTAATAGCAGTTGCATTGCCTGGTCTTCTAACGGGACGCTCACTGTATTGGCAGCCAGACGTTGCGTTAGAAGCTGAGGTAAAAAAGTATTGGCTGCAAGGTTAGGGGCGGGACTTACAGATTGTGCAGGCTGTTTCTGCAGAATTTCTTCCTGGTCATCTGCAGGCATAGGAATACCGGTTCGCTCATGTGCCCAACGTACTGGAATTTTCATACCATTATCTACAAGGGCGCCAATGGATTCGCTAAATACTTTGAGGTCTTCTGTTTCCGTTAAATCAAAGTAAAACTTTGGATAACGGTCTGGGGTGATATTGGGGTAGTTCAAACGCATGAGATGCGTCACCAGCGAATCATTGATGGATCGGGCAAGCTGCTTGGCATCCGATTTCATAATGACTTCAAACTGATTTTCATGGGTTTGGCTTTGTGCATTGGTGCTGGTCTTGCCATCTGCCTGGCTAAGTAATGTCCCACCCACAATGACTTTAGACTGGGTCTGCTCACACCATTTAATGAGTGCCATGTGATTGTCAGTATCACCATTGGCTGCATCTTCAAAATCAATGGTCATACCTTTAGGAATCACACCACCAGCATTACGTCCAACACTCATTACGGCTCGAAGCAAAGTCATTTTTTCTTCAGCCGTTGCACCTTCAGGATATTTACCAATGCGGATCGGCAAGCCATAGATTTCCAAAAATTCCATGACATCACGGATGCCATAGTTCTTAAACAGGAAGGGCCAGCTTAATACACGGTGCAGGCCTGAACGGGCAATATAGCCGGACTTGGCTTTGTGGCGGTGAATAAACCAGCCAAAGTCCCAGAACTCGGCACCTTCCATAGAACCATCATTCAGTCGAAGTTCATTTGGCTGATTGACTGGGGTCATGAAATTGCGTGCTAGCTGATACTCAAAGCTTTCTGGCAGCCATAAATTACCCAAGCGCTGCCACTTAATTTCCTGGCAACTGTAGCCATGACCAACTGCGTCCATGGCATCAAAAAGAAACATCTCAAAGTCTTGAATTTCATCGATCCATTCCTGGACTTCTTCTGCAATTTTCTTTTCCTGGTCAGAGGCATTTTTAGGGGGATTGACTCCCCATGGCAAGCCATTAACGCCTTTCTTACGTTTATCCATTTCACTAAAAATATGACCGTCACGTTCTTCCATATCTGCGAATAGATCGGCTTGGGCTTGTAAGCTGCCTTGTTCTGCACCTAACAGCAACTGGTGAAGGCGTGAAGGCGTTAAACCTACAACAGGGTGTTCTTGCCATTGGTTTTGAAACCATGCAACGTCAGCGGTTTGAGTGGTTTCTAACGCTTGTTTCTGAGATTTATCTTTTTTAGCCATAATAAAAAAGCACAATACGGATATTGTGCTTAGTTTGAATTAGCATTGTACAGTTTTGCTGTGGAAGTACTTCCATTAAGTTGAAACAAAAAAGCCCCCCATTTAGCGAAGCTTAATTTCATTATTTATTAGTAGGGATGTCCAATATTCCAACTATAAAAATTGAGTTGGTATATTTCGCTGCAATATTTTTATATTGATAATTTTCAAGTGCAATCCCGCAAAATCTTACTTTAGAGCCTTCAACAATGTTTTTTGTAGATTTTAATAGAACCGCTTGGTAGAACTGGGATGGCACTTTTCGATCAACTAAGGTTGCAAAATAGGAAACATTATCTTTATCTCGTATGGTATATATCTCAGATACACGAACATCGGCACAGATTTTTTTGCCCTTTTCGCTAAATGGGTCTTTTCTAAATTCGTTATAGGTTGTACTTGGAATTTTATCAAATGAACTCCATACCAAGTGATCTTGTGCCCACCAAATAAGGCCACTTGCACCCAGAGAAACACTATCTTTTTCCTTGTCCTGAAATTCCACTCCTAACTTGGGAGCTGCTCGGCTTACCGCTTCATCTAAGGTTGACGCAGAAGCAACATTTTCAGCGAACTTCTTATCTTTTTCTTCTTGAGTGAGTTCTTTTTCAACCTTTTTTTCTGACACAGCTGTCGGTTCAGCTTTACCTTCAGAATTTGAACACCCTGCCAATAAAACTAAACAAAATGTGCTTGCTAAAATTGTACCTTTCATTACACCCTCATTATTTTCATACAAGATTTTGAATATTTTAGTTATTTTTTAAACAAATCAAAAGGTTTAAATACATCCAACATCCCTATCCTAATCATAACCCTCATTATTCATTTCTAATTCCATCTCATCCTTGGATGGAATCGCAATAAACTCAATCGCCGCACTTGGATTCTTGCTGGCATAGTCCGCCAGCAAGTGGGCAATTGCACTGTCACCATGTCGTTTTAATCCATCTGCACCAGTGGATCTCTTTTGCGGAATACGTGCTACACCATTCACCAGTACAAATGCACGATGGTCATCCATAATATCTTTGTCTTTTGGAATGATGGCAATATCACCATCTTCTAACGCTGCTTTAAAATGTGGCGTATGTTCCCGATACCAGCCTTCACTTAGATGAATCGCTTCAATTTTTTCACCAAAGGCTAGTTGCATAGCTTCAGCCAGATAACCACCGTTACCCGTGGCATCGTGTGCACCCTTGCTAAAGTTTGGTAATGCTTTGGCAATCAACTTAAACAGCTGCTCTTGCTGTTTGTACGGCATGTTGGAAAGCTCAAGCACAAAAGGGCAGTGCTTGCGAGTGTCCTGGTATTCAATTAACGGCCAAAATACACAAAGGTCAGAACGACGGGCAAAGTCCAGACCATAGAAGCTTTTAACTTTCTTAGGCAATGAGTCAATCAGTGGCTTAATCAAAGTCTCAAACAGCACTTCAATTTCAGTATGCCGTGACTCTTCAGACCATTGTTCAAAGTTTTTTGGTGCAGACCAGCGGATAATCGGAACTTCTTTTTGACGCTGTTCCAGCAATGCCTGGCTTAACCATCGGCCACCGCCTTTACTTGGAATCACATCCAGTTCTTCATCGGCTGCATCACCATAGAAACTATAGACATCATCCATCCATGCCTGTTCTTCAGCCTTGTTATATTCAATGCCTTTGCGCAGGCAAACACGCTTATATAAACCTTGATCAACCGCTTCACGGAAGGTGGTGCGGTGTACCGTACCTTTTCGTTTTCCGGCACGGATCTCTTTGATTAATTCATTGAATGGATTATCTTCACCGTCATGAGTACTGATCACACGGACGCAACCGCCCCAAATGAGTAGTGCCAAAGCTGCTTTAAGCAGTTCATCCAAGTTCTCATGGAAGCCCGCTTCATCCAAAATTACTCGACCTTGGCGACCACGTAAGTTTGACGGTCGGCTAGTCAGTGCTTCAATCCGTTTACCTGAATTAGGAAAGCGAATGATAAAAGTCTGAATGTGCTTATCGGCATCCTCCCAGACGCTTTCTTCAATTTCGGTGGCTGCGGCATCAAAAGCCTTTGCCCACATGGCACAGGCTTGTATATATTCGACCGTCATGTCTTTGTTATAGCCAAGGTAATAACAGTTCTGACCGCCTTCAGACATCGCATCCAGTACAGCATCTGCAGCTTCTGCCCATGTCAAACCAATACGACGTGACTTCTCAGCGACTTTGAGTTGGCTTGTATCTGCAATCCATTCTTGTTGATAAGGTAATAGGACCGCAGGGACTTCACCATCAAAGTCGGCTTCAAGTACTGGCGTGACAGGTGCATTCATTATTTGGCAATCCCTAAAATTTCTTTACGAATAGTGGCTTTAGCTTTTGGCGATAAACCGCCTTTAGTAACAATTTCCTCAACAGCTTTCGCCACTTTTTCAACACGGTCACGCACATCCAGCATCCATTTCTTTTGACCAATGGACGCTTGAGCTAATGACGCAATACCTTTACCACATTGTGAAATCAGGGCTAAACGCTTGGCTGGGTCGACGCCTTCAGCACCTGCTTCTTGTAATGCAATAAGCGTGTCAAATAATTGCGTTTGCATCAGGGATAGTACGGCTTGTGTACGCATATCGCTGTCATCAGGCGCGGCTTCTGAAATCATAATTGCGGCTTGGGTTGATGCCTGAACCGCTGCCAACTTCTGTTCTAACTTTTGACCATAACGATGCACACTGGATTTGCTGACGTTATAGCCACGTTCTGCAAGCAGCTCTGCAATTTCCACATAACCACAAAAACCTTGGTCACGCAGTCGAGCATCAAGCCACTTGCGGTCAGCTTCGTCTAATTGATCAATTGCAGATTGCTTCGCCATTTATGCACCTCCCCAGTACTTTGTAGGACGAGCAATACCAGCAGGGCAATCAACTGTATATTCCACCATATCAATCCCGTTAGAATTGAGAATAGAATGCCAATGTCCATCCGGTTGCCGTTCAATATCCACCAGCTCTTTATTTTCTAAATATGCTAGTTGTGCATGCAGTTCATTGGCGGTGGCATCTGGATAAATGGCTTGCACGACTGTTAGAACGAGTACATCCATAGCCCCCAATGGACGCGCATTGTTTAGTGCATTCAGTAACAACCAGCGCATATTTTCCCGGCGGGCTTTTACAAGATCTGTCATGGTTTATTCATTCCTTGGCGTATTTGAACGTTCTCGATTTTTGAAGCCAGTGCATCAAGCTTGGCTTCAATCACAGTCTGACCGCGAATGTAGTCTTCACGGGCAACATAGGTATGTGGCAAATCAATCTGAAACTTATAGAACTTGCGTTCCAGATCACGGATGTCATCCGAGTTTTGAGCAGATTGCTTAGCAACATCTTCAAGTTTGTTTTGCATCACTTGAAAGTTGTTATTCAGGTTTTCTTCAATTCGACCCCATAAAATTTTAATGGTCGTAATAACTGTGCCTATGATCGAGATCAGGATCATGATCCATTGATAAGCTTCTAATTGAATCGCCACATTTCCCCCTTAACCTACAAAGGCCTGAAGAACGTGACGGCCACTGTTCAGCATGGAAATCAACTGATCAATAAACCAGGACACCGTAGTTCGCCAGCCAGACCAGATCTGTTTAATTTCATCTTGAGTTTCTAAGTATTCTTTAACTATGAATTCAAGCACAGCTTCCTTCTTGGCAACGCCTTTAAGAACACCTTCATTCTCAACTGCTTGCATATATTTAGCTGTTGTTTGCAACATGTCATAGACTGCTAAAGCCGTCAGTTTTGAATTGCTATAAGTTTTTTTGGTGGCAATAATCCCAGCCTCAATCGTCTCGCTGATGTGCCCGTAATTTTTCAGAACATAATCTGCAAGACTGATGATGGCGCTTTTTGAAAAAATTACTTTTTGCATGTTTTATTCTCTTATTAAACTGTTTGATGCTTTGGATCGAATGCCGTATACCTTCAATGATGTCAAAGAGGGCATACACCAAAGAAGCCTCGATACGCTTACGAACGAAGACTTTAAGGATCATGATTTAATGCCATGGCTTTGATTGATATAGCGTCCGACCATGCCGCAGAAAGCAATCCAGGCAATCACATAGAAACGGATATGTTCTGGGAGTACTGCAAGCAGTTCTGGTGGAAGCGGGGTAACAGCAAAGAACATCACCAAGCCAAAACACCAGTTACTGAGCCATTTCCAGCTGTCACGCCAGTTGTGGACAATGAAGCTTTTATCCACAAAACCTAATGCCGCTAAACTTTGTTGTTCCTTCTTGAAGGTTTCAAAGTTATTTTTTGAAACTTCAAGCTGACGTTCCAATTCCAGGATTTTCTGATTTTTTTCTGTATTGCGTTTGGTTGCATCATGCAATAAACGGTTTTTTTCGCTCAGTGTGAATGCCTGTTGATCCAGCTGACTTTCTAAACTTGAAATGGATAAACGCAGCTTTTGAATCTTTTCAGACTCATCTGCATTAACTAGGGCTTGCAGATCTTTTTGGCCTTCTTCATAACCTTCGCGGTAATCAGCATCACAACGTTTTTCCAGCTGCTCTTGAACCCCTTTAGCAACAAGAGATTGAATTAAGGAGTGTGGAATTTTTGATTTTTTATGGGTCATTAGTCAGCTCCTCAAATTTCAAAATGAGGTGAGTCATATTCACCTTTTTCGCGGTATTTACCGTCATTGTCCCAATCGGCACCCCAACGGATCGACACACCTAACTCTTTTGCAGCAGCAAACATGGCTTGAGCAACTTGGTTAAATTTAGATAAGTCATTCCAGTCCACAGGGTAAGGCACTAAATCTACTGCTTTACCAGTTACGTGCTTGCTAGAAAGTGGATTAGTCAGCCAGGTGACTTTGGCAAGTTTTGGCTGGGCATATTTTGCAGGTACACCTTTAGCTGTGCATTGTTCCCATGTTCGGCCTTTGCCATAGTTGATATAGCATTGCTCTTCAGTTCGAATGCCTTCAACGACCAGGAAATCCTGTAGTGTGATTTCAATTGCTCGTTTAACCACTTTGACTAAATCTGGGTGAACACCTTCAAGACGGCTTAAGCTCAGCCTGGATAAAACAAATTTCTTTTTTTGTACTTCAGACATTGAAATAAACTCTTATTTAACGTCTTGTAAGTTTTGATGATTTTGCAATCTATTCCTTGCGGAACTACTTCCATAAAAAAACCGCCCGGAGGCGGTCAGTGGAGAAAAAGTAAAAGCAATTAGCAGGCAAACATATCGAGCTGTCGGTCATACTTTGAAACGGCTGGCGTCTTACTGACCTGATTTTTACGGACAGACCGAATCCAGCGTGTCGTGACATTATATTTTTTAGCTAGTTCACGCTGAATATTCGATGATGCACCTAATTCTTCCAGGTCTTGTTCAATACGCTTATCACGTAAAATACCCAGATAACGGTCAGATTTAGGAATGTAAACAGTATCGCCATTCCAGAACTGACAGAGCTTTTTAAGATTATTGAATCCTAACAGCTCAGCAAGTTCATGGCTTTCAGAAATAGATTTTAGGGGAGGGAAACTATAGTCCGAACCGCCATAATGCTTAATCAGAATCATGGCAGTTCTATAGTCAGTGAGCTGAATAATCAGCCGAAGGTTTTCAGGAAGTTTGTCTAAATACTCGTCTTGTTTCATTAGTGGCCCGCTTAGCTTTGTACTCCAATGCTGCCACTATACGCCACAGTTCATTTTCTGTACAAAATTCTAACGCCTCTTTTTGAAACATTTGTTTTGCAATGCCTTTTGCATAATTCCAATGCAATTTATGCTCGGTTAAATGTGCCTCAATTTTGCCAATTAATGCCTCCTTAGACAGCTTCACTTTTGGCTTTTTGCCAAAATTGCGTTTAGAAAATCCAAGCTGATCCAGATGCTGGATGACTTTAAGCAAGTCATTCATGTCCATGTCTTTGGCAGATCGCTTACCAGTGACATGCTCAAGCATGTCACGGTAAGTATCCTCATCCAGATTCAGCGCTTTTTTGCCCATGTGAATGGCAGCTAAGCGTTCATTGCGGGAGGATTTTTTCATAATGCCACCTTTTCATCATTTTCAACTTCTAACATACCCCATGAAATTTGATCCCATTTTTTCAATGAGATGCCATTTTGGTTTTTTGATATTTGGGACGTATATTGTTTTGAACAATTGAGCTTTTTGGATAAAGCTAAACTTCTACCACGTTTAGCGCATAACCACTCCCTTAAGGTCTCATTTGGAATTTTTCTTGTCATGCTGCCATCTCCGTTAGAAGTTCAATTGAATCGCTGACTTTGATAAGGTGTGAAAGAGCAGCTTTTGGTGAAGTGAAATAACAAGATTTCGCCTCAATGACCTTGTCTAATTCAGGAAATGATTTTTTGGCTTCACGTTTACCAAAAACTTTAATGATTTCAGCTTTAGATTTCTGACTGTATATTTTTACTTTTTTAGTCGGTAAAAATTTTGCCTCTGGATGTTTATCTGGTTCAGTCAGCCAGATCCCCTTAAACATCTGGTCAACGTAAATATCCACGACCAATTTCATTTTCATGCGTACCAGTCGAAGTGTGACATCGTAGCCATCACAATGCAGGATGACTTTGTTGTAAGGAATGTCTAATTCTTTGAGTACATGATCTTGCTGTTCTTTAGTAAGCATGGTTTTTCTCCTGTACTTTGGTCATTTCTTTTTGTGCTGCAAGGACTATGGCGTTATAAACAACGGTTTGTCGTTCATTGAAAGTTCTGCGACTAAGTGATCCGGTTGTAATAGACTCTGTTTGTAATTGTTCAAGTTCTAGATCAGAAGCCGCTAAAATTTTAGTAAACTCAGCTTCAACAGGTTCTGAGTTTTCAATATTGATCTTGATATTTAAGGTATCTAGATTAATTCCCTCGTTTTCGATTACGGCTTTAAGTAGTTGAATCAGTAATTTTGTTGAGTTAGTTTTCATAGTATTTCCTAAATTTTGGCCAAAAAAATCCCGCCAAAAGGCGGGACCTTTTGTTTTTGTTAAATCAGTTGGTTTTGATCTGCATTAATTCACAGCATCTTTGAACGCTTTACCAGCCTTGAAAGTTGGGTTATTGCTTGCTGGGATAGTCAGCGTTTCACCCGTTTTAGGGTTACGTCCTGGGCGCTCTTCACGCTTGGTAATTTTGAAAGTACCAAAGCCTTTAAGTTCTAACGTTTCCCCATTAGCCAGGCTATCAATAACAGCCGTTTCAAATGCCTGAAGGGCAGCTGTAGCTTGAGTTTTATTAATTCCAGCAGTAGTTGCGATGTGTTGAATAAGTTCTGCTTTGTTCATGGTTTTATTACCTGTATTTGTTGAAGTTTAAACATTGGCAAAATCGAGCGAAATCGCTTGATACTTGCCTTCACTGTCACGCTCATAAAAGCGCACATAGTTTTTGCTGTCAGTCACGATAATGCTGTCACTGATTGCATCCATTGCACGTAGCCACTTTTCATCCCGAATGTCTAAACGACGCAGGCTGAGTACACGACCAGTTGAAATTTTTCCTTCTTTGTCTACCTGGAAGGCATCATTGATCAGTACACGAATGTTGTCGTTAGATCCGGCAGCCCATTCAGAAATACATTCATCAATTAACGCTTTGGCAGCCTGCAAGCTTTCATCAAAACGAATGCTTTCCTGGCTTTGACGCACAATTTTGTACTTGCCGTCAAAGCTGAATAACGTCACGTTGCCTTTGTTGCCGCCTAATTGAACGCCATGCTGTTCAGCAGAAAGCTGAATAAAGGCAGCAATATCTCCAAATGCCAGTTTTTTAAATGCCAGCATTTGTTGCTGCAGCAGCTTGGCACCACCAATCAAACGTTCGACCAAGTCACTACGTTCAATATCAATCGCTTTAATTTGATCAACCGGGATCAAACGTCCTTTGGCATCAATACGATAACCTGCTGGAACTTCTACAATTGCGTTCATTATTTCCCCATTAACGATATTGTTTGTTTTGAATTTCAACTACCGTTTGGTAGTCAATACAAAGTGTCACACCACCCAAGGCACGACGTTGTTCTGGAATCTGGCAGCCACATTCAAGGCATTCAAACTCACTTTCAGCGTTATATTGCTGACGGTTTTCAAGCGTATGAGCCAGGCGCTCATCAGCAATTTCACCAGCAATGTCTGCTAAATCAGCCATCTATTTACCCTCAAAAAATTTCTTTACGTTTTTTCTTTTTGCAAGCCACATCACATTGCTGACAAGCTCGCCAGTGCCGCATTTCTGCTGGGTTCTGAGTAGGTGCATCACGTTCACGGAAGTTAATGCACTCATCAGGGCTGAGTTTCTGGTTCAAGTGAGGGCAGTGAACACTACCCAACACCTTCATAACTGTTTGCTCTAAGCGGTCTGTATTGCCAACATATTTACCGCGTAGAGCCAGTGACAGACTGGGTCTGGCATATCCCAACTCTTCAGCAACTTTTTGAATGCTTCCGAGCTGTTCTATGCGCTGTTCAACCAGTACGATCCATTCCGGTTTAGCTGAAGTTCGAGACATAAGCGATTACTCCAATGAGCACCACAATGATGAACATTAAAATGCCAATCACATTGCGGCTGCGGTATTTGGTGTTATAAAGATCGCGTTCAAAGTTTTCAGCTAAAGCCTTGAACTCATTGCGTTCTGTGAATAAACGAATTCGGTCTTGCTTAACAAAAGCATGTAACTCTGGATCAATATGGGCTTGGTTATTCATCATTAATTTCCTCATGGTTGAGCAACAGCGTCCCATGCTTCAGTTCTTCTTCGAGTTCTGGGCGTTCTGTGTACATCAAGGTATTTGTGTTTGGGTCAAAAACTTGTTTTGCACGTTGGATCTGTGGGGGAATAGGCCCCGTATTCATATGTGGCAGAAGAAGATATTTGGCTTTACGTACTGCATGGTGAGCTGCGCGTGCAACTTTCAAATACCCTGCATGGAACAAAAAACGTAAATAACTATCTGCTGTTTCTACTGAAACTGCTTGTTCGTCTGTACTCGACAAAGCTGCAAGTTCATGTGCATTGACGGGCTGCTTGGTAATACGCAAGGTATTCCACATCGCCTTATTCACAGTTGCCTTTTTACCCAGTAAATTTCCCTTTCGATCAACTGAAGGGGCGTTATAACCATAATCTTCAACCAACTGGAAAAAGATCAGATCAATTTTTTTACTCATATTTGGCAGCTTTTCACGTCTTACTTCAGCAATGATTCCTGCATTTTTTAAACCCGTGATAAAGTCACGAGCACTGTCATATTTCATTTGACCTAATTCAGCGACCTGCTGAATCGTGAATTCATTACGATGCTTACGAATGGCAGCCCAAACCCGTTGACGCGGTGATTGGTAAGGTTGTCCTGCATCCATAAGATTTTTCCCCTGTGTCAAAATTGACGAATTTGTACTAACTTGCATTTACAACAATCCTTAGAAACTACGTGGTTTAGGGCTTTCGCCAGTAACAAAGCCTTCAGGCAACAATGTTTTTAAGGTTTTTAGACTGATGTGTTTAACCCCATTTTCGAGTGCGGTTTCATTCAGCATTTCCAGATTGGTTGATACCCGACGGGTTGAACCACGTACTGAACTCAAGAGCTGTTCAAGCACAGGATCTTCAATCTCCAGTTTCGGTGCATAAATACTGCATAGCAGTTTGGTGTCAGACAGATCGGCTGGTAGGGCAGGCACCCAGTTCAATATACGGCCGTGAAAGCGTTCCCATTTTTCCAGCTTGCGTGCCAACATTTCTTCACCAATGATCAAAAACGTCCCTTGGCTGGCTTCATAAAGGTCACGTACAATTTCAACCTTGTTGCCAACAACAAGATGGTCAAATTCATCAATGATGAGAGGACGACCAGACTTCGCCAATTCACTACTCGCCAGTTCCATCATTTCAGACAAAGTTGCTGGATAAGGAATACTCATCTCACGCAGCAAAGCCTGCAAGAAAGCTTTTTTCGTGTATGTACTTTTTACCTGTACATAAAAAGCATTGGTTTTGGTTGCCACGAAATTGGCAGAGGTAGACTTACCAAAGCCACTTGGGCCGTAGTATGCAGAGATACCAGGCAACAGCGGATTGCGCTCCAAGGTACGCTTCACAGCGGTATAGCACTGTGAAATATTGCGGATCTGTGCAATTCCAGCAGGAGCACTCATCTCCATTGCATTGACATTTGAGTTCATATAAATCACCATTAAATTGTTGTTAAGTAGTTTTTAAAGTGGTACGGCAAATACCGCTTTATCCCTGACGCTGGGCTAAATAGCTTTTTAGTTCAGCGTCTTCTTCTTCAAGTTCCCCAAACTTTTTAGAGGTTTGGAAAAATTCCCAGAAAGTTTTGTCTGTTTCGTTCATCTCCTCATTACGGTTAAATTTTTGGTCTAAACGAATCCATCTCTGAATTTTGCTTTCAGTCATAGATGGCATCTCATCGTTCACTGTTTTCAATGCACTGGCTTCTTTAAAATAAATCACGCCATCTTTAGGTTTTGAAATAGGCAAAGCATTCAGCTCAGCCATCAATTCAGCATGTTGGTTTTGGTTAAATGGAATAACGGTTTGATTCTCGATATGCTCAATAACCAACTGTGGATTAACTTCCTGCAAGACTTCATCCTGCTTCACAGCCAGGCGGCGTAAACGTCCGTCAGCACGACGCTGGCGAGCTTGTTCAACCTTGGTCATCGGGAAGTAACTGCGTTTATTGGCATTCCAGAATGCATAACAAATCAGGCGGCCATCTTCATCACGCACCGTAATTCGGTCAGCATTGTGGATGTCATAACCAACACAAACTGTATCCCCATGGTATTCAGCAAGTTCCTGGCTAAAGTAGCGGTTCCCGAACAGCTCAATCTCGCCACGACGTACCTTGCGTTCTTCATAAGGACGGAACAGATCCTCTGCGTCCCAGTCTTCAACACAGTCGATCGGAGCACCCATTTCTAACGCTTCGTTCCAGGCTTCTAACGGACTTTGATGACGTTTCTTTAAGGTCACAGCATCGGTAATGCGTTTCAGACTGCTATGCGGTTTGTTGTTGTAGTTATTGACTACTTCAGCCGCATAATTCAGAAAGTCAGTCCAGCTCATCAGACCCTTGGAAACACCAATCTGTTTGATTTCGCTACGAGTGAGCTTGAACATCTTGTTGCTGGCTTCAGCATCCATGTCTTTACCTATATAAGACGGTAAATTTTTGGCAGCCTTCACCCATAAAGTCTGGTGACTACGTTCAATCAAGCCTTTGGCCTGGGAGTTATATGGCAGGGCATGGCTCATTTCAGTATTTAAACGTGCCATCACACCACGGCCTTTTGCTCCCATCATTTGGTTCTTATAACCAGAACCGTTGTCCACATAAAAAATGGCAGGGATACCGCATTCACAGGCACTCATACGTACTGCATCCAGTACTGCCCAACCACTTTCCGCAAGGTCAATAGACCAACCAACCAGCCGACGAGTAGCCACATCAATAATGGACGTAATCTCAGGACGGAAAGGCTTACCATGCATAGGGTGAGCAACTTCCGCATCAAAGCAGTGACCATCTGCGGTATAAACATCAGTTGGCAAAAGCTGCTCGGTATCACGACGGATAAAAGGCTGTAAGTTCTTTAACTCACGGTTGCCCATACGTCCGCGCTGCGCCTCAACATTACCCATTTTTTCTTTAATAAAACGGTATGCCTGGTTGTAGGTAGGACAAGGCACATCGGCTTTTAAATAATTTGGAAGTAATTCCAACACAGCAGCCAAGGTCGGTTTTTGTGGTTGTGCCCAAAGCTTAAGTAAATCCATTGCCCAGACTGGAATATCTGAACGACGGGCTTTAGGTGCCAGAACACTAATCACATTGATTTTATGTTGTTCAGCTTCCTCTACCGATTTAACCCAGTCGAACACGCTACGACGTGAAACGGTACGGCCTTCACCAGCTTTGGCATTGGCTTTTTGAACAGCAAGCTGCATTTCTTCAGGCAACAAAAGCTCTTCAGCATCAGCAATAAATTGCTCGATCGCCGGTGTCTTTTTAGTACCTTGTTTGATTTGCTGCTGAATGTAGCGCACGACAAATAAACGGTTTTCAGCAATTTCCCGTTGCCAGTTGAACAGCTCAGCCACGTTTTGAGCTACTGGTGCAGCAGTTTCCACCACTGCCAGTTCTTGAACAGATTCATCCTTGGCCTTTGAAATGAGAACTAAATTATGAATCTGGTTCATAAAATTACTCGGCGGTGCATACTCTTTGCGAACTCCACCTATGCCTCGGGACGAAACTTCTTTATACTCCCAACTGTTGCGTAATAAGTACTTATCTAGTCCTTTGCGAGTTTTAGGTAAGCCACTTAAATTCAGCTCAAGCAATTCAGCAACGCTGTAGTGTGTCTTCATACTTCACCTGCCGAATTGATCTTGTTGCAACGTGGGTAAATACGCTTGTTATCTTTAGTCCAACGATCTGGAAAAAGCTCATGAACCGGCATTCCCAGAAATTTGGCGATAGCAATTTCTCCGCTTTTGCTTGGTTTATCCAAGGCATTGCGGACTGTTTGGGCAGGCATGCCGTATGAAGTTGCAATTGAAGTTAAGGTATGACCTTTACGCTCAATTTCAGCTTTAATTGCATGTCTGTCCCAAACTTTTTCAGTGGGCATTTGCATTGTTCCCATGAAAAACCTCCCTGCCATTTGGCATTTTTTTTACCCGTTAGATTGGGCGTTTGCCCTTTCTAACGCTAGATTAAGTTCTTAAAAGAGAACTGTCAATAGTTCCTAATTTAATTTAGGAACTATTTTTTAGTTCTTTTTTAAATATTAATTAAAACAGTGACTTATAAATTAAGTACACAAAAGGACAGATCAGGCATGAGTTCTCAATTCGGAAAAAATAATTCGGAACTGAATAATCCATTAAAAGAACGTATAAAATTGCTAATGACAGCCGAGGAACTTGAGAAACCTTATAGCTTTGCAACACGTGTTGGTTTATCAAAAGGAACTTTTACTGGAATTTGGGTAGAAGGCCGTACTTCATTACAGAAAAAGACCATCGATAAAATTGCCGAGGCAACTGGTGCAGACCCAGTATGGTTAATGACAGGGGAGAGAGAACCTTTTAAAGAAGGGCAAAGTTCGCAAAAGGTGGAGCAACCTAGGGAAAAGTACGTAATTGAAGCTGTTCAAATAAAACCAAAACAAGCGAAAAATGTAGATAGTAGCGATAAACTGGCATTTAAAACCGCACTAGAACCTCAGCAGCCAGAAAATAACCAGGATTTGCGCAAACTACTGACAGCCTGCTATGAATCAACGGAAGGTGCGCTCTATGCGACTTACCGAATGATGGACCCAGATGATAAATCGGAATTTATTTTAAAATTTTATAAAGCTATATTGGCCGAAGAAAATATTAATCTTGATATTGATGAAGATACCTTGCTTTTAGCGATTTTCACTATTGAGGTGGCTTTATATTACTCGCGACGTGTAATGTCGCCTGAATCAAAAACAGAATTGATTACAGATATTTATAAACAGTACGATAGCAAACCTGAAATGAAACAACAGACTTTAAACGAGTATAAAGAATACAAAAGGAGAAAATGATTTATGCCAGACAGTACCAGCGGTCTAGTACAGCAATTTATGGAGGCCTCCAAGCCTCAAGAATTTAAGACAAGTGTGAAGTTTAGAGTACTAGATCAGATAGTTTTTGAAATTGATGTGAATAGCAACTATCCAGAGGAATATCACGAGCAATTGTATAATGTAATTGATCGCGCAATCAGTTCAGCAGCTAGCAGTATTATTAGTGCAAAATAAAAACAAAAAAAATAAGCATGCCAGGTAATTTTTAAAATTCAGTGCAAAATAAAGGGCAAATCAAGTTCAACCTGGTTTGCCCTTAAAAAATTCCTCAAATGCTTATCAGCTCAAGCTTTCATCCCACGTTATCCCAGAACTTCCCGAATCTTCCCGCATATCTCCAGTGCAGAATGAATTAATAAGTCACAGAATAGCGATCGCTAGTGGGGAAAAGATCTAATGGCTTTAACGGATATAGAATGTAAAAAGGCGCAACCGCGTGATAAACAATATCGTCTTTCAGACTCCAATGGCCTATCTCTACAAGTAAACCCCAATGGGAAAAAATATTGGAATCTACGGTTCACTGTGAATGGGGAGCGCAGATCCGAGTCTCTCGGTCAATATCCTGATATAGGACTTAAAAAAGCTCGTGAATTAGCCTATGAGCTTAAATACAAGTTTTCTCGTGCAGATGGGATGGAAGAGCTCAAGCCACTCTTTCGGGAAGTTGCAGAAGACTGGTTCCATAACCAAAAAGAAACCTGGTCGCATAAACATATTTTGAATGTTCGAGCTTCTCTAGATGAACTGTACATTTCATTAGGTGATCAGCGTATCAATAAAATCACTGCGCCTGACATATTAAAAACAATTAAGAAAATCGAGGCCCGTGGATCGTTAGAAGTAGCCAAACGCACCTTGTCACGATGTGGCATGGTCATGAAGTATGCGATTGCGCATGGCTACCGTTACGATAATCCCGCAGGTGATTTGGTCTATGCTCTGAAATCAAAGAAAGTCACCAATCTTGCATCTTTACCTGCTTCTGAAATGCCACAATTTTTAGCGAAGGTACGTGCTTATCCAAGTGATGCCCAGACACAACATGCCATTATGTTGATCATGCTGATGGGTGTACGTGTAAGTGAGTTGCTTCAAGCGAGATGGGAGGAATTCGATTTAGCAGGACGTAAATGGGATATTCCTGAAGAGCGTATGAAGAACCGTTTGCCTCATCGGGTGCCTTTGACTGATATGATGATCCAGGAGCTTCAGGCATTGCGTTTGACCCATAATCAAGACTTGTTATTTCCTCATCGCTTGAATAACAAGGAAGCGATGCGTAGTGAGACGATTTTACAGGTGATTAAGCGTTCAGGTTATGCAGGTCGTATGACGACTCATGGTTTTCGTTCACTATTCAGTACCGTATTAAATGAGTCAAATCTATTTAATCCTGATGCGATTGAACGTCAACTTGCTCATGTGCCCCAAAATAGAATCCGTTCCGCATATAACCGTGCCCAATATTGGGAGGAGCGAGTAAAGATAATGGAGTGGTATGGGGATCAGGTAATAAAGTGGTTAAATGACGAATTGTTAAAAGGCTAAATCGGAACTTCGTCTTGGATAATGCAATACTATGAAAAAAAAGTAAACATATGCTTTATTTCTTAAAATTATTTTTTAAAAATCTGGTTGAAACGACTAGATTTTTTTTACTTTTAAATTAAAAATAACTTTTTTCTTACAACAACAAGGATATTAACAATGTTTGCAATCCCGTCAGTAAATTTTATTAATTTGGATAATATTATTGATGAAAATGGGCAACATATTAATTTTCATATCAATCATATCGTGAATTTAACACAGGTTTTATCTTTTAGTGTGCATCAAGTTTATAGTCAACAATTTACCCAAATTCCAAGTGATATGGGATTAAGATATGGCATTCAATTCAATATGATAAATGGTTTGATAATTCAGTGGTACTTTAATGATGTTAAGGAACGAGATGACCAATTAAATACAATCATACAAAAAATTCAATAAAAAAATGATTGTCTTATTGGGTAGAATGTTTTTTTATACATAAATTTAAAATCCAAGTAATTATTTTGGTTTTTTATATACACTAAATTAGGTTATTAATTTTTAATTTTCTATTAAGTTATTGTAAAAATGGTGGTTTTTCTTGAAGATTTCGATAGATCAGTTGATTGATGAGATTGACATTCTCATACAAGAATTGGAGCAAAATATTCATTTTTTTGACACAAAGAGTACGGGTTTTACTTCGAATCTTTATCATGAAAATTTTCAACGAGCAGCCAAAATAGAGAAATTTATCGCTTATATTTCAAAATATAAGAGTAATTTGTTTCGGCCAGTCCCAGCATCAGATGGAACTTTTTATTTTTTTCCCACAGCACTATCGAATCGTTTTAATCCATATGATTTTGTTTACTATCAAGCCGTAAATACGGAAACTTTTTTCCCGTCTTATCATCACCTTAGTCAAAATGTACAGACTTTTGTTAATATTTTACATCATCAGAATCAACAACCTGATTGGAAAACAGTGCCTGAAATTGTACAGAATTACCCAAATACACCGATTGAGCAGATTCCGGTTCTCGATATCCAATTGACATATGTGCACAGAAGAAATATTAATAATTTTGTAAATCACTTGAGATCAGCTCTCAATGTGAAAGAGTTTATTGATTCAGAAAAAAAAATAGTCAAAAAGACACAAACCAAATACCGTGAATATGGGAATTACATTGATGAGTTGTTTCATCAAAATGGTGATTTGACATTTGTTTGTTTAGAGTTTGGTTTAGTTAGTGGTGCACTGCAAATTACTTTTCCAGACCAAAAGACCATGAGCTTAGTAGAGCTCAAAACCAAATTTCTCAACAATGCGAGAAATGTAGACCCACTGAGACGAGCAATCGGGTATATTGGTAAGTGGGAATGGTCAAATGCAAAGAGTGGGTTGTATTATCGAATCATATTTATTTTTCCAACCCAAGATGTCGGGGAGATGAATGCTCTTCAACACGCTTTAAACTTTTATTGGTGTGAAGAGATTACGCATGGACAAGGTCTATGTCACCATGCTCATATTGCAACTGCCCCAGCAAAATTTAAAAAAAGTTTTTGTCATATCAAAGCAAGTAACGACAAAGAGCGAGAGCAGTTTAAAAAAAGGGTGATTGGTTATCTGACCAAATCTGAAAAATATTATGATCCGCCTGAGTTAAAGCAAACGTTGAAAAGTCTATTGGTCAATAAGACTTCAGATCGAGATATTAGCTTAACGTTTAAATCGAAGTCCAGAAAATAAATTAACTTTAGCTGATCCATGTTGAGTAATTTACTGTAATTCAGGCTATGCCAGTCTTGTCGATTCGTTGTTGAGTCGTGGATCTGGCTTAACAGGTTATTAATATTATTATATCTAATATTAATTATATAATTATCAATATCTTATTTTTATATTGAGTGATTCTTTACTCATATATATGGGTGAACAATTAAAAGATTACAGACATGGTTGTGATATGAATCCTAACATGATGAGTATCACGACATGAATTTGACTACAGTTATCTGGAATGAATCTAATCTTTGCACTGCGATTGAAGACTTTGTCTATGACGTCTGTTTCGAACAGATGAGTGAACAACAGTTCAAACAGTCACTCAGTATATTATATGAAGCCTTTCAACACTTCTATTCAGTACAGCTTCACTACGTTGAATCCATCCAATATTTTATTCAGTGTAAGTACTGGATTGATTACTTTCTGAATGGGCAATCTGCGTCATACATCTTAAATTTTAATATTCAGCAAGTTCAAACCCTATGGTGTGTACTCAGCCAATATCGAAATGAATACTGGAAAGAGCATGCCCGTTTTATCCAACAAGAAGAGCAGAATCGAAATTCACTACATCAGTATCTGACTAAACTCATTACCCACTATTCTGAGCTATTATTTGTACGTGTCGATTTAGGTTATCTCAAAGAGCAACAGGTTGATATTGGTATTGAGAATGTTCAACAGCATATGAGTATTTTAAGAAATCGTATCGCAAATCAAGATGGATGTTTCATGGGTTTACGGGGTTATGCATGGGCATTAGAGCAGGGGGGAGATAAAGGCTATCATTGCCACTTATTGCTGATCTATGATCCATCTAAACGTCAGAATGACTGGTATCTCGCGGATCAGGTTTGGCAAATGTGGAACAGTATTACGGGCAATATTGGCGTGCACTTTAATTGTAATACTACGGAGCATAAGCAGAAGTTTATGCGGAATGATCGTTTAGGGGTAGGACCTATTCGATGCAGTAATTCCGTGGAGGTAGCGAATGCACTGAATGCAGCCATGTATCTGGTCAATCCTGAAAAGTATGCACAGCATTTACGGGCCAAGTTGCCTCGAATGCGCAGCTTTGGTACGGGTCAATTTGAAGTACATTGGCGTAGAGGTGTTGCACAAACTTTGCAGCAATGTGGATTCTAAATTAATTCACCATTAAAAAGTTACGGCACTCCTAAGTCTATGAAGTAAATAACTTAGGATGTGTTTTACCATGACGACTTACAATGAATCTCAAACATTTTGTGAAATTGAAAACTTTATTCAAGCAATCTTAGCCAATCAAATCAGTGTTGAACAATTCAAACAGCAGATCATTCCGTTGATTAAGAAATCCAGACGTTTCTTTGTGGACGGGAATAATTACATCGCTGCCATTATTGTGTTTAAGTATCTTGAGCAAATCATCTTTAAAGCTAATGCGTTTAAGTTCTACGATTCTATTCAAGACTTACCCGATCATGTGGTGGAAGGTTTTATAAAATATGTACAAGATCAAGCTGGGTTGATTGAAGCGGATTATCAAGCCGATCAGAAGCAGCATAAAGCCGAGGTGAAGAAGGTTGAACGCTTTCTATTGGAGTGTATGCAGCAGCAGGATCAATTGACCATCTTTCCAATTTGTTTAGGCATTAAACCTGAAGCGCTATCTGTGATTCGACTATATGATCTTGATCTTTACCTCAGTGCTTTCCTAAAGTTAATTCGATCCAGAGATACTGAGCTGTTTCGTTCAATTCACTCTGTGATTTGGCAGATCAAACATGATCCAGAACAGGGCTACTATGTTCAGTTATTCTGTATCTATGCTGGACAAGTACAAGCTGTCACCTTAACTGATCATGCCCGTAAAATTGGTGAACAATGGATGGAAATCACCAATGATTATGGTGCAGTGCAGTTTGAAGAACATGATCAAAAAAGATTATCAGTGAATTGTTATGATGACAAACAGATTCAACGTGCTTTGCAGATTATAAAAGCTCGTATGAATAACCATGCTAGAAATTATTATTTAAGAGTGACAAGGCATCGTAGAAAGACCTTTGATTGTCAGCGGATAGGCCTGAGTTTGGCTTAAAGAAGATGGAACATGTTGTTCTAACATGTATTAATGGGTGGTCTTATGGGAATGAAGGTTATTCCCATAGACACAGAAGAGAAAACAAAGCTGCCTTATTGTTCATGATTAAAAATTATAGGTATAGGTCAATCCGCTGTTGGTGGTGAGGGTCACTTCACGCACATTTTCAGCAGCGCAACCGAGATACACCTGCGCTACTGAGCCATAGCGCATATTTTGATAATCATAAAAGCCTTTGGTTCTACAATTGCCACGGTTGATTGATACGTTGGTTAAACTGGTTGGATCATTATTCAGGGACATGATATTGAGCTTATCAACATAGCCTGTCATGGAGTATTGTGATTCATCACGACGGACATGGACTTCGAATTCTTCCTGTAAAGGCGGTTCCTGTGACAGTTCAGTCATTTGCTCAGCATCAGCGCCATTTTCTAAAAATGATTTATCGGTAAAGGGCACATGCTCAGTGCTATCCGTATTGCTTGTTTCAAGTGTTTGCGTATTTTGCTCTGCTGCTACTTTTGGTTCTACTGTTGCTTGAGATTCTTTGGCTGGACTACATGCGGTTAAGCCCAGTATTAATACACTGGATAACAGCATCGGGTGAATCAGTTTCATGGCTGAATTCCTAAAAAATTGTTTATTTCATCTATGAATAAAGTCGTTGTTCGTTCTTTATGTTTATTTGCATTTACCTTTGTGAACTGATTGCACCAAACGCGGTTCTGTTTTATCTGCATCTAAACGTAGGCAAATGGCTTTCTTGCTTTTGATGGAATTAGAAATCAGTTCTTCGCCCTGAATTGGATTACTCCCACCTGCGTTATAAACTTGATAGCGTTTGCCTGTGGTGCTCTTAAAACTAAAGGCATCACCTGATTCACTAAAGCCTTCGATCTTTTTAACAATCACAGTTGCTGAATTGGATTGTGCAAACAGTGAGGTACAGATCAGACTGAGGCCACAGGCCAAGATGAGTTTTTTCATGTGTTCGGTTCCTATGGCTTAGTTCTTAAAAATCGTGACAGGCCAAACCACCGCTTTACCGAGATTGTAGGCATAGCTGTAATGTGCGGTACTGCTGCAATTCTTGAAATACACTGAGCAAATCAGTGCGATCAGCACATAGCCGATAATTAAATAGTTTTTCATGTGTTTCCCCAGATACTTGAATTTATGACTGACATTGCTGAACAGCGTGTGCCATCACCACATTAAAATCTTCAGGTGGTTGCATGCTTTCTCGAACTGTGACATCCGCCATTTTTTCCATAAATTCAGGCGAGTAATGTGCTTCGACTTTGTCGTAAATACAGCCACAGGTAGATCGATCTAAACCACTTGCCTGACAACCTGCTTTAAAGTCACGTTTGACCTTGCTGTCACAGGCAGTCAGCAGGGTGCTACTGAAGGCAATGGTGATTACCCCAAACCAAGTTTGATATTTCATTTCTGTTCCAAATCATTGTTATCTATTGTTCTAAAGTCATACGGATGGGTTTATTTATGCCAGCCTGCCAGATAAATCAGCAGCCATAGTCCGCCAAGCACAAAAACAAAGGGGCCTAGCATCGCCACGACGACGACAATTAAAATGAGCTGTGCGATCAATTTCATAATGTTGTTCCAGCACAAAGCAGCCCCTGAATGAAAAACTCAGTGGTTGAACAGTGCGGTGAAATGAATCAGTGCACAGAAGTTAAATAAAATGTAGGAATCGGAATGCAATACCGAAATCGGAAAGTGGGTATAAATGAAGCGAGTGCAGGGGAAGAAAGCACAGTAAATTGAATCATGATAGATGACTCCTTGGAATTATAAGAAGTTCTACCGAATCACTGTCAATTGATTATGGTGGCAGAACGAGAAGGGGTTGACAGACTGGGATCCAAGGAACCAGCACGCACAAGGCGTCCCCCTCCCGTCCTACCGCAACAACAGGGGGACACGAGGGTTCCACGACATACAAAATTACTTTCATATACCGTGCTGGATCTGCGGTCTGTCAAAACCGACTGGCAATGTAGGCCAGCCCTTGCATCATAATCGCTGATAAAAATCAGGTCAATTGATCCCTTTATCAAGTCGTTAAAATTGATTTAAAAAAGCATCGATTAAAATCACATTCTAAAAAAATACAGATACATATCATCTGAATGAGAAGCATGTGGCTCCTTCAAAACAGCCCTATGCAATAACCCAATTCACGTTTTGCCTGCTTTCACCCAAAGCAGGCTTTTTTTATTTCACTCATTTTTATTACAGGAATTATTCAGATGAGTTTGCCATGTCCTTATTGTCAGTCCCGAGACACGGTACTGCTGGAATCCCCACAACATCTAGTCATCAACAGCAATTCACCTTCAGCGCAAAACAATGTGATGTCACCTTTGGCATTGGCGACCTTGGGCATCAGTGTTTCTAAAAGTTTAAATATTCCCCCGATTGCAGGCGCCCTCGTCGGGGTGTTGATCGGAGGTATTTGGATGCTGATGACCGAGGATGAAGTTCAAGACAGTTTGCATCCTGTCTATACCCATCATTATTACTGCAATGACTGTGACCGCGATTTTAGTCCAAGCATCCGTAACTAATTTTTAAATGAATTTATCCAATGACCTTTTACAGCAATTCAACTTTTTATAGGAATTAAAATCATGGCACATCAACTTGAACAAATGGCGTATGTTGGCGAAACCCCTTGGCATGGCTTAGGTAATCAACTTAGCCAAAATCAGCCGATTGAAGTCTGGGCACAGCAGGCAGGCATGGATTGGCGCATTGAATCTTCTGATGTCAGTTATATGGCTAAAAATGATCGAGGCCAAAGCATCATCATGCCGTATGAAGAGCAACGTGTTTTATATCGTTCTGATACCCATGCACCGTTGTCCGTCGTCAGCCAACGTTATCAAGAAGTACAACCCAAACAGATTTTAGAATTTTATCGTGATTTGACCGAACAATCAGGCTTTGAACTGGAAACCGCGGGTGTACTGAAAGGTGGGAAGAAGTTCTGGGCATTGGCACGGACAGGGCAGACTTCAGCACTCAAGGGTAAAGATGTCAGTAATGGTTACATCCTCTTAGCCACAGCCTGTGACGGGACACTTGCAACCACAGCACAATTCACCAGTATTCGTGTGGTATGTAATAACACCTTAGCCATTGCCTTAAAGGGACAAAACTCAAGTGCAGGTGTAGTCAAGGTGCCGCACAGTACCAAGTTTGATGCCGAGAAAATTAAGCAACAATTGGGTATATCCGTGCGTGCATGGGATGAACACATGTATGAAATGAAACAGCTCAGTCAACGTAAAGTCACACAGACTGAAGCAGCAGCCTATTTTGATGCCGTGTTTAACAATACCAGCTTAAGCCCAGTGGAGCAGGACGAAGGCATTATTCAGTTCTATCGTAATGTCGCCACCCAAGCCAATTCAGCTACCAAAGCTGAAAACAAGACTGAACCCAATGGACGCGCCATGTCGAAAGTCATGACCATGTTTAATGGGCATGGACGTGGGGCAGAACTCAGTTCAGCTAAAGATACCGCTTATGGTTTGCTGTGCTCAATTACTGAATTTGCCGATCATGAACGTCGAGCCATGAGTCAGGACCATCGTCTGGATTCCGCATGGTTTGGTGCAGGTGCTGGACTTAAACAACGGGGGCTGGAACAGGCTTTACGCATGTTGGCCTAATTTAAACGCACCTATTATTAGCCTAAGCTGATTCATTGCCGTACCGCCATACTTAAACGTTCAACCTACAAAATGACCTAACGACTTTATTTAAAAGCTGTGTCTTCGGACACGGCTTTTTTTATGCCCAAAATTTAACAATCACAGGAAATCGCTATGAACTCAGCCGTAATTCATGCAAACAACGCAACACTGAATATCCACACCAATCGCCCAAAGCTGTTTACCGCAAAACGTTTTGTCGAGACTAAAAATATGACTCAAGCCGAATGGTTAGAAGTCCGTAGAAAAGGGATCGGTAGCAGTGACTGTGCCGCAGCCTGCGGTCTCAATCCCTATATGTCGATGTTGGAACTATGGATGATTAAGACAGGACGCATTCAACAAAGCATTGAAGAAGATAGTGAAGGCCATGCACCTTTGTACTGGGGTAAACGGCTTGAGCCTTTAGTGGCTGAATACTACAGCATGCATACCAAGTACAAAGTGCGTAGAGTCAATGCTGTATTACAACACCCTGATCCAGACAAGCATTTTATGTTAGCAAACTTGGATTACTCAGTTGTTGGAGATGCCGATGTACAAATACTGGAGTGTAAAACCGCAGGGGAGTATGGTGCCAAGCTATGGCGAGATGGTGTGCCGTTATATGTCTTATGTCAGGTACAACATCAATTGGCGGTGACAGGTAAAAAGGCAGCCCATATTTGCGTATTGATCTGTGGACATGAAACCCGAATCTTTAAAGTCACTCGTTCTGAATCGGTGATACAACACATCATTAATGCGGAACGTTACTTTTGGGATTGTGTGGAAAAGGATACTCCACCTGAAGCGGATGCCAGTGAATCGGCAGCTAAAGCTTTACAACTGCTTTATCCCGAACATGTACCACTCAGCACCACGGATCTATCTGAAGATGAGCAAGCCAATGAACAGTTTGAACAACTGATCCGAGTACGCAATCAAGTTGAAAAGCACCAAGAGCAATTTGACCTACTTAAACATCAGCTACAAGCCAAGATGCAAGAAGCTGAACGTGCAACCTTTAAAGCAGGTTCAGTGACGTGGAAAAAGTCTAAGGACACTGTCAGCTTAAATGCAAAGGCTTTATTAGACTCACACCCTGAATATTTAAATCAGTTTCCGCAACATAAATCAGGGACACGGCGTTTTCAGATTTATGCCAATGGTGGATAAGTCAAATTTTACCCACATCAACATCACTCAGTGCAAACAAGCAAGCTCATATCAGCCCATGCCCACAGGATGGGCTTTTTGATGCTTATTCAATTTAAATAAAGAGGAAAGCAACATGATCAAAGGTTTAGCGATTACTCCGCCAATACTTGGGCGGATCAGTATCGGCAAGATGGTCGAGAAAAATGGTAAACGCGTCCCTGAAAAGGATGATCAATTCACCATTACAAGCCAAATCCAAAATAAAGAGGGCTGGGTCAAACATCCCTTAGATGAGCAGCTTCGTGCCAAAGCATCCAATCAAAAACTCAGAAGCATACCCGTGCGGATGATCTTTAATGATCCTGAACTTAATCTCAGAGCTGAATACACCTTATTCGACCGTCAAACAGGTCGTCCCGTGTGTATTGGCAATGGTGAAACTTGCCAGCGACTGACCAATCAAGGGATTGAGCATCATCCTTGTCCATCGCCTGACCTATGCTCATTGGCACAAGGTGGCTTATGTAAGCCTTATGGGCGTTTATATGTGAATTTGGATGAGTCAGATGAGCTAGGTACTTTTGTTTTTAGAACTACTGGTTTTAACAGCATTCGGACTTTGGCGGCACGACTCAGTTACTACCATGCTGCATCGAATGGTTTGCTTTCCTGTCTACCTCTGCAACTCACTTTAAGAGGTAAGAGCACCACACAAAGTTATCGTACGCCTGTGTATTACGTGGATTTAACACTACGTGAAGGTATTCATTTACAGGAGGCAATTCAAACAGCTAAGGAGATTGATCAGAAAAGTAAGTTGAGTGGTTTTAATCAAGCAGCTTTAGATCAAATGGCACGGCAGGGTTATGGTAATGCACAGTTTGAGTTGAATGCTGAGGAAGGTTTGGATTTAGTTGAGGAGTTCCATGCAGAAGAATCGTCTAAAGCTGAGCAACAGCCTATTGATTCGAATGCCAAGAGTATACCTAAGCTCAATCAAGATGATGGATTTGTACAGGATATGCAAAAAGGCTTACATGGGAGTGTGAGGGCAGTGAATTAGTTAATTTTTACAGACCTCCTGATTATTTGAGCAGTAACGCTCGCATTATTGATTTGGAGTAAACTTCATGAATGCGTTTGTTGGACAAACTTTTCAAATGAATCAATTGATTAGTATTAAAGATGTCATTAAATTTGTTGGTGTAGGTAGATCAACAATCTATGAAATGATGGATGAATACTCACCTTACTATGATCCGACTTTTCCGAAGAAAGTAAAAATCACCCAAAACCGTATCGGTTGGTCAGCTTATGAGATTCATCAGTGGATTGAAAGTAAGTTGGCGAGCCGTGAATAATTAGGGAGCAAAAGCTCCCTTATTTTTTTATTTGGGAATGACTATGCATTCCTCGAAGATTTGAATTAATCCATCTAAGTGTCCATAGAACCCTTCAACATTAGCTTGAATCCAACGTTCCTGAGATTCTATTTGAGACCAATCAACACCATAACCACAATAGGCGAGAAGATGTTCAAAGAAAATGCGCTGAGTGCGTCCATTACCTTCGCGGAAGGGATGAATGACATTAAGTTCACAATAAAAATCGGCAAGCTGCATAATAAGCTTTTGCTTTTTAAGATGTTGAAAATAGTTTGGAGATTGAAGTTGTTTAAAAAGCTTATTGGCTTCAACTTCAATACGACTAAAAGTACAAAAGCGTGTATCACCTTTTGAAATATCAACTTGCCTAAGTTCACCAGCCCATTCATAAAGGTCTGAAAATAAGGAGTAGTGTATGTTTTTTAGGTATTGGAGATCGTAAGGCGGTTCAGTATATTCAATGTGTAAACTGGCATATTCAGATAGCTCTAATTCGGCCTGCTCCAAAATTTTTTCATCTTGGATATGTAATTTGTTTTTGAGAATACTAGAGTTTGGATAACAGTAAAGACTATCTCCCATTTCACCATATTTATCCATCAAATCACCAAATTATGATTCTGAAAGCTTTTTATACTTTTGTAGGATTTGATCTTTGCTTAAAGTTGAAGTAGTTGTTGAAGGAGAAAGACCTTCAAGTTTTAGGCTAGCCCGATAATTCTGTAAGCGTGTTGCTTGAATATATTTTTTTTTCTGTTCAATTGTCTTAAGCACGTTGAGGCTCCTTAAGTCCAAAAATTTTAATCAGTATATCAGATTTGACTTATATCAAATGGCGGCAGTCAAAAAATAAAAATGTTGTTGTGGTTAAATTTGATTGCGACAGTTTATGTCTTTATCCAACCAATTTCTGCTGAAATATCTTTAATTTTCGGTACACTAGTCATGTTTTATTCTTTTCATCGGACTTCTATAACAATGACCCACGTACAACTGCAACAATTACAAAAACAACTTTGGAATATTGCCAATACTTTGCGCGGCACCATGGGCGCCGATGAATTCCGTGATTACATTCTGGGTTTTATTTTCTTTAAATATTTATCAGAAAAATCGGTGAACTTTGCCAATGAATTGCTGGATGGCGAAGACCTCAGTTTTCTTGAATTGGATGAAAGCAATTCTGAGCATGTGCCATACATCGAAGAAATTAAAAAGAATGCCATTGCCGAAGTGGGTTATGCGCTCACGCCAAAACAGCTATTCCATACCTTAGCCGAGCGTGGTCGTCAGGGCGAATTTATTCTAGATGATTTAACTGCAACCTTAAAATCAATTGAACAAAGCACTTTAGGCACCGACTCTGCCGATGACTTTGCCAATCTGTTTGAAGATTTGGATCTAAACTCGACCAAGCTTGGCAATAATGCCAGTGACCGTAATGCACTGGTGGCGAAAGTCCTCAGTCATTTAGATGATATTGATTTTGATATTTCCAATACCGAAGCCGATGTACTGGGTGATGCCTATGAATACCTGATTGGCGAATTTGCCTCAGGCGCAGGCAAAAAAGCGGGGGAATTTTATACCCCGCAAACGGTATCGACTTTACTGGCGAAGATTGTCACCCAAGGCAAAGAGCGTTTACGTTCAGTCTATGACCCGACTTGCGGTTCAGGTTCGTTATTGCTACGGGTAAAACGTGAAGTGAAAGATGTCGATATGATTTACGGTCAGGAGATGAACCGTACCACTTACAACTTGGCACGCATGAACATGATTCTGCATGATGTGCATTTTGCCAAGTTCGACATCAAGCAGGAAAATACCTTAACCCGTCCGCAGCATTTAGATAAAAAGTTTGATGCGGTGGTGGCGAATCCGCCATTCTCTGCAAAATGGTCTGCCGATCCGTTATTTTTACAAGATGAGCGCTTTGCTGCGTATGGCAAACTGGCGCCAAGCTCCAAAGCCGATATGGCTTTTGTACAGCACATGCTGTATCAATTGGATGACAATGGCACCATGGCGGTGGTGTTACCGCATGGCGTATTGTTCCGTGGTTCGAGTGAGGGCGTGATTCGTCAGTATTTGATTGAACAGATGAACGTGGTGGATGCCATTATTGGTTTACCCGCCAATATTTTCTATGGCACCTCGATTCCGACCTGTATTTTGGTGTTGAAGAAAAACCGTGAGCATAGCGGCAATATTTTGTTTATTGATGCCAGCAACGAGTTTGAAAAGCAGAAGAATCAAAACAAGTTATTGCCTGAGCATTTGGATAAGATTGTTGCGGCATTTGAGAAGCGTGAAAATATTGAAAAGTATGCGCATGTGGCGAATTTGCAGCAAATCAAAGACAACGATTACAACCTGAATATTCCGCGTTATGTGGATACCTTTGAAGCGGAAGCCGAGATTGATTTAGATTCGATTGCAAAACAGCTTCAAGTTTTGGAGCAAGACAGCCAAAAGACCGATGCCATCATTACGGATTTCTGTAAAGAGCTAGGCATTGTTTCACCGTTTGCGGAGGTGAAGTAATGGCTGTACCAAAGTTACGGTTTAAAGAGTTTGGGAGTGAATACATAACCACTACCTTTGAGAAATTGGAGGGGTTTTCAATACAATCTGGAAAGTCTGATAGTAAAGAGGATAGTGGTGAGTTTCCTTTTTATGGTTCAACTGGAGTGATTGGATATAAGGACTCCTATGATTATTGTGATGAGGCAATTTTAATTGCTCGAGTAGGAGCAAATGCTGGGTCGCTTTATCAAGTGAAGGGTAAATATTCTGTATCAGATAATACTTTAATGCTTTGCACATCTGATAAAACGAATTTGAATTATTTACGAGAGTTATTAATCAAGTTTAATCTCAATCAATTGGTGTTTGGCACAGGGCAGCCTCTGGTTACAGGAGGTATGATTAAAAAAGTTAGCATTGCCATACCTTCGTTAGGGGAACAAACCAAAATCGCCTCTTTTCTTTCCGCAGTTGATGAAAAGATTAGCCAACTTACGCAAAAACATGAGCTGCTCAGCCAATATAAACAAGGCATGATGCAAAAGCTGTTTAGTCAGCAGATTCGTTTTAAAGCGGATGATGGGAGTGAATTTGGGGAGTGGGAGGTTATTCAAGCAAATCAAATTTTTGAAAACTACTCAAATAAAAACCATGATGGAACCTTAACAATCTTAGCTGCAACGCAAGATAAGGGTGTTGTTCCAAGAGATGAAATTGATATAGATATTAAATCATCTGATGCAAGTGTTTTAAGCTATAAAATAATTGAAAAAGGTAACTTTGTTATTAGCTTGCGTTCATTTCAGGGTGGTATTGAATATTCTAACTATCATGGTATTTGCAGTCCTGCTTATACTATTTTGAAATCAATAAAACCGATTGCATCAGGTTTTTATAAAAATTACTTGAAAACAAATGATTTTATTCAACGTCTAAGTGCAACAGTTATTGGTATACGTGATGGTAAACAAATTAGCTATCAAGCATTTTCAACTCTAATGATTGATTATCCAAGTGTAGAAGAACAAACCAAAATCGCCTATTTCCTATCAGCCATTGACCAAAAAATTGAAGTCGTGGCACAGCAAATAGAACAAGCCAAACAGTGGAAAAAAGGCTTGTTGCAGCAGATGTTTATATAGGTTTTGTTATGAAAAAATCCAGAGAACTTATAGCAATACATTCATCTAAACATAAATGGTTGCAAGATTTAGAAAGATTATTAAGTCAAATTGATCAACAAACTAATCAGTGTGGAGATACGCTGATTGAATGTAGTAAATCGTTTATAGAAGCGATAGCTAAAAATATTATTTTAAAACTTAGACCGTATGAAAACGCTAAGGATATTAATTTATTGGATTTAGGGCGCTTGTTTAAAAAAGCTAAGGAGTGCATTTACGAACATTCAGCAATTGAAAATGTAATGCCAAAAAGCGACATAGAAAATTACTTTTCAGCACTTAATCAATGGATACGTTTTCTGGGGGAGATGAGAAATAATGTTGGTGAGATATCTCACGGCAAAATTCTTCCAAAGAGTTATTCAGTTGGAGTGGAATTAGCTCAGATTATTGCACAAACAACAGATCGATTATCATATATATTGCTTCTTCTTCTGCTTAAAATTGATCTCTCTTACACACAAAGTTACCGTTACGAGGAGTATCCTGAATTTAATAATTTTCTTGATGAGCAATTTGAATTGCCTAGTGGTTTAAGTTATAGCAAGGCATTGTTTGAGCAAGATTATGATGCGTACTCAGAAGAGTTAGATAATTATCTTGATGCGCAAGGTATCGAAGTTGCTTAAATTTTTATTATAGATAATCAAGATTGACGTGAATAATTTAAAAGATTAGAGGGTTAAATGACAGTACAAAGTGAATATCAACTTGAAAACGAACTAATTGATCAACTCAAACAACTGGGTTATTCATCAGTGACGCTCAAGGACGAAAGCCAGCTACTGTCCAACCTGAAAACCCAGATTGAACGTGCCAATGGACTAGCGCCACTATCTGATACAGAGTGGAAGCAGGTCATCAGTTTTTTAAACACAGGCACAGTGTTTGAGCGAGCCAAGAATCTACGTGATCTGTTCCCAGTCAAATTTGATGACGGCAGCAGCAAACACATCTTTTTTCTCTCGGATGACCCAAGCAAGAACATCTATCAGGTGACCAATCAAATCACCATCGATCACCGCGACTATAATGGTCGTACCAGCCGTTTTGATGTGACTTTACTGGTCAATGGTTTGCCTTTGGTACAGATCGAGCTGAAAAAACGCGGCATGGAAATCGCCGAAGCCTTTAATCAAACCCAACGCTATATTCGTGAAGCCTATTGGGCAGGGCAAGGGCTGTTTGGCTTTATTCAGCTCTTTGTGATTAGTAATGGTGCCAATACTCGTTATTACTCCAACGGCACCACAGGCATCGAGTTTGCCTTTCCATGGGCCGATGTCACCAACAAACACATCAATGAAATTGTCGACTTTGCCGAAGCTTTTTTCAATCAGCAGCATCTGACCCAAATGCTGACTCAGTACATGGTGCTGCTAGAAACCACCAAAAGCCTGATGGTGCTGCGTCCCTATCAGATTTATGCAGTACAGAAAATTGTTGAGCATGTGCAAAACTCCGATCAGAACGGCTATATCTGGCACACTACAGGTTCAGGCAAAACCCTGACTTCATTTAAAGCCAGTCAGATCATCATGCAAATGCATGATGTGGAAAAAGTTCTGTTTGTGGTCGATCGTAACGACCTCGATACGCAAACCTCACGCGAATTTAATGCTTTTAAAGCCGACAGCGTCGACAGCACCGATAACACATCGACCTTGGTAAAACAGCTCGATCAACGTCATGACAAACTGATTGTGACCACCATCCAAAAGCTCAATCGGGCCATCAGCACTGAACGTTATTTAGAATCGATTGATTATCTTAAAAATAAAAAAGTGGTCTTTATTTTTGATGAATGTCATCGCAGTCAATTTGGTGAGACCCATCAGAACATCAAAAAATTCTTCAGCAATGCACAAATGTTTGGTTTTACCGGTACGCCTATTTTTGAAAAGAATAGCCAAAGCAAAGCAGGTTTAAAACTGACCACAGATTACCTGTTTAATGAATGTTTGCATAAATACGTGATTGTCGATGCCATCCGTGACCGTAACGTATTGCAGTTCCAAATTGATTATCGTGGCAAATACACCGCCAAAGGCATGGCGACCAATGAAAGTTATGAGGAAGATGTAGAAGGCATCGATACCAAAGAACTGTATGACAATCCGCAACGTCTTGAAATGATTGCCCGTTACATTGTCAATATTCACGATACCAAAACCCGTAATCGTGAATTTACCGCAATGTTCTGTGTCAGTTCGGTCGAAACACTGACCCAATATTATGACCTCTTTGAAAAGGTGCAGGCTGAAAAGCAAATTGAAGATGAAGCACAAGGTCGGATATTTAAACCGTTGACTATTGCCACCATCTTTTCCTATGCGGCAAATGAGGCTGTACCGACTGATGACTTAACTGGCTTGATTCACGAAGAAGCCGCAGATATTCCAAGTCAGGTCAACTCATCCAGTCGGGATAAGCTGGATCGCTACATTGCGAATTACAATCGACAGTTCAAAACTAACTACAATTCTGGTGATCAATTTTATGCGTACTACCGCGACATTGCACAGCGCGTAAAAAACAGGCAGATTGATATTCTAATCGTGGTCAATATGTTCCTGACTGGCTTTGACTCTAAGCCGTTAAATACCTTGTATGTCGATAAAAACCTAAAATATCATGGCTTGATTCAAGCATTCTCACGTACCAACCGTGTCTACAACGATAAAAAACCATTTGGCAATATCATCTGTTTCCGTAACCTAAAACGTGCAACGGATGAAGCGCTGGCACTATTTTCCAATAAAGAAACGACCAAGATCGTCCTTGTTCCCAGCTATGCGGAAATCGAAAAGGATTACCAAGCAGCGGTGAGCAAACTGTTTGCCTTAACGCCCAATTACCAATCAGTCGATGATCTTGTTACTGAAGAACAGCAACTGGAATTTATTAAAGCTTTCCGTGAAGTGATGCGCTATAACGCGCAATTACAAACTTTTATTGAGTACGATCAAGACCAAACACAACTGGATAAACAGCACTTTGCCAACTTTGCTTCCAAGTATGCTGACTTATGTCGTGCCGTTAGAAAGACCACCAAGAAAGAAAAAGTATCGGTACTGGATGATGTCGATTTTCAACTGGATTTACTGCACAGTGACCGCATTAATGTTGGTTATATCATCAACCTTCTACAACTAGTCGTGGATACAGACTCAGAGGACAAGCGTAAGAAGTACCAAGCGCAAATTTACGATTTAATCAGTAGTGATATTAGCTTGCACGATAAGCAAGACCTGATTCAAAAATTCATTGAAGAAAACATGCCGAAAATGATCAATGGGCAAAGCGTCCAAACGGCTTTTGCTGCATTTTGGGATGCTGAAAAAGAACAGGCCTATCAGCATCTCTGTGCCGAGGAAAACCTGAAACCAGAAGCGATGAAGCAGGTTCTGGAACATTATGAGTTCACCAAACGCTTACCACGGAAGGAAGAACTGAAAGACTTGCCAAACTATAAGGTTAAGCTGTTTGAGCGGGAGAACGTGTTTAGCAATTTGCTGGTCAAGACACGCCAGTTGATTGAGAAGTTTTATGTAGGGTTTTAACTCGCTAAAGAAGTAAAGCACTTTAGTAGTGCTTTACATCGTTGGGTGTGTGCATTTGTTCTAACATTTTTAAGACGGTAGCAGAGAATGGTTGCCAATAGTTCCATGAACGATATTTTTCATTTAAACGGCCACCACTTACATTCCACGATTGCTTTAGAATCGCAATGATTTCGGAGGTATAAATACAACTCACGGATATCGATTTGGTCATTTGAAACTTAAAGTGGAACAAATGAAATAGATCAACAAGGGGTAAATAAGGGTAATCACTTTATTAAATTTATAAGAAATTTTAATGGGTTAAATTATGAATTATGCTGCCACCATCCACAGCTACTTTACTAAATATGGCTATGTATTACGTTATTGATAGCTGGAATGTTAAAGTCTCAAACGTGTTATTATTTTATATAAAATTATGAAATATATAGAAATATAGGTTTATTTTTTGTTTGTTTTTTTAATCAAAATTATGAAAAAACTATAACAGTAAGAGAAAATAATTTAATAAAAATGGTGTGCTTTTTTAATTTGCTGTGTTGTAACTAAATTTTTATATATATTTAACTAGACATTAATTATTCAATTCAAAAACTTTTCTTTAATCTGGCTTGGAGAATGGAATTGCTTGTTACCCGTTATAAGCCTTGGATCATGATCATACTACTGGTTTTGCTCGTCAGTTTTGCTATATATCGCTGGTGGCAAGGACCATTGTTACCTAGTTATGAAGTCGTATCTAGTCCATTGATTCAGACAGTTGTTGCTTCAGGACGGGTAGAGAAAGTATCTCGGACTCAGATTGGTAGTGAAATTACAGGGGTTGTTCTTGAGCGCTTGGTTCAAGAGGGAGATCGGGTCTCTCGAGGGGATGTTCTTTTAGTACTGAAATCTGATGAAATTTCAGCGCAGGTGCGGCAGGCAGAAGCTGAATTAAAGGAACTCGCAACCACTAGACGTCCGCAAGCAGAAGTCGATTTAGCGAATGCCAAAGTGCAATTAGAACAGGCTCAAAGAGAGGCGGTACGCAGACGAAATACCGAATTAGGAATATTATCAGCAGAGGAAAGGGAGAAATCGATAGAGGCAGAAAAACTCGCCCGTAATAATTTGGAATCAGCTCGATTAAAAGTTGCTTCACTTGCCCCAGATAAAGTTGAAGAGACAAAATTACGTGAACGACTCGCTGCATTACAAGCGCAACTCGCCAAGACCAAAATTCGCGCAGAAGTTTCAGGTATTATTTTAACCCGTAATGTTGAGCCAGGGGATTTGGTACAACCGAGTCAGACTCTCTTCACTATTGCACTGGATGGCGCGACTGAAATACGAGTGCCATTTGATGAGCGAAATTTACCACTGCTGGCTTTACAACAAAAAGCATCAGTGATTACGGATGCCTATCCAGATCAACCTTTTCCTGCCCATATTAATTTTATTGCCCCAAGTATTGATGCTCAACGTGGCACAATAGACGTTCGATTAACAGTTGATCCAGTCCCTGATTTTTTGCGTCAAGACATGACGGTATCGGTAAATGTTGAAACCAACAAGCGCGAGCGAACCCTGGTCATTCCAAATGATGCTTTAAGCAGTATAAGTGGAAACAAGGCTATGGTTATTTTAGTAAGAGATAGAAAAATTCAACGTCATCCCATCACACTGGGTTTACGTGGTTTGGTCATGTCGGAAGTTGTAGCTGGATTGAAAGAAGGTGATCACGTCCTTACCGATGCAGAATCAGTGCTTAAAGATGGAACTCGTGTCCGAATAGAGAAAACTAAACCTGTTTTCCAGAGTCAAACGGATCAGAAAAATAGCAAAAATGAATTACCGGTGAAATTCGATTGAAAAACTTTTTTAGGCGACTTTGGACCGAGTGGACCATCGCAATCAGTTTTTTGCGAGAGGGTCGCACACAGTCGATGATGATTACCATTGGCGTCGCGGTGGGGGTAGCCGTCATTGTGTTCATTAGCGCCTTAATTCAGGGTTTACAATCGAATATTGTAGAAAGAACTTTAGGGACACAGGCGCATATTCGTTTGCTCTCACCAGATGAGGTGAATCGTATTGTGCCACCAGCAGCAGGAATACTTCAGTTGTTACAAGAAGATAAGCGTGCACAACGCTTACGTTCTATTAATAATTGGCAGCAGATTACTGGGACTTTAGATCATTTACCGGTGTTGACTGCGGTTTCTCCTGTGGTCTCAGGTCCTGCATTTGTACAGCGCGGAGATGCGATTCAATCTATTGCATTGGTTGGTATCAACCTTGAACGTTATCAACAGATTATTCCGTTGAAGCAATATATGGTGAGTGGTGAATTACAGGTCAGTGCGGATAATGTATTAATTGGGCGTCAATTAGCCAAAGATTTGGGTGTGCAAGTTGGGAGCAAATTAAGATTAGATACCGGGCAACAGAAAAATGCAGTTGTGAACATCTCTGGAATATTTGAATTGGGTGTGCGTGAATTGGATGCGCGCTATGTCTATCTGGATTTGAAACAGGCGCAATCTTTACTTAATTTGCCGGGTGGGGTCACCGTGATTGATCTGACGATCCAAGATATTTTTCAGGCGGATCAAATTGCCTCACAAGTTGGACGCCTGACAGGATTAAAAGCAGAAAGCTGGATTGAAACCAATGCTCAATTAATGAATGCGATTACCGCTCAAAGTCTTTCTACAAACATGATTATTGTTTTTGTAGGGATTTCAGTCGCTTTTGGCATTGCCAGTGTGATGTCGGTGAGTGTGGTGCAACGGACTCGGGAAATCGGTATTTTACGTGCGACGGGGGCGACACAAGCACAAATTTTAAGAGTTTTCTTGTTTCAGGGAGCAATTTTTGGTCTGCTTGGTTCGATGCTTGGTAGTGTAGTCAGTTATGGTTTGATCTGGGGATTTAATCAGTTTGGTCCCGGCTTGTTTTATATTTCGATTTCAATCAAGCTTATCTTGTCGGCATTATTCTTGGCGACAGTGACAGGTATTTTGGCTGCTGCAATACCATCCCGTCGGGCTGCTGCACTTGATCCTGTGGAGGCAATTCGTCATGTTTGATCCATCTCAGGAAGTACTGCGTTTAGAAGCATTGCGAAAGTCTTACAATGTTGGGCAGCCTAATGAAGTGGAGGTATTACATGGAATTGACCTGTGTATTCAACGGAATGACTTTGCTGCATTAATTGGTCCTTCTGGTTCAGGCAAAAGTACTTTACTGAATATTCTCGGCTTATTAGATCAGCCTAGTCGTGGTGAGTTGTACTTGTTGGGGCAGGCTACAAGCCGTATGGATGATACGGCTCGGACAGCATTACGAGGCAATAGTATAGGTTTTGTGTTTCAGTTCCATCATCTTATACAGGCTTTTACTGCCTTACATAATGTACTCATGCCATTAATGCTGAAGCAAGGTAAGCCAGATCAATCTGCGTTGCAATATGCCCATGAATTATTGGCCGCTGTAGGGTTAGATAAGTTCGCTGACCGTAAACCCAATGAGCTTTCTGGAGGGCAGCAGCAACGCGTAGCGATTGCACGTGCACTGATTACTCAGCCTGCACTATTGTTGGCCGATGAACCGACAGGTAATCTGGATACTCAAACTGCTGCGGAAATGTTTGAATTATTTCGTAAAGTACATCGCGAACATGACTGTGCAGTCTTATTGGTGACTCATGATCCTAGATTATCGGCGACCTGTGATCGAACCATTAATTTGGTGGATGGGAGAATTCAGAGTGATTCCAAACACGAGATGGAATGAGCCGGAATGTAGATCACTCTTCTGGTAAAAGCAGTTCAAAACATTGAGTAGACCTCAAAATTCTAGCACGATATAAGAACAAACTTGTAAATCGATAAATTATAACCCTGTGTAATTTGAATAAAATATTTTTCAGATTTAGTTCACTAAATCTAATCTAGAGAAAAAATGAGTACAAGATTTTTCAATATTAAGAGTATTAAAAAAACAAAGGTTTACTGCTTCTGATCATTTCTTTTTGGCTGTACTAAGCGGATTAATTCGCACAATACAGCTCGTACAGCTTTTGCATCAAACTTAAGACCTTGGGATCACTCAGACGATAGAAAATCTGTTTACCCTCACGTCGTGTGCTGACCATGTCAGCCTTACGTAGGATAGTCAGTTGTTGTGAAAGTGTAGGTTGATGAATGTCAGTGGATTCTTCAATTTCCTGAACATTCATTTCCCCATCCACCAGTACACATAAGATTTTCAGGCGATCAGGATTGGCCAAAACTTTCAGGCATTGGCTGACGAAATCGACTTGAGAAAAATCAATTTTGGCATTTTCAGCAATCATATCCATAAATGTCCTCACAACTTTTGATGTAGCCCGTGCAGTTTACATAATTTACCATAAAACTGCTTGATTAATATTTTTTATTATATAATATAAAAAAATATATTATGTAGGGATTAATTCATCATGCATGACTTCCTCATCGCATTTATTGGCGGCTTAATGCTCGGGCTTTCCGTGGTTGGCTATCTTTACGTCAATGGCCGTATTGCAGGAATCAGTGGTTTGATTGGGCAAGTATTAAACTCAAAAACCATGTTTAAAACACCTGCAATCTGGTTTTTATCAGGCTTGATTCTCACACCGTTTATTTATGGTCTGTTTGTACAACCTGAAATCGAATTGAATGCCAGCCCACTGATGATGATTGTGGCAGGTCTGCTGGTGGGTTTTGGGACGCGCTTAGGTTCGGGCTGTACCAGTGGTCACGGAATTTGTGGCATCAGTCGCATGTCTAAACGTTCTTTCATCGCGACCATGACTTTCATGTTTGCAGGTTTTGTCGCTGTTTATATTATCCGTCATATCACAGGAGCATTCTAAAATGAAAAATCTGTTTGCCTTTTTATTTGGTGCACTGTTCTCTGTGGGGTTGATGGTATCGGGTATGTCCAATCCGGAAAAAGTACTCGATTTCTTGGATCTGTTTGGTGACTGGGATGCTAGTCTGGCCTTTGTGATGATGGGCGCGATTGCGGTGGCCTTTATTCCTTTCCAGAAAGTATTACGTACGGCACAACCGAAAACAGTATTTAATGAACCTATTGATTTACCTAAAAATAATCAGATAGACAAGAAGCTGATCACGGGTGCGGTTTTATTTGGTGCAGGTTGGGGCATTGCCGGCATCTGTCCGGCACCAAGTTTTACCTTGATCGGTTTGGGCCACTATCAAGTGCTCTATTTTATTGTAGCAATGCTGGTGGGTGTATGGATTCACCGTAAATGGTCAGGAGCTTAACGATGTCAAACTTACCTATAGTAAAGGATTTTTTTCACGAAGATACCAATACCTTCAGTTATGTTGTACGTGATCCTGCGACCAAAGCCTGCGCCATTATTGATAGCGTTCTGGATTATGATCCGGCATCAGCAAGTACATCCACTATTCATGCCGATAAAATTATTGCCTATATTAAAGAGCAGGGTTTAACGGTTGAGTGGATTCTCGAAACCCATGTACATGCTGATCATCTGACTGCTGCACAATATCTCAAAGCTGAGTTAAGTGGCAAAATTGCCATGAGCCAGAAAATTGGCATTGTACAGGAAACCTTTGGTGCGATTTATCATCTGGATATTAAACAATGGAATGCCCAGCAGCTCTTTGATTATTTATTTGAAGATCATGAGTCGTTCCAAATCGGAACATTGAAAGCCTATAACATTCCAACACCGGGACATACGCCTGCTTGCCTGAGTTATGTCATCGGTGATGCCGTGTTTGTGGGTGATACCTTATTCATGCCAGATTATGGAACAGCGCGCTGTGATTTCCCGAAGGGAAGCGCATCAATCCTTTTTGATTCAATACAAAGTTTGTATCAACTGCCTGAGAAAACACGTGTATTTCTCTGCCATGATTATTTGCCAGAAAAGCGCGATACCTATATGTGTGAAACGGATATTCAGACTCAAAAAAATCAGAATATCCATATTCACGACGGCACGACCAAAGATGATTTTGTTGAAATGCGTAATAAGCGCGATGCGGGTTTAAGTATGCCCAAACTGATTTTACCTTCGATACAGATCAATATGAAAGCAGGACAATTCCCTGAACCCGAAGAGAATGGTGTTTCTTATTTAAAACTTCCACTGAATTACTTCAAATAGGCAAATTTTAAGATTAAACAACAAGTTTTGTTTAATTGGTTTGGTAATAGAGGGGGGGCAGTAGCGATGTGGATGCTAATACTTGAAGGACTGGCCATCGGTGGTTTGCTTGGGTTAACCGGTGCTGGTGGTGGCATTCTGGCCGTACCCGCACTGATGGCAAGTCAAGGATGGACGGTCGCACAAGCTGCACCTGTTGGCTTGCTTGCAGTCACTTTATCTGCCTTGGTTGGAACATTTGAAGGCTTATTTAAGAAGATAGTACGCTATCGGGCTGCGCTTTGGATTGCACTGATTAGCATTCCTTCAGCACGTTATGGTGTGCATCTGGGAGGAATAATTTCTCCTGTATGGCTTACCTTAGCATTCAGTTTAGTCATGCTCGTGGTTGCTTACCGGATTTTTTTTAAAAAAGTGAATGACCATACAGGTGTGCTGTGTAAAGTTAACCAAACAACTGGTCGTCTGATTTGGAACATGAAAACTGCATTGTCTCTCGGTGCCATTGGTGTCGTGGCAGGTTTATTGACTGGTTTGCTTGGGGTAGGTGGGGGATTCGTGATTGTTCCAGCACTGAGTAAAGTAACTGATCTTGATATGCGCAGTATTGTTGCGACCTCGTTGATGATTATTTTCCTGATAGGTGGTGTCAGCATTTCAGCTCATATTTTAGATGGTTTTCAATACCCCGTTTCGGTCACGCTGACTTTCGTTTTAGCTTGCATGGCTGGGATGTTGATTGGTCGAAGTTTGATGCCTTTAGTTAAGAATAGTCAAATCCAAAAGGTTTTTGCCATAACTGTCATAAGCGTAGCATTTTATTTAATTTCTACAGTCATCATAACTTAATACAAGCAAGAGATTAGAGCCAAATTTAAAAACTGCATTTTAAAGACATGAATATTTAATCAGAGACCAGATTTCTAAAGATCGGAAGAGGTAAAGAGTAATGAAAACAGCAGAACAATTAATTTCAATGGCAAAAAACCGAATTCAAGAAGTGACGGTCGCAGACTTACTTGAAGCCATGAAAAACCATAAAACCATTCTGATTGATGTTCGGGAACCAGATGAATTTCAGGCGGCAGCGATAGACCGAGCCGTGAATTATCCTCGTGGTGTTTTAGAAATGAGAATTCACCAGCATCCTGTGGCGAGCCATCATTGCGATACCTTGCAAGCACTAGAACATCTTAAAGATCAGCCGATTTATTTGATTTGTGGGACGGGTGGCCGATCAGCTCTGGCTACAGATACTTTACAGAATATGGGATTTACTCAGGTGAAATCTGTTCAGGGTGGATTTCAAGCATGGCTAGAGCAGGGTTATCCAGTAGAGAAATAACTAGATTTCTATTTTAAGTCTAACTTAAGTTTATGGACATTCAAGTGAGAAAATCATGAAGTACAAAGAATTAACTCAAAATATTTCAGGCAGTTTAAAGACATTAGCGCAGGATTCTCCTGATTTAATGAAAAGTTTTAATCAATTGTCACAAGTTGCAATGCGAGATGGTGTTATTGATCCTAAAACAAAAGAACTGATTGCCTTAGCGATTGGTGTTGCAGCACGATGTGATGGATGTATCGGTTTTCATGTCAGAACCCTAGTCAAAATGGGAATGACATTGCAAGAATTAGAGGAAGTGCTTGGTGTTGCAGTTTATATGGGGGGCGGTCCTTCATTGATGTATGCCGCTAATGCATTGGAAGCATTTAAAGAATTCACAGCTTAATTTTTTCAATCATTGGGAAACGATTTGAATCAGCACAGGGATAATCTTTATTCGCAAACACAGGATCTGTATGGCATTTCGCCCAATCATTTTATTCAACATATAGCAGATCAGGTTCCAATTGTGGGAAAAACTCTTGCTATAGCAGAGGGTGAGGGGAGGAATATCCTTTATTTGACTAGGAGCAGTTTGTTAGATGAGGGATGTTCCTAATGTGAGTTGAGAATCCGAAAAGAAGCTTTAGCTTCTTAATTTAATTGACACCGTTTCAGAAATACCTAAATGGGAGGTTTTTTGATTGATTCAGGAGCTTTTCTTATTTATTGGTACTTGTAGTTAATCATATATTCCATATTGCGTATATTCGAATATTCATATATAAAAGGCTGTCTGTTTAAGAGATTATACTCATGGATCAAATGCCAAAAGTTCAAATTTACCATAATCCTGCCTGTGGCACGTCTCGTAACACTTTGGCGCTTATTCGCAACACGGGGATCGAACCAGAAGTAATTGAATATCTGATTACGCCACCATCAAAAGATCAGCTGATTAAAATGATTCAGGACTCTGGTTTAAGTGTTCGTGATGTGTTACGCAAAAATGTAGATGCTTATACTGAACTTAATTTAGACGATGCGAACTGGACAAATGAGCAATTGCTTGATGCTATGCTTGAACATCCCATCCTGATTAACCGTCCTTTGGTCGTGACAGATTTGGGCACTCGTTTATGTCGCCCATCTGAAGTAGTGCTAGATATTCTACCTTTGCCGCAATTAAAAGCTTTTGCTAAAGAAGATGGTGAAGTCATCATTGATGAGCAAGGCAGACGCTTAAAATAAAAGGTGAAACCCCTAACGCTGTTGGACTTTGTATCAGTGTAGAGCAGGAGATCTAAATGGAGAACATTGTCGCAATTTTTGCTTGGTTAAATGATGTTCTACTTAAAATGACCTGGCTCTCGGATGGTGTGCGCTGGTTCGTTGAAAATGTATTTGGTTTATCCGTTGCAACCCGGTTGGGTGGTAGTGTCCATTTCTTTATTTATGATGTATTCAAGATCTTTATTCTGCTTTCAGTGTTGATCTATACATTATCTTATATTCAAAGCTATTTCCCTCCAGAACGTACTCGGCTGATTTTAGGTCGGATGACAGGAATCAAAGCCAATATTATGGGGGCATTACTCGGTACTATTACGCCATTTTGTTCATGTTCTTCGATTCCGTTGTTTATTGGTTTTACCCGTGCAGGACTTCCGGTAGGCGTCACTTTTTCCTTTCTGATTTCATCACCACTTGTTGACTTGGCTTCAATTATTTTATTGGCGAGTATCTTTAACTGGAAAATTGCATTGGTCTATGTGTTACTTGGATTAGTGCTGGCAGTCATCGGCGGGTCATTAATCAGCTACTTGAAAATGGAAAAGTATGTGGCTGAATTTGTGACTCATCATCAAACAATCTCAGGTGACGATGAAGATTTCAGCATGACTGCAAAAGAGCGGCGTACATTTGCTTGGGAACAGGTGACAGACATTTTTAGTAAGGTCTGGCTTTATGTCTTGATAGGTGTCGGGATTGGTGCGGCAATTCATAACTGGATTCCTGAGCAGTGGATTACTGCCTTACTTGGTCAAGAACACTGGTATTCCGTACTGATTGCCACGATTGTCGGAATGCCAATGTATGCGGATATCTTTGGCACCTTGCCGATTGCAGAAGCACTTGTGACTAAAGGCGTTGGCTTGGGGACGGTTTTAGCGTTTATGATGGCGGTCACCGCACTTTCTCTGCCATCGCTAATCTTGTTAAAACAAGTGGTGAAAACCCGTTTATTGAGCCTGTTTGTAGGGATCGTTTTTGTGGGAATCTTGATTGTTGGTTATAGCCTGAATACTTTGGGTTATTGGTTTTTATAAAAAGTGTGGAGAATAAAGATGCAAATTAAAGTTTTAGGAACAGGTTGTCGTAAATGCAAAGCCTTATTGGCTGCAACTGAAGAAGCAGTAAAAAGTACGGGTGTTCAGGCAGAAATTGAATATGTAACTGATATGATGCAAATTGCTGAAACAGGGTTGTTAAGTACGCCAGGTCTGATCATAGATAATCAAATCGTTTCAAGTGGCAAAGTTTTGGAACCACAAGCCATTGTGGAGTTGATTGAAAAAAATAAATAAGTGTATGTGGAAAACTGTAAAAAAGACCTGTGGCATAAGCCACGGGTCTTTTTTATTTGTGTCTTGAGATGTTAAGAAGTTGTAAATTTTTCCCTTTCTGGCAAGCATATACGGATATGGGTATACTTTTATAATGAGTACTCTTTACTGAATATATGGATATGTGTATATTTGCATAATAGAATGGGAGCAGTTATGGACCACGTTCAGTTTTTTAAATGTTTATCTGATGAAACACGTCTCAGTATTGTCATGCTTATCGCAGAAAACGAAGAGCAATGTGTTTGTGATTTGACAGATAAACTCCAGTTAAGCCAACCAAAAATTTCACGGCATTTAGCCCTGTTAAGATCAAGTGGTTTGCTGAATGACCGTCGGCAAAAGCAGTGGGTGTATTACAGTCTTAACCCACAACTACCTGAATGGTGCTTTGAAATTCTGAATACACTTAAACGTAGCAATATTCCCGTGTTATTTGATCCCTCAGCTCTATCGATTCAGAGCCATTGCGAGTAAGTTTTTATGAAATTTTTGTTTCTGTGCACGGGTAACAGTTGTCGCAGTATTCTTTCTGAAGTTCTGTTTAATAGTCGAGCGCCTGAAGGTTGGGTAGCTTATAGCGCTGGAAGTAAACCTTCTGGCCAAGTTCATCCGTTAACTATTCAGACTTTACAGAACCTGGGTTTGTCTACCGAAGGTTTGTCGAGTAAAACGATTGATGCCTGTGAACAGTATCAGCCCGATGTCGTCATCACCGTGTGTGATGCGGCAGCACAAGAAGCTTGTCCGTTGTATTTAGGAGGAGCAATCAAAGCACATTGGGGTCTATCTGATCCATCACATTTAGATTTGCCTGAACAAGAAAAATTACAGGCATTTTTAAGTACTGTAGAACATATCAACAAACGCTTAGATGCACTTTTTGCATTAGATACCCAACACATGAGCCGTCCTCAGCTTATTGCTGAAATCAATCAAATTTCCCATCTTTAAGCGAGCAGATCATGTCTAAACCAGGATTATCCTTTTTGGATCGTAACCTGACGCTATGGATTTTTGTGGCTATGGCATTGGGAGTTGCGATTGGGGTGGTATTTCCACAAGCATCCGTCGCATTGGATGCAATGAGTGTAAATTCAGTCAACTTGCCAATTGCGATTGGTTTGATTTTGATGATGTATCCACCATTAGCCAAAGTAGATTATGCAGCTTTGCCCAAAGTATTTCAGGATAAAAAAACATTAGCGCTCTCTCTGATTCAGAACTGGCTGATTGCGCCAGTGCTGATGTTTGTATTGGCGATAGTCTTCTTGAGTGATTACCCAGAATACATGACAGGTCTGATTCTGATTGGCTTGGCGCGTTGTATTGCCATGGTACTGATCTGGAATGGACTGGCATGCGGGGACAATCAATACGGTGCTGCATTGGTCGCATTTAACAGCATTTTTCAGATTCTGTTCTTTAGCAGTTATGCCTGGTTCTTCCTGACCTATCTGCCGCCATTTTTTGGGTTAGAAGGGAATGTCATCAATGTTGATTTCTGGACCATTGCCAATGCTGTCCTTATCTACTTGGGGATTCCATTCCTGATGGGCTTCCTGACGCGTCTATCTTTAGTGAAAGCCAAAGGTCTGGACTGGTATCAGAATCAGTTTCTACCCAAAATTGGTCCACTCAGCTTATTGGCCTTGTTATTCACCATTGTAGCCATGTTTAGCTTGAAAGGCGGTGATGTAGTGAGTTTGCCAATGGATGTGTTGCGGATTGCAATTCCATTGACGCTTTACTTTGTCGTGATGTTCTTTGTCAGCTTTTTCATGAGTAAGTGGATGGGGAATGACTATCCCAAAACCACCGCAATTTCATTTACCGCAGCAGGTAACAATTTTGAGTTAGCGTTGGCCGTTGCGATTGCTACCTTTGGTTTGGCTTCACCAATTGCCTTTACTACGATTATTGGCCCATTGGTTGAAGTGCCCGTGCTGATTGCACTGGTTAGCGTATCCTTGTGGCTGAAGAAAAAATATTATCCAAATTCTTAAGAGGCAAAGATGACACTCCCTAATCTTGAATCTGATCTTTTACCGACACCAACTTTTGCGGAAGTGCAGGCTAAAGAACTAAGTCACCCACCACGTATCTTATTGCTATATGGCTCAAACAGAGAGCGTTCATATAGCCGCCTAGCTGTGATGGAAGCTGGGCGAATTCTTGAGCGTTTTGGTTGTGAGGTTAAAATCTTTCATCCCAAAGGTTTACCTTTACCTGAAGATGGTGATCTGGAACATCCAAAGGTTAAAGAGCTGCATGAATTGTTGGCTTGGTCTGAAGGCATGGTTTGGTGTTCGCCTGAGCGGCATGGTTCGATGAGCTCAATCTTCAAAGCACAGATTGATTGGATTCCACTTGCTGCAGGAGCAATTCGTGCTACGCAGGGTAAAACACTGGCTTTGATGCAGGTGAGCGGTGGATCACAGTCTTTTAACAGTGTAAACCAGATGCGAATTCTTGGGCGCTGGATGCGGATGATCACGATTCCAAATCAGTCTTCTGTTCCTAAAGCCTTTTTGGAGTTTGATGAGGAAGGACGGATGAAGCCTTCATCGCTATATGATCGTATTGTTGATGTAATGGAAGAGCTATACAAGTTTACTTTGCTGACTCGCGGTCAGAGTGCCTATTTGACCAACCGTTATACGGAGCGAAAAGAATCGGCTGAAGAACTGTCTAAACGAGTCAATCAGCGTAATCTTTAAAGCTGATTCGTCATGGTGTGAGCAGGGTAACGGATGGCTCGATCGTTTGTTTAATCGTAAGCATCCGCTGAGCCCCACTTTTCTAACTCATTAATACCACGATAGTGTCCAATAAATTTTAAGAGGACACTATCGGAGTGCTATTTGGTCAGAAAACAGGAGTTCACAGGATACGTGAAACGTTATTTTGATTGTATCAGATGATGTTGAATTGGCGGGTAACGATCTTAAGTACAACAGGTCATCTAATGTCTAGATTGTCTTTTTTGATGCTTTAATCATAATGGCTGTCAATAAATAAAGAGTTTAAACCTGAGAATTAGAGCAATCCTGCTTATTTTTCCTTAAATTTTAAATCAATTTGATATTCGTCCTGAGTCACTTTGATTTTATAGTTTTTATATTTACGTTTACTTGGTGAAAGGGCAGAGTTAGTGACTTCTTTATGGAATTCGCTGTCAGACATAAAAAAATAATACGCCTTATAGCCTAATAAGATCTTGTCAATTTTTTTATCTTTTTTCTCAGCATTACGAATGAGTTCATTTAAATAGTCTAAGCTGATTTTGTCTGACATTTATAAACTCGCAAATAAAAGTTGCATTATCACACGAGATATAATCGATTTTTATTACAAATTGATGACAGTTGCATTTCGGGTACTTTGGGTAGATGCTGCGTTGAGTATTATTGAACTAAATGTTGTAGATCAAATCTTATTGGATAGATTTGGAGGAAAAACTATTAAAAAAGCTTTTAATGCTGAGTCTAAAGGTTTTTGATTTACAGCCTATAGTGTCGTACAACTCAGTATAGACAGAATCTGTTCGCTCATCAGATTGAAATTGATTGAGTAAATCACCACGGATTTATGAGTCACTAGCGATATTCTTTGTACCGCTCATATCTTCAGTGTTACAGCATCTAATGAGTTTATTTTACAAATGATTTTAGATGCAATTGTGGATGGTATCTAGTACTAGGGATCAATACACCGATCAAGCCGATTAAATGCCCAATACAACTTGATAAGGTTTAAATCCTTCAAGTACAGCTTCAGAAACCAACTGGATAAATGCTTCAGTTTTTCCATAAGCCATCCATTGATCTAGGGCCTCATAGTAGGCCAATCGGTTTTCAACTGTTATTACACAAGGGGGATAACCAGCTTTAAGCAATTCAAGATTCATCAATAGACGTGATGTACGGCCATTGCCATCAATGAATGGATGAATACCTACAAAATCAGCATGTACTTTGGCTGCACGTTCGATAGGATGAAATTTATGTGCGTCATTACTATACCAATCAACTAGCTGAGCCATCTTGTCATTTAATAATGTGTAATCAGGCGGGGTAGACGTGGCACCAGAGATTAGGACATTTTGTTGGCGATAGCGGCCAGCATTATCATCATCAATATTTTTTAAAATGAGTTGATGGATATTGCGAATTTGCCATTCAGAAAATGGTTCTTCTTTTCGAATAATATCTTCAACGTAATAAATAGCGTTTCTATGGTTAATTGCCTCGAAGTGTTCTCTTAATGCCTTCCCACCGACAGTTATGCCTTCTAACACGACTTTTGTTTCTAGCAATGTAAGTGTATTGCCTTCAATTGCATTCGAATGATAGGTCCAGCGAACAATAAGATCTTCTTGTAGATTTTTTACAATTGCAGGAGAAAGAGGACGATGCTGATCTAATTTTGTTTTTAAGGCATCTATATTGTCAAACATAACTTTCACCCTGAAGTTGTACTCTTGAATGATACATGAAAAAAACAAATATAAAAAAGTAATGTTATAACATATCTTTTAATATTGAATGCATACGTGTTAAAATCGGGACACCATTTCAAATCCTGTTAATGGATTTGAACAAAATAAATTTTGTGATTCAATGCGCTAAATCTAATTTGGGTAAAAAGTGGGTACAGGTAAAACGCTATTGACTTTATGGTTCACTAAATCAATAGCTTAGGAGTTGAGTTCAATTGACGCCATCACAGCTACTTTACTAAATATGGCTATGTATTACGTTATTGATAGCTGGAATGTTAAAGTCTAAAACGTGTTATTATTTCATATAAGATTTTGAAATATATGAAAATATAGGTTTATTTTTGTTTGTTTGTTTGTTTGTTTGTTTGTTTAATCAATATTATGAAAAAATTATAACAGTAAGAGAAATTAATTTAATAAAAATGGTGTGCTTTTTTAATTTGGTGTGTTGTAACTAAATTTTCATATATATTTTACTAGACATTAATTATTCGATTCAAAAACTTTTCTTTAATCTGGCTTGGAGAATGGAATTGCTTGTTATTCGCTATAAGCCTTGGATCATGATTATACTACTGGTTTTGCTCGTCAGTTTTGCTACATATCGCTGGTGGCAAGGACCATTGCTGCCTAGTTATGAAGTCGTATCTAGTCCATTGATTCAAACAGTTGTCGCTTCAGGACGGGTAGAGAAAGTATCTCGGACTCAGATTGGTAGTGAAATTACAGGGGTTGTTCTTGAGCGATTGGTTCAAGAGGGAGATCGGGTCTCTCGAGGGGATATTCTTTTAGTACTGAAATCTGATGAAATTTCAGCGCAAGTGCGGCAGGCAGAAGCTGAATTAAAGGAGCTCACAACCACTAGACGCCCGCAAGCAGAAGTTGATTTAGCGAATGCCAAAGTACAATTAGAACAGGCTCAAAGAGAGGCGTTACGCAGACGAAATACCGAATCAGGAATATTATCAGCAGAGGAAAGGGAGAAATCGATAGAGGCAGAAAGACTCGCCCGTAATAATTTGGAATCAGCTCGATTAAAAGTTGCTTCACTTGCCCCAAATAAAGTTGAAGAGACAAAATTACGTGAACGACTCGCTGCATTACAAGCGCAACTCGCCAAGACCAAAATTCGCGCAGAAGTTTCAGGTATTATTTTAACCCGTAATGTTGAGCCAGGGGATTTGGTACAACCGAGTCAGACTCTCTTCACTATTGCACTGGATGGCGCGACTGAAATACGAGTGCCATTTGATGAGCGAAATTTACCACTGCTGGCTTTACAACAAAAAGCATCAGTGATTACGGATGCCTATCCAGATCAACCTTTTCCTGCCCATATTAATTTTATTGCCCCAAGTATTGATGCTCAACGTGGCACAATAGACGTTCGATTAACAGTTGATCCAGTCCCTGATTTTTTGCGTCAAGACATGACGGTATCGGTAAATGTTGAAACCAACAAGCGCGAGCGAACCCTGGTCATTCCAAATGATGCTTTAAGCAGTATAAGTGGAAACAAGGCTATGGTTATTTTAGTAAGAGATAGAAAAATTCAACGTCATCCCATCACACTGGGTTTACGTGGTTTGGTCATGTCGGAAGTTGTAGCTGGATTGAAAGAAGGTGATCACGTCCTTACCGATGCAGAATCAGTGCTTAAAGATGGAACTCGTGTCCGAATAGAGAAAACTAAACCTGTTTTCCAGAGTCAAACGGATCAGAAAAATAGCAAAAATGAATTACCGGTGAAATTCGATTGAAAAACTTTTTTAGGCGACTTTGGACCGAGTGGACCATCGCAATCAGTTTTTTGCGAGAGGGTCGCACACAGTCGATGATGATTACCATTGGCGTCGCGGTGGGGGTAGCCGTCATTGTGTTCATTAGCGCCTTAATTCAGGGTTTACAATCGAATATTGTAGAAAGAACTTTAGGGACACAGGCGCATATTCGTTTGCTCTCACCAGATGAGGTGAATCGTATTGTGCCACCAGCAGCAGGAATACTTCAGTTGTTACAAGAAGATAAGTGTGCACCACGCTTACGTTCTATTAATAATTGGCAGCAGATTACTGGGACTTTAGATCATTTACCGGTGTTGACTGCGGTTTCTCCTGTGGTCTCAGGTCCTGCATTTGTACAGCGCGGAGATGCGATTCAATCTATTGCATTGGTTGGTATCAACCTTGAACGTTATCAACAGATTATTCCGTTGAAGCAATATATGGTGAGTGGTGAATTACAGGTCAGTGCGGATAATGTATTAATTGGGCGTCAATTAGCCAAAGATTTGGGTGTGCAAGTTGGGAGCAAATTAAGATTAGATACCGGGCAACAGAAAAATGCAGTTGTGAACATCTCTGGAATATTTGAATTGGGTGTGCGTGAATTGGATGCGCGCTATGTCTATCTGGATTTGAAACAGGCGCAATCTTTACTTAATTTGCCGGGTGGGGTCACCGTGATTGATCTGACGATCCAAGATATTTTTCAGGCGGATCAAATTGCCTCACAAGTTGGACGCCTGACAGGATTAAAAGCAGAAAGCTGGATTGAAACCAATGCTCAATTAATGAATGCGATTACCGCTCAAAGTCTTTCTACAAACATGATTATTGTTTTTGTAGGGATTTCAGTCGCTTTTGGCATTGCCAGTGTGATGTCGGTGAGTGTGGTGCAACGGACTCGGGAAATCGGTATTTTACGTGCGACGGGGGCGACACAAGCACAAATTTTAAGAGTTTTCTTGTTTCAGGGAGCAATTTTTGGTCTGCTTGGTTCGATGCTTGGTAGTGTAGTCAGTTATGGTTTGATCTGGGGATTTAATCAGTTTGGTCCCGGCTTGTTTTATATTTCGATTTCAATCAAGCTTATCTTGTCGGCATTATTCTTGGCGACAGTGACAGGTATTTTGGCTGCTGCAATACCATCCCGTCGGGCTGCTGCACTTGATCCTGTGGAGGCAATTCGTCATGTTTGATCCATCTCAGGAAGTACTGCGTTTAGAAGCATTGCGAAAGTCTTACAATGTTGGGCAGCCTAATGAAGTGGAGGTATTACATGGAATTGACCTGTGTATTCAACGGAATGACTTTGCTGCATTAATTGGTCCTTCTGGTTCAGGCAAAAGTACTTTACTGAATATTCTCGGCTTATTAGATCAGCCTAGTCGTGGTGAGTTGTACTTGTTGGGGCAGGCTACAAGCCGTATGGATGATACGGCTCGGACAGCATTACGAGGCAATAGTATAGGTTTTGTGTTTCAGTTCCATCATCTTATACAGGCTTTTACTGCCTTACATAATGTACTCATGCCATTAATGCTGAAGCAAGGTAAGCCAGATCAATCTGCGTTGCAATATGCCCATGAATTATTGGCCGCTGTAGGGTTAGATAAGTTCGCTGACCGTAAACCCAATGAGCTTTCTGGAGGGCAGCAGCAACGCGTAGCGATTGCACGTGCACTGATTACTCAGCCTGCACTATTGTTGGCCGATGAACCGACAGGTAATCTGGATACTCAAACTGCTGCGGAAATGTTTGAATTATTTCGTAAAGTACATCGCGAACATGACTGTGCAGTCTTATTGGTGACTCATGATCCTAGATTATCGGCGACCTGTGATCGAACCATTAATTTGGTGGATGGGAGAATTCAGAGTGATTCCAAAAAATGATATAAGCTCAGTGTGAATGTGAATCACGTATCTGGGAAAAGCAGTTCAAAGCATATACCTTCTGCGCTATTAATCGCCTGATACATCCCTTGATGAAGCGTCATAATAGATGCCACAATGGATAGTCCCAAACCACCTGTTTGATGATAACTTTGTCTACTGGAACTGCATTGATAAAATCGCTCAAAGATATGCGGCAAATGTTCCGGGGCAATTTCTAAACCACTGGTCACGACCGATAGCGCAATCATAGGCAGTTTGTTGATGATCTTTCGATAGCTATGCACATAAATAGTCCGGCGCTTGCCGCCATGAATCAGGGCATTGGAGAGCAGATTATACAGAGCTTGTTGTAACTGTTCTGGATCTGCCAATAGCTCAGTTGCCTCAAGCTTTAAAACAAAATTGCAGTGTTGTTCTTCGGCTTGATACTCAAAAATGCTGAAGATATTTTCTATAAAGGATTGAAGTTGGATTTTTTGTCTGTTTAAGCAAACCTTCTGCGCATCTGCACGTGCCAGAAATAACATGCTGTCAATCATTCTTTTTAAGCGTTGATAGTCCTCTAGGTTGGAAATCAGCACTTCCTGATATTGTACGGGACTGCGTTCACTCATGAGTAAAATTTCGGTTTGTCCTATTAAATTATTCAATGGTGTTCTAAATTCATGCGCAATGTCTTCTGAAAAACGATTCAGCTGGCTATATCCCAGCTCAATACGGTCGAGCATGGCATTGATATCGGAGGCTAGTTGTGCAATCTCTTGAGGGGGATAGGGCAGATTGAGTCGCTGTTCAAGTTGCTGAATATTTATCGCATGGGTTTGTTCTCGCAGGGTTCTTAATACTTTTAATCCCAGATGGCTAGCAATAGCACAAAGGATGAAAATCGCCAAGATACCTGTGAAAACATAAATGACAAGGCTCTTTTGAAAAGGTGCAATGATGCCTAAACGTTCAGACCACTGTTTGCCTGCAATTAACAGATACGGCTGGCGATTAATTTGAATAGTTTTCCAGGCAATGCGGGTGGGATAAGCATGCGCCGATAAATCTTGGAATTGAATTTGGGGCTGATGGGTAAATTCAGGTAGAGGAATGCCAAGAGGATTAATGCTGATCAGCGCCTGATCACCCTGAATCAATAAAAACAAATTATCCTGATTTCCCAACATGTTTTGATACAGCTTCGGGCGAGCGATAATCTGTTCAATATTGCTACTGTCTTGTAGTAATATTTCCAGTCGCTCAATTCGCTCAATCAAAGCCCTATCTTGCTGAGCAATTAAAATCTGGTTGATACCCAGATAGGTCATAAATGCTACACCGCACAAGACCATTGCAGCACACCCTGTAACCAAGAGTGTTAATCGGAGTTCTAGCGAACGAATCGGTTTCAACATTATTTCTCTGCCGAAATTTTATAGCCCAAACCGCGAACAGTATGAATTAACTTTATATCATGTCCCTCATCAATTTTACTACGTAAACGCCTTACCGCTACATCAATAAAATTGGTATCGGTATCAAAATTGATCTGCCAGACTTCAGAAGCTATTTGCCTGCGCGTAATAATTTCATTCGGATGGCGCAGCAGAAAGCGCAAAAGGTTGAATTCTTTTCTACTGAGTTCTATCGACTGCTCGTTACGCCAGACTTTATGATGGATCAAATCCAATTTCAGATTGGCAATTTCTAATTGGTTTTCCTGTGCATACTGCTGGCGCCTAAGTAGACTTTTAATTCGGGCCAGTAATTCAATATAAGAAAAAGGCTTGGCCAGATAATCATCGGCGCCCAGTTCCAAACCTTTGACCCGATCAATCACCTGATCTTTTGCTGTAAGAAAAATGACCGGAATTTGGGAAAATTGTCGCAAGACTTTCAGGACTGCCCAGCCATCAATATCGGGCAACATTACATCTAATATGACTAGGCTATATGCATGCATCTTTAACTTTTCCAAACCTTCTAGTCCTGAATGGACGCATTGCGCCTCATAGCCAGATTCATTTAACCCTTTAACCAGATATGAGGCGATCTTCGCTTCATCTTCGATAATTAGAATACACATTTTGTTCAGACTCATTTTAAAGATGACAACTTTGTAATGTGATTGTCATCCTTCAAATCATTCAGGTTGTATAAGATTTTTAAAACTTAATTCAGGGCAATCATGATGAACAAACTCAAAGGGCTTATTGCAACAGTAATGCTGATGAGTAGCAGTACTTTTGCACAATCCGTTCAATTCAATCAAGTTTATTCACTTGATTCTCAGTCAGCACGAACTCTTACGGATGCTGCGGTGACTGCGTGTCAAAAAATACAGCACAATATCGCTGTGGTGGTGGTGGATCGGGGCGGAAATACGTTAATGGCAAACAGGCATGAAACTGTCGGACCGCATAATTTGGGCGCAGCTGAAAAGAAAGCCTATACCGCCTTATCGACCAAAACGGCGACTATGTTGTTAAGTCAAAATGCCAATGAAAACAAGGATGCAAAAAATTTAACCACCTTATCTAATCTACTGCTGTTGGGTGGCGGCCTACCTGTGAGTTATGAAAATCAGGTGGTCGGTGCCATTGGCGTTGCCGGAGCAGGGGGTGCAAAAAATGACCATTACTGCGCTGAAACAGCTGTTAAGTCTATTTTCAATCCTTAAGGAATTCATCATGTTTAAAAAATTATTGCCACTTTCAACACTATTGTTGACCTCAATGACTTTCGCACAAACTAACCCTTTAAGTGTGCATGTGTTGAATCTAGAAAATGGTCTACCCTCAGCTCAAGTCGAAGTGGTACTCGAAAAAAGTACTGGGAATAAATGGGTGAAGTTAAATCAGCAATATACTGGTCCTAATGGCCGTATTACTGGATTGTTTCCTGAAAATCAGAAGCTTGAAGCCGGTATTTATAAAGTTACTTTTAAAACTGAGGACTGGTTTAAAAAAAATAAGCAAGATACTTTCTTTCCTGAAGTTCCTGTAATTTTTAAGGTAGATGGAAGTGTCAGCCATTATCATATTCCTCTACTTTTAAGTCCTTATGGATATTCGACTTATAGAGGTAACTAAGACTTAACAGGGCTAGTTTAACTAGCCCTTTTATTCGTGCTGAGTCCGTAAACTAGAGAAAAATCACAAAAAATTCATGATTGTATTGTTATTCTTTTAGTCAGATTAAAGTCGATAAAGCTTATTGACGCTTCGTGATGATTAAAAACGAGAATGGTATGAATCAATTTTCTGAAGAGGACTTATCCAGAATTATAGAAATGGCTTGGGAAGATAGAACTCCTTTTGAAGCTATTTTATGTGAGTATGGTTTAAATGAAGCGGCGGTGATCCGCTTGATGCGGCAAAATATGAAAGCATCGAGTTTTAAAATGTGGCGTGGACGCGTCACCGGCCGAAAAACCAAACATCTGCAACTGCGTTCACCCGACGTGATACGGGCCTATTGTTCACGGCAATACAAGCGTTTCTAAGCGTTTGATTTTGACCGCTGTCTGGACTCACGTTTACATCGTTCAGAACAGTATCTGACTTCCTCCCAGCAGCGTTGCCATTTTTTGCGCCAAGTAAAAGGACGCAAACAGTGCATACAGATTTTTTCAGGAAAATGCTGTTTTTTCATGGTTTATAACTCATCAATCCGGCTAAGAAGTTGCTGGGCATGGCTGATAATCTGAGGCCGATCTTTAAGCTTGTCCAGCTGTCGATAGATCATGCACATACGTGGATGAGTACGGAATGTCGCTTCATGCCGGATCATGAAATACCAGTACAGGCTGTTGAAAGGACAGCTGTCCGGTTCGGTACGGGTTTTGACATTGTAGCTACAGTGCTTGCAGTAATCCGACATCTTATGGATATAATTGCCCGAAGCCCCATAGGGCTTGCTGGCCATTAAGCCACCATCGGCATGCATTACCATGCCCAAGGTGTTCGGTAGTTCTACCCATTCATAGGCGTCGGCATATACTGCCAGATACCACTCACTGATCTGCTGCGGGTCTACACCCGTTAACAGGGCAAAATTTCCAGTCACCATCAAACGCTGAATATGATGTGCATACGCATGCTGAAAAGTATTACGGAAACACTCAGCCATGCAGTTCATCTGAGTGCGGCCAGTCCAGTAAAATTGTGGCAACGGGGTTGAGTACTGCAGCGCATTGCGGCTGGCATACTCCGGCATGTACAGCCAGTAAATTCCGCGGACATATTCGCGCCAGCCGAGGATTTGCCTGATAAAACCTTCCACTGCATTCAGTGGTGCATGACCGGCATAGTAGGCCGTTTCTGCGGCATCACAGACTTCTCGCGGCAGCAGCAAGCCACAGTTTAGATAAGGCGAGAGCAGGCTGTGAAACAGCATGTCTGCACCCTGAACCATGGCATCCTGATAATCTCCAAAATGCGGCAAACTGTGGGTAATGAAATGCTCCAGTGCAAGCAGAGCATTGCTACGTGTGGTGGCCCAGCGGAAGTTGTCAAGGCTGCCAGCGTGAAGCGGAAACTCGCGCTCAACCATTTGCATTACATCCAGATCAATCTGATCGCGTTCAAAATGAAGTGTTGGAGGCAATGGTGGAGTGCCTGACCATGCCTTGCGATTGGCGCTGTCATAGTTCCACTGTTGTCCAAGCGGCTGCTGTCTCTGCATCAAATAACCGGTCTGTTTACGCATTTCCCGGTAAAAATATTCCATGCGCAACGTCTGGTAGCGACTGGCAAAGTGGCGGAACTGCTCCAGACTACAGAAAAAACGGTCGTCATTCAGGCACTGTACGGGCAGTTGTAGCCGTGGGCTCCAGTGCTGTTGAATCTGCTGCTGCAAGCGGTATTCTCCGCATTGGGTCATGACTAGTTCTGTGACAGGGAACAGTTGTTGCTGTCCCTGCACAAAATCTAGCAGGCTGCGAATCGGACTTCCGGACTGAAAAGCATGATAACGTACACGCCAGCCCTCGGCCTTGAGCTCTTTGGCAAAATGACGCATGGCGCTAAAAATCAGGGCAATTTTTTGCGGATGATGCGCGACATACGTGGCTTCCTCAACCACTTCGGCCATCAGGATCACATCCTGGGTACGGTCCAGCGCTTTGAGCGTAGCAAGCTGATGATGAAGCTGGTCACCCAGAATTAAACCGAAACGCATACCTATCTCAGAACCAGTGAAAGAGAGCGCAGTGTAAAGCCGAACAGTTCAATTTTTTGTGAAAATAAAGATCAACGCGCATGTTGAATCAATTCAACTCGACCAGATGACCAGCTGGCATTGCACAGGAATCATGATTGCTGCAATAAAAGACTGTCCATCTCTGTAATGCTACAGCCCATTGATGAAATTCACATTGCATCATTCCTTAATGCATAGGTGGTGTGAAAATTATGTGATTTTAATCAAAAAGATACAAATTATTATGGTTGTAATTCAGGCAGCTTGCACCTAGTATCTGCTTAGAAGTTACTCCATGTAAGCTTCCTTAGTTTTGTCCCATACACTCCTATGTATGGGATTTTTTTTAATCAGTGGATGTCATGAGCATGCATTCAAAAGCGTATATTTTTAGACAGCAACAATTACTGGTGGATGAGCATTTCCAGTTGCCGCATGTAGAACGACTGCAGCATGACCTGAACCTGTTGGAAAATGGCGCGATCATTGCTCGTGACCTGAAAGAAGACGAACCGATACCGGAAGGTTATCAGCTGGTTCCGATCCGGCAACTGGTGCAAGTCTGGAGCATACCGCAGTTTGAACAGGCCAGCCGTGCGGTACAGTTACTGGAATGGCGCCGTAACCACCGCTTTTGCAGTAAATGCGGTCACGCCACCCAGCAGCATACCAGCCAGTATGCCATGGTCTGTCCATCCTGTTGCTATAACCAGTATCCGCGGGTAAATCCTTGTGTGATTACCATCATTACTCGAGGTGCAGATGAAATTTTGCTGGCAAGAAATGCCCGCAATAAAACCCAGATGTACAGCCTGATTGCAGGCTTTGTTGAAGTTGGAGAAACTCTGGAAGAGGCAGTACGCCGCGAAACGCTGGAAGAAGTGGGGCTACAAATCAAAAATATTCAATATCTGGCCAGCCAGCCGTGGCCTTTTCCCAGCAACCTGATGATGGCTTTCAGGGCAGAGTATCACTCGGGTGAGATTCAGATTCAGGAAGATGAACTCAGCGACGCGCAATTTTTCAAGTATGATCAGTTACCCGAAATTCCGTTCAAGGGTAGTATCGCTTATGCCATGATTCAGCACGTGATGCATGAAACGCCTGTTGCAGATGACAGTAAAGAATGGCTTTGAAATTTAAAAAGAGAAATGTTTGAATATTTAGATGATAATTTCAGGCTGAAATAAGAACGGAAATCTAGAAAAGGAACTCTCAGCACTTGCCACGGACTTTGCCCGTTTTCACTCTATAGACTGAAATAAAGAGCTTGGCAATGATGGTGCTGCATAGTTTTTTAGTGTGGTATCATCGGTTCGACCATGTGAATGTGCTGTATTTTACAGACCTCTATAAACAGATGCCGTCCTGAATAGGTTGGGAATAATTTAGATAATCTTGAAAATTTTTCCACTTGAAGAACTTTGGAAAAACATATCAAAGCTAGGTCGAATATCTTCACCATCCACGGTAATATATTTGACATGGGAACAAGGCTGGCTAGCACTAAAATGGCGCTCAACCGTGGCCTGAATAGAATATTTGATACCAAATTGGTCTTTTACATTTAGATTTTGTTTAAACATTAGTTTACCTTTAACAAGACTATGGCAGAGCGGCTATTCAATTAATTAAGCAATATATTATTTTTTAAATAACTTTTTGATTTAGCTTAAATAATTGATTTAAAGACGTATAAAATGTACGACCATCTAAATTTAAATCTACCTCAATTCCTGATTCCAGAAGAACTCTTTTACCCACTTCAATTTCTTTAAAACCTTGACGTGTATTCTGCATTTTATTTAAGGGAATTAAAGAAACGATAATTTCGGTACCATTTTTAGATTTTGCAATTAATTCATTAACTTTTAACAATTTGTATCCTATTTTTATGATTTTTTTCCAATATGGAAGAACAACTTTTTCTTTAAAATTAAAAAAGCACTGAGTAGTGCTTTTTCAACTCGTATTAGTGCTTATATAGCAACAATATTGACTGCATTCGGTCCTTTTTGACCTTGAGCAATACTAAATTCAACCTGTTGGCCTTCGAATAATGTTTTAAAACCTGAGTTAGCAATTTCACTAAAGTGCGCAAAAACATCTGGACCTGATTCTTGTTGAATAAAACCAAAACCTTTAGTTTCATTGAACCACTTAACGGTACCTTTAACAACATTTGAGTTTGACATAATAAATCCTACTGATTTTTTAATAATTTTTAGTCATTTTATTGACTGCATATAACTTTGAAAATAATAAAGAATGAAACTTAAAATCTGAAAAAAACGAAGAATTATGAATAAAACGACGATACTTAAGAGAGATTTAATGAAACAAGACTTTTTTCTAGTTGAGTTAACTATACCTTAAAAATAAAATTAATCAAGTTTTTTTATATGCATATTTAATTGCCTTATAAAAGATGATTAGTTCAGGAATTAATATGTTGATCTAGTTGACTTTTTTAAATAATACTATCGACAATATTGCTACATTGAATCTAAAAAACCAATTTACCGCTTTAAAAGGGGATCCAAGAAAAAATGATTTCCCCCATTTTCTCAGGCTGTAAGATTGAAATTTCGCCTACATTCATCCTGCATTTAATCTTCACAGTTTGTTCACATCGACTTGGGTTATCTTAATCCTGAGATCTAACAGGGCTAAAAAATGAAGATGCGATTTAAGTCTGCTTTTGCAGCGATAGCACTGTCTATCATCAGCTTTACAACGACTCAAGCAGAAACTGCTGCGCCTCAGGCAGTTGAACGAGTAGATATACAGAAGTATGCCGGTAAATGGTATGAAATTGCGCATTTACCGATGTATTTTCAGCGTAAATGTATAGCTAATATCACGGCACAATATAGCGTCAATGCCGATCAAACCATGGGCGTTTTAAATAGCTGCCGGATTGAAAATGGTGAAATGATCAGCTCTGAAGGGGTGGCCTATCCGCAAAATCAGGGCAACAGCAAACTGAAGGTCAGCTTTTTGCCGCCAGGTTTAAGATGGATTCCGTTTACCAAAGGGCATTACTGGGTATTACGCGTGGATCCGGAATATAAAGTTGCGCTGGTCGGTGGACCAAGTACCAAATACCTGTGGATTTTATCGCGCGAACCGCAACTGGATGAAGCCACCTATCAGTCCTATCTGGATACAGCAAAATATTATGGTTATGACATCACAAAACTCATCAAATTGCCGCATTAATCTGTTACCCTTTTGCCGAACTGCTTAGTCTCTCTACAGTTCGGCTTTTTTTATTTCACTTCACATAAAATTCATATCTGACTGATTACACTCATCAAATAGAATAAAGACAACCGCGTAAAAGTAGGATGAGTCCATGTTGAAAAGCTTGATGCGATGGATAGACAGTTGGTCCATACACACATCGCCTGAAACGCTGACCGCTGAAAACAGCCAGATTCAGTGGCTCCGGATTTTGCCCTTTATTTTGTTGCATCTGGCCTGTTTCGCCGTGTTCTGGGTGGGGGTGTCATGGTTTGCGCTGGGCTTTATGCTGGCGTTCTACCTGATCCGCATGTTTTCCATCACCGCTTTTTTTCATCGTTATCTGTCACATAAAACTTTTCAAACTTCGCGTCCCGTACAGTTCCTGTTTGTGCTGATGGGTACCATGAGTGCGCAGCGTGGCCCGCTCTGGTGGGCGGCGCACCACCGTTATCACCATCGCTATACCGATACCTTGCAAGACCCGCATTCCTCCACGCATGGTTTTTGGTACAGCCACGTTGGCTGGTTTTTAAACGAATATAACTTTGCCACGCGTAAAGAAGTCATTAGAGATTGGCTGAAATATCCGGAACTGATCTGGCTGGACCGTTTCAGTTTAATTGTGGTGCTGCTGACCGCGGGCGGGATTTATGCGCTAGGGGAGTGGCTGGCCACGGCTTTACCTCAACTCGGCACTTCCGGCCTGCAATTGCTGGTCTGGGGATTTGTGGTCTCCACTGTGTTACTGCTCCATGCCACTTTGTGTATTAACTCACTGGCGCATCATTATGGCAGCCGGGATTTTGACACTGAAGATCACAGTCGCAACAACTTATTCTTATCCATCATTACCTTAGGCGAAGGCTGGCACAACAATCACCATTATTATGCCGGCAGTACCCGGCAGGGTTTTTACTGGTGGCAGATTGATGTGACCTATTACCTGCTGAAACTCATGTCTTTGTTCGGGCTGGTCTGGGGACTCAAGCCGATTCCGGCACGGGTCTATGAAGCCAGTAAAATTGCCCAGGCTCGGAAACAGAAAAAAGCCGCTACGGCAGGCACTCACACGATTCAATCGAAGGAATCACCATGAAAATTGCGATTATTGGTTCAGGTATTTCCGGTCTGTATGCCGCCTGGAAACTCAGCAAAGTGCATGAAGTCACGGTCTTTGAAAAGAATAATTACTTTGGAGGCCATACCGATACCCATCAGCTGAATATAGACGGCGAACAGGTCGCAGTAGACAGTGGCTTTATTGTGTTTAACGAGCACAACTATCCACTGTTCTGCGCCATGCTGAAAGAACTCGGGATTCAATCGCAAAGCAGTGACATGGGCTTTTCGGTGAACAATCAGGTCACGGGCTTGCAGTACAATCCATCGAAAAAATTCTCGCTGCTGTTTAGACCGCAAAACTTTTTAAAGGCTGATTTTCGCGCGATGTTGTCGGATCTGTTCCGCTTCTATGCCGCCAATAAAGATCTGGATGTGGAGCAGGTTTATGCACAGCTCAGTATTGATGAATATCTGAATCAGCATGGTTATTCTGAAGCCTTCCGTCAGGAACATCTCTATCCGATGTGTGGAGCGCTGTGGTCCTGCCCGGTGGAGCAAGCCGGACAGATTCCCTATAAATTTGTGGTGAGCTTTTTCCAGCACCATCGCATGTTGCAATTAAAAGACCGGCCGTTATGGCTTACGGTCAAGGGGGGATCAGCTCGCTACGTTCGTGCGATTCAGTCCCAGGCGAATATTACCTTCCGCAAGATGGGTGTTCTGCATGTATCCCGCAGTGCCAATGATGTACTAGTTGAAACAGCACAGGGCACCGAACGTTTTGACTGGGTCGTGTTTGCCAGCCATGCTGATGATAGTCTGAAATTACTGAAAGACCCTTCTGCGCAGGAACTGGATGTACTCGGTAAGTTCCGCTATCAGGATAACCGTATGGTGGTGCATTCCGATACCCGCATCATGCCCAAATCCAGACGCCAGTGGGCCAGCTGGCATGTGCATGTGACGCCGAGTCAGGCTGCTGAACATACCCCATTCCAGCACAGCGGCATTCATTATGGTTTCAGTTACTGGATGAACCAGCTGCAGAACCTGAAATGCAAAACCCAGGTCTTTGCCACCCTGAATCCTAATTTTGCCCTGGATCCGAAAAAAGTCTGGGTAGAGCGGTATTACCGCCATCCGGTGTTTGATGCCCCGGCGATTGAAGCACAACAACGCTGGAGCGAGGTTAATGCCCAGAACCGGACTTCATACTGCGGCGCCTATTGGGGTTGGGGCTTCCACGAAGATGGGGCGCGCAGCGCAGCCTGGGTGGTCGATCAGCTATTGCAGCAGACTGAGCAGGTGGCCTAGGAGCACATGATGCAGATCTATCCACTGGCGATCGCCGCTGCCGAAATTCGGCATCGCCGTTATTTGCCCAAAGCCCATGCTTTTGAGACCCAGCTGACCTATTTATGGTTTGATCCGGATCAACTCTCGACCTTTACCCGAAAATCCTGGCTGTGGTCCTCTAGCCGCTGGAATTTCCTGACCCTGGATGAGCGTGACTTTCTGACCATGGAATGTGGTTCGATTCGGCAGAAGGTCGCACGCCAGCTGATCAAGCGGGAAAACTATCTGTTATCGCATGCCGCTTCCATCCGGGTGCTGGCTTTGCCGCGCACACTCGGCTTTCGCTTTAATTCCGTGGTGTTTTATCTGGTCTTTGGTGCCACCGATCAACTGCTCTTTGTCCTCAGCGAAATCACCAACACACCGTGGAATGAACGTCAGGTCTATATCCACGACTGCCGGAACAATACAGCTGAACATGCTCCGTACCAGAGCCACCAGTTTGATTTTAAAAAGGCTTTCCATGTATCGCCGTTCATGCCGATGGCACTGGATTACCGCTGGCGCTTCAGCTTCTCCGATCAGCAGAACGTGATTCATATGCAGCTGTTTGAGCAGGGCGTGCTGCAATTCGATGCCACGATGCAATTTTCCCTGCAGGCCATCACGGTTCCTTCACAGCAGCATCGCTATGCTGTGCTGAAAGTTCTTGAACCCTTCAGGATGATCAGCGGAATTTATTTGCATGCCTTTCGTTTATGGAAAAAGAAAATTCCGTTTTACCGGCATCCTAAAAAAGAAAAAGGAAACACATTGCAATGAAAACACTATTCATGGGAGAGCAAAGCACACTGCCGGTAGTATTACGGCATTTGCTGAAATTACGGCATGGTCAGCTGATTTTTAAAGGCGTCTGGAACGGGTCGGTCGGGGAAAACAGCGATCTTGAGGCTGTGATTCAGGTGCATGATGCCCGTCTGATGGAACTGTTGTTCCGTAATGGTGTGCTCGGTGCAGCAGAGGGTTTTATCCGCGGTTACTGGAGCAGTGAAGATCTGGTCAATGTGATCCGCATTTTGGCACGTAACCGCGATGTGCTGGATCTGATGAATCAGAATGCAGTGGCCAAAGCCAGCCAGTTACTGTTAAAGGTCTGGTATAAATCGCGCAAGAATTCGATTGATGGCAGCCGCAAAAATATTGCCGAGCATTATGACCTGAGTAATGACTTTTTCAAGCTGTTCCTGGATTACAGCATGATGTATTCCAGTGCGGTGTTTAAAGAGCCGGGCATGAGCCTGGAACAGGCTTCGGATTATAAAAAAGAGCTGATCTGCCAGAAACTGCAACTCAAACCGATGGATCATTTGGTCGAAATTGGCAGCGGCTGGGGCGGTTTTGCCATTTATGCCGCGCAGCAGTATGGCTGCAAAGTCACCACCATCACCATTTCCAGAGCACAGTATGATGAAGCCGTGGCCCGGGTCGCTGCAGCCGGACTGTCACATCGTGTGACTGTGCAGCTGAAAGATTACCGTTTACTGGAAGGCAAATACGACAAGCTGGTGTCGATTGAAATGATCGAAGCCGTAGGTGAGCAGTATTTATCCACCTATTTCCAGAAATGCCGTGAGCTGCTGAAACCGAATGGTCTGGCCCTGATTCAGGCCATCACCATTGAAGATGCACGCTATGCCAAAGCCCTGAATACCGTGGACTATATCAAGCGCTATATTTTCCCAGGCAGTTTTATTCCCTGTATCAGTGTCATGACCCAGACCGCTTCCGAACAAAAACTGCGTCTCAAACATCTGGAAGATATCGGCCAGAGCTATGCCCAGACCTTGCACCACTGGCGTCAGCGTTTCTTGCAGCAGCATGATCAGGTCCTGCAACTCGGCTTTGATGAGCGTTTTATCCGCATGTGGGATTTTTATCTGTGTTATTGCGAAGGTGGCTTCCGCGAAGGCGTGATCAGTGATGTACATCTGCTGTTCGAAGCCAGTGCCTACTAAGCCAAGATAAAACAGGAGGGACGAAATGCTGCTGAATTTACTGATGCTGAATGTCTTTATCATGCTCTGTAGCTGGCTGCTGGTGACCTATAACCGCAGAGCAGGGCTGGTCGATGTCGCTTGGAGTTTCAGTATTGCCCTCAATGTGATTATTGCCGCTTGGGCGATTGACAGTGCACCGATCTTGGTTCGCTTATTTCTGGGACTGGCGAGTGGGATCTGGTTTTCACGGCTGACTTGGCATCTGTTACGGCGCTATGCCAGTGAAACCCAAGAAGACACGCGTTATGCCAACATGCGCCGAGCGATGGGGGATTATCAGCATCTTGGTTTTCTGATGTTTTTTATATTTCAGGCAGGTTTGGCTCTACTGTTTTCTTACCCAATGCTGAAGCTGGTAAGTATCTCGACCGAGCAATGGAATGACTGGACTTTGGTCACTGTGATTGTGGCGGGCATGATCATGCTATCCGCTTTGATAGGCGAAAGCACTGCCGACCAACAACTTTACCGTTTTAAGCTAGATCCACAGAATCAAGGTAAAACCATGGATCAGGGACTCTGGAAATATTCGCGCCATCCGAATTATTTTTTTGAATGGCTGCACTGGTTTGCCTATCCGGTCCTTGGTCTGGCAGCAGGTGCCTATGGATTATGGATTTATCCGCTGCTGATGTGGCTGTTTCTGTACTACATCACCGGGATTCCCTTTAGTGAACAACAAGCGCTGGCACATCGCGGCGACAACTATAAAGACTATCAACGACGAACTTCAATGTTTATTCCGTGGCCACCCAAACAGTAGGTAAATACATGGACTTTATGATTCAACAATCTTTAAAACTGGTCGAAAGCGGCAAGCTGCCCGATTCAGTCATTCGCGCCGGCATTCGCAGCCTAAGCAAAAAACGTCTGGCACAGGAAGGACGCTTTGACCCGGCACTGGCAGCTCGGCGCTATATGGATGTGCTGCATATGCTGAAAAACAGCGAGATTGCCATCGAGACCGAAAAGGCCAATGAACAGCACTATGAACTGCCCACCGCATTTTTCCAGGCGGTGCTGGGCAAGCGTCTGAAATACAGCGCTAGCCTGTTTGAACATACTCATACCACCCTGGATCAGGCGGAAGAAGCCGCACTGGCCAGCTATTGCCAGCGTGCACAGTTAAAAGATGGACAGGATATTCTGGAAATTGGCTGTGGCTGGGGATCGTTGAGTCTGTATATGGCCGAGCATTATCCCAAGGCCCGCATTACGGTGGTGTCGAATTCCTCGACCCAGCGCCAGTATATTCAGGAACAGGCGCGTCTGAAAAAACTGCAGAACCTGACGGTGATCACCTGCGACGTCAATGTACTGCAACTGGAACCCGCGTCCTTTGACCGCGTAGTTTCGGTGGAAATGTTTGAACACGTACGTAATTACCAGAAACTGTTTGAAAATATCAGCAGCTGGCTGAAAGCGGATGGTCTGCTCTGGTGCCATATTTTCTGTCACCGTTTCCTGCATTATCCGTTTGAAGTGAAAAATGAATTCGACTGGATGTCGAAATATTTCTTTAGTGGCGGACTGATGCCGGCAGCTTCGACCTTTCTACATTTCCAGCAGCATTTGCAATTAGAGCAGCACTGGCAATGGGCCGGCACGCAGTATGAACGCACCGCAAATGCCTGGCTCGAGAACATGGACCGGAAACAGGACGAGCTGCGCCCCTTATTTGAACAGACCTATGGTGTAGATGCCGCCATCTGGTGGCAGCGCTGGCGGATTTTCTTTATGGCCTGTGCCGAGCTGTTCGGTTATGACCATGGACGTGAGTGGGTGATCGGCCACTTTCTGTTTAAGAAAAAAGCCATATAATTGAACGATGAATCGGATGGGCCAGCGGGGAATATAGCTAATGTTAAGGCTGTTTAGGAACAAGCGCGATCATCCTCTGGGTGAAGTGTTTAATCGCTACTACTGGCTGCAAATCGGATTCATTGCCCTATCTGTGGTGATCGGGATTGCCTGTAGTGCCTGGGTAATCAAGGGTTCCTTGCTCAGAACTGCACTGGAACAGGAAATGTCACACTACTGGCAGCGGCTGGAACGTAATCCGGCTGCTGAACTGCCCGACACCAAAAACCTGTATGGTTACCGCTGGAACGATGTCCCGCCGCTCCAGTTTCGACACATGCAGCTTGAGCAAGGGGTGAACCGGCATTTTGTCGATGGCAAGGAGCGCATGACCGTGTATGGTGAAAAAGACGGACAGCATGTGCTGCTGGTGTTTGGCGAAAGCAACGTCAACAAGCTGGTCTGGCTGTTTGGTCTGGCACCGCTGATGGTCAGCCTGTTCGTACTGTATAGCGTATTGTGGTGGTGGAACCGTCGGGCCCGACGTTATTTTTCCCCGATTACCCGTCTTGCTAATGCGCTGGAGCATATTGACTGGGAACATCAGAAAAATCAGGCTTCGCCTTTTCAGGACATCCGCACCGACTCCAATCTGGAAGCTGAATACCTCAAGCAGGCGCTGGAAAAATATCATCAGGTATTAAGCGAATTTATTCAGCGTGAGCGTGAATTTACCGGAGATGTCAGCCATGAGCTGCGCACGCCACTGACCATTTTAAAAGGCAATGTGCAGCTGTGTCAGGCACGCTATGGCGACAACAAGTCCTTTACCCGCCTGCATAACACCATTGAAGACATGCAGCTGCTGGTCGATACCTTGCTGGCTATTGCCCGCAATACCACCAATACTTTAACTGCTGAACCGACCATGCTTTCAGAATGTCTGGACAATCTGGTGCAGGATCTAGAGAGTGTCAGTCATAACAAAGGCATGCAGATTGACCTGCAAAAAGACCTCGATGAACAGCCGCGTAAACTTTATCCATCCATGACTAAAATGGTGTTTGGTAATATTCTGCGCAATGCACTGAACTATTCACAGGGCACAGAAATTGATGTGATTCTGGAAAAAAATAAAGTGCTGATTGCTGACAATGGGGTCGGCATGCCTTTACCTAACAATTCTAAGGTTCAGGAACTGTCTGGCCAGCAGCTACAACTGGAAATCAAAGGGCATGGCATTGGATTGCAATTGGTGCAAAAGCTATGCAAACAGCTAGGTTGGCGTGTGGAGCTGTTTGACAGGCAATATTATCTTGACACTCATCAGAATGTTGATCTAGCAATGACCACTGGACTGATTGTCGTTGTGTACCTAAATTAGGCTTCATCTTCGAAAGCAATCTTTAAACCAATCCCGGATATGGTGTGAATCAGCTTTTGTTCAAAGGGTTTATCGACCATTTTGCGTAAATTATAGATATGACTGCGCAGAGCATCACTTTCTGGCTCTTCGTCACCCCAAAGCTCCATCATAATTTCCTGTTTGGTCAGTACTTTAGGAGAGTGACGCATCAGTAGCTTCAAAAGTTTAAACTGAATTGGAGGCAATTCAATGTTCTGGCCAGCTCGAGTTAGCTGCTGTGTTGCGGGGTCCAAAATTAGGTCATGAATTTGCAGACGACTGTTGGATACTTCACCCAGGGAGCGTTTGATCAGGGCCTTGACCCGAACCACCAGCTCGTTAAAGTCAAAGGGCTTGACCAGATAATCATCCGTGCCGGAATTGAAGCCTTTGAGTTTATCATCCAAGGTATCCCGAGCGGTAAGCATCAAGACAGGTAAGTCCAACCCCTCTTCATTGCGTAACCACTCGCACAATTCATAACCAGAACCATCAGGCAAATTAATGTCTAGTAGCAAGATATGGTAGCGTTGCTGTTTCAGTAATTGTCTAGCAGCACTCAGATTGCGGGCATGATCGACCACAAAGCCATGTTCTTCCAGAAACTCGCATAGGGTAGAGGCCAGTTCATAATGGTCTTCAACCATCAGGATAAAATGTTTCGACATAGCGGCAGATACTAATTTAATAATTGCTGTTTTAATTTAGCACTAAATGGCTGGGGACCCAGCCATATATTAAAATATTGTTGTGCCAGAGGATGTTTAAGCTGCCCTAAACCTTGCTGGTTCAAGGATAAGCTCAGGGTCTGTGTAGCATGGTTGTATTTTAAACGGTATAGGTCGCCTGATCTGACCGGACGATACAAATCGGTGATTGGTTTGAATAGAGCATGTATTTTTGCGTCTTTAACATTACGTTTCAGTAAATGTGTGGCCGCACGCTTAAATGCCCATTCCGGAATATTCTGTGTATAGGAAAAGTCCATCTGTATATTTTGTTTTTCCCAGAATTGGCTACAGTTTTGGGCAAAATAACTGGCCATACCGACCTGTTTTTGACCCACCATCAGCGGACCATTGCCGCATTGATTCAGGCTTTGTGCCTGTGCCCATGGACTGAAGCTACATCCCATCACTAACGCCGTGCTGATCGCTATTTTTTGAAAGGCAGTAGCCATGAGTAGACCCCTCCAACATAAGGCAGGGAACGGTACAGGCCGTTCGCAGGGTCCCAGAAATCCTGCTGGAAAATAATCTTGTTGTTTTCGTTGATCTTGATTTCACTGATACCGTAAGAGTCCATACTGCGGGTCGTGCCGAATATTTTAAAATCATAGGCCATATGCCAGTGCACATAGGCAGAGTCCTGATGATAAGAAGCGTTTAACAGCTTGACGCTGACCTTGCTGACCCGTTTGTTCATGCCTTGAAAGTGCTCCAGCAGATTTTGACGCGATGAAAATTGCGACAGAGTGTCGTTAATAAAAAGCTGATCTGCATACAGTGCTCCAGCATTTTCAACGAATTTAGGTGTGCCCAAGGTATTAAAGGCTGAGGTAAAGCGGAGGCCGATATCCTGAGCTTTAGCCTGATCCAGCGCTATCCCCTGAATACCATTTCTGGATTGGGCGTAATCGTCTGAATAACTGGGAATACTTTTACATCCGGCTAACAACAGAAGCGGCAAGGATAAGGCTGTAGCAATTAGTGTTTTTACAAGTCTCATCATCAGTGTCCGTATGAAGTGTATGTTTATACCTTAGGCAGCACAGCGTGAATAGAATGTGAAATAGACGTTATAGATGAGCAATTGAATAGAATTTTTCAAATCAAAGATTAAATGTTTAACTTTTTTCTTCGGCCATTAACCAATTAATGATATTCATAACATCACGATTTTCATTATTTTTTCTGACCATTGCATAAAAATTATAGTCACAATAGATAAAATCAAAAGGGGCAATGATCTTTCCATTTAACATTTCTTTTTCTACTAGAATTTGAGGTGCTATGGCAATTCCTAACCCAGACACGGCAGCTTCTATCATTAAATTCAGACTATCAAAATAACGGTCATTGGATTTTGGGCAAAAGCTTATTTGAAACTGATCAAACCATGTATGCCATGCACTTTTATTTGAGTGGGTATGAAGTAATGGATAGTTTAAAAGATCATTTACGGAATGAAGAAGATTTATTTCACGATTACAAATAGGACCCATGTTATCGGGAAATAACAGATATTTATTCAAAAAGTTAGGAAGTAGATGATTCTCACTGATGCTATTGATCAATATGTCAACTTTCTCTTTTTCTAATAATTTTAACTCATTACATGTCATTAATTTGATATGGATATTGGGATAAATGACTTCGAGCTTTTCTAATCGGGGAATCAGCCAATTTGCCATAAAACTATGAGAAGCGCCTATTACCACCTCTACCTCTGATGTTTTATTTGTTAACTCAAAGACACATTGTTCTAAACGATTAAAAAATTGCGTACAAACGAGCGATAATTCTTCGGCGTCCGCCGTCAGAGAGATGGTCGAGGAATGTCGAATAAACAATTTTTTATCTAACCATTCTTCTAACTGCTTTATTTGATGACTAATCGCACTATGGGTGACACACAATTCTTCCGCAGCTAAGCTAAAACTTTTATTTCTAGCAACTGCTTCAAATGATTTTAAAGCATTAAGGGGAGGGAGTGTTCTGCGTTTCATGTTGTAAAATTTTCTAACATCATCAGCTCAAAATATATCAATTATCAGAAAAATGAAAATATTTTAAGATGAAAAAAATGGATACAGTAAGAGATATGAGATGACAACCCCTTATACAGGTAATGGTCCTGATGACTTGGGATTTTTTGGTAAATTTGGTGGATGTTACATGCCAGAGAGCTTAATGCCAGCACTTCAAGAATTAGAGCAAGCCTTTAATACTGTTCGGCACAAACCTGAATTTTGGGCTGAATATCAGCAGATTTTAACGGACTTTGTTGGTCGTCCTAGTCCTCTTTTTTTTGCAAAAAACCTAACAGCTTATGCAAGCGGCGCTCGAATATATTTCAAGCGAGAAGATTTGAACCATACGGGTGCGCATAAGATTAATAATTGTGTAGGGCAAATCTTATTAGCCAAATTTATGGGTAAAACCAGAATCATTGCAGAAACGGGTGCTGGGCAACATGGTGTTGCAACAGCAACGGTTTGCGCGCTGTTTAAGATGAAATGTACCATTTTTATGGGAGAAACAGATATTCAGCGGCAACAAATGAATGTTGAACGTATGAAATTACTCGGTGCTGAAGTCAGAAGTGTTCAAAAAGGTCGTGGGACTTTAAAAGATGCGATGAACGAAGCATTACGTGACTGGATTAGTCATGTTAATACAACCTATTACCTGTTGGGTACTGGCGCAGGCCCTCACCCATATCCGACGATGGTCAGAGAATTTCAAAAAATTATTGGTTTAGAAGCCAGAAACCAAATACTGCTCAAAGAAAATAAATTACCGGATGCTTTGGTTGCTTGTGTTGGTGGTGGATCAAATGCATTGGGGTTGATGCATCCCTTTCTAGAAGACCTGAATGTCAAAATGTTTGGCGTTGAGGCAGGTGGAAAAGGAACAAATAGTGGTGAACATGCCGCCTCTATTTGCAAAGGTCAAGTTGGTGTGCTGCATGGCAATTTAACCTATTTATTACAAGATTTAGACGGGCAGATTTTAGAAGGGCATTCTATATCGGCTGGCTTAGATTATCCTGGTGTCGGCCCTGAGCATGGTATTCTGTTTGAAACAGGACGTGTGAGATATACGGCTATAACCGATCAAGAAGCTGTAAATGCATTTCAGCTTTTAAGCCAACAGGAGGGTATTATTCCTGCGCTTGAGAGTTCCCATGCAATTGCGTATGCGATTCAACTTGCTCAAGAAATGCAGCCAGAACAGATCATTATTGTCAATTTAAGCGGCAGAGGTGACAAAGACTTAAACACGGTCAAAAAATATCTTGCAGGAGCTACAGCATGAACCGTCTAGATCAAAAATTAGAGCAATTGAAACTGGAAAATCGAAGTGGTCTGGTCTGTTATTTTACTGCTGGAGATCCTAATTTCGCAGAAAGTTGTCGTCTGTTGAGCCAATTAGGTCAAGCTGGGGCTGACATTATTGAAGTTGGCATTCCATTTTCTGATCCAGTGGCAGATGGGGAAATCATTCAAGCAGCGCATCTTAGGGCTTTAGGTTCAGGTCAAACGGTGAAACAGACCATTGAGTTGGTAAAAGTAATCAGGCTGCATGATGACCAGACACCAATAATTTTCATGACTTATTTAAATCCGATTATACAATATGGTTTTGAGAAACTTATCGCCGAAACAGAAAACCTTATAGATGGAATATTGATTTTAGATGTTCCATATGGATATCGAGAAAAATTTGAGGTGCAGTTAAATGAAAAAAATATGCATTTAATTGCAATGACCGCGCCGACGACACCAGTTGAAAGGTTGGAGCAAATTTCAGCACGCGCGACAGGGTTTTTATATCATGTTGCAGAAAATGGCTTAACAGGAGGAGACTTCAATCTATCTAATCTTGAGAAAAAGATTGCTGAAATCAAACCTATTTTTAATATTCCTGTTGCAATTGGCTTTGGGATCAAAAATGAAAACCACGTTAAAGCCTTAGCCAATAAAGTAGATCTTATTGTTATCGGTTCAGCGCTCGTCGACACTTTTTTTAATAAAGGAATGAACGCAACTTTAGAAAAAGTCACAGTTTTTTCACAAATCCTGAGAGAAAATAAATAATAAGCCAGCTCCTTTGATAGGTATTTGCGTATTCTTTAAAACCATAATTAAATATAAAACAGTATTTATCTTAGTCTTCTCCCGAGAGGGAGATGGAACTTTATACGTGGATTTTTTTCTAAAAGTGATCGCTTTTAAAAATCACTATTATCATATAGATGTGACATGCGTTTTTGCTTTGTTTCTAGATAAGCTTTGTTAAAGATATTTAAACCAACTTTTAAAGGAATACGTTCAACAACATTAATTCCTAAATCAGTTAAAGATTTAATTTTAAGGGGATTATTTGTAATGAGTTTTACATTCTTTATTTTTAAATAATCTAACATAATGGTACACATATCATATTTACGAGCATCTGCTGGTAAATTTAATAATAAATTGGCTTCAAGAGTATCATGTCCTTGATCTTGAAGTGCGTAAGCTCGAATTTTATTGGTTAGTCCTATGCCGCGACCTTCTTGGCGTAAGTATAAGATCACACCTTGACCTGCATCATTGATCATTTTCATAGTTGAATGTAATTGTGGACCACAGTCACATTTCAGTGAAGCAAAAGCATCACCTGTTAAGCATTCTGAATGAATTCTAACAAGTACTGGTTGATTAGAAATAGTATTCATGCCTTTGGCAAGAGCAATATGTTCTTCACCAGTACTTTGGTCTTGAAATGCTATAATTTCAAAATTGCCAAATGCAGTAGGTAGTTTTGATTTTGAAACAAATTCTATAGCCATTGAAGAATACACCTATATAAATTTATATTTGATACGATTTACTTAATCTATCTTAAAAGCATCGGCTAAATTTTTTACAATTATAAATTTCAGCGTTTTACTCTCAATTAAAGAGTATGTATCTGATAGTGAATTTTATGTGAAATGTTATTTAGAATATTTTTATTAGCGTTCTGCTTTGTTGCAAAAACACTCAAAAGCTGAGGCTTGTCTAAACCATCAATATTTAAGATAAGTTGGTTTTTTTTGTATAGTTAATTAAATTTATTAGATTTCTTTCATAAGTCATTTTTCACTCAGCTCCAAGTTATAAATTCCAGCAATTAGATTGAATCTTAATGCTAGTCTTTTGCCTCGATTGCGATATCGCTCAGCAAGAATTTTGAAGGTTTTCAAACTGCCAAATACATGCTCAATTCCAATTCTTC
>NZ_CADDTS010000048.1 GCF_902753875.1 Acinetobacter bouvetii | reverse complement strand
GTAAAGCTCGTAGTATTCATGGATTTCTAAGTGGAATTTATGCTTCTTTATGTGCATACCAATTAACCCATCGAAATAAGCCAACAATTCAAATTATGAAATCATTAGCTTAAGCAGGATTCGGGTTAGATAAATTATTATTCAAAGCTGAACATGGTGATATCGATTCTCAGTTTTTGTTAGGTTATATTTATCAATATGGAGATGATGCGGAGCATCAAGATACTATAGGGAAAAACTATATTGTTGAAGTAAATCTTGAATTTTCAGAGAAATGGTATTTGGCGGCTGCTAAAAAAAATCATATATCTGCTCAATATAATTTAGCAAATTTATATGAAGATTTAGGTGATATTCAAAATAAGAGCTACTCTTCAAAAGCACAATATTGGTATGAGAGGGCTGCTGAACTAGGTGATGTACAATCTCAAGCATATATTGCGGAAATATATGAAAAACAAGCTATTTATGAAAAATCAATTTTTTGGTATAAAAAAGCAGCTGAAAATGGTTGGTCTTATGCTAAATATAGGCTGGCTTCTTATTATGCAAAGGGTGAATATATTGAATATAGTCCTAATCTAGCTTTAGAACTATATAAACAAGCTTCATCTGAAAAAGTCTATTCTGCTATGTATGAGTTGGCAAGAATATATGAATTAGGGGAATGGGTGGAGAAAGATATACAAAATGCTCTTAATTTATATCTTGAATCTTCAACTATATCTTATATTCCATCTTTATTGAGATTGGCCAAAGCTTATATATTAGGGGAGTTGGGGTTAAGTGTTGATGTGGATAAGTTTTTATTTTATATTGAAAAAGCGAAATTGAGTGATATTGCAATAGATGATATTTCATTAGAAAAATGAAAGCTAGATTGGTAGTTATAAAAAATGCTCAGTTTGGAAATGTGCTTCCTACAGGAACATTAACTTTCCCGATTCATCATGCAGGGCAGTAGGCAGTACTATGATATAGGAGTAAACCCATTTTATAACTACTTCCGAGACTATGACCCTGAGCGAGGAAAAGCGAAGCACGGCTTCGCCTGAGTGCAAGATGAAGAGCTATGGTCGAATAACTGGACGATATGTAGAGAGTGATTCAATAGGTTTGCAGGATGGATTGAATACTTATGGGGTTGTTGGAGGGAATCCGTTACATTTAATAGATCCATCAGGATTACTTCCTGATAGTGTGAGTATGACTTGCGCTAGAAATTTTGCCTTTTGTGTGGAAGTTTGAATAATTAGTGCTACAGCTCCTATATTGATGTCTCCACCAAAACCTATTCCAGATAATCCACCGAGAAAAGATGAACAATGTGAAGATAATTGTCCACCATGTTTTCCTGCTGTAGGAACTATAAGATATAGATATGATTTTCCAAATTCAGCTGCACATTATAATAAAATAAATATACCTGCACTTGGTGCTCAGAAAGAAATTATGCTTACTCTTCATCTTAATTTATCAGTGATGCAACAGTCACCTAAAATTGCCGGCTGTAGGTGTTTTTGGAAAAATCTGCATGTAGCTGTTCCACCACCAAGCAAAACCTAATTGATATCCATTAAATAAAACAAGAGGAGGTAGATAATGGATATATATTTAATGGGCTATTCAATAAGAATAGTAAAAGAAGATCCAGATTGGGATGAAAATCGTAAGAAAATTTTCTTAATAAATCCTGATATTAGTATTCCTAAATCAGTTGATGACAATGTTTGGGCACAATATAGATCATCTTTGAGTGTCACTGCTTTAGGTGAAATTCCTCGTTCATTTTGGATGGATCATTCTGAAATGATGAAAACAACTAAGTATTGTATGGATGATTACGGTTTAGTGAAACTAACTGCTTATCTTCATATTCTTGATAATATTCCAGCTGAGTTTTTAGCTATGGATTACAAACCCACCAATATCGATAAAAATTTATATTTTCTAGGATATGATATTGCCGATGAAGCACCTTGTAGTGGTTTATCTAATTGTGCGTATAAAAAAGATGAATCCAATTATTGTAGAGAGAAATATCTTCCATATTTAAATCAAAATGGCCTTTTTGAAGATTTTAATATTGCTTTAGATTTTAAAACTTATACAGAGAATCGTGTTTCTGGACATTGTCCTTTCTATATTTACTCTTTATATACAGATAAGTTAGTAATCTAATTTTGTACTAAAATGAAAGTGTATACAAAATCGGTGGCTATTCATACATTAATATTTGATCAAACAAAGTAAATCAGGCCTAAATTGAAGAGCCTCACCATTCATTGAGTCAGTTTTTATTTTTTTCATAAACAATATACAGTTCATAGCTATAACTGCAACACATGCAATATTCCAAGTCTTTAAGATGGTGTTATAGTGCTCTTGCAGATTAGCCGGCTCAAGAGAATTTTGAGTCGGTTTTTTGCTTTTAATATCTGTGGATAAGTTGTTGTAAGCACCAAAATTACACCAATAAGTTGCAAGGTACTGATTATTATAAGGAGTATCTATACAATGATTTTAGTGACGGGTGGTTTAGGCTTTATAGGTTCACATATCGCTTTAAGCCTCATGGCTCATGGGCAAGAAGTCATTATTGTCGACAATTTATCCAATGCAACTTTACAAACCTTGGAACGGCTTGAATACATTTCGGGCATGTATGTACCCTTTGTCAAAATTGATATTCGAAATACCCCGGCTTTAAATAAAGTCTTTGAACAGTATTCTGTAGAAGCCGTGATTCATACCGCAGGTTTTAAATCAATTGAAGAGTCTGCACTGAAACCTCTGGAATATTATAACGATAATGTCAGTTGTATTATGAGTCTGCTGCGAGCCATGCAACGTACAGGCATTCGAACCTTAATTCATTTATCCAGTCTGGCTGTCTATGGCCAGTCCAGCCTCATTCTGACTGAAGATACGCCTTTTAACTATTCCTATCCCAATCCTTATGTGAAGTCACAACAGATGACCGAAGAAATCATCCGTGACACGGCACTGACCGACAGTGAATGGAAAATCGCCATTTTAAGATTGTGCAATATTGCCGGGGCATTTGAACATGCTGTGCTGGGGGAGTTTGTTGCCCCTTTGCCCAAGAACATTATTCCGCTGGCTTTGCAGGTTGCCGCGAGAAAACGTGATTATATAGAGTTGCGGCAACAAGCGCAGACTTTAGACCGAACTGTTGAACGCAGTTTTTTGCATGTACTGGATTGCTGTGATGCCATTTTTGCAGCTTTACAGTGGTTAAGAACCCAGCCTTATACCTGTGATGCTTTTGATATCTCGGGGCAAAATATGTCCATTCGGGCTTTGCTCAGTGAAGTGGCAAAAGTCACCCAGACGGAAATTAAAACCATCGATGCGCCGTTTTATGCCTATGCTGAGCTGGATCAGGTGGGTGCCACCTCAGGAAAAGCACATGAGATTTTAAAATGGCAACCGAAACGCACCATCACCCAAATTATTGAAGATGCCTGGCGCTTTTATCAACAAACGCTTAAAGGAAATTAAAGGAACTGAAAATCACATAATTATATGCAAATAATAATCATTTACAATTAAGAAATGTTTGATTAAGATCATCAAATATGTCAAAACTGATGTAATGACTGAAGTGAAAAAACTACATGGAAAAGAGGTTGAGCATGCAAACACGTATTGAACACGACACTATGGGCGATGTTGAAGTTCCCAGTGAAGCAATGTGGGGTGCGCAAACACAGCGTAGTTTGCAAAATTTTAAAATCGGGCAGGAACGTTTACCAAGGCCGATGATTCGGGCAATGGGCTTAGTCAAAAAAGCCGCTGCAATCACCAATGCCGAATTGGATCAAATTCCGCAAGAACTGTCACATTATATTGTGGGTGCGGCTGAAGAAGTGATTGCTGGACAATGGGATAGTCAGTTTCCACTGGTGGTCTGGCAAACCGGTTCAGGTACACAAAGTAATATGAACTGCAACGAAGTGATTGCCAATATTGCCAATCAGAAACTGGGCAATGCCTTGGGTTCGCAAAAGCCGGTTCATCCCAATGATCATGTCAATCGTGCACAATCGACCAATGACTCTTTTCCAACCGCAATTCATGTGGCTGCAAGCCTGCAAATTAACGAACTGCTGATTCCTGCGGTACGCCGTTTACGTGAGACTTTGGCCGCCAAATCCAATGAATTTTCAGATATTGTCAAAATTGGCCGCACCCATTTACAGGATGCAACGCCTTTAACACTGGGGCAGGAATTTAGTGGCTATGTGTCACAACTGGATCATGGCTTAAAACGTTTAGATCAAGCCCTCGAGGGCTTATATGAGCTGCCTTTAGGGGGTACAGCTGTAGGAACCGGTTTAAATGCGCATCCGGATTATGCAGTCAAAGCGGCAGCGCAATTGGCGACTTTAAGCGGTTTACCTTTTGTCACGGCACCGAATAAATTCGAAGCTTTGGCCGGGCGTGATGCGGCAGTATTTGCTTCAGGTGCTCTAAAGACTTTGGCGGCCAGTTTAAATAAAATTGCCAATGATATTCGCTGGTTGGCCAGTGGTCCACGCTGTGGTTTTGGTGAAATCCGCATTCCTGAAAATGAGCCGGGTTCAAGCATTATGCCGGGCAAGGTCAATCCAACCCAAAGTGAAGCCATGACCATGGTGGTGGCTCAAGTCTTGGGGAATGATACGACCATCAACGTGGCCGGAGCTTCAGGTAACTTTGAGCTGAATGTGTTTATGCCAGTGATTGCCTTTAACCTGTTGCAATCGATTCAACTGTTAGGCGATGCGTGTAATAGCTTTAATGATCATTGCGCGGTAGGCATTGAGCCAAACCGTGAAAAAATCGATCATTTCCTGCATAACTCACTCATGTTGGTCACTGCTTTAAATCCGGTGATTGGCTATGAAAATGCTGCCAAAGTCGCTAAAACGGCTTATAAGGAAGGCAAGACTTTAAAACAGGTTGCGGTTGAATTAAATCTGGTGACTGCTGAACAGTTTGACGCCGTGGTGATTCCTGAACATATGGTTTCACCGAATGTGAAATAAGGTTCACAAGACTGGATAGCTAACAATTGATCATCATCAGTAGTTTTTATCTGGAGCAGATATGCGTACAATATACGGAGAAATTAACTGCTGATGATTGATTATGCTTGATGTTTATTTAACAGATGTTCAGAAAAAGGTGCAATTTAAGGATTATCCGGGTGAGCATCCTGTTAAATTTATTTTGAATTTTAAAAAGATTTTTCCGAGTGTGATGGAGTTATTACTTCCAGTTCTCCCTAGCGATGAAAATCTGGATGAAATGACCTGGGAATCAACCACTGAAGACTTTGAATTATTTAAATTGTTGCTTAGTGGCTGGGGCGTGATTGAATTACGTTTAAGTGCAATTGCTCAATTTAAAGATAAAAATTTTGCCGATCAACTGGTGAAAACTGCACAACAGAAACGCAAAGAATTTGCAAAGAATAATCAAACGCTGAAAACAGTAGAACTTGATTACCTGTTTATGCACGAAATTCATGCACTGATTGATGCTGAGCTGGTCGAAATTGGTGAAAAATTCTATTTGCCGACATTGCGTGAGATCTGGAAGTACAAAGTGCCTCAAAATGTGTTGAATGCTAAAGTTTAAAGCAGTCTGAAACATCCTAAAATGTAATGATAATCCTCCAGATATTGGGGGATTTTTTTATGCCAGTTTTGCCTGTAAAAAGACAGACTTAATTAAGTTAACAGCGGCTATATAAAAAATTAAAGATTTAATTATCAATAAAATGTACTGGAAATTGGAATTATTATTGCATATGGTAAGACAGCAACATATTGGCCTGAGTATTGTTATAAAAAGTTGATATTTCACATTTACTTAATAGTGTGGGTATGTTGTTTCAAATCTTCTCGAAGAAATATCACAGGATTTCATTCAATGTCGAATCAGTTTTTAGATTTAATTAATAAACGCCGTACAATTTATGCAGTGGGTAAAAATGTCGAGCAAAGCCCAGAGTATTTAACTGATTTGATTAAGCATGCCATCAAGCAAAGTCCATCTTCTTTTAACTCGCAATCTTCACGTGCCGTGATTTTATTGAATGCTGAGCATGAAAAATTTTGGGGCTTTGTCAAAGAAAAGCTAAAATCTTATGCCAAAGATGAAGAAAGTGCGGCAAAAACCAGTGCCAAAATGGATAGCTTTGCCGCAGGTGTGGGCACCGTTTTATTCTTTGAAGATATGGATGTGATTAAAGGGCTGCAAGAACAATTCCCGTCTTATGCGGAAAACTTCCCGGTTTGGGCAGAACATTCAACCGCGATTGCCCAGTTCGCGACCTGGACGGCTTTGCATACTGATGGTTTAGGTGCTTCACTGCAGCATTACAACCCGATTGTTGATGAACAGGTACAGGCAGAATGGGATATTCCAGCCAGCTGGAAACTTCGTGCTCAGCTGGTCTTCGGTTCAGTTGAAGGGGAGGCTAAAGAAAAAGGCTATATGGATGATGAAGCCCGTTTTAAAGTGTTTCAATAATTTTTAATCCCCTTGTGCAACATCGTTGCTCATTCTTTAAAAAAGAACAAACTCCCCCTTAATAAAAGGGGGACTTCCGGTGTTTAATCTCTAGGGATTGAACTCCTCCCTTTAAAAAGGGAGGTCGGGAGGGATTTCTTAAAACCACTCCGGCTGCATGTTCAGACAGCTATCATCAAATTCAGTCAGCAGTTTGGCCTGATGTTCAATTTTAGGTAATTCCCAGCGAATAAAATAACGCGCGGCCTGTAGTTTTCCAGCTAAAAAGTGCTGGTCTTCGGCTTGAGTAGAATACGCAAAAGCCAGTTGTGCCTTGTTGGCCATTTCCAGCCATAACCAGGCAATGATGGTTTTACCCATCATATCCAGATATAGCGCTGAATTTGCCAGGGCTTGCTCAACCTGACCTTGCATCATGGCATTGCCAAGTTGCTGTGTTGTGGTTTGCACGGTGCGTAAATACTGTTTAAATGGCTCGGCTAGTTCCAAAATGTGTTGATCTTGAATTTCATTTAATGTGTGCTGGATGCGCTGCATCAGCAAGGCTAAACCTTTGCCCTGATGTTGCCATAATTTACGCCCCAATAAATCCAGGGATTGAATACCAAAAGTACCTTCATGAATCGGATTCAAACGGTTGTCACGGTAACATTGTTCAACCGGATAATCCCGTGTATAACCGGCACCGCCCAAAACTTGGATTGCTAAATCATTGGCCTTAGGCCCATAAGCCGAAGGGAAGGACTTGACCACCGGGGTAATCAGATCCAGCAGCATGGCACTGTCTTCATTCTGTCCGGCCTGGTGTTCATCAATTAAACGCGCTGCCAATAAACATAAAGCCAGTGAACCTTCAACATAAGATTTTTGTGCCAAAAGCATGCGTTTGACGTCAGTATGTTGAATGATATTCACGGGCTTGCTACTGCTATTTTTATCCGTAGGCAAACGACCTTGTGGACGCTGTTTTGCATAATTCAGTGAGGCTAAATAGCCACGATAGCCAATCATGGCTGCACCCAGACCGACACCGACACGGGCTTCATTCATCATTTTGAACATGTATTTTAGGCCATGACCGGCTTCGCCGATTAAATAGCCTATGCATTGGTCATTTTCACCAAAATTCAAAACCGTGGAGGTGGTACCTCGGTAGCCCATCTTATGCAGCAATCCCGCCAGTTGAACATCATTGGATTCTGCCAGTGAACCATCTGCGTGGGTACGAAATTTAGGAACGATAAACAGGGAAATGCCTTTTACCCCTTGAGGGGCATCCTGTATCCGTGCCAAAACCAAATGCACAATATTTTCACTGATGTCCTGATCTCCACCCGAAATGAACATTTTCTGGCCTTTAATCTGGTAAGTGCCATCAGCTTGGGGAATGGCTTTGGTCGTGAGGTCACCTAAAGAGGAACCGACATTCGGCTCAGTGAGCGCCATGGTGCCCGCAAAACGGCCGCTAAACATATGCGGAACAAAAGTCGACTTTTGCTCAGCGTTGCCGAAAGCCTGAATCACATTGGCCGCTGCTGCGGTTAAAAATGAATAAGCTACCGTGGAGGGATTGGCAGACATGAAATAGGCATTGGCGGCCATGTTGATCAAGGTGGGAAGCTGCATGCCACCTTGTTCATAATTGTGCTGTGCGCAGAGCAAACCGGCTTCGGCAAACTGTTTCCATGCGGTTTTGACTTCTGCAATCGTCGTGACTTTTTGTCCGTCAAAGCTTGGCTCATGTGCATCTGCCTTGGCATTATGTGGTGCAAAGAAATCCTCAGCGATGCCTTTGGCAGTGTCTAAAATACTGTTAAATGTGGTGTGATCATGTTCTGCATAACGTTCAAATTGAGTCAGCTCTGCTGCGTCAAATACGTTATAGAGTAAAAAATGAAGGTCTTTATCATTGATTAATGAAGTCATAAACAAGCACGCCTAAGTTCAGCAAATTTTGAAATAGACTAACAGTAGTTGCAAAATCATCGTGATTGTCAATAATGACACTTAAGGTGTTAAAAATGACATAAAGTGGATGGGCAATGATTCAAGTCATCATTCTGGGTTTTGATGGGGCTTTGGCTTCTGCCATTACTGGCGTGCTTGATCTGTTTAGCATGGCCGGAGTGAGTTGGAATCGCATTCAAAAGCAGCAGGTGCAGCGCCTGTTTAACGTCAATATTGCCACGGCCAATGGACACAGCATACAGTGTATTAATGGCTTGAAGATTGAGGCCCATTTGGTTTTTAAAGAGATTAAAGCCGCGGATTTAATTGTGATTCCAACCATTGCCGCACCCATAGACACTGTATTGGCGCAAAATGCTGAACTGATTGAATTTTTACTACAAGCATATCACCAAAACTGGCTGATTGCAGGGAACTGCACCGGGAATTTTTTTCTGGCAGAAGCTGGCTTACTCGATGATAAACAGGCCACAACCCATTGGGGCTTCAAGGACATTTTTCAGCAGCGCTATCCCAAGGTGCAGCTTAAAGCTGATCAACTGATTACGCAGGATGGACACATCTATTGTGCCGGCGGTGGCTTGGCCTGGTTTGATTTGGGGTTACATTTAATTGATCGCTTCTATGGTTTTGAAACGGCTATTCATACGGCTAAGTCCTTTGTTTTAGATTATCGGCGGGATAATCAGTTGAGCTATTCACTGATGCGAATCAGCAAGCCACATCAGGATGCTTTAATCAAAGAGATTCAAAACTGGTTAGAGCAACATTATGCAGAGCAGTTTACTTTAGACGATCTGGCACAGCAGTTTAATGTCACGGTACGAACCTTGATCCGACGTTTTAAAGCCGTGCTCGATATACCGCCCAATCATTATTTGCAAGCAATCCGGATTGAGGCTGCGCAAAAGAAACTGGAAGAAACCGAACTGCCGATTGATCTGGTGATGCAGCAGGTGGGTTATCAGGACCCGAGTTCATTTAGGCGTTTATTTCGCAAAAAAACCGGGTTGACACCTTTGGATTACCGCCGACGTTTTAGCCGACGGTTTTAATTTTTCTGCAAATATTAGTACTAAAGTCAATCATATCAAGCTGTTTTGGCAGCCGGTGTTTTGACTTTATGACCATGTAACACATAGTAGACGCCAATACATAGCAAGGCTGCAATCGCGCTATACATATACAGCTGTGCATAATCGACATAATCCAGCGCCATGCCCAGAAAGTAGGGACCAAAACCAAGACCTGCATCCAAGAAGATAAAGAAAGTCGAGGTAGCAAAGCCCATACGGTCGAGTGTGGTACTTTTTACGGCAACGGTTTGGCAAACGGATTGAATATTGCCATAACCCAAACCCAGCAAACCAGCACACAGTAACAACGTGAATGAACTATGCGCCTGACTGAGCAGATACAGGGCAAAAGCCATAATCATAAATGCAGGATACATAATGATATTTTCACCTTTACGATCCATCAGTGGGCCGGTAAATGGACGTGAAAATAAAATGGCGATGGCATACATCAAGAAGAAGAACGAGGCTGTTTCAACCAGATCAATTTCTTTGGCGTAGAAGTTGATAAAGGATAAAACACCTGAATAACAAATGGAGGCCAAGAGCATAATCAAGGAAATCGGTAATGCTTTCATTTCAATAAATTGAGAAATAAAATTTGGCTTTTTGACGCTGACTTCAGTTTCCAGAGTTTTGCTTTGCTGCGGCAAATTAGGTACCCGAATCAGTAAGGCAACCATTAGACAGCTCAGTGCAATCATGCTGGAAACGATAAAAATTGCCTGATAACCCACATGCAGCATCATCCAGATGCCCAGAAATGGCCCAATCGCTGTCCCCAAAGTACTACTCATGCTGTAATAACCAATCCCTTCGCCACGACGGGTTGGTGGTAGAATCTGGGCAATAATGGTTCCCAGTACGGTCGAGGCCATACCCATCATAAAACCATGCAGAAAGCGCACGAGCAGCAAGGCACTGACATTCAGGTGAATAAAATAGAATCCGGAGAAAATCAGAAATCCGATCAAGCCAACAATCATGGTGGTTTTACGGCCAAAGCGCTCCAGAAATTTTCCTACTAAGAGGCGGCCGATTAGGGTGCCGACAATAAACAGACCGGAAACCAGACCTGCTTGTGCAGTGCTTGCACCGAGTTCAGCCACCGCATAGCCGACAATCACGACCACTAGCAGATAAAAGGTCAGAACCAACTGAAAGTTAATTGAACTGACAAGAATAAAATTTCTTGTCCATAAGGGGGTATCTTTACTCATGACTGGCTACCTTTCATTTCTTGCAGATGGTCCATAAGTTTATGCAGGGTGTTCAGCGTGCTATGTTGAGTTGCTTGATCTAAGGGCGATATCAACTGTTGTTCAAACATATCCAGTTTTTCTGAACAGGTTTGAAACAGCTGCTGGCCTTTAGCACTCAGGATCAGTTTTTTTTGCCGTTTATCTTCAGTATCTACCTGATCCAGAACCTCCAGTTGCATCAGCACATGAATGCGCTTTGCAATGGAAGGCTTGGAAACATTCAGATATTCCGCAATGTCTATAGAGGTACAGCCTTGTTTGAGCTGAATGACGTACAGCACCTGCCACAAGGAATAGTTCAGCTGATGCGGCAGTAAAAGAGTATTAATTTCATCACTCATCAAACGCGCACAGCGTAGTAATGAAGCACGAATTTTAAGGGGATCTGGCATAATAGTTAGCTAGGGTAACTAAATTAAGGCAACTTTACGCCTCTTGGGTGGATTGTTCAAGTCTCAGGCAGTCAGTTCGATTTATTCTTAGGACTAGCCTCGACACATCAATGTCAAAGTCATCCATCGATCATTTGCATTTCAAGCATGTTAAGACGGTGAAGAAATAATAAATCAACATACTTTGATTAATATTTAGGCGTATTCTGAAACAGATCAAAACAACAAAAGAGCATTCAGTCTTTCGATGCTCAATCACCACATTAACGAATGAAAAAAGGTGATGTTATGAATCTTGGATTAACTGCACTTGAACTGGCCCGAATTCAATTTGCTTTCACAGTTTCGTTTCATATTATTTTCCCTGCAATTTCAATTGGTCTCGCTAGTTTTCTGGCTGTTTTAGAGTGGCGTTGGCTTAGAACCCAAAATCCGGTGTATCAGGACCTGTTTAAATTCTGGGTCAAAATCTTTGCCATTGCCTTTGGTATGGGCGTGGTGTCCGGTGTCGTGATGAGCTATCAGTTCGGCACCAATTGGAGTGAGTTTTCCCGGATTGCAGGCAGTGTCACAGGACCACTTTTAGCCTATGAGGTGCTCAGCGCCTTCTTTCTGGAAGCCGGTTTTCTGGGCATCATGCTGTTCGGCTGGGGGCGGGTGGGACCGCGAGCGCATTTCTTTGCCACCTTGATGGTCGCTATCGGAACCTGTATTTCCATGTTCTGGATTCTGTCATCCAATAGCTGGATGCAGACCCCACAAGGTTTCAGCATTGAAAATGGCATCATTGTGCCGCAAGACTGGCTTGCCATAGTTTTCAATCCCTCATTTCCTTACCGCTTGGCCCATATGGCAGCCGCAGCCTTTCTGGTGTCTGCCTTGTTGGTTTCCGCAACAGCGGCCTGGCATTTACTCAAAGGCCGCCGTGATGCTTTGGTAAAAACCTCATTTTCCATGGCCTTGTGGATGTTATTGGTACTTGCACCCTTGCAGCTATTCATTGGTGACCAGCATGGACTCAATACCCTGAAGCATCAACCGGCAAAAATTGCTGCGATAGAAGGCCATTGGGAAACTAACCATGATCACGGCATGCCGATTTATTTATTTGGTATACCGGATATGCAGGCTGAAGAAACCAAATACGCAATTGCCATTCCAAATCTGGGCAGTTTGATTATGACCCATAGTATGGATGGTAAAGTCTTGGGTCTTAAAGAATTTGCACCTGAAGACCGGCCGAATTCACTGGTGATTTTCTGGAGTTTCCGCATTATGGCAGGCTTGGGCATGCTGATGATTCTGCTTGCGCTCATGGCATTGGTTCTCAGGAAAAACGACAGGCTGTATGAAAATAAATGGTTACAGCGTTTTGCCTTGATGATGGGACCTTCAGGCTTTATTGCCTTACTGGCTGGCTGGTTTACCACCGAAGTAGGACGTCAGCCTTGGGTGGTATATGGCGTGATGCGAACCAAAGATGCCTTGTCGCCAGTTTCAGCAGAACAGGTCGGATTGACACTGGTGATATTCGTAGTGGTGTATTGCGTGGTTTTCGGTGTGGGTATCTATTACATGCTTCGAATCATGCATAAAGGTCCTGAATTTGTTCATGTAGTACCGCATAGTGAAGAAAAAGTCATTCAAGCTTCGCATCGTCCATTGGGCAGTACCGATGAAGAGCTGGATGGTCAGCCTCTCGACAATCATCAGGAGAATGACAAATGATTGATTTATCTTTTATCTGGATTGTAATTATTGCTGTCGGTGTACTGATTTATGTGGTACTGGATGGTTTTGACTTAGGCATCGGCATCTTGTTTCCTTTCTTTAAAATGCAACAAGAACGTGATGTGATGATGAATACGGTGGCCCCGGTATGGGATGGTAATGAAACCTGGATGGTCTTGGGCGGGGCAGGCTTGTTTGCTGCATTTCCCCTCGTGTATTCAACGGTACTTTCTGCGCTATATCTACCCATCATTCTGATGGTGGTTGCCCTTATTTTCCGCGGAGTGGCTTTCGAATTTCGTTTTAAATCCAGACGTAACCGACATCTTTGGGACATGGCCTTTATTGGCGGATCTATTTTAACCGGATTTTTCCAAGGCATTATTTTAGGCGCTTATATTCAAGGGATTAAAACTACCAATGGAATATACACGGGTGGTGGTTTGGACTGGCTAACGCCATTTTCCGTTTTTACCGGGATTGGAGTCGTGGTGCTGTATGCCACTTTGGGGTGTGGATGGCTAATCTTTAAAACTGATGCAGACTTGCAAAATCGAATGTTTCAGTTGATGCCGAAGTTAATTATTGCTTTATTGATTATTTTCGGAGCTGTGAGTATTTATACCCCTTTGGCCCATCCTGCCATTGCGGAACGCTGGTTTAGTCAACCGCAACTGACTTATTTCAGCCCTGTGCCCATTCTGGTGGTGGTCTTTACCTATCTGGCTCTACGTGCCTGTAAGCAGCGCAAAGAATTGAGTCCTTTTATCTATACCTTGGCTTTGGTCTTTTTGGCTTATACCGGTTTTCTGATCAGCCTATGGCCTTATATCATTCCGCGTTCAGTCACCATTTGGGAGGCAGCCGCACCGCAAAGTAGCCAGTTGTTTGCCTTAATCGGTGCTTTGCTGCTCATTCCGATTATTATCATCTACACCGGTTTGTCCTATTGGGTGTTCCGTGACAAAGTCAGAATTGGCGATCAAGGCTACCATTAAGGAGTGATGATGAAACTTTCACAAACGCAGTGGTTTATTGTTTTATGGCTAGCTGGATTTATCGTTTTGGCGCTGATTGTGGGTGTATTTCGACTGCTGGTTCAGTTGGCTTATACCCTCTAATTTTTATGTTGATTGTGGTCTGTTTGCAGCAGACCACATTTTTCATTTTTTTATAAAAGCGACGCTTAAAATGGGCTAAGTGTTTTGCTTGCGATAGACACTCGGACGTACAGGACGCGAATTTTTCCATAAGCCTTTTTTCTGCTTTTTGGCCTGATTTTGCAGGGCTAGCCATTTTTGTTTTTGAGTCGGATTCTTAATATATTCTTCATAGACCCAAGCTGCACCGCGTTTCACCAGCTCCTGATTGATATTACGTCGGAAACGATAAATCACACCGACACAGCGACCATAACGATCGACATCGGTAATTTTTACCCTCACCAGTTTGTAATACACCATTTTCTTCACCAGACGATGTGATTCCTTGCCATAGGTCTGACTAGACTCGGGCGCATCGACATAGGCAAACCGGAGTTTGGTTTTAGAGCGTCGCAGGTTATAGCGGTAGCAGGTGAGGGTGTCGCCATCACTTACAGCAATAACTTTACACCAGTAGGTTTTTCCCTTTTTAAAGGGCTTGAAAACGTCCGAAAAAAACAGATGAATTTTTCGAAAAATAAAAAATAAAACGATACAAACAAGCATGCCCAATACAATGAGCCAGATGGGGGAGAGATTTGCCAGCATAGAAGAATAGAAGGTGAAAATGGCGTAAAAGTTTCAGACCAGATTCAGCACTAAAAAGATAAAAAATAAGCTGCTATATTAATGGAAATGCTAAAAATCGAGGGGTGAATAAATATCCAAATAGCACTAAAACCCTTGCCAGTTCAGCATTTCGTCTACTTATTCAGCGAACGGTTATATTTGAATAAAAAATAATCCAGAGCTTTAAGAAATATGAAAATCCGCTATAAATAGCCTAAGCATTATTTTATTTATAAAGTTAATTCTATCTTTCCGCATATAAAAAATGAGTCATAAAAAAACACAATTTTTTAAAATAGCAGTTGTTGATTATAAGGGTAAATAGCCTAAGCAAATTCATTTAATACCAAAACAATCTCTTAAATAGCCTAAGCGAAAATTTTAAAAATTTCGCTTCGCAAAAATTGATGACGCGAATTTTCTTGCAAATCTTTATGCCAATACATCCCCAAATTTATATTCGGCAAGTACACAGGCACTTCAAAAATATTTAAGGCATCAGGGACTTGTAAATGCGCCAGTAGATTTTGAGGAATGGTCAAAACCGATTCAGGATTTTGCAGCAAAATTTGCAACGCCGTTGAATAATGCTGGCAACGTAAAAAAACCTGACGGGAAAGTTGTTTACGGTTTAAATAAATATCTTCCAGTAAAACGCCGGTACGTCGGGAGGAAACCCCAATATGCGGGGAAGCCAGATAAATTTTTTCATTCATGTTCTGCTGCTGGGTGCAGATCACAAACTGATCTTGGACCAGTTTTTCAAATTGAACTTTTTCCCCGAAGTTTTGTTCCAAATCAATCACAAAATCAATTTGCTGGGTCGCCAGGTCGGTAACAATGGTTTTACGGTCTAATTTACTACTGAAAAACTGAATCTCTAAATCTAAAGCCTGAAAATGCTGCACCAGTTTCGGAAAAATCATCGGTTCAATTTCATCATGTACCGCAATTTTTAAGGTCTGGACCATGCTGGGTTCAAAACTCTGCTTTTGCATGGAAATACTTTGAATCGCAAAAAGTGCATTTTTAATTACAGGATAAATCTGTTCGGCAAAAGGCGTAGGCAACATTTTGCTGCCTGCTCGGGCAAATAAATCATCCTGTAAATGTTGTCTTAAGCGTTGTAAAGCATGACTGGCCGCAGACTGACTGATACATAAGATTTGTGCAGCTTTGGAAATACTTTTTTGCTCGTAAATGGCGATAAAAAGTGGATATAAATTAATATCAATACGGTGAAAAATCCCCATATCGCTCATGTTTTTAGTATGAATACTATGCATAGATTGCTATTGAATTAAATCATTTTGTTCATAATAGTTTTCAGGTTATGGTGTTGTAAAGCGTATAAAACATAATATTTGAAGGAATTTGTCATGTTTGAATTATCAGCGCGTGCGCAGGACTATATCGAAAGAACCAAACAGTTCATTAAAGAAGAAATTGAACCGGTAGAAGAAGCATTCTGGCATGAAGTACATGAGCTCAACCAAGGCGGTGACTGGACCAAGTGGCAATGGCCAGCAGAACTTGAAGTCTTAAAAAATAAGGCTAAAGCCGCCGGTTTATGGAATATGTTCTTGCCATGTCCAGAATTGGGACAAGGCTTATCGGTTCAGGAATATGCACACATTGCCGAACTTTCAGGCCGTAGTTTGATCGCACCGACAGTATTTAACTGTAATGCACCAGACAGTGGCAACATGGAAGTATTGTGGCGCTACGGTTCAGAACAACAAAAACAGCAATGGTTAACGCCCTTACTGGAAGGCAAAATTCGTTCGGTTTTCTGTATGACTGAACCTGCGGTGGCATCTTCTGATGCAACCAATATGCAGGCAACTGCGGTCATCGATGGTAATGAAATTGTGTTAAACGGTCGCAAATGGTGGTCGTCAGGTCTGGGCGATCCAAATGCAAAAATCATCATCTTTATGGCGCATACGCCAGATGAAAGCAAAGACCGTCATCATCAACATTCCATGGTGCTGGTACCTGTCGAAACGGCAGGGGTAAAAATTGAACGGATGTTACCGGTGTTTGGTGATTATGATGCACCTCATGGTCACGGCGAAATTAGCTTTAACAATGTTCGTGTGCCGGTCGCGAATTTTATTGGTGGTGCAGGTCAAGGCTTTGAAATTGCTCAGGGTCGTTTAGGGCCAGGCCGTATTCACCATTGCATGCGCTGTATTGGCGCGGCTGAAAAATCATTGGAATTGATGATTGATCGCGGTATGAGCCGGACGGCATTTGGTAAAGAAATTCTAAAACTCGGTGGTAATCTGGAACGTGTTGCTGAAGCGCGCGTTGCGATAGATCAAGCACGTTTACTTACACTTTATGCTGCTTATAAAATGGATACTTTAGGTAATATGGCAGCACTGACTGAAATTTCAGCAATTAAAGTCGTGGCGCCAAGTGTGCTGGAAAAAGTGGTGGATATGGCCATGCAAATTCACGGCGGCGCAGGCGTATCACGAGATACACCGCTCACCGGTTTCTTTGCTCAGGCACGTTCGCTGCGTTTGGCCGATGGTCCGGATGAAGTACACAAAGGCATGATTGCCAAGCTTGAGCTGAAGAAACGTGGCTACGGTTCACGTCGTAAAAAAGATTAAATCAAAAAGTAAGTCGATATATCTTGGAACTGAGCTGAAACTTTTGCTATTCATCATAAGAATCAGGTCAATCCGTAAATGAAGATGTCTTTTGAAATTGAAGAATTAGGGAAATAAGAATGTCCGTTATTGATGTGGGTGGAAATGTTCGCAAGGGCGAAGAACTGGATGTCGTTGCAGTTGAAAATTGGCTAAAAGCACAAGGTGTTGATTTACAAGGTCAGGTCGAAGTTACTCAATATTCGGGTGGGGCATCAAACTGGACTTATCGTTTAAAATACGACAATACCGATCTGATTTTACGTCGCCCACCAAAAGGTACCAAAGCCAAGTCTGCACATGACATGGCTCGTGAATATACCGTGCAAAAAAATCTGACCCCTTTCTATCCGGTCTTACCTGAAATGGTGGCGCTATGTCAGGATGAATCTGTCATCGGCTGCGACTTCTATGTGATGAAACGTGTCGAAGGCATTATTCCACGTGCCAATTTACCTAAAGAACTGCATTTTGATGAAGCGCAAGTACGTGAACTGTGTATCAATGTCATTGATAAACTGATCGAGCTGCACCAAGTTCCTTACCAAGGCACAGAACTGGAAAAAATGGGCAAGGGCGACGGATATTGTCGTCGTCAGGTCGAAGGTTGGGATGCACGTTATGAAAAGGCGCAAACCTTAAATGTGCCTTCCTTTAAATATGTACGTAACTGGCTAAAAGAAAATATCCCTGCCGATACCAATACTTGCGTAATTCACAATGACTGGCGTTTTGATAACGTCATTCTAGATGCAGACCATCCAACGCAAGTGATTGGCGTACTGGATTGGGAAATGGCGACTCTGGGTGATCCATTAATGGACTTGGGTTCGGCGCTGGCCTATTGGGTTGAAGACACTGACAGCCAGATCTTTAAAGCGACCCGTCGTCAGCCGACCAATCTTAAAGGCATGTTTAGCCGTAAAGAAGTGGTTGACTATTACTTGGAAAAAACAGGTTTACAAACAGATAACTGGACCTTCTATGAAGTGTTCGGCCTGTTCCGTCTGGCAGCGATTGCACAGCAGATTTATTATCGCTATTACCACAAACAAACCAATAATCCTGCATTTAAGGATTTTTGGATTGTGATTCATGCGATTCATATCCGTGCGCTCAAACTGATTGGATTACAGAAGCTGGAAGCCAATGAACTGGCGCAGAAATATATCGCTAAATTTAAGGAACTGATGCCTTCATGACCACAATCTATCTGATTCGTCACGGACAAGCCTCTTTTGGTGCGGAAAGCTATGATCAGCTTTCACCGAATGGCGAATTGCAGGCCAAACTTTTAGGACAATATTTCGATAAAATTCTGAAAGAAGATCCGTATGTGGTGGCGGGTTCCATGCAGCGACATCAGCAAACCGCCAGTCTGGCGCTGGCGGAATGTTTTCCGGATGCCAATATCATTACCGATCATGCCTGGAATGAATTTAACCATCAGCAGGTTTTTGCCCAATACGAACCACGTTTTAATGAACCGCATCTGCTCAAACAGGACGTTGCCAAAGAAGCCAACCCGCGTGCCTATCTAGCCAAAATTTTTGAAGGTGCGATCGAACGCTGGACGGGTGGGGAATATCACCATGAATATGATGAGTCCTGGCCGCATTTTAAAAATCGTGTTGAAACGGCCTTGCAAAATTTATGTGATGAACTGGCGAAAACCAAACCCCGTTATGCAGTGGTTTTTACCTCTGGCGGGGTGATTTCCGTTGCGGCCGGAAAATTACTGGAGCTGAATGCAAACCGTACCTTTGCCCTGAACTGGGCGATCAGTAATACCAGTATGACCACATTGCGTTTAGTGGGTAATGAACCACAATTATTAAGCTTGAACGAACATCATTTCATTAAGGCAGAAGATCCTCAGTTACTGACCTGGATTTAAGATAAAAATACGAAAAGGAATACAACATGGCGAAAACAATTTTAATTACCGGTGCAAGCTCAGGTATTGGCGCGGGTATGGCACGTGAATTTGCGCAAAAAGGCTATAACCTGGCCATCTGTGCGCGTCGTTTGGAGCGTCTTGAAACCTTAAAACAGGAACTTGAAAACAAATATGGCGTTAAAGTCATTGCAAAAACTTTAGACGTGACCCATTACGATCAGGTGTTTGAAGTTTTCCGTGCCTTTAAAGAAGAGTTTGGTACGATTGACCGTATTATTGTCAATGCCGGTGTCGGAGAAGGTCGTCGCATTGGTAAGGGAAATTTTGAAATTAACAAAGCTACCGTCGAAACCAACTTCATTTCAGCTTTGGCGCAATGTGAAGCAGCGGTGGAAATTTTCCGTGCACAAAATTCAGGTCATCTGGTGATGATTTCCTCTATGAGTGCGATGCGTGGCATGCCTAAACACTTAACTGCTTATGGCGCCAGTAAAGCTGGTGTTGCACATCTGGCAGAAGGCATTCGTGCAGAACTGATCAATACGCCGATTAAAGTCACCACCATTTTCCCGGGTTATATTCGTACGGAACTGAATGAAGGTGCGAAAAAACTGCCTTTTGAAGTCGATGAAAAAACCGGTTCACATTTACTGGTTAAAGCGATTGAAAAAGCCCCGGTCAAAGCCTATGTCCCGCAATGGCCGTGGTTGCCGCTCGGTTTGGCAATGAAAATCTTGCCGCTTAAACTGGTGAATAAACTGGGTTAATGGATAACCTTAAATTTTAAAGGCTCTGATTGAGCCTTTAAAATGAATAAACCTTCAAGATTCTTGATTTAATCATCAACACTGTTATTCAGTAATTTGATCTAGCAGAAAATAAATCTGCTTTAAGCACAAGTCAGACTTTTTGCTTATTTATTCCTAAAGAAATGCAGCAAAGCATCCTGCAAAATCACTTGCCAAATCGCATAAGAATGTCCACCGACATAATTTTTATAAGTCACATCATGAGCTTTGGCTTTTAAATCCTGTGCCACGATAGGCGAAGTTTCCAAAATACTTAAATCATTATTATTACGGGATGATTCATAACTATTTGCCGAAATATACCAATGCTGCTTAGGCTGGTTGGGGGTCTTGGCAATCAGCTGGCTCATGCCATTCATTTTATCTTCAATGTTTGGCGTCCACCAGAAAGAACCCGACAATGGAACCACATGACTAATCTGCTGAGGGTTTTGCAGCGCTAGATAAGCGGAACTTAAGCCCCCCAGACTGGAACCGAGCAAGACTGTTTTTTGAGGATCACGTGAATTCGGTACATGAGCATCAATCCAGGGCAACAATTCATCCTGAAAAAAGGCAGAAAATTCAGGATTTGGCGTCAATTCTTTGGGACGTATCTGCTCATTGGGCGGAGAAACAAAAATGGCTTGTATCGGAGGAAGCTTGCCTTGCTCCACCAAAATATCCAGCGCTTTAGGAACATTCAGCAATTGGGCATACTGTTCGCCATCAAAGAAAATTGCCGTAATGTAGGCCTGTTTCGGGTCAAGTCTTTTGGATTGATAAATTTGAATTTTACGCTGGTTTTTTAAGATTTGACTGTTGAAGGTATAGCTTTCCAGTGTGGGCTGGGCGTGATGGGGGAAAAGTGTGGGATTGATATATTGTGGTGCCTGAGCTAAGGCGACAATATTTTCATTTCTAAACTGGTTTTGCTTTAAATCGGCCAAAAACCGCTGCGGATTATAGGGATCGGTCTTTTGAACCTGTAAGACGGCGCGACGCTGGCTACGAGATTCTTTTAGTTTCGGATTTAACTGTGGACAATAATGACTCAAATAGTCATCAACCATAGGTAAGTCCACCGCAAAACTATAACTACCAATAAACGAATTTTGAACGATAGCTTCCTTAAACCAGATATCACTATTCGGTAGACGGGTGAGCCATTCATGATCATTGCTTGGGCCGCCAATCAAACGCACATTATGTGCTGCACCGCGCCATAAAAAAATCATCCGACTATGATCGGCATCCAGCTTTTCAATATAGGGTGTCCCATGCTGTGTAACCTGTTTCCAAAAGCTGTTTAAAATCGGCGCTGATTTTTGAGGCTGGCTTTTCAGCTGACCTTGTATTTTTTTTAGTAACTGACTTTGCGGAATGACAGCTTCGCAAGGCGCGGCATATTGCTGTTGAGTTTGCGTAGCAGATTCAGCCAAAACCCAGGGTGAAAATAAAATGGCCGTACAAAGCAGGGGAACAGAAACAGATTTAAGCATGTAAAAGATAAGTTTTTATAAAGTTTCTAAATGATAATGATTATTGATAAAAATATCCAGCATCTGTGCTGAAAGAAAATTTATGACGATTTAATTGATTGGGCTGAAGATCTCAGATTATATGACGCTGTGGTTTTTAGTAGTTTTGGGACACTTTAGATGAAAAGATTTAAAATGCCCATCAGCTAAAAACCTGATGAGCATGATGCTTAAACGGTATGACTTTCTTCAAGGGATTTTATCGTGTCATCCACATAACCCAGCTCTGAAAGAATTTGATGAGTATGTTGACCCAGATCCGGTACCGCTTTAATCACAAAGTCATCGCTAGACTTAAGTCCGACAGGCTTTAAGGTGGGAACAGTCCCGATAGGCGTTTCAACATTCACCCAACGCTGGCGGGCTTGAAGCTGAGGATGCTTCCATACATCCTGCATTTCATTGACACTGGCATTGGCAATTTTCGCTTGTTCTAAACGTGCAATGATTTCAGCCTGAGTGAAACGCTCAAATGTATTTACAATAATGTGGCGTAGAGCCTCACGGTTTTTAGAACGTTGGGTATTATTAATAAAGTCTGGATGTTCAGCTAAATCTGCTTGATCTAACACGATTTTACAAAATGCCTGCCATTCCCGTTCATTTTGTATGCCGAGCATGACTTTTTTCTGATCCCCGGTAGGAAAAGGACCATAGGGGTAAATGGTGGCATGCGCTGAACCTGTTCGCGGTGGGGCTGATCCTCCACGCAGGGTGTAGTACAACGGATAGCCCATCCATTCTGCCATGCTTTCTAACATGGATACATCAATCCGCTTGCCTTTGCCAGTTTTTCCACGTTCCAGCAAGGCCGCTAAAATATTGGTATAAGCATACATACCTGCTGCAATATCCGCTATAGAACAGCCTGCTTTGACGTATTCCTCTGGTGTCCCGGTGATGGATAAAAAACCCGATTCACTTTGAATAAGCAAGTCATAGGCTTTCTTGTCACGATAGGAACCAGGATGCTCCAGGTCGTCACCATAACCGGAAATATCACAGACAATGATTTTGGGATTAATCTTGGACAGTTCTTCATAAGATAGCCCCAAGCGCGACGCTGCACCGGGTGCTAAATTTTGTACCAGCACATCCGCTTTCAAAATCAACTGCCTTAAAATGTCTTGCGCAGGTTCGGCTTTGACATCCAGCGTCAGACTTTCTTTCGAACGGTTGGTCCATACAAAATGTGAGGACATACCGTCAACGCGTTCATCATATTTTCGGGCAAAGTCACCGACTTTAGGGCGCTCAATTTTAATGACCCGGGCACCTAAATCAGCGAGTTGGCGGGTACAAAAAGGCGCTGCAATCGCATGTTCCAGCGTAATGACTGTAATTCCATCTAAAGGCAACATTATGATTCTCCTTTAAATTTGACAGAAGCTTTCATACAGATTTGACCATCAGTTTTTTCAATCCACAGCGCACCCTGATCTGCTTGAATGTCGCCACAAATATGAAACTCATTAAAGTCAAAAACTGGATTCACCGCACGGAATTCAAAATGAGTGACCTGTTTGTGCGGATATTGCTGTGTAAAGTGATGTAACAGTAAAGTGGCCAATAGTGGACCATGCACAATTAAGCCCGGATAGCCTTCTTTTTGCATGGCATAAGGGCGGTCATAGTGAATACGGTGCCCATTAAAAGTGATGGCGGAATAACGGAATAAGGTCACGGTATCCACAGGAAATTGGGTTTTATAACTGTAGTTGCGGGTCTGAGATTCTGCCGGAGCAACAGCAGCAGCTGTTTGAACCTGATTGCTGGCTTCACGGTAGACAATGTCATGTTCTTCTATAATCGCTAAAGTATTTTCAGCAAAAATCGAGTGTTTGACCGTCACAAAATACATGTCGCCACTTTTGCCGTGTTTCAGTTCAATCTTGGTAATTTCAGATTCACGACGAATGTTCTGGTTGATGCCAATCGGATGTAAAAATTCCAGGCGGCCACCAGCCCACATCCGTTTAGGAAAGGGAATAGGGGGCAAAAAGTTGCCTTTTTTAGGATGTCCATCTTCTGCGAGTTCTATTCCATCGACAACCGGTAAAAAATAAAACCAATGATACAGATGCGGCAGTTCAGTCAGCTGTTTATTCGGTTGATTTAAAATGGCCTGCATCATTGCGGCAGGGCGCAAGTTTGAAAAATCTGTAACCGTTTCTTTTTTACCAATCCATGCATTAAAGTCGTGCATTGTTCTATCCTTATTATTGGGCTTGTTTCACATTTAGGGCGGCTTGTTGCAGCAGCTTTTTTGCTTTCAAAATCACCGGCAGGTCAATCATTTTGCCGTCCAGACTTACAGCCTGACCTGCAGCTTGAGCCTCTGCGTGTAGCACACGATGTGCCCATTCCAGCTCTTCAGCCGTCGGACTGAAAGTCTGGTTCACCAGCGCAACTTGATTGGGATGAATGCAAAGTTTTCCGCCAAAGCCCAAGTTTTTAGCTTGATGTGTTTCCAGTTCAATCAGGGCCTCGTCCTTGAAATCAACAGTGACACCATCAATAGGGGCTTGAATACCGGCCAGTTTAGACGCAAGGACAATCTCATTACGAAAAGCCAACAGCTCGTGATAGCCACCTTGCATATCCATTTCCAGCTGAAAATCGATGGAGCCGAACATGAGGGCCTTGACCGAAGCTGTAGCGGCAATTTCACGCACCTGAGCCAAACCGCGTGGTGTTTCGATTAGGGCATAAATATCTAGGGCACGAATAGCAGTCACCGCCTGAATATCTGCCGCGGACTCAGTTTTTGGCAATACAATGGCCATCACGTTTGCAAATTGCAGTAAATTCTGATCATCCTGAAACCATTTAGACTGGCGGGCATTGATGCGAATCATGACCTGATATTCAGGATGGGCTTGCAGCCACAGACTTAAACTTTCCCGTGCAGCGTGTTTTAAATCGGCAGGGACCGCATCTTCAAGGTCAATGATGACGGCATCTGCCGCAGTATTGAGCGCTTTTTCAAAACGCTCAGTACGGTTGGCTGGAACAAACAGATAGGATCGGGCATGCTGTGCAAATGGTTTCATGGCTTCCTCCGGTTTTTAGAATGAGCGAGGTAAGCCCAATAAATGCTCGGCCACAAAGCTGTAAATCAGGTTGGTGGAAATTGGCGCAACTTGATATAAACGGGTTTCGCGGAATTTACGTTCAATGTCATATTCATTGGCAAAACCAAATCCGCCATGGAATTGCAAGCAGTTGTTGGCTGCTTCCCAGCTGGATTTCGCGGCCAGGTATTTCGCCATATTGGCTTCCGCACCGCATTTTTCACCGCGGTCAAACATTTCACAGGCACGGAATCGCATTAAGTTAGCCGCTTCAATTTCAATGAAATTTTCAGCAAGGGGAAATTGTACGCCCTGGTTCTGACCGATTGGACGTCCAAACACCACCCGGTCTTTGACATATTGGGTGGCGCGGTCCATAAACCAGTAACCATCGCCAATACATTCCGCTGCAATCAAGGTACGTTCAGCATTTAAACCGTCCAGAATGTATTTAAAGCCTTTGCCTTCTTCACCAATCAGGTTTTCTTCCGGAATTTCCAGATTATCAAAGAAAATTTCATTGGTTTCGTGATTGACCATGTTCGGAATTGGACGCACGATCATGCCGTTTTTTTCTGCTTCACGTAAATCGACCATAAAGATGGACATGCCTTCAGACTTTTTCGTAACTTCTGCCAGCGGTGTGGTGCGTGCCAGCAAGATCATCCAGTCACTGTGCTGTACCCGTGAAATAAACACTTTTTGACCATTTACCACATAACGGCCATCTTTTTTCACTGCCGTGGTTTTAATTTTGGTGGTGTCTGTGCCTGTGGTTGGTTCAGTCACGCCCATGGTTTGCAGGCGCCATTCACCAGTCGCGATTTTAGGCAAATAAAGTTCTTTTTGGGCTTTTGACCCATGGCGTAGCAATGTTCCCATATTGTACATTTGGCCATGACACGCACCGGCATTGCCGCCGCTGCGGTTGACTTCTTCCATAATGATCGAGGCTTCGGTTAGGCCTAAACCCGAACCGCCGTATTCTTCAGGAATCATGGCGGCCATCCAGCCCGCTTGTGTCAGGGCATCCACAAATTCCTCAGGATAGGCACGTTCTTCATCAACTTTACGGTGATATTCACTCGGGAACTCGGCACAAAGGGCACGTACCGCTTCACGGATTTCTGGATAATTATTTACAGTACTTTTCACTTTGGATGTCCTTATCAAATGATCAATCAGATTTGATATCGATCATATATTGTTATTTCAAAAATAATAAAATAGAATTATTTGATAGATTGGATGCTAAAAGAATATGGAAATATGGATATCAAACAATTACGTTCCTTCGTCACGATTTCAGAAACCAAAAACATCACCAAAGCCGCGGCTTTACTCAATATCGTCCAACCTGCGGTTTCCCGGCAGATTCATTTGCTCGAAGAAGAATTGGGGATCGAACTCTTTGAACGCGGTCGGCATGGCATGCATTTAACCCATGAGGGCAAGGTGTTGGAAGGGTATGCACGTCGTGCCCTCAAAGAGATTGAAGCGGCTAAAATTGAACTCACTTCTTCAGATGGAACCTTGAAAGGCACTATTAATATTGGCATTCTGGCGAGCTTGAGTGAATTATTGTCTGTATCGCTGATGCGCGTGATTAAAAAGAAGTACCCGGAAGTTAATATCAAAATCACTGTGGGGTACTCAGGACATTTAAAAGAATGGCTGGAATCCGGTGATATTGATGTTGCCTTGATTTATGGGTCGGTCTCTTCAAAATTTTTGGATGTACAACCTATTGTCAGAGAGCAGCTCTGGCTGATTGGCCCGCATGATTCTGATTTAAGTCACCATCAACCGTTAAGTTTAGAAGAAGTGTCTGTCCATCCTTTGATCCTGCCTTATGCACCCCACCGTTTACGAACCTTGATTGAACAGGGCTTTAATCAGGAGTCATGCACACTCACGATTGGGGCTGAAATTAATGATTTAGCCGTACAAAAACAACTGGTCAAAGAAGGGTTTGGCTATACGATTCTGCCTTTGGTGGCAATGAAGAATGACTTGCAACAAAATTCTGTCAAAGTCGCCCCAATCAACCATCCATTTTTTACCCGGGATATTGCGCTGGCACTGCCGAATACCCGCCATATTTCCAAACTCGTGCATACCATCGCGCAAGATATTATCTATTGTTCCAAGGTGGCGGTGGAGGTGAAAGCATGGCTGGGTGGTGAATGGATTGGAAAATAAAACGCAGTGGTTATTTCAGTTTCTTATCAATTCAATCAAATAATTTGATTGAATTGAATGGGGTTGGATATCTATATAAGTTAATGTTTTTTAAAAATTAAAAATGTTATATAAAATAGTAATGTTTAATTTTCCACTCATAAAGATTGTTTGAGATTTTTTATTCTGCTAACTATAGCGAAAATTGATGCTAAAAAATTTTGAACAGTATTGAGGCTGTGAAGTCTGAATGCATATGGCTAAGGAGAAGCCTAATGAGTGGAACGGTATCACAGGATCTGGGTAGACCTGATAAAAAAACCCGAATCAAATCAATTATCGGTGGTTCTGCAGGTAACCTGGTCGAATGGTATGACTGGTTTGCCTACAGTATGTTCACCCTGTATTTTGCCCGATCATTTTTCCCGGCAGGAAACCAGACGGTCGAGTTATTACAAGCCGCGGCTGTCTTTGCCGTAGGTTTTTTAATGCGACCGATCGGCGCATGGATGATGGGTATCTTTGCAGATCGTAAAGGCCGTAAAGCCGGCTTGACTTTGTCTGTAACTTTAATGTGTATCGGCTCGCTGCTCATTGCCTGTTCACCAACCTATGATCAAGTCGGTTTGGTTGCACCAGTAATTCTGATCATTGCACGCTTGTTACAAGGCTAAGCGTAGGCGGGGAGTATGGTGCAAGTGCGACCTACCTCAGTGAAATGGCAGGAAAAAACCGCCGCGGATTATTCTCCAGCTTTCAGTATATGACCATTCTGGCAGGTCAATTACTGGCTTTGTTTACACTGATCGTCTTGCAGAATATTTTGACCGAGCAGCAGCTCTATGAATGGGGCTGGCGTATCCCGTTCTTTATTGGTTCGGTTTTAGCCTTGCTGATTTTCATCATTCGACGCGGCATGGTAGAAACGCAGTCTTTCAAAAATGCCGACCGTACCAATGCACCCAAATCAAGCGCATTAGCTTTGTTTAAGCACCATCCCAAAACAGCGCTGGCGGTGATCTTTTTAACGGCAGGTGGTACATTGTCTTTTTATGCCTATACCACCTATATGCAGAAGTTTTTGGTCAATACCTCTGGATTTACCAAAGAAACGGCAACCATGATTTCGGCGGCCTCTATTTTTGTATTGATGTTACTACAGCCTATTGTCGGACTGATTTCCGATCTCATTGGGCGTAAGCCGGTGATGATTTTCTTTGGTGCTGGCGGTGTATTGTTTACTTATGCCATTTTTACTTTAATCGCGCAGACGTCTAATCCTTATGTGGCATTTGGTTTAATTGTCTTTGGTATGCTGTTTGTCTCTGGCTATACCGCGACAGGTGCCGTCATTAAGTCTGAAATGTTCCCAGCGCATATTCGTGCCTTAGGTGTGGCTTTGCCTTATGCGATTGCCAACACGATTTTTGGTGGAACTTCAGAGCTTATGGCCCTACAGTTTAAGAGTATGGGACATGAAAACTACTATTTCATTTATGTCACTATAATGGTTGGTATTTGCTTGATTTACTTCCTTAGAATGAAAGAGCAAAAGCAAAATAGCCTGATTTTAGAAGATTAAAAGCCAAGCACCCCCCAGAAAAATAAGCCTGAACAGGCTTATTTTTTTTTCGGTACCCAATGTGAAATGCCAAGGAGATCTGATTGATGTATAAAGCATCCTGCTTGTGTGGTGGCGTTCAAATCCGGATAAAACAAGAGATTCAGAATATTTATGTCTGTTATTGCAAACAGTGCCAGAAGGCACAGGGTTCAGCTTTTGTTGCTATTGCCCCGATTGATCTGAAAAATCTGCAGATCTATGAGGGGCAGATGTAGATTGGGTCAATGCATTTCAAGCCATAACAGCATATATTGCTCATGACTTCATAGTGACTCCCATGATTTATGTTATTAAAACTTTCAACGATTGCACTTATTCCATCGCTGATCATTCAGGGCAATGCCGTTAAAAAAAATACCTTACGTTTAGCAGAACCCGATGGCGAGCGTCAGGGTACGATTGGAACAGGAAAAGCATTGTCTGTTTTAATTTTAGGAGATTCTGCAGCCGCAGGAGTCGGGGTGAAAATTCAGCAAGATGCTTTACTCGGTGCAGTATTGCAGCAGTTAAAAGATGTCTATGAAATCTATTATCAGCTTGAAGCCACAACTGGTCATACTACTGGACAAGTAATTAAAACAGCGAAAAACATGTCAGCTCAACACTTTGATGTGGTGATTACCTCGGTCGGAGTGAATGACATTAACAAACTGACCTCTCCTCAAGCCTGGATTAAACAACAGCAGCAACTTTATGCGCAAATCAATCAGAAATTCACACCTGAATTAGTTATTGCCTCCGGTGTGCCACCGATGAATATGTTTCCTGCCTTGCCTAATCCACTGGCCTGGTTATTCGGTCAATATTCTAAAAGCATGAATCAAAAACTAGGGAAATTTGTCCATTCACAAGCCAATATGCAATGGATTGAATATGATCTGGAACGGTTTAAACGTCTAAATCTGGAAATGGCCGTGGATGGATTTCATCCCAGCAAGGAAATTTACGCACTTTGGGCTGAACAAGTGGCACATCATATCCGTAAAATGTTTTAATTATCTTCGATATTGATAAATAAATTACTATGTTGACAGAATCAGAAATCGAAACCCATCCACTCGAACCATTTCTACCTAGCAATGCCAAGTTATTGATGTTGGGAAGTTTTCCGCCACCTAAAACACGCTGGAAGATGGAATTTTATTATCCTAATTATCAAAATGATATGTGGAAAATCTTTGGTCTGGTGTTCTTTCAAAATAAAGAGCACTTTCTGGATATTGAAAATAAAAACTTTAAAGAACAACAAATTCGTGAGTTTTTAACAGAGAAAGGCATCGCGATTTTTGATACTGCTTATCAAGTCATTCGCCTGAAAGGCAATGCCTCAGATAAATTTCTGCAGATTGCTCAAGCGACTGATTTAGCTAAATTACTACAGCAAATTCCACTCTGTCACAGCATTATGACCACGGGCGATAAAGCCACAGACACCTTAATACTGTCCATGCCAGAACAGACGACGAAACCTCAAATTGCTCAACCCTCTACAGCCTATTTTGCTGAACGAGAGCTGACGCTTTATCGTATGCCATCGTCATCACGCGCCTATCCTTTGGCTGTAGACAAAAAAGCCGAAGCTTATGCTCAGTTATTTAAGGAAATAGGCTTACTATAAGTAGGTTTTAATCAGTCTTTTTTAGGCGAATGGCGTCATTTGGGGATATTGCACCCATTTAAAAGCCTGCACGCTAAAGTCTCGCACATGGCTAAAATCGGACCAGATCAATTGACTGCCCTTGGTCCATTGTAGACTGTGAATCCGTCTGGAAACTTGATGCAGCTCGTCCGGATTGGCAGGACGAAGATCACCGATTTCAACATAGAGGCGTACACCAGGATAATCGCTAAACTGGCCTTTCAATAAAGACTTGAGCCAAAACATACGGCTGCTGTTAATCGCCTGGATGCAGGCCTTGTTGTTATGTGGCAAATTTTCTTTGAAAGACTCCGCATAACGATCAAAGAAAAAACCGCTCTGATTGTCCCTTAAAAATAAGGTGCCGATAGGGCAAATGGAGGGCTGTAAATCTTGATCGACCGTTGCTATCGAACAGTGCATGGCAGCACGCTGCGCATCATTCACGACTTTGCAAATGTGCTGCCATTGTTGAACATTCATTTTTATTTTCCTTTTTTATTTTTAAAGATTATTCAGTAACCTGACATTTACATGGATCATTTAAACATGAATAGAAATTACTCTTTGTTGATTCTCCTGACTGGTCATTCAGGGGGATTTTAGGCAAATCCTTTTGCCAACATGACACACATCACCACGGCAATACACACCAGAATCATCTCTACACTGATGCTTTCTCCCAGAATGACTGCACAGAGGGTTAAGCCTATAAAGGGCTGGATCAGCTGGATTTGTCCGACTTTCGCAATTCCACCCATGGCTAGACCTTTATACCAGAAGAAAAAACCAATCAGCATGCTGAATAGGGAGACATAAGCCAGACCTGCATAAGCAGAATAAGACACGTCAGCAAAATTATCCGGAAAATAGTACAGCGTTAAAATCAACATAAGAGGGAAGGCAACAATCAGTGCCCAGCAGATTACTTGCCATCCGCCCAAGGTTTTGGATAAATGTCCACCTTCTGCATAACCCAGACCACATGCCAGAACCGCTGCAATCATATACAGATCACCTTTAGATAAATGCTGTGAATGATCATTGATCAGCATAAAAGCCACCACAAAACCGCTGCCTAGCAGGGTAAATAACCAGAACTTTGCATTCGGATGCTCACCGGCTCTCATCACGCCGAATATGGCCGTGCAAAGTGGAAGCAAAGCCACAAACACCAAAGCTCTAGAGGCAGCTATGTTTTGTAAGGCCAGTGCACTAAATAAAGGAAATCCGACGACTACACCCAGACTAACAATGATCAGGGATTTGTACTGATCAGCTTGAGGACGCTGCTGTTTAAACCAGAGCAAACACAAGAGCGCTAACACGGCTGCAATGCTTGCACGAATGGCAGTTAAAAATGTAGGACTAAAACCGCTTACTGCAATTCGGGTTGCCGGCATCGAACCTGCAAAAATCACCACGCCCAGCAACCCGTTTATCCAGCCGATATTTGTTCTGTTCATTGGTTATTTCTCATTAAATTTAGAACAATTTAACGAGAAAAAAATAGCGCTGACATATACAGGGCAATACAATTTATGATTACTGTTATGCTAAATTAAGCAGTACAGTTGAACTGTTGGTACCTTGGTCATGACCCAAACAAAGATTGAAATAGTCATTCAGCTTATAAAACAGAATATAAATAACAAAAGTCTAATCGCAGGCTCACGTTTACCTTCAGTGCGTCAATATGCGCAGCAATTAAATTATTCGGTTTCTACCATTGTAGAAGCTTATGCACGACTGGTCGCAGAAGGCATCATCGAATCCAGAGCAGGGGCTGGATATTACATTCTAGGTAAACCCGTGCAACCAATTCCTATTGAACAGCATATTCAGTATGACCGGGAAATTGATCCGCTGTGGATTTCCAGACAATCTTTAGAAGCAAAAAATGCCGTGCTCAAACCGGGCTGTGGCTGGTTACCCCCGGACTGGATGCCTGAACAGACCATTCGTAAAGCCTTAAAAATAGCAGCAAAATCAGAAGGATCGCTGTTAATTGATTATGCGCTTCCACATGGACATCTGCCACTCAGACAATATCTCGTCCGCAAAAAGGAAAGTTACGATTTAAAAGTTCATCCTAATCAGATTCTGATTACTGATTCAGCAACACAATCGATTGATCTGATTTTTAGATTATTATTGCAGCCGGGTGATATTGTGCTGCTGGATGACCCATGTTATTTCAATTTTCAGGCCTTGATTCAAGCGCATCATTTACGCGCTGTCGCAATTCCATTTACGGAACAGGGGCCGGATCTGGAGCATTTTGCCCAAGCGCTGCAGTTAAAACCTAAAATATATCTGACCAATTCAGGTATCCATAATCCTACAGGCGCGACACTTTCCTTAGCAACGGCTTATCAGATTGCCCGAATGGCCGAGCAGGCCAATATGCTGATTATTGAAGATGAAATTTTTTCCGATTTTGAATATTTACCTGCCCCCCGATATGCGGCACTCTCAGGGCTTTCCCATGTGATTCAGATTGGCAGTTTTACCAAAACGCTGTCTGCCGCTGTGCGCTGTGGTTATATTCTGAGTAATTTAGAAAACATTGAAAAATTGATTGATTTAAAAATCGCAATCCACTTCAGTAACAGTAATCTGAATGCAGAAATCATCTATCAATCACTGATGGATAGCAGCTATCCCAAACATTTGGAGTGGTTAAAAAAACAATTGATTAAAGCCACCAATGAGACGATTCAAAGGCTTGCCCAGTTAGAGATTTATCCTTGGACTGTACCGAAAGCAGGCATATTTTTATGGTGTAGATTGCCGCAACATATGGATGCTTCAAAACTTTCTAAAATCTGCTTACAACAGGGCATCATTCTGGCACCCGGAAATTCATTCAGTCAGTCTGCACAAGCCGGGCAATTCATGCGTTTCAATGTGGCGCAATGTATTGATAAGAAAGTTTTTGATGTACTGGAAAATGCCATGAAAACTTATTCACACACTGCTATTAACTGAGTTAAAAACAGCAAAAACTAGCCATCATATTCAACATAGTCCCATAAATTTAAACGGGCTTTAATTTCTTTACGAATATTGGGTAACATTGGCAGCAAGGTGCCATCAATCCATAAACTTAAGGCTTGCGCAGAAATCACCTGTTGATGGGCATCAATTATTTTTGCGCCCTTGACCATGACCAGCGTTTCTTCACTGGCTTCGGTTTCAATGCCTTTAAACAGCACTTGCAGCTCAAAACCTGTATCCTGAATCAGCCATTCCAGTTCCAGCTGCACATTTTCACTGGATTTTAAAACCACCTGACCTTCAATCAGCTCAGAATTGGACTGACAATCATGCTCCACACGAACTTTCGCTAAAAACCACTCTTGAGCGCCTAACTCTTCAAGGGTTTTATAGGGCGTTAAAATGTCACTTAAATTAAATTGCCGGCTTAAATCAAAAAATTGCATTGCAGAAGGTCACGATCGGGAGAGAGTGAGTTAAATACTCGAAAAGTGGAATGTTAAAGCAAAGCAAGGTGGGAGTAAAACATTTGCAGGGATTGATCGAAATTTTGTATAAATACTATTCAACTCACTATAACTCAATAAAAAATGTGCATAAAAGAAGTCCTTAGCCCAATCAATCTGAGAAATCCTGATGATGCAGCGCAGTGGGCCAACGAAGTCAATCTGAAAAGACCCTGGCGAGTCCAATTTTTTGATTATTATGCGACGTTGATCCAGCAACAACAACGCGTAGAAATACTGGAAATTGGTTCAGGTCCGGGAGATCTGGCGAAACATGTATTAGGACGATGTCCTGATATTCACTATAGCGCCTTTGATTTTTCCGAAGCCATGCATAAGCTATCTAGAAGTAAGTTGCTCACTCATGAGCTGGAACGAGCTGATTATAGGGTGGGAGATTTTAAACAGACAGGCTGGGCAGATGCATTAGCCCAATATGATCTGGTCATCATCCACCAAGCATTACATGAATTACGCCATAAAGCTTATGCACTGGATTTTCATAAAATCGTCAAAAACAAGCTGCTCAAAGCCGGTGCCTGCTATTTGGTCTGTGACCATTTGTATGCCGAAGGCGCTATGACGAATCCAGATCTCTATATGTCTAAAGACGAGCATATACAATGTTTACAACAGTCCGGATTCCATGTTGAGCTTCCATTGGAAATAAAAGGTCTGTGCCTATTTCAATGTCATTAACATGTCATTACATCATCCATTCAATTGGGAAGTATGAAACAATTTTTGTACTAAAACGCTGGAATCTGGTCGTTTCGGGATCATGTAAATATTCAATAGTAGTACCATCTTTACGATGATCCAGCCAAATGACTTCACCCTGTGGGTTGAGTTTGAGTTCATAGGCAATCTGCGGTAAATATTTGTCCAGCGAGGTTGAAATCTGATTTTGTAAAATATCAGATTCAACCACCAAGCCCACTTCGCTGTTTAAGTTGGCAGAACGCGGGTCAAAATTAAATGAACCAATAAACACCATGCCATCAATATCAAAAAATTTGGCATGCAAACTGGACGCATTTTTACCTTTGGCAGGAATCACGTTGCCGGTGACTACTTCATACCAGGTACGCTTATTGCGCTCGATATAGGGTTTAAACTCGTACAGTTTTACGCCACTTTGCAGTAAATCATGACGGTATTTTTTATAAAAAGCATGCACCAATGGTACATCATTGGCTAGAAATGAATTGGTCAATACCCGGACTTTGACTTTATTGTTCGCCAGTTTGGCTAAATAATCCGTGCCTTTGCGGGTCGGAACAAAATAGGCGGAAACCAGCTCCATGTGCTGTTTTGGTTCCCCCATAATCTTGAAGATTTGTCGATAAATCAGTTGATCCTGACTGGCCTGACCGCGAATTTTCTCCGGAGAATCGGCTACAAAATATGCTTTTGCCCAGTTGATAGGACGGTCATTTAAATGTTCATTGACCTGTTTTTCTGCAAATTCAATTCGTCTTTTTAACTGATCTTTTTGCAGTGCAGTCAGTTCATAATATTTGCGTAATTTGGAGAGCTGTCCAGGTTTGCTGTTACCCAAAAGCTGTGGCACTGAATAACTTAAATCATTATTCCAGAACTGATGAAAGACCTGATTGGCCTGATGCACAGCCGTGCCGTAGAACAAAATATCCATATCGGTAAACTGGAAATTGTCACTGGCTTCAAAATATTCACGGCTGATATTGCGTCCACCAGTCACCGCAATGGCACCATCGGCAATAATCAGCTTATTGTGCATACGGTGATTGATTTGATTAAAACGGAACACATAATCAAACATACGCAATGATCTAAATCTAAAGGTATATGGATTGAAGATTTTAATTTCAAAATTGGGATGCTGAGCCAATTGTTTTAAGGTCGCATCGAGTTGAGAACCATTTTGATCATCAATCAATAAACGAACTTTGACCCCGCGATCAGCAGCTTTGAGCAGTTCTGCCAGCATCAGTTGACCGATTGAATCATCTTCCCAAATGTAATATTGCAAATCGAGATTATGTTGTGCCTTATTAATCAGATGCAGTCGTGAGGCGATACTGATAAAGGCATCATCCAGCGCCAGATAAGCCGTTAACCCCTGATTTAATTGTGTATCGACATTTGAACCGTTTAACCAGTGTTCAGCATGAACCTGAATGGGAGACTGCTTTTGTGATTCATTCTTCGACAAAATGCACCCCGTCATTGTAAAAAGTATAAAAGCAAACATGACAGCATGCATGTATGGTGTAATCTGCATAATTGTTATGAAGTCATAAAGTTATAAGTACATATTATCACCATGTTATAGGTTGAATCTGACAATAAAAAGAGGTTACTGTAGCTCATCTGTTAAAGAACCCAACAAAGGATTATCAATTCATGAAATCACGTGCAGCTGTCGCATTTGGTCCAGGTCAACCTCTGGAAATTGTGGAAATTGATGTGGCTCCACCTAAGGCAGGAGAAGTTCTGGTTAAAATTACCCACACGGGTGTATGTCATACCGACGCTTTTACTTTATCCGGTGATGATCCTGAAGGTGTGTTTCCTGCAGTGTTAGGTCATGAAGGCGCGGGTGTGGTGGTTGAAGTCGGTGAGGGCGTAACCAGTGTCAAACCGGGCGATCACGTGATTCCACTTTACACCGCAGAATGTGGCGAGTGTTTATTCTGCAAATCAGGCAAAACCAACCTCTGTGTTGCAGTGCGTGCTACTCAAGGTAAAGGCTTGATGCCAGATGGCACGACGCGTTTTTCTTATAATGGCCAGCCAATTTATCACTATATGGGCTGTTCAACCTTTAGTGAATATACCGTGGTGGCTGAAGTTTCTTTAGCGAAAATTAATCCTGAAGCCAATCCTGAACATGTTTGCTTGCTGGGCTGTGGTGTGACTACAGGTCTGGGTGCGGTGAAAAATACAGCCAAGGTTCAAGAAGGTGACACAGTTGCGGTGTTTGGTCTGGGCGGTATTGGTTTAGCGGTGGTTCAGGGTGCGAAGAAAGCCAAAGCTAGCCGTATTATCGCGGTGGATACCAATCCTGAAAAATTTACTTTAGCCCAGCAGTTTGGTGCGACTGAATTTTTAAACCCTAAGGATTATGACAAGCCGATTCAGGAAGTGATTGTTGAAAAAACCGGTTGGGGTGTGGACCATTCTTTTGAATGTATTGGTAATACCAATGTGATGCGTTCAGCACTGGAATGTGCTCATCGTGGTTGGGGACAATCGATTATTATTGGTGTTGCTGGTGCAGGTCAGGAAATTTCTACCCGTCCATTCCAGTTAGTAACCGGTCGTACCTGGAAAGGTACAGCCTTTGGTGGGGTGAAAGGACGTTCGCAACTGCCGGGTATGGTGGAAGAAGCCATGACGGGTGATATTCAACTTGAACCTTTTGTGACCCATACTATGGGACTGGAAAAAATTAACGAAGCTTTTGATTTGATGCACGAAGGCAAATCAATTCGTTCCGTGGTTCATTTTGAAGATTAATTTTCCATTTGAAGATTAAGCTTCCATGAAAATAAAAAACGGGCAGATCGCCCGTTTTTTATTTGGCAAAATTAAGCTGTTGCTTTGATTTCTGTTTCCTTGATCACTGCGGCCATGGATTCAGCCACATAATCAATATTGCTTAAATTAAGGCCAGCAGCGCACATACGGCCACTACGTACCAGATAGATACCATATTGATCTTTTAAAATATCCACCTGTTCAGCGCTTAAACCAGTATAACTAAACATGCCTTGCTGTTTCACCAGATAGCTAAAATCACGTTCAGGTAAAGCCTGAGTGAGCTTATCTTTTAAAAGGTGACGCATTTTAATAATCCGTTCACGCATGTCTTGCAGTTCAGCTTGCCACATCGCTGTAAGCTTCTCATCATGCAGCACATTGTCGACCAACAGTGCCCCTGTAGTTGCCGGACTAGAGTAAATACGACGCACAGTCGCTTTTAACTGACCCAAGACCTTTTGTGCAGTGGCTTGATCATCACAGACAAAAGTCAGACCGCCCACACGTTCACCATACAGCGAGAAAATTTTAGAGAATGAGTTGCTGACAATAAAATTCATTCCAGCTTGATCTAAAGCACGAATCGCGTAAGCATCTTCTTCAAGCCCTTGACCAAAACCCTGGTAAGCAATGTCGAGGAAAGGAATCAGATCCTGCTTTTGCAATACAGCAATCACTTGGTCCCATTCCGCAGGCGTTAAATCTGCACCGGTCGGGTTATGGCAACAAGGATGTAATAACACAATACTTTTTGCCGGAAGCTGGTTTAATTTTTCCAGCATCGCTGGTACATTCACGCCGTTGCTTGCTGCATCAAAATAAGGGTAGAAGTGTGAATGAATACCCGCACCATTAAAAATGGCAATGTGGTTTTCCCAGGTTGGCTGGCTGACCCAGACATCGGATTCCGGAAAATATTTCTTTAAGAAATCAGCACCGACTTTCAGCGCACCAGAACCGCCTAAAGTTTGAATGGTTACCGCACGGCCGTCGCGTCGAGCAGGACTGTCTGCACCCAAAACCAAGGCCTGAGTGGCCTGGTTATAAGACTTCAAACCATCCATGGGCAAATAAAGTTTGACCTTATCATTGCTTGATTCAATGTTTTTATAGGCAGCTTTAACGGCATCTAATTGAGGCACAATATTGTCTTCATTGTAATAAAGTCCAATACTCAAATTCACTTTTTGTGTGCGTTCATCTTTACCAAATTCTTCCATCAGCGAAAGAATTGGATCACCTGCATAAGTATCAACATGTTGGAACATGAATACATCCTTCATTAAATGTAAAACAAATCAAGCCATCGGCATGAACAGCATTCTAGCGGTTAATTGCGCAGGCGTGCTGTATTTTTGCCAATTTTCAAACTAAATGCTTATATTGGCCAGAGAGAAGCCTCATAGGTGCAGCACTATCGTTCAGCCCGGTGACCGAGTTGAAATGAATCGGTGATTTTACAATCTTCAATAAAACGTCGGTCATGGGACACCAGAATGACAGCACCCTTATATTCAGCAATCGCTTGAGCCAAAATATCCCTCGATTCAATATCCAAATGATTTTCAGGTTCATCGAGTAACAATAAATCATAAACAGTGGCAGATTGACTGATGGCCAATAAGGCAACTTTCAATTGTTCACCGCCACTGAGCTGACCCAGTGGTATTTGTGACTTTTCGCCGCGTATACGCAGTTGACCCAGTAAATTGCGCCATTCCACGTCACTGACCGATGCATTGGCGGCCTTGAGATTTTCTACAGCATTCAGTTCAGCTTTCAAAAAACTGAAATTTTGATCCAGATAAAAACTGCACCCAGAAAATAAGATTTCAGGAGTTTGTAACAGTGAATGCTGAGCAAGCAGTTTCAACAGACTTGATTTGCCCACGCCATTTTCACCTTGCAGATGAATTTTTTCGCCGGCCTTTAAGGCAAAACTGATTTTTTGACGGGAACCGTGTGCCAAAACCAATTGATTGTTTCTTAAAATTTCACTACTTTTGATACTACGATTAAAAAAATGTAATTGCTGTGGTTTCACCGTTTCCAGCCGAATTTGTTTGTCTTTCACTGCATCATTGGCACTGCTGATTTGCCGGTTCTGTTGCTGTTTCAGCGCAGAAAGACTTTGACCAGCCTATTCCTTTTTAAAGTCGAGCAGAATTTTGGCTTGAGAATTCGAATCACGTAATTGATTACCGCTACGCTGCCTTTTTTGTGCCTTAATCAGATTTTACTGCTGCTGATGTTTCAGCTGCTTCAATTCACGCTGATCTTGCTGAAGCGCTTGTTGTAGGGCTTCTGTCTGTAATTGCATTTGCTCAACATAGTGGCTGTAATTGCCCGTATAGTGGGACAGGCCATGTTCGTTCAAGGCATAAATATGCTGCATTTCATCCAGCAAAGCCCGATCATGACTAATGACCAAGGCTCCGGCAGGATGCTGTTTTAAACAGGACATCAGCCAATCTCTGGACCTGTTGTCTAAATGATTACTGGGTTCATCCAGGAGTAGGTAATGATCCTTCAATAAAAACAGGCGACAGAGTGCCAGTTTGGTTTTTTGCCCTTCGCTCAATTGTGAAACCGGAAAATCCAGATCTACCGGTAGATCTGCCTGTTGTATTGCATTTGCCACAAGGGCGGTAAATGCCAGCCATTTTCCACGCTTTCATAGTCTTCAAGTTCGGCTGTGCCTTCTTCTATACGTTGAAAAGCCAGATGCTGCCGTTCCACATCTAAAGCCTGAGCAATATTTTCTCCATCCAGTCGTTGTAACTGCGGTAAATACGCATGCGGCATTTGCCAGGCAATTTCACCGTTCAATGGAAAATGTGGAGAAGACTGATGCAAAATCTGCATCAGAACCGATTTTCCCTGCCCATTTCGACCAATGAGCGCAGAATTTTGCTGGGCAGGTAGGGTAAATTTAAGCTGCTGAAAAAGGGTTTTGTGGGGAAACTCGACGCTGAGTTGAGAAACTACACATGCCTGCTGAGTCATAAGAACCTCATAAAAACAGGATGCACAAAATAGAAAAAACAGAGATAAATATGAACGCAGAAGCAATCAGCCTATTTTGCACATCAAAAAATAAAATATAAATTGATGAAAAAAAGGACTTACTTCATTGGCGTATAACTCGAAAGAAAAAAGAGGGGAATGTCCACTATTTTAAGTATTTTTTGCAAAAGGTCAAATTTCAGCCATTTTTGCTGAGCAAGATATATAAGTAAAAGTTTACTGATTGATGTATTTTTATTTTGTATAAAACTATTGTCAAATCGTTGAATACAGCGTATTTTAACTTTCAGACAGATACTTTTTTTGAAGAAATAAAGATGTTGAAGCAACCTGTACTCTCAAACGCAACTTATTATTTTTGGCAATTTAGATAATTGCCTGAATGCGTTCGGGCAAGAAAATGGTTGCCCACCAAGTTACTACCTGATCGGCAACCCTGATCAGGTTTTTTTTTACTTTATTTTTTTACACATTTTTGGAGCCATACCATGAAAACATTAAACTACGCATACTTTAGCAACTTTTATTGGTTTTACTTTAGTCAACTTATGACGCAATCCACTAGACCCATAACGCTCAAATAAAAGATTGGACTGATTGAAGTCCACAGGAAAGACCAATGAATGCTCTCAATACTGCTTTACAACACAATCAAACAACTGCAAAAGAAACAATTCTAAGTTTGCCGCATCAATTAAAGGCGCAATTGCCTTTATCTGCCCGATTGGCTGAACAAATTGCCGAGCAACGTCAAACCATTCAAAATATATTAGCAGGCAAGGACCATCGTCTGATGGTAATCACCGGCCCATGTTCAATTCATGACCCGGTATCTGCACTCGAATATGCACAAAAATTACAACAACTCCAAAGCCAGGTCGAAGATCAAATTTTCCTGGTCATGCGTGCCTACATTGAAAAACCACGTACCACCATCGGTTGGAAAGGTTTCTTGTACGACCCCAATTTAGACGGTTCATCCAATATGCAATTGGGCCTGGAAAAATCACGCGAGCTCTACCTGCAAATTATTGAAATGGGCTTGCCGATTGCATCGGAAATTTTAAGCCCAATGGCGACCGGGTATTTTGATGATTTACTGGCTTGGGGTGCCATTGGAGCACGCACCAGCGAGTCGCAGATTCACCGTGAAATCTCTAGCCATATGCCTTATAGCATTGGTTTCAAAAATGGCACCGATGGTTCAATTCAAATTGCATTGGATGCCATTCAGTCCGCATCCCATCCGCATCAATTCTTAGGTCTGGGCCAATCTGGCTTACCGTGTATTTTAGAATCGCAAGGAAACCCAAAGGCCCATTTGATTTTACGTGGTGCAAATTCAGGTCCAAATTATCAATTGGCTGAAATTGAAAAGATCAAAGAAAAAATGAAAGGGGAATTACCGGCTTTGGTGATTGATTGCAGTCACGGTAATAGCCATAAAAATCCGCTTTTACAACCTGAAGTGTTGCGTTGCATTATCGCTGAACGTATGCAGACCCATGTTCGTGGTGTAATGCTAGAAAGTCATCTGGTTGATGGACAGCAAAAAATTTCCTGTGAGATGACTTATGGTCAGTCAGTCACGGATGGCTGTTTAGGTTGGGATAAAACCCAGCAATTGCTGATCGAGATGGCTGAGCAACTACGTGTTTCTGAATTAAAACGTAGTGCTTAATTCTTTTTAAATATCTTCCTGATTTGAATAAAACCTCTTGAACAAGGGGTTTTATTTTGCAATTTATCTGATTTTTGCTGATTGATTAAATTTGCAACAATATTTTTATGACGTAGTATGCAATATTTGCAATTTTTTATAACCAATTAAAACTTATAGATTTGAGCCAAAGGATGGATTTATGCACAATGTTGAGTATACATTTTAAATAATAACTTATTGTTTAATAAATACTAATTCACTTGTTCTGGCTATTGATTGGTATTGCAGACAATTTTAAATGGGGAACATATGTATACTTTAGAGCTATTGGAAGAAGCGCGTAAAATCATATTTCACATGCTGACCAAGGTGGTCGAATATGGAGGTTCGGATTTATTTATTTCCGCCGATTTTCCGCCCAGCATCAAACATCAAGGCTTAATGAAACCGATTGGACAACAGGCACTCACGGCGGATAAAACCAAGTTATTTGCCTATAGTTTGATGAATGAAAAACAGCGTCAGGAATTTGAAACCGAACTGGAATGTAATTTTGCCATCAGTGTACCCAATGTTTCGCGTTTCCGGATTAATGTCTTTCAGCAGCAATTACAAGTGGGTATGGTCATCCGAACCATTACCGCCGAGATTCCAAATTTTGCCCAGCTAAAACTGCCGGAAACCTTAAAAGATGTGATGATGGCAAAACGTGGCCTGGTTTTGGTGGTGGGTGCGACCGGTTCCGGTAAGTCGACCTCTTTAGCCGCCATGATTGATCATCGTAATGAAAATTCTGCCGGGCATATCATTACCGTTGAAGACCCGGTTGAGTATGTGCATAAACACAAAAAATCGATGATTACGCACCGTGAAGTGGGTGTGGATAGCCATTCATGGCACAATGCTTTAAAAAATACCTTGCGTCAGGCACCGGATGTCATTTTGATTGGTGAAATCCGGGATACTGAAACCATGGAGCATGCCATTGCCTTTGCTGAAACCGGACATCTATGTTTAGGTACGTTACATGCAAACAATGCCAATCAAGCGCTGGATCGCATCATTAACTTTTTCCCAGAAGAGCGACGCAATCAATTATTGATGGACTTGTCTTCAAATATGAAAGCTATTATTTCCCAGCGTTTGGTACGCACCCAAGATGGTCGTGGCCGTCGTGCGGCGATTGAAATTCTGCTGAATACACCCTTGATTGGCGATAATATTCTGAAAGGCCAATTTCATGAACTCAAAGAAATCATGAAAAAATCCCGTGAGCTGGGAATGCAAACATTCGATCAGGCTTTATACGAACTATATAATGAAGGCGCAATCAGCTATGAAGAAGCCTTACGTAATGCAGACTCTATGAATGAATTACGCTTACAGATCAAATTGAAGAGTAACCGGCAAGATGATGCGGTTCCAGGTTCAGCTGCATCTTTCAGTATGGTGCAGGATAAGACCTCAGAAGAAAACGAGGCACAGCAGAACGAACAAGCAACAACCTAATTCAGAGTCAAGTTTGTATTACTGCATGATAGGCATTAACCAAGAGCGGTTAATGCCTATTTTTTATCTAAATATTTATTTTAAAAAATATACTGACTTGCGGTGATCAATAAAAAGAGATGACGATTTATGGTCTTTTTTTGATGGATTTTCATTGTAAGGTATCCTCTAAAATAAAAAAATCAGCCCTAAAGACTGATTTTTTTTAAGATGAAGCTGAATTATAAACCAGCTTCATATTCGCTGCTAGAAAGGAGTTTTTCTACATCAGCCATGTTGTCTGGTTTAATTTTATAAATCCATCCCTTGCCATAAGGATCATCATTAACAAAATCCGGGTCATCTTCAAGTGCTGAATTGACTTCAACCACTTCACCTGAAACAGGGGCATGAATGTCAGAAGCGGTTTTAACTGACTCGACTACACCTGCCTGTTCACCGGCAGTAATGTGCTGACCCACTTCAGGGGCCTCTACATACACCAGATCACCCAAAGCGTCCTGTGCATGGTCGGAAATACCGGTAATAACCAGATCACCTTCAACTTTGACCCATTCGTGAGTACTAGCGTACTTTAATTCTGCAGGGTGATTCATTGCTGACTCCTTTAAAATATTCAAATCATTTTTGCCATGTTTTATACAGGTTTTTTGATAAAAACAAAAGTTTATAAATACGGATCTTTGCGCCAGTTGCTTGGACTGCGACCACTCCAGCGCTTAAAAGCCCGACTGAAATTGGCCACATCACTATAGCCCAGTTCATCGGCAATCAGCTCTAGGGTGTAATCGGTTCGGGAAAGCAGCGAGGTGGCATGACGATAGCGGACTTCATCGACCAAGGTCGAAAAAGAGGTTCCTTCTGCTGCTAGTTGCCGTTTTAAAGTACGATCCGACATATGCAGCCGATCTGCGACATTTTCGATACTTAAATAATGCTGCTCTGAATTGGTTAAAATGTCACGTACCCGCATGGCCAAGCGTCGGCGTTCACCTAATGCAGAGAGTTCGGCTTCACATTGGTTAATGGCAATCTGGCTGGCAATCGGGTCAGCATTGACCATTTTTAAGCCCAGATATTTTTTATCGAAACTGGAAAGTAAATGCGGTTGCTCAAAACGGAAAGTATGCGATGGAAATTTCGCCATATAGCGTTCAAAACCGGGCGGTTGAGCAAAATCAAAATCAATTTCACCGGATAAATCTTCACAACCGGTTAAGGCTTTTGCCATGGTGATAATACCGAAAGTCAGGGCAATGGTAATTTCGGTTCGTAAAGGTTCGATGTCAAAATCACATTGCAATTGCAGCGTGGCTTTTTCACCAAAGGTAGAGAAATAAAGCTGTAAAAAGGGTAGACGCAGCTGAATAAAGCGGTTGGCGAGCACCAAGGCATCGGTAATATCATGCGCAGTCATAATGGCATAGCCAATAAAGCCATGAATGGAAATTCGCATTTGGGTACCCAAATGAAAACCCAGCGTCGGTTCACCAGTTAAACGTAATGCATGTTTAATCAGCTCATTTGCAACAGGCGTGGGAATACGAAAATTGGGATCGGCCAATTGTTCACTGTTTAAATGAAACGGGGTAAACAGTGCTTCTGCATTGTAGCCCCAACGGGACACTACATCTAACAGCAGTAGCCCGTAAACACCGGGTATTCCTTGATCCTGTCTAGGAGAAATCGTTTTCATGCGCCATCCATTGCATTCATTCGTTTTTCTATTTGTCGCTGCCATATTGGCATGAATTGAACGTGTATCTTGTTAAAATTGTTCGACAATATTTTTAAAGCCCGAAGCTCATTCAGGCTGAACATCCTTTTTAAAGACCAGAATTTTAGTGGTTGATATAAGTAATACATCATTATTCTGATTCAAGGCCTGAGTCACATAACTGACTATAGCGCGGTCAGTTTTGCTTTTTGATGGCGTAATTGCCACAATTTCGACCTCGACATGAATCTTATCGCCAGGACGGGTCGGACGTGGCCAGCGCAGACTGGATTCTGAACCAATCAAGCCATACGCCACCGGAAAACATTCGGTCCATAAACGCATGGTGACGGCACAAGTGTGCCAGCCACTGGCTGCAATACCTTGAAAAACAGGATGCGCTTTGGCCTGATCTTCATCGGTATGAAACACTTGCGGATCATAAGCATGTGCAAACTGTTTGATTTCTTCTAAAGTCATTTCATATTCGCGGCTAATGAAACGGTCACCGACTTTTATATCTTCCAAATACAGCATCAATGGATATCCTTTTTCTTTAATGTCTGTTGTTCTATCAAAAAACTGCCGCTTTGTCTTTGCCACAAATGCGCATAAATTCCGCCTAATGCGACCAGTTCATCATGCGTACCTTGTTCAACGATTCGGCCTTCATCCAGCACCACCAGACGATCCATCTGGGCAATGGTGGATAATCGATGCGCGATGGCAATCACGGTTTTATCCTGCATCAACTCATCCAGACTGGACTGAATTGCCGCTTCAACTTCAGAATCTAACGCACTGGTGGCTTCATCTAAAATCAAAATAGGGGCATCTTTAAGAAATACCCGGGCAATGGCAATACGCTGACGTTGTCCGCCTGACAATTTCACGCCCCGTTCACCCACATAGGCTTCATAACCGGTTTTGCCGCGCAGGTCGGTCAGCGATGGAATAAAGTCTTCGGCTTTGGCCTTACGCACCGCCTCAAACATTTCTTCATCTGTTGCATTCGGGCGACCATACTTAATATTTTCAGCCACAGTACGGTGTAATAAAGAGGTATCCTGAGTCACAAAAGCAATATTTTTACGCAGACTGTCCTGAGTCACATCTTGGATGTTTTGACCATCAATCGAAATACGACCTTGGTTGATGTTGTAAAAATGCAGTAACAGTTGAATTAAGGTCGATTTTCCTGCGCCAGAACGACCGACAATCCCGATTTTTTCACCCGGTCGAATGGTTAAATTAAAATGCTCAATCACGTTTTTATTTTGATAAGCAAAGCTGACATCTTCAAACTTGATTTCACCATGCTGTACCTGTAGAGGCTGCGCATCTTTCTTGTCTTGAATGCTGATAGGTCGGCCCATGGTTTTCATGCCATCCTGAATGGTCCCGACATTTTCAAACAGGGCCGAAGTTTGCCACATCATAAATTCAGCAATACTATTCAGTTTTAAAATCATCGCGGTCGTCGCGGCAATAATCCCCAGTTCTGCCTGACCATTGATCCAGAGCCAAATCGCGGTGCCTAAAACGCCTACATATAGCACTACGCTCAATAAATTGATGCTGATTTCGTATTGTGCACCTAGACGCATTTGCTTATAGACCGTGACCATAAAGCCTTGCATGGATTCTTTTGCATAATGGCTTTCACGGCCGGCATGGGCAAATAATTTCACGGTCTGAATATTGGTATAGGCATCTGTGACGCGACCGGTCATGACGGCACGAGCATCGGCCTGTTTACTTGAAATTTGACTCAAACGGGGAATAAAAAAACAGGCAGCGCAGATAAACAGCACCAGCCAAAGCAACAGAGGTAAAATCAGCAGTGGGGAAATGGCACCCAAGACCAGACTGATGGTCACAAAATAGATCAGCACATAGGCCAGCATGTCACCCAAAATCACCCAGAATTCACGCACTGCCAAAGAGGTTTGCATGACTTTGGCCGATAAACGCCCGGCAAAGTCGTTATGGAAAAAATCCAGACTTTGCTGCAACAGTAAATTATGGAAACGCCAGCGTAAGCGCATGGGAAAAGTACTGTATAAAACCTGATGCTTAATAATAGATTGCAGAGTTGCGAAAAAAATATTGGCCAGTAGAATGCAGGTCAGCAGGGTGAGATTTTGGCTGTGTTCAGCTAAAAATGTATCGGGTTGGCTCTTGCTTAACCAGTTAACTAAATCACCAATTTTTGAATAAAAAAAGGCTTCAAAACTCGCAGCGCCTGCAGTAAATAACACCAACAACAACAAATAGGGACGCACGCCTTTGGCTGCTTGCCAGACAAAAGGAAAAAAGCGGGTGGGCAGTGGTTCGTTTAAGCCTTGGTTGGGATAAGGATCGACGAGTTTTTCAAACCATTTAAGCATGCAGGCAACCTGAGAATTTTACTGTAATTGATCAAAACTTGATTTTTAACCCAGTTTAAAGGATTCAGGTTGTGTAAACCATGCTGATTTACAGCATTAAAGCGGCTAACTGCAAAAGTCCATACAGTTATAGTGGATCACACGATTACGGCCCTGACGTTTTGCTTCATATAGTGCAATATCGGCATGTTTAATTAAATGACTTAAATCAGTCTGATTTTGTTCTATCTTGGAAACACCAATTGAAACTGAAAAGTTTAGTGCATGATGATCTAACTGGATCGTATGTTGTTCCATCTTGTGACGCAAACGTTCAGCAATCTTCAAGGCATCGGACTGAGAAGTGTGTGGTAGTAAAACGATAAATTCTTCTCCGCCAAAACGTGCAAGCATGTCATTGTGTCGCATTTCCTTACGAGCAATTTCGGCAATACAGCACAATACTTGATCACCTACATCGTGTCCAAATTGATCATTAATACTTTTAAAGCGATCTACATCAAAAATCAGTAGACTAGTACTCTCGGTATCAGCAGTGGCCTGAATTCTACGTTCAGCGGCATAAACAAACTGTCGGCGGTTACTCAGTTGGGTTAATTCATCTGTATGAGCAAGTTTTCGTAATGTATGATAATTCCAGTCATCCAGTAAGGCCCTTAAAAAGTTTTTACGTGAATTTAGAGTATTGTTCCAGCAAATATAAATACTAAATAGCAGGATGGGCACATAGACGAAGAGAAAAATAATAAATTCATTGAATGTATTTAAGCGCCATATACCGTGCAGAATTGCTGCCGTAATCATGGCTGTACTGATCAGTGATGGCCGAAAATGTACCTGAACGCAAAGATTACCTAAAACAATGAAAATGACTGCTGCATATTGATATGTCGCAACCAATGAACTGGTGGACTGCAGGAGAATCTCAAACCATAAAATAGTAGATACACAGGTGGAAAAAGGTAAAATCATATCTAGCAGTTGAATCTGCTTAATATATTTAAATAAAAAAAAGTTAAGTGTTAAGCCACTCAAGATAGCCATGATTCGAATTATGCCAGAAAGAATTTCTACATCCGGCAATCTCAGCATAGTCAGCCCAGAAATAAATAAGAAAAGCCAACTGAGCAAAATAATTTACTTGTCGTAAATATTTTTTTTGATGGTAATACTGAAATTTATGGTAGGCGCTTTTGAACTGATTAGGAATACGTGCAATTGGATCACTCAGGGCTTGCTCCATACATGCACGACTTTGAGTGTCACACGATTCGGCATTGATAAGTGTATGTTTGACTGGTGTTTGATTCATAGAGTCAAACAAGGGCTCTGAAGGTGTAATCACTGATTTTTTAGAAGGGTTAGAGTTTCCTTCCATGATCAAGTTCCTATTTTTGATGTTTTTTTGCATCTATTAACAAATAATATACAAATGAAACCGTATTTGTATACATTTTAATATATCAATAAGTAAATTTTTTTAAGCCGTATTCTAGATTCTGATTTAAGCCATCTATGGTTATGGTATGAGAAAAATGAATGATTCAGGTATCAAAATCCTGTTGTTGACAATATGCATTTATTTTTATGATTAAATTTTAATTATTTAATAACTCATGGCTGATATACATCAACGAAGAAATAATTGAAGCTTGCAGAAAACCCACAAAAAGAAAAATGAGCACTTAACTGCAAAATAGTATTTGCAATTATTTTAGAAAGATTGTGATTTTGCAGGGGTTGCAAGGGATATACCAAGACAAATCTTGGCATATCCCAAATTTTCATGCATATGAATAGTGACTTACCACATTAAATCATCCGGAATGACATAGGCTGCATATGGATCTTCTTCATCTGTGATCTGTTCATTCTTTTCAGAATTATTGACAATGATAAAGCCTTCCATTTTGTCGTTAATTCTGTCTGCCAGAGCTTTAGGTAACACAGCATAACCCTCAGCTTCTTTGGCAATGATTAATGATCCTGCGACCAAGGCATTATAAATTTGCTGATTGAGATAAATCTTTTTGACTTTGCTTTCATCAATAAACTGATAAGCTACTTCGCCATCTGTATCACGAATTTTATTTTGATTAATCATTTGAATAATCGCGGCTTTTAATTCTTTGCCTTGTAACAGGCGCTTTTTCTCTAAATCTAGCGCCTGATCTTTAGCCAGTTTTTGTTGCTGATCCTGCGCAATTTTTGCTTTCAGTTCAGCTTCATTGCTTTGCCCGGTACGTTGCTCATGTACCGCCTGTTTAGACAGTTTTTTAGCCTTTTTATTATCGACTAAACCCGCTTTAAGCAATTGAGCCTGTAATGCATTTTTGACCATAATAAATTCCGATACTACTCTTGAATTCGTCGATAACGAAAATAAATGACCCAGTAAAGCGAGCTAAGCGTCCAGCTTAACATCGCCGGGATCAGGAATGCGTTTAATTTTAAATAAGGATAAATCAGGCTTGCAACCAGACCACCGATAAAAAATCCAAATAAGATGACTAAATGCAGAATAATGCGCCTACGCTCGACCTCTAAACCCCGTAAGAGATATCCCAAGGCTAAGCCTAAGTCGGTGAGTACGCCAGATAAATGGGTGGTGCGAATAATGGTGCCTTTGTAATGGCTGATCATGGCATTTTGCACTCCCATGGCTCCACATGCCCAAAGCAAGGCATAACGCGGGTAGTAGGGCAAAAAGAACCAGCACAGTACAATAAAAAAAGCCACTAAGCTTAAAGGCAGACCGTAACGGCGTCCCAAGCTGAAGTGGCTATTTCCCAGTATATATCCGCTATAAAAGGAACCCATCACATAACACAGCACCACCAGGCTTAAATAGAGAATCAGGTCAGGTTGCCAGTGCATCAGTGCCATGGCAAGCATGCTGACATTGCCGGTCATATGTGAAACGGACTGGTGCAACACGGTCACCAGTCCGAGGACGTTAATCATTCCTGCATTCATTGCAAGAAAAAAAGCACCTAATTGAACCCAGAGCGGTAAAGTTTGAAAAGGCATAACGTCATAAAAAAATTACTTAATAATGACTATCTTAATCCAAACCGCGGTCTACAGCAGCAGTAAATAATACATCTGTTGAAGAATTTAATGCAGTTTCAGTCGAATCCTGTAATACGCTAATCACCATACCAATGGCGACTACTTGCATAGCAATATCAGAACTGATGCCAAACAGGCCGCAAGCGACAGGAATTAGCAATAAAGAACCACCCGCAACACCTGATGCACCACAAGCAGACACTGTGGCAAGCACAGATAATACCAGCATGGTAGTGAAATCGACTGAAATTCCCAAAGTATTCACAGTAGCTAAGGTCAGCACAGTAATGGTTACTGCAGCACCCGCCATATTGATGGTTGCACCGAGTGGAATAGCCACGTTGGCAGTGGATTCATTGACCCCTAAACGTTTGGCTAAATCCAGATTGACCGGAATATTCGCTGCCGAACTGCGAGTGAAAAATGCGGTAATGCCACTTTCACGCAAACATTGAAATACCAATGGATAAGGATTGGCACGAGTTACAAAGGCGACCATCAATGGGTTAATCACCAATGCCACGAAGAACATAGTACCAATCAATACAGCCAGCAGTTGTGCATAGCTTTCAAATGTACTTAAACCTACTTCTGCAAAGGTAACGGCAACCAGACCAAAAATACCCACAGGCGCAAAATTGATCACCAAACGAATCACCTGATTCACTGCATTGGCTGCATCTGTTAAGAAACCCTTGGTGCTGTCACTGGCATGACGGAATGCAGCACCCAAGGCTACAGCCCATGCCAAAATACCAATAAAGTTGGCTTCGCTAATCGCTGTTACCGGGTTGGCAACAAAACTTAATAGCAGATTCTTTAAAATTTCGACCAGGCTACCCGGTGCCTGTAAATCACCTTGTGCAGGTGCATTCAGGAACAAAGTACTAGGAAAGACAATGCTGGCAACCACAGCAGAGAGTGCAGCCAGAAACATGCCTATAGCATACATCAGCATAATTGGCTTAATGTTGGCGCTATGGCCGACTTTAAAGTTGGCAATAGAGGATAAAACCAGAACAAAAACCAAAATAGGCGCAACAGATTTAAGTGCTTTAATAAACAAGTCACCTAAAAGGCTCAAATAAGGAGCCACATTTGGGAACAAAACAGCAACACCAATACCAAGAATAATGGCGATAATAATTCGGGAGACTAAACTCAGACGCATTAAAGCAGAGAACATACGAGTGCCTTGTTAGGAATACGAGGACTAAAAAAACCACAAAGATGGTCGCCATTTTATACCCAAAAATGGAATGACTAGAAAATAATTTCCATATAAAAACTAACTATTTATTTTTAAAGTCGATATTTTCGATTTTTTAATGCATTTTTAGCGATTTATTTAATATTCATAGCATACAGCTGCTTCAAATCAGACTAAATCTGATAAGAAGTGCTATAAAAACTGGCGACATAATTTACAAAGCTGAACAAGATATAGTTGAGTTGCAGGGAACTACGCCAAGATCCGGATTTTTAATTTGGTCATTTTCATGCAAACAATCAAAAAATTATAAAACTTCAGGTGAAAGTTCCTGCATGGCCTGAAAATGGGTGAGGTAAATCTGACCGCTTAAATGCTGAAGCAGTTTTGAATGTTGCAACTTATCCATCACTGGACCTTTAATTTCGGAAAAATGCAGTTGAATATTGAGCTTACTTAATTCGGCATTGACATCTTCCAGCATTTCCAGTGCACTCAGGTCAATGGTGCTGATACTGGAACAGTTAATCACCACATGTTCTAAATGGATATACTGGCTAATGGCATTAATCAGAAAACCTTTAAAGGTATTGGCATTTAAAAAAGTCAGGTTTTCATCTATACGCATCGACAAAACTTTAGAAGAAGTCAGTACCTGATGGCGCTGTACATTTCTAAAATGCTGAGTGCCTTGTACCAGTCCAATCACGGCAATATGCGGACGACTAATTCGCCACAAAAGCAAGATAAAGGTAGAAATGATGCCAAGAAGCAAGCCAGTCGAAATATCAATACAGATCACCGCAAAAAAAGTGATCCACATGGCAATCCCGTCAGCTTTGGAATAACGCCAAGTTTCAATGAAGGGCTTAAAATCGACCAGTTTCCAGATCGAAACCATGATGGTCACGGCCAAAATCGTTAAAGGCAAATCACGAAAGAAACTGGTGAAATATAAGCTAACTACGACAATTAGTAATGATGATAAAACACCAGCTAGAGGACTTTTGGCACCGGCATCGGCATTCACCACGGTACGCGACAAGCTGCCAGTGACAGGAAATGCAGAACTCAGTCCCGCACTTAAATTGGATAAACCCAAGGCAATCAGTTCCTGATTACTGTTTAAATGGCTACGTTGTTGTAATGCGGTTGCTTGGGCAATAGATAGGGATTCTACAAAACTGATCATAGCTATCATTGCAGCGCCAGGAAGCAATGTGATGACCAGATCCAGATTCCAGTAAGGCATAGCCAGTGGCGGAAAGCCCGAAGGAATTTCTCCTACTGTTTTAATACCTACGGCTTTTAAATCGAAAAGATATACAGCCGCAATAGAGACAATCACCAGCATTAAAGGTAAGGCTTTGGAAAGAAAAACGGTTGAACCTATTCGACTTTGCACAGCATTAGACTGTAAAACTTTAGGAATATAAATCAGAAAAAGGAGTGCCAGCATACCAAACAGCAAAGATGGCAAATTGCTGAAACTTATATATTGCCAGACGCTTTGTATAAATTCAGGGATATTATTGGCTTGTAAAGGAAGATCAACCAAAAATTTAAATTGACCTAAAGCAATTAACAAAGCTGAAGCAATAATAAAACTCTTGATCACAGGATGGCTAATCAGTTGAATCAGAAAGCCAAATTTAAAAATCCCGAGCAGCAGTGAAATGATACCGACCATCACCGCCAGCAGGCAGGCAGCCTGTATATACACCGGAGAACCAACTTCAAACAAAGGATTTAACGTTGCAAATGTCATTATGGAAATAATGGCAACAGGTCCAATAGAGAGCGTAGGACTGCTCCCAACCATAGCGTATATGATCATGGGCAGAATACTGGCATACAAGCCCATAATTGGAGGTAGTCCTGCCAGCATGGCATAAGCCATACCTTGTGGCACCAGCATAGCAATGACAATCAATGCAGAAAGAAGATCAGATTTAAACTTGGCTTGATTGTATTTACTAAGCCATTGCCAAGCGGGCAATAACGACGTTAAGCGAGTATTTAAATCTGACATATCTAAAACTAAATCACAATTTTAGATATATTATGCATAAAAAATGCTAAGAAGTCTTAGCTTGAATAGTCTGTCTTGCGAATTTAACTATAAAAATATGATTAAATTAGATTTTTAGGGCAATACAGTTGATAAAGAGTATTCAACACCTGAACCAGTTTTTGATCTTTAATCGAATAAAAAATCTGTTTTCCATCACGACGAGTAGATACAACATCGCTTTTACGTAGCATCATCAGCTGTTGAGATAATGTAGGCTGATTAATCTGGGTTAATTCTTCTATTTGTGACACATTTAATTCTTGCTTCGCGAGATAGCATAAAATAAGTAAACGATCTGTATTAGCTAATGATTTTAATATTGTGACAACAATATCAATAGAATCATGCATCGAAGCAATTTCAAGATCGGTGTTCATACAGTATTTCCATACTACTCAACAGGAATATACGCAGTATAATGCTTGAAAAATTCAATACATTATATAAATGTAACATTTTTAATGGTTTTTAATGAAGTTGATTATCAGATATTCTTATATAAATAAAATAAGGCATTTAAGTTGATTTAAATGCCTTATGTTGGTGCAAAATATCACTGATTAGTTTTTATTTGATTGTTTAAATCCTTTTAATTCTTTTTCATTAAAATGACTGGCTTCGGTAATAGCCTGACGTATTTCAGGATTATACCAGTTAAATATTGCAGAAATTTTTTCTTCAAAATCATCACTTATAACAAAATGCTCTTCTTGAATATTTAATAGTTCATTTTGTTTTAGAACAGCAATAAAACTTTTTAATGTTGCACTGTCAAAATAATAACCAGACTGGATTTGTTGAGTTTGCGACAGTTTGTGTAGAACAGCTTTGCTCATTTTCTCCAATTCTTTGATGTTGAGTGATTGCACAGGAGCGTACCGTTGAAGTAAGGCGGCAATCATGAGCATATTATTTAAACTGGAACTCGCTAAGTGCGACAATGCTAATAGCTGGTTCTGGGCTTGTTCACCTAATGGAATAGCAATAGTCTGGTCTGTATGGGTAATAATCCAGCCCAATTTTTCCAAGCTTTTAATTACTAATGTAATTTCTTGATCTAATTCATTGCTATTCCATTTAAGGAAAAACTCTTCTTTAAAATAAGGGTAAATATTTTTTATGGCATCTATTAAATAATGAATAGATATCTTTTTATAACTTTGAATCAGCATTGCAATTAATGCCGGCAGAATAAAACAGTGCAAAATATTATTACTAAAATAACTTAACAGAATTTTTTGACTTTCCGCAACGCGAATCCAGTTTTGATTATTTTGGGTAAAAATTTCGACTTGCTTTAATTTAGCTGCGTATTGAATAATTTCAGAATTTGATAAATTAGTCATCATCATTCTGGAATCATATTCTGTTTGCTTTAATATTTGGCGATATTGATCAATTTTTTTAATTAAATCATTTTCAGTTAAAGCATGATTTTCTGCATTCAGTAAAATAAGTGAAATTAAAGAAATCGGATTAATCACGACTGCTTTATTGATATTTTCCAAAATTGAATTTGCAACCTGATTTACGGTTTGAATGACAGGTTGTGGCAATTCATCATGAATTTTTAATTGAATATGTTTGGCCTGATTATCGCTTAAAACCTGATCCAGAAAAACCGGTTTGCCAAAATTGACGTGTACCTGACCAAAGACTTTTTCAATTTTACGAACTGAACTCAAAATCCCCCAAATCGATTCGGCTTCTTTCGGTTTGCCATTCAGTTCATTTAAATAAGATGTGCCTTCAATCAGTTTTTCATAACCAAAATAGGTGGGAATAAAGGCAATCGGCTTGGTTGCACCACGTAAATGACTTTGTACCGTCATCGACAGCATGCCTTTTTTCGGCGGCAACAGCAGACCGGTACGTGAACGGCCGCCTTCAATAAAGTATTCCAAAGGCGTATTACGCGATAAAAGGCTGTGTAAATATTCTTTAAATACAGAGGTATAAAGTTCATTACCACTAAAGGTGCGGCGAATAAAATAAGCACCACCACCTCGCATGATTTGACCGACCACCGGCAAGTTCAGGTTAATACCCGCAGCAATATGCGGAACCATCAAGCCGCGGTTAAAAATCACATAAGACAGCAATAAATAATCGATATGACTACGGTGGCATGGGGTATAAACAATCTCGTAATCTTTGGCCAGCTCACGCACCGTATCGAAATTATGTACTTCAATGCCGTCGTAAAGTTGTGTCCAGAGTTTGGTCAATGCCAGTTCAGCAAAACGCAAAGTGGAATAAGAGAAATCAGAAACCACTTCGGTTAAATACCCTTTGGCCCGATTTTCTGCTTCAAACATACTGATTTTATGATCGATACTTTCTTTACGAATTGCATCCTGAACCGTTTCAGTCTTCATTAATTTATTGATTAGATTACGACGGTCGGATAAATCGGGACCCAAAATGGCTTCTTTGTATTTATTAAAATTCGAATTTAATTCTTTCACTACCGAATGCGCTGGAGAAAAGTTCGGATATTCAATTTTAGATTTTTCTATTGCTGCTTTTAGTGAAATCGGTTTGTGAAATTCAATATAGTTTTCGCGACTATATAAAGAAATGTTCAAAGCCTGTTTTAATTTGGAAGGTGTAGCCCAGGCATCTGCAAATAAAGCTTTAAACCAGGAATCTTCATATTCTGGAGAACGGCCCCACAAAACGGTTACCGGCACTAGTTCAATATCATACTCAGGATATTTTTCCAAAGCTTCAATCAGTCGAATGAGTTTGGCTGAATAATGATAGGCTTCATTTTTAGAGTTAGGAACATTTAAAGCAAGAATGGAATCGTCTTCTTTTAGGTCCTGAATGCTAAAAGGCGCAAAAACAGAAGGCAGTTTGCGAGCTTTAGCTTCTGTATCAATGAGAACCGTATTACTTAAAGAAGCATCTTGTAAGACATAACAAATGATTTTTTTATCTGATTGGTTTTGTCTATTTTTTTCTAATTCTTCAGTATTGCCTAAGACTTGAGGAGTCACGATTTTATCGAGAATTTTCTGTGTGAATTGTCGATAGAACCGGCTATAACCCTTATTAGACATTTGATTCCCTAAATCAGTTTTCATTTGAGAGATATTGTGTGCAATTGCTTAAATAAATACAAACCTTATTGATGACAAATAAGTCATTTAAGTTGTAATGATTTGGTTAACATAGTCATATGCTATTGCACAGCTATAGGGGTAGAAAAACTTATCTTCACTGGCTAAATGGCTTATGATGAATGAATGACTTTAAAATCAAAAAACAGCTCAAGGAGTTCAAATGAGTACTGATTCTGCTTTTCCAACGCCAAATAATTTAGGTATAGCGGTTTATGGTGATAATGCTCAAGCCATTGGAAACACACCTTTAATTCGTATTAATCGTGCCATTACATCAGATGCTACAGTTTTGGCTAAAATTGAAAGCCGTAATCCTGCGTTTTCAGTGAAATGTCGTGTAGGTGCTGCACTGATTGCAGATGCTGAAGAAAAAGGTTTGCTGAAACTAGGTATGCATATTGTCGAGCCAACAAGCGGTAATACCGGTATTGCACTGGCATTCGTTGCGGCTGCGAAAGGTTATGCCATTACCTTAACCATGCCTGCCAGTATGAGTGTTGAACGTCGTAAAGTCTTGAAGGCTTTTGGTGCCAATCTGGTGCTGACTGAGCCGGCCAAAGGCATGAAAGGTGCAGTGGATGAAGCAGTACGTTTAGTCACTGAACAGCCGGAACTGTATTATTTACCGCAGCAGTTTGAAAATCCGGCCAATCCGAAAATTCATGAACAAACCACAGGTCCTGAAATTTGGGAAGCGACCGGCGGTAAAGTCGATATTTTAGTGTCGGGCGTGGGCACGGGCGGTACTATTTCTGGGATTTCACGCTATTTCGAACTGGTGAAAAACCAGCCGCTTTATTCAGTTGCTGTTGAACCTGCGGAATCTCCAATTATTGGCCAAGCCAAACGTGGTGAACCTTTGACTCCGGGACCTCATAAAATCCAGGGCATTGGGGCCAACTTTATTCCTAAAAATCTGGATTTGGATTTAGTAGATGAAGTAATTGCGATTGACAGCGCCCAAGCTGTTGAATGGGCGCGTAAAACAGCCACACATGAAGGTATCTTGGTGGGGATTTCAAGTGGTGCAGCGATGGCAGCAGCCGCGCAATTGGCAGCACGTCCTGAAAACGGAGGTAAAAACATTGTGGTGATTTTACCGGATGCCGGCGAACGTTACTTATCTTCTGTTTTGTTTGAAGATATTTCTGCCGATTAATAAAGTTCTTGTATCAATTCCTGTTTATTTCTCTCTAGAAGGAGAAAATAAACAGAGTATTTACAATTATGCAAGAAATCTAATCCAGCAGCATTATCCATCACGCAACAAAAAAAGCTGAAGTTGATCTTCAGCTTTTTTATTGCATATTGCATCTGTAGCCAGTTTTTTTAACGAATAAACAGTTTCAAAATCAGCTGTTGAAGCAAGGTCCCATAAGGGGGATAGAACAGGTGCATGAGACTGAATTTCGGGCGGTTAAACACCGCTTTGGCATGACTAAAGGTCACAAAACCTTCATAGCCATGATAATTGCCCATGCCGGAGTAGCCGACACCACCAAAAGGCAAGTCTTCTTGCCCGACATGCACGAGGGTTTCATTCAGGCAGACCCCACCGCTATGAGTTTGCAGCAGGACTTTTTGCTGATCCTGTTTGTTGTAGCCAAAATAATATAAAGCCAGTGGGCGCGGTCGTTGATTGATATAGGCAATCGCTTCATCTAGCTGTTGATAGCTGACTATCGGCAACAGTGGGCCAAAAATTTCATTTTGCATCACCTGCATATCATCGCTGACATTGCTTAATACATAATGTGCCAAACGCCGTCCTGATGAGGCTTCGGTGATGGTTTGAATAGTTGCGTTCTTGGCTTGGGCATCATCGAGATAATGCTGCAAGCGTTGCAATTGCCGTTCATTAATAATGGCGGTGTAATCCGGATTATCGGCCAGTTTAGGGAAAAATTCCTGAATTGCAGCTGAATATTCTGCAATAAACTGTGTCTGTAATGATTCAGGAATCAACACATAATCAGGCGCCACACAGGTTTGGCCAGCATTCATGGCCTTACCAAAGGCGATCCGACGCGCACTTTCACGAATATTGGCATCCGCCAAAACCAGCGCAGGAGATTTGCCGCCCAGTTCTAGCGTTACTGGGGTCAAGTTATCTGCCGCTGCGCGCATGACGTGTTTACCTACTTCACTGGCACCGGTAAACAAGATGTGATTAAAGGGCAAACGAGTAAATTGCTGTGCCACATCGGCATCCCCAGTCACCACCGTCACCCAGTCTTCAGGAAAGGCTTCTGCAATGAGTTGCTTAAACAGGGCAGAAAATTCAGGAGTATATTCGCTCATTTTGAGCATCACCCGATTCCCTGCAGCCAGTGCCTGACAAAGGGGACCAATGGCTAAAAACAGTGGATAATTCCACGGCACTACAATACCAACCACACCCACCGGTTGGTAGAGAACATAACCTGACGCAGGCTGGAACAGAATTCCGATATGCCGCTTACTTGGCCGCATCCATTTTCTGAGGTTTTTCAGGGCATATTTAATGCCCAAAACGCTGGTCATGACCTCAAACATTTCGGTTTCAGAATGACTGCGATTGGAAAAATCCTGACTAATCGCGGTATTGATCTGACTCTTATTGTCTAAAATCAATTGCTTTAATTTCTTCAGATATTGTCTGCGCTGTTCGATATTGGGGTAGCTATTTTCACTAAACGCCTGTTGCTGTTGGGCAAAAAGCTGCTGTAAATCTGTCGAGAAATCTGATGACTGATTTTGAAAATTGTTTTGATTTTGGTTTTGATATCTATTGGGATCAATCTGCTGATTTAACATCCTGCATATCCTTTACTCATGCTGAGAAAATAAATGGAGTTGGAGCCTATTTTTAGTCGGGCCTTAAGCATGTAACTGTTTCTCGCGAATCATATCGACAGCTTTTTCTGCAATCATGATAGTTGGTGCATTGGTATTGCCATTCACCACATTGGGCATAATTGAAGCATCCACAACACGTAAGTTTTCAATACCATACACACAAAGCTGCGGATCGACCACCGCCATGTCATCTACGCCCATTTTACAACTGCCGACAGGGTGATACACCGTATCCGCACGTTCACGCAAAATATGCCGAATGTCGTCATCTGTGTCGACTGAAGCACAGAACAAATCTTTTTTATGCAGCACTTTTAAGGCTGGGGAATGCATCAATTGTTGGGTCAATTTATAGCCTTTAACCATTTCCTCCAGATCATCGGCTTCGCCAAAGAAATTTGGATCAATTAACAGTGGATCATCCAGACTTGGACCACTAATTTTAATGCTGCCGCGACTTTTAGGATTCAGCAAGCAGACATGACAGGAAATGCCGTGACTGGCATGGAAGGTGCGTGCATGGTTATCCACCAACGCCACCACAAAATGCAGCTGTAAATTGGGAATGTCTTTGTCTGTAGAACTCTTTAAGAAACCGCCACATTCGGCAAAGTTGGTACTAATCATGCCGCGGCGTTCTTTACGATAGCGCGAAATCTGTTTAACCAGATCCACGCTACCGCCCAAGGACACACCAAAAGTGCCAGCAGTATCTGTGACGGTATAACTAAAAATAAAATCGGGATGATCGTGGAAATTTTTTCCAACACCGGGCAAGTGTTTAATGGTATTGATGCCATGCTCGGTCAGTTCCTGTTCATGACCAATACCTGAAAGCATTAAAATTTGTGGTGAATGGATGGCACCTGCGCTTAACAATACTTCTTTATGGGCGTGTAGCTGTTTGACTTGACCGGCATGGGTCACTTCAACGCCTACAGCGACATTATTTTCAATCAAAATTCGTTTTGTTGCAGCATGCGTTAAAATGGTCAGGTTTGGACGTTCCAAATTTGGAAATAAATAGGCTCGTGCGGCGCTACAACGTTCACCATTCATATGAGTGACCTGATACACACCCAAGCCTTCTTGGTCTGCCGCATTAAACTCGTCCAGAATACGATAACCCTGTTCTTTGGCCGCAGTGATATAACGTTCGTGCCAGATGCTATCGGTGCGTAAATTGGATACAGATAATGGTCCATCATTACCGTGATATTCGTTTTCTATATCCTGATTGTTTTCGGAGCGGATAAAATAGGGCAGTACCTCTTGATAACTCCAGCCTTCATTGCCTAATGCCGCCCATTGATCATAATCTTTTTGATGGCCACGAATATAAATCATGGCATTAATGGCGGATGAACCACCCAGACATTTGCCACGTGGTTGATAGCCTTTACGGCCATTCAACCCGGGTTGTGGCACGGTTTCTAACGCCCAGTTATTGATTTTGGTTGGAATACTTAGCACAGCGGCAGCAGGGGTATTAACGATCCAGCTATTGCCATAACCACCTGCTTCTAATAAACATACTGAAATATCCGGATTTTCGGATAAGCGAGCAGCTAAAACGCAGCCAGCACTGCCTCCACCAATCACAATATAATCAAATGCTTTATGTTCCATAGACAAGCTATTCCTGTTTTTTGATTTTCTATTATTGTTCAGTGTTAATTAATTTTATTAATCACTTGTTTGAATTGATATTACCGAAGCAATATTGGAAAAGATATATATTCGATTGTTTGGATGGAGCTAAATATAAAAATTAATGAAAAAAATGTTCCTGCTAACGATCGTGATTGAAAGTACATGCAATATTCGGCATAAATGAGCATTGGCATTAGCTAAAAAAAAGCAGAAGATGTTGTAGATTTAAAATAGTAGATCAGGGATATGATTCGTGTTTGAGCTTGACTGTAAGTTACTGAGCGTTTTTCTTTATATTTATAAATATAAAAGTGTTTCTGTCGCAGCTGATTATCTCGCCATGAGTCAGCCGACAGTCAGTAATATTCTGAACAAGATTCGACAGCATTATAACGATCCATTGTTCTTGAGAATTGGCAACGAAATGGTGCCGACAGAGTTGTCGAAACAGCTGTTTCCTCTGGTCAGTGAAGCGCTAAGTAAGGTCGAAATTATCAATAATTTCACGGTTGATTTTGACCAGACTACCTCACAGCAAAAATTTACCATAGCCATGACCGATGTTTCACATTTGGTGTTGCTGCCTAAAATTTCGCAATATTTAAAACAGCATGCTTCGCATATTCGTTTAAATGTACGTGCCATTACTTCTGAAACCAGTTATCAAATGGCCAATGGTGAAATTGATTTGGCGATTGGTTTTCTACCCAATCTGGAAAATGGTTTTTATCAGCAAAAACTCTTTGAACAATATTATGTGGTGATTGCCTCGAAAAACCATCCGCGACTGAGCGAAAACAGTCTAACCACCGAACAGTATATTAATGAACCTCATATCGATATTGATGCCGGAATGGGGCATTACCATATTGAAAATGAGCTGTTAAATTTAGAACTGAAACGCAATATCTTGATGCGCTTACCCAGTTATCTGGGCGTTGGGTTGGTGGTGCAGGAAACCGATGCGATTGCGACCGTACCGTATTATTTAAGTGAAGTGTTATTGTCGCGTGGCAATTTACAGATTTTTGATGCGCCGATTAACTTTCCGACCTATGCGGTGAAGCAATATTGGCATATGTCCTGTCATCATAAAACCAGCCATCAGTGGCTACGTCAGATGTGTTATGAACTGTTTTCGAAAATGAATGTTTTAGATGATCCGATGCATAAAATCATTCATCAATAATTCATTTATTTGTGGTGATGATATCAGGTGATTTTATCCGGGGTCATTAAGGCCTGGTTGATATACAGTTTAATCAGGCGTTCACGAGAACCAATCGATTTCTGGTAATGGGTTGAATTGAGCAGTAGCGACGCGCCATAAGTGACGGTCCAGATATAGGATAAATAATCACGAATTGACATGGCACTGTTGAAGGATTTCAGATATTCATCGGTCATGTCTTTAATTTCAATAATGCGTTCTTCACGCACCTGATACAGTTCTTCAAATAATTCTTTCAGTTTGCGTTCATTATTGGTTAATCGCTCTTCAATGACATGCAATAAAATGGTTCGGTTGGAATTTAACATGTTATAGAGCATGTACTGGGATACATAGGTTTTAATATTATTTTTATATTTTTTCGAAATTTCCAATAATCTTTTTTCATTCAAAATAATCAGTTCTAAATAGAGCTGATTCTTGCTTTTAAAATGTTTATAGATGGTGCCTTTGGCAATATCAAGTTCAGAGGCAAGTTCAGCAAGCGTGATATCTTGATTGTTATCTAACAACAGGGTTTCCGCCATGGTTAAAATTTTCTCTTTGCGTAATTGAAAATTTTGTTGACGTACTGTATTCATCGGACAGATCCCAGAAAAACATAAAAAGCGGACTCAACATATACCTATACCAGCGAGATGGCAACTCAACTAATGTCGGATATGAGCCAAAAACAAAGCGCTGCTCTGTTTTTGGCGCAAGAAAATAAAAAGCACTGCTTTGTTTTTGGCGCAAGAAAATAAAAAGCACTGCTTTTTAGTACAAAGGGGCAATATAGAAGGATAATCAACAGACCCGAATTCACTTCGGTTTAGATTTGCAATTGCATAGCCAAAATTAAAAGTCAATCATTGAGAACCTGAGAGGTCAATAATCATCAATAAAATTCCAATTGGGCCATAATTATTTTATTGTTTTTTGGCGTTGAAAAAGGGACTCACCCATAAAACGCAAAGAGCAGATATGCTGATTTAACCGTATTTGATTCACGATTTAAGTTTCGGTTTGATGGTGAATGGTTCAGTTTAAAGTGATTTACAGAAACCATGTTTTATTCGTCACTCATAAGAGTGATGATGAAATTATGCATAGCTACTTAACACTCGAGCTGATGAGTAAAGTGTTCAAAGCTGTTTTTCGCTGCATTCATTTCTCCACATGGATGTTGAAAACTGCTTGAATGCCCAGATTTTACTTAGATAGATATACGTTGGAAAAATCCGTTATTTCAGTATAGGTTTTACAACTTAAAAAAGCGCTTCAATATTTTAAATGCGAAGTCTTCACATAAGGAAAGCAATATGCCTATTTATAACGCACCACTTAAAGACATGGAATTTATTTTAAATGATGTATTTAAGGCAGATGAATTCTGGCAGGGCAATGAAAACCTCGCTCATTTAGATATGGCAACAGCGAATGCGATTTTAGAGGAAATGGCGAAGTTTTCTAAAAATGTCATCCTGGATTTGAATCGTACAAGTGATGAAGAAGGCGGCGCACAGTTCAATAATGGTGTGGTGACTACACCTAAAGGATTTAAAGAAGCATTTAAACAGTTTGCAGATGGCGGCTGGGTTGGCTTGGGTGCATCTGAAGAATGGGGTGGTCAGGGCATGCCTAAAATGCTGACCGTACTGGCTGATGAAATGATTTGGAGTACTAACCCGTCATTCATGCTGTATCCATTACTGACAGTGGGTGCAGGTATGGCCATTAATGACCGTGCTTCACAAGAACAAAAAGAAACCTATCTGCCAAAATTCTATACTGGTGAATGGTCAGGTACCATGTGCTTGACAGAGCCACATTCTGGTACTGATTTAGGCATTATCAAAACCAAGGCTGAACCGAATGAAGATGGTTCGTTCAACATTACCGGGACTAAAATCTTTATTACCAGCGGTGAACACGACCTGTGTGAAAACATCATTCATTTAGTGTTGGCTAAAACACCGAATGCACCAGCAGGTTCACGTGGTATTTCACTGTTTATCGTACCGAAATTCCATGTCAATGCAGATGGTTCGGTCGGTGAACGTAATGCCGTATCTGCAGGTTCAATTGAACACAAGATGGGGATCAAGGGTTCTGCAACTTGCGTCATGAACTTTGACGGTGCTAAAGGCTATATCGTAGGTAAAGAAAACGAAGGTCTGGCAGCCATGTTCGTGATGATGAACTACGAACGTTTATCAATGGGTATTCAAGGCATTGGTGCGGCTGAATTTGCCTACCAGAATGCTGCACAATATGCGACGGATCGTTTGCAAGGCCGTTCGGCTACCGGTGCAAAATCTCCTGAAAAACCGGCAGACTCAATTCTTGTACACGGTGATGTGCGCCGTATGTTGCTAAATGTTCGTGCCAACAACGAAGCATCACGTGCTTTTGCTGTGTATGTGGGTCAACAGCTCGACATCACCAAATACTCAACCGATGCTGAAGCAGTACGTAAAGCCAATGACCGTGTTGCACTGTTAACTCCAATTGCAAAAGCTTATTTAACCGACAAGGCACTTGATTCAAGCCTGGAAGCGCAAATGGTATTTGGTGGTCATGGTTATATTCGCGAATGGGGCATGGAACAATGTATTCGTGACTTGCGTATTTCCCAAATTTACGAAGGCACCAATGGTGTTCAGGCCATTGACCTGATTGGTCGTAAGACCATCAAATGCGGTGGTGCATACGTTGCTGAATACATTGCTGAAATTCGTGAATTTGCGCAAGGTCTGGATGATGCATTGTCGATTAAAGCCGCTGTATTGGATGTCTGCACACAGGTTGAAGACATTACTGCCTTCATTGTAAACCAGGCTAAAACCTCACCAGACTTCAGCAATGCAGTTGCTGTAGATTATTTACATGTAGTTGGATTGCTCAGCTTTGTTTATATGTACGCCCGCATTAGTCAGGCCGCTCAACCGAAACCAGAAAGCTTCTTCCAGAACAAACTGGTCTTGGCAGACTACTATGTAGCCAAAGTTTTACCTGACTTGGCAGCACGTGTACAACGTATTCAAGCCGGTGCCGATGTGGTGATGCAGTTGCCAGAAGAGTATTTTACTGCCCAATCTTAAGATTGATCACCTGGGTTTAACAAAGATGGAAATGACATGGGCTAAGTGTATAGCTCATGTCAAACAACAAGATTTATAAATTAGGATGGAAAAAATGATTGTTATCGTAAATGGTGTTCGTACTGCAATGGGTGGCTTCCAAGGCGCTCTTTCTTCATGTACAGCACCAGATTTAGGTGCAGCGGCAATTAAAGAAGTTGTTGCGCGTTCTGGTTTACAACCTACAGATATTGATGAAGTAATTTTTGGCTGTGTACTACCGGCCGGTTTAAAACAGGGACCTGCGCGTCAGGCTATGCGTCAGGCAGGTTTACCTGACACTACGGGTGCAACCACCATTAATAAAATTTGTGGTTCAGGTATGAAAGCGGTGATGCAGGCTGCCGATGCAGTAAAAGCTGGCTCAGCAGAGATTGTGGTCGCTGGCGGTATGGAGTCGATGAGTAATGCACCTTATTTACTCGATAAAGCACGTGCCGGCCACCGTATGGGACATGGCAAAATTACCGACCACATGTTCCAGGAAGGTCTGGAAGATGCTGAAACCGGTCTTTCTATGGGCGTTCTTGCTCAACAAATGGCCGACAAGAAAGGCTATACCCGTGAACAGCAAGATACCTTTGCGATCAGCTCATTGAATAAAGCAGTGACTGCTATCAACAATGGTTATTTTAAAGCAGAAATCGTGCCTGTGACGGTGTCTTCACGTAAAGGCGTTGTGGTGGTTGAGCAAGATGAGCAACCATTAAATGCCAAGGCCGATAAAATTCCAACATTACGTCCAGCATTTAAAAAAGACGGTACCATTACTGCTGCCAATTCCAGCTCGATTTCAGATGGTGCATCAGCATTAGTCATCACTTCAGAAGAAATTGCTGCAGAGCGTGGTTTACAGCCTTTAGCGAAAATTGTGGCCTATGCTTCAAATTCACAGCATCCCTCGGAGTTCACGATTGCACCCGTTGGCGCGATTGAAAAAGTGTTGAAAAAAGCTGGCTGGAATGCTCAGGATGTTGACCTGTGGGAAATCAATGAAGCCTTTGCCATGGTGACGATGGCCGCTATAGATGCTTTTGATCTGGATCCGGCCAAAGTGAATATTAACGGTGGTGCCTGCTCACTCGGTCATCCACTGGGTTCATCGGGTTCACGTATTATTGTGACCTTGCTGCATGCCCTAAAACGTACCGGTGGCAAAAAAGGTATTGCTGCTTTATGTATCGGTGGTGGTGAAGCAACTGCAATTGCAGTTGAACTGATCTAAACAGTCTCTTTAAAATAGAGCTTAACATATTGGATAAGTCATAAAAGCCTCGCTTCCAGCACGCTGGGATTGGGGCAAAAAATATATTTATTTTTTTGAGATTTTTAATATGAACGGTTTAGATCGCATTCGCTTAGTCTCCCTTCGCGACAAAGTTATGTCCGCTGAACAGGCGATTGAATTCATTCAAGATGGTGCTGTAGTAGGCTTAAGTGGTTTTGGTGGTGCAGGTGAGGCAAAAACCGTACCGTTGGCGCTGGCCGAACATGCCAAGATACATCCGCTAAAAATCACCCTGGCCACCGGTGCCAGTCTGGGCAACAAAATTGATGGCCGTCTAAATGAAGCCCATGCGATTGAGCGCCGTTATCCTTATCAGGCTGACCCGGGTCTACGTAAATCCATCAATGCTGGTGAAGTGATGTATATCGATCAGCATTTGTCTGAAATGGCAGATAACATTCGTCATCACAACTTACCGCGTATTAATGTGGCGGTGATTGCAGCAACGGCGATTACTGAAGATGGTCAGATTATTCCAACCGGTTCATGCGGTAACTCGGCGAACTTTGTGGAAATGGCAGACCATGTGATTATCGAAATTGATAACACCATCAATCCGGTGCTGGAAGGCGTACATGATATTTATGTACCAAAGGCCCGTCCGAACCGTGCACCGATTCCTCTAATTCATGCGGGTGATCGGATTGGCACAGTGGGGATTCAGATCAGTCCGGAAAAAATTTCTGCCATTGTGCTGAATGACCTTCCAGATACCTCTTTCAATATGGATGAGCCGGATCAGGATACGCTCTCAATTGCCAAGCATTTAATTCAGTTCTTTGAAGGTGAAGTGGCAGCAGGGCGTTTACCGGAAAATCTGGGTCCATTACAGTCGGGTGTAGGTTCGATTGCCAATGCTGTTTTTTCAGGCTTTGAACATTCCAATTTTCATCATCTGGAAATGTACTCGGAAGTGTTGCAGGACTGTACCTTTGAGCTGATCGATTCTGGCAAAATGACCTTTGCTTCAGGCTGCTCCATGACCCTGTCTGACTCTTGTGCCAAGCATGTGATGCAGAATTTTGAAAAATACAAAGACAAGATTGTGCTGCGCCCACAGGAAATTTCCAATAATCCTGAAGTGATTCGCCGTTTGGGCATCATTGCGATTAATACGGCACTGGAGTTTGATATTTACGGCAACGTCAATTCGACCCACGTGACTGGTACCAAAATGATGAACGGTATTGGCGGTTCTGGTGACTTTACCCGTCATGCACATTTGGCGATCTTTGTGACCAAATCTATTGCCAAAGGTGGTGCAATTTCATCTGTAGTGCCAATGGTGAGCCATACCGACCATACTGAACACGACATTGATGTTTTGGTGACAGAGAATGGTCTGGCAGATTTGCGTGGTCTTGCACCGCGTGAACGTGCCCGTAAGATTATCGATTTATGTGCACATCCAGATTATCGTGATGCCCTTAATGATTACTTTGAACGAGCTTGCCAGCGTGGGGGACAAACCCCGCATATTCTTGACGAAGCCTTGTCTTGGCATGCAAAATTTGAAGAAACCGGCAGCATGCAGAAAACTGCATAAACCAGAATTGGTTTAAGCTGTGATACAAAACCCATCCCGTGATGGGTTTTTTACTTTCTTCATGAAAGCTGTACAAAAAATTCAAAAAATGACGAAAGCAAAACATTCACTCAATGGCTGAAACGCTTGTACAACAAGAACAATTCAAAGCGAAAGTAGCATCCTTTTTATAATGGCCACTTTGTAAAACTCAAGGTCAAAATTTTGAAATATATTCAATATTTTTCAGGAATCGCACTGTTGCTCCTGTTAACTGCATGTGCCAAAGCACCGGATTATCAAGGGAACTGGAAAAACACTCTGGAAAATCCAAAACTTGAAAATTCACTCGTGATTAGCAAAAATGGTGATAATTATTTCATTACCAATACGTTAAAAGACAAAGCTACTGGTAAAACTGAAAAGAAAAATCCTGTTCCTGCTTCAGTCGGTAAGAATGGTTTTCTTCAGGTTAATGCAGGTGCCGGTGTAGTTGATTTCGCAATTGACGAGAAAACTGGCAATTTGGTGGGTTCCGGCTCAATCTATAAAAAAGCCAAATAACTTATTAAAGCAATAATTAACAAAGTATCCCTAAAGAAGATGTCATGAAATTGACGATTCATGACATCTTTTTTAGTTTAAAGAACTTAATCACGCTGCAAAATTTTCAACGAAATAATCCGCTTTCGTACGAAATTCTTCTATTTCATGTTCCGAATATTGGTCATAGATGGCAATGAAATCGATGTCACTTTTGATCAATTTTTAATTCATATAAGGCAATGAAAGTGATTGATTCAAATTTATGAGGCTTTGAAAACCTCAAATAATTTTGTTTTGATGGCTTGCCAATTGGTTGAGATCCAGCAGATAAACGAACCAAAGGTGACTAAAATTGCCCCTTGCCAAAATTCGTTAGAGAGTTGGGTTTGTAAAATCAACACGGAAATTAAGGTAGAAAAAATGGGGCTGAAATAAGACAGAGTCACTAAAATGGTGATATTGCCCTGAATAATGCCCACATTCCAGGCGGCATAGCCAAGAGCAGTGACGCAGGAAACAAATAATAAATACAGGCAGGTGCTTTGGTCAAAGTCAGGGACTGCTGTAAAATCATGAGTGAAAAATAATTTAATCCAGAGTACCAATGTAATCGCCACAAAGAACAGGGCAATCGGGTTATGCCCTTGGCTATATTTTTTGGTAATCACACAATATAGTGACCACAAACTTGCGCCCAGAAATGCCAGCACATAACTGGTGGGATTGGCTTGGATATTATGAGAGATAGTCGTCCAGCTTAGTGACTGGTTGCCCATCTGAGTCAGCACTATTCCCAATAAGCTGATGGCTAAACCAACAATAACAAAGACATTAAACTTGATCTCTTTAAAAATGATCAGCATGACAATGGTCAAACTGGGCCATAAATAATTGACCAGGCTCACTTCAATCGCTTGTTGCGGTGTTTGCGACAAGGCAATCGCATAAGAAAAACACAATTCATAGACCACAAATAGTAGGGTGGCAAATACAAGATAACTTTTTGAAATCTGTTTTAAATTGGGGATACGAAATAACAGCAACAAGATGCAGGCACTGAAGCTATACATCAGGGTGACAGCCAAATCTGCACCAATATTTGCACTAAGTTTTTTCAGTAAGCCAACAATTGAAGACCATTGCAAAATTGCACTAAAGCCGATCAACGTGGCAAGATTTTTAGACATATAAAATGAAAAGAAGCTGTTAGAACAGATTTCTTGAAAATATAAAGATGAATAAGTATAGCAATTTACCGTCGTTACAGTTTATGAATCAATTAATCTTTTGAATATTTGTTATAAATTAGGGTTTTTGGAATTGAATAAAAAATACCACCAAAACAGGTGGCATTTTAAAGATCAATCTAAAATATGAATTTTTATTCAGCAACTTCAACAGTTAAACCGTAAGTAAAGTTATCGCTGGCTGGTTTTTTAGTAGCATCAGGATTGGCTTCCGGATAAGACGTGGTAATTAAATAAATACCGGCTTGTTCAAATTTAATTTCAACTTCACCTTTGGCATTGGTCTTCACATGCGGCTGTTCACGTTTTGCATTGGCTTCATAGCTACTTGCACCTTTGAACACATCAATTTCAAGATTAGGCACCGGTTTACCATTCACTAAAACCTGAGCTTTTAATGACTCTCCTGCATATAACTCGCTTGGATGCGTCAGTAATTTGAACTCAAATCCTTGCTTGCTTGGAGCAGGAATTGCAGATGGTTTGCCTTTAGTCACATAGCTTTCAGCAATCAGGTGATTGGTGACTTCAAGCGTTTGAGCATTGGCAGGCACTTGGTCTGCTGCAATCATACGGGGTGGTTGAGTATTAGTAGGAGCTTTAGCTGGGGTTACAGTTTCAGCCGGTTTGGTTGGCGCAGGATTTTGCATTCCTGCACGCACCGGACGAACACGTAACCAGCGACCATCTACCAGCGCATATTTACCGCTATTGCCAATCGCATCTTGAGTACGAATACGGTAAGTTCCATCTTCAGGTAAATCAAATTCCGCCACGTTAAAACGTTTTAATGACGCTGCAGCATTGACTGGTTTTTGCTGTCCATTCGGTTCAGTAATAACATAAGTGGTTTTAAAGTTATTTCCTGCAACAAAAAACTTTTCTATGGTAATGGCACTTTGGAAGCTAAGGTTTTGCGCTGCTTTGGTATCAAATACTTCAGGAAGCAAAAAAGGGCTCATCGTATGTGCATGACTCAGTACAGGAAGCGTGCTCAGTAAAGCAATTTTTAACCAGGTATTCATTGTCGAAGGACTCCAGAGAACAATTATTTAATTTAATGTGCCTAATCTACTTGATAATTACTATCATTATCAATAATATTCATAAAAAATATTCTGGAGAATCAGCATGTCATCTGCTGCAAGAAATTTCTATCCGTTGCATAAAGCTTTTCGTCTTTCACCACTGGTTATGGCGTTGGCGCTGATTTCTCCTTTGCATGCATATGCTGCCGAACCAACTGTGCAGACCTACCAAGCCGAACATGTTGCTACACAGACTCATCATTTTCATCGTGACCACATCTTAGGGACGTCTTTGGATGTCATCGTTCAAGGTGCTTCTAAACAAGAGGCAAAACGCGCGCTAGATGCTATTGAAAATGAAATTGGTCATTTGGATCAACTGTTATCGACATGGCGAGATGACAGTGAAATTACAGCCTTAAACAACAATAAACAGGGCAAGGTTTCTCCTGAACTTTTTGAAGTGATTGCAGCCTGTGAAAATTGGCGTGATAAAACCTGCGGGGCTTTTGATGCACGCTTAGGACAGCTAGTGACCCTATGGGAGCAATCACAAGGGGTCATGAAACTGGATGAAACGACCCGTCAACAGGTGCTGAATCAGTTAAAAGCAGAGAGCGTAAAACTTGATGCAGAACAACAAAGCATTGCTCTGAGTGACGCGGTGAAATTCGCACCGGATGCCTATGCCAAAGGCTACATTATTGACCGGGCACTGGTTGCAGCACGTCAAGCTGTACCTGAGATTCAGGGTTTACTGGTCGATATTGGCGGTGATATTCGCGTTTGGGGAGATGCCCCACAAAAAGCAGGCTGGAACATTGGTGTACAGGATGCCTTTATCCATACCGATAACAGTGCACCGCAACAGGTGTTGAATCTAAATGATCAAGCCATTGCAGTGAGCGGTCAAGGTTATCGTACACTGGCTGGCCAAACCCATCTTCTTGATCCGAAAACAGGACTGCCGCTACAACAGGTTGAACAGTGTGTGGTGGTGGGGCAATGTGCAGCTGATGCCGATGCTTTAGCTACGGCTTTGGCAGCCATGCAACCGGAAGAAGGTTTAGAGCTGATTGAAGCTTTAATTGGCTATGAAGCCAAACTGACCTTAAGTAATGGCGATGTTCATCAAAGCTCGGGTTGGAACAGTCTGGTGCAATTGCCACAAAATGCAGAAATGCGTACAGTGGCCAGTTCCTCTGCTGCCAAATGGCCAGCCGGCTATCAGGCGATTATTGACCTGACCATTCCTAAAATTGACGTTGAAAAATACCGTGCGCCCTATGTGTCTGTTTGGGTGACAGATGCGAATAAAAAAATCGTCCGTACCCTGGCAGTTTGGGGTAAAGATGAGAAATGGATTAATTCCAACTATGTCTGGTATCGCCGTTATGGACGCCAAATGACCAATTTGGATGCCGTGGCCAAACCATCACGTCAACCGGGTCACTATAAACTGGCCTGGGATGGTAAAGATGAAACCGGTCGTGCCGTTGCGGCAGGCAAGTATCTGATTCATATTGAAACCTCACGCGAGCACGGTGAGCATTCTTATCAAACCTTTGATCTGGATGTGAAAGCCAAATCTTCCAGCCAGACTTTAGCTGCACAAAAAGAAATTGGTGCCGTTAAACTGAATTTCCAAAAAGTGAACTAAGGCTGTAGCTGTGTATCAACGTCGTGATTTTTACCGCCATGCACGCTATGTGCATGGCTGGCTTTCTGCTTTTGCCTTCATTACCCTGTTATTTTTCTCCGTCACGGGCCTTTTACTGAATCATCCAGAATGGTTTGAGCCGGCTAAAAATGAAGCCACCAGCACGCTGGTTTTACCGGATACAGTGCTGAAGTCGATCAAACAGCAGGAAAATCCCAGCGATACTATTTTGAATTATGTCCGCCAACAGCAAACGGTGGTGGGACGTTATCAAAGTAGTGAGGTGATGGATAATGAAGTGATGATCCGTCTGGAAAGTCCGGCAGGAAGCACAGATATTTTTGTGAGCACGGATACGGGGGATACCGAAATTACGCAAAATCCTGCTTCTACGGTGTCTTTGCTGAATGATCTGCATCGCGGTAAAAATTCAGGTTTAGCCTGGAGCTGGTTGATTGATATCAGTGCCATTATTTTTATTGTCTTGTCTTTGGCGGGTTACATTCTATTTTTAAGCATTAAAACCCGTTTGGTTACCCATCTGGTGCTGACTGCAATCAGTCTGGCGATGATTATTTTACTGATCTGGTCGGCGGTTTAGGTACTCTCTTCTGATGACACATTCTGTTGCTGTAATTTTAATTAGCTTTGCCATTTTATTGTTTTTGTATGTGTTCATCATCGCTTATTTAATGCTGAACAATCGCCGGCAAAAACAGTTAACCGCATTCCAGCAAAACGGTTATTTGATAGTTTTTGCCAGCCAGTCCGGTCAGGCTGAACATTTTGCCCGACAAACAGCACAGCAGTTGCAAGCGATTGGACAAACCGTTCGTGTGATGGATATTCAATATCTCCATACCGAACAACTGCAGCAAGCCAATCAAGTGCTGTGGTTTGTCAGTACCTATGGCGAAGGTGATGCACCCGATACTGCACGAATGTTTATCCATGACATTTTGAAGTCGCAGGCTCTGGATCTGTCCCATCAGTCCTATGCCATTTTAGCTTTAGGTGATCGACGCTATTCGCATTTCTGCGGTTTTGCTCAGCGTTTAAATGAATATTTACAGCAGCATCATGCCAAAGCACTGTTTGATATGGTGTGTGTCGATCATTTGAATCCGGCTGATTTGCATCGATGGACACAACATTTAGAGCAGCTCACCCAGCAACAATTCAGTCCGGTTGCCGAGGAACAGCACTGGCATCGATTTATTTTAAAGCAGCGGTTTTGCTTAAATAGCGGCAGCCAAGGCAACTCGATTTATCAAATCCAGCTGGCTTATTCGGAAGGCATACACTGGTCTTCGGGCGATATTCTTGAAGTTCAGTGTGGCAACTCATTGGATGATATACAGGAATTTCTGTGTGCACAGCAGCAGCCTGCCTCTCAAACAATAGTTGAACTGCTGCAACTGAAAAATTTAAAAAATATTCCTGAACGCTTGCCGGATGAGTCTCTCACTGATTGGATCAATCGTTTTGATGGGTTGGGAATGCGTGAATACTCGATTGCCAGTATTCCAGAGCAGCGGAGAATTGAACTGGTGATCCGACAGGAAAGAACGCCGGCGGGCTTAGGCATCGGTTCAGGCTGGCTCACTGCACATGCCGCTTTGGGGCAGCCAATTGTGGCAAGAATCCGTCCTAATCCAGCCTTTCATTTAAAGCCTACACAGCAGCCGTTAATCTTGATTGGCAATGGAACCGGAATTGCCGGACTGGTGGCGCATCTGGCACAAAGACAACACTGGGGAGAGCAGCAAAACTGGCTGATTTTTGGCGAACGTCAGCAGCAGTTCGATCATCTTTATCAAGATCAGATTCAGCGTTGGCAGACTGAAGGTTATTTAACCCATGTTGATTATGCCTTTTCCCGGGATCAGGCGGAAAAAATCTACGTGCAACATATTTTACAGCACAAATCTGCACAGCTTATAGAGTGGATAGCTGCGGGGGCTGCAATCTATGTTTGTGGCAGTTTAAAAGGTATGGCACAAGCAGTGGAGCAAACTCTGTTAAGTCTTTTAGGTGCTGAACAATTAGATCAGCTGAAACATGAAGGACGATATCAGCGCGATGTTTATTAAGTCACTGGTTAATAGAATAAAAAAAGATAGTAATTGAGTAGGCTTAATTTAATCCTTAAGAATATCGATCTAATAAAACCAGAGGATTTACTAGGATCGAGGTTTAAATTTCAGTCTAAAAAGGTAAAATTTTTTAGCTGTTGCCTTGGAATGCCATAATTGCATCTAAACCAAGAGACTTTGTGTTTCTCAGTGTTAATAAACAAGTAAAAAGCATCTATAAGAATTTCATGGTATTTTCTTAAGATTCATTTTGCCTGATTTAAAAATTTTCTATCCCATTGATATGGTTATGAGCATTTGCAAAATGACTTGAATGATTGATTCTGAAATGAATAAAACCAGCAACATCTAGAGCATTATAACTAAGCCAGTAATCTGTATAAAAAATGCTACATTCGGGTGAGTTTCCAATAAGTCTGCTGCTAATCTGGCTGTAACACTGGACATAAAAATCGAGTTGCTTTATCTATATTTTTTATTTAATTTACAATTGGTTATATTTGTTTTTTATGGATTATAATAATGCTAACCTACTACAGCCATAAAATAAATTCACGCTTTCTGTTGATGTGAAGTGCTCTCCATTGAAAAACTTCATGATCTTAATATCAGAAGAATACTGAATTAGATATTTCAAAGTGAAAAAGCGGCTTCAGTAGCCGCTTTTTATGGATAATTTATCAAAAATTAATTGGTACGTACCCAGGTCTGACTGCGACCCAGTGCAGAAACACCAATATAACCACGACCATTCAAAGTCTTGCCATCTTCAGATAATTTGGCATTAAAGCTATAGGTTTTACCATTTTTAGGATCGGTAATTTTGCCGCCATCATAGCTGCGAGCGCCATTTTTTTTCAATCCGGATACAATTTGGATGCCTTGTAACGGTTTATTGTGAAATTTTCCGCTACATTTACTACATTTTTGAGCTTCACTTCCTTCCAGCACATCTACAATTTTTGCTGAAAGGACACCATTAGATGTTTCAGTAAATTGTACTACGGATAAGGGTTTCTTGGTCACATCGTCAATGGTTTTCCATTTGGTTCCATGTAGGGGATCAGCAGCCAAAGCCAGTGTGGAAACGAGCGACAGTCCGATTATGCTTAGCGTTGTTTTTATCATCATTTGACCTCAACAGATTTGAGTAAACCATTTATTAAGTGCTTGAAGTCGTTATTCTGTTTCTGACTTCAATGGTAACAAAATGCAGGCTTGCAATTTGTAGCTGCCATCTTATTCAAATATTGGGTAGCTATTGTGGAGATTTTTATGGGCTTGTGTTTGGAACACTTTAATTAAGTTTAATTTATATTTTATTTTTCTACATAATTTGCTGGAAATTTACTTCATTTCACAATTTTATATAAGGCTCTGAATCATTTCAGGCTGATTTATGCAATAAGTTAGCCTAATGTGAACGAGAAATAAATCATTTAAAACTTAGTGCAAGCACATAAATGATCGTCTGCAATTGAAAACCAATGCGAATGTTAATATTCAGTATTTTTAGCAATTCACCCAGATTCCTTGTAATCAGTTTTTTAGGGAGCAGACGCATCATCAGCAAGTTGGTTTATGGTTTAGAAGGGGGGTAGCAACAAAATTTATAACTGAAATCTCTCTTTTATTTTTTAAATTATGGTTATGATATTTCAACAAATATAAGGCATATCATAATGAAAAAAAAAGTCATTATTATAGGTGTAGTGCTGGTTATCGTGGTGGCAGCAATTGCATATTGGTTATTCAATAGGGATAAAAATACCGGTGATGAATTAACCTTATATGGCAATGTCGATATTCGTCAGGTGTCTTTAGCCTTTGAAGAAGCTGGCCGGATCAAGGAACTGAAAGTTCAGGAAGGCGATCAGGTTCAAGCCGGACAAGTGCTTGCGGTATTGGATACTCAAGCTCTGGAAATTCAGGCCAAACAAGCAGAAGCACAACTCAAAGTACAACAACAAGCTGTCGTAGAACAGGATGTCGGAACTCGACCTGAACAAATTACTCAGGCACAGGCTCAACTGGCGTCTGCCGAAGCACAACTGGATAAAGCGCGGAAGGATTTAAACCGTTATCAGGCTTTATATGGTAGCAGCAGTGGCAAGGCGATCAGCAAGCAGGAGCTGGATGCCGTCACCAGTAATGAAAATACCGCGCTCGCAGCTGTGAATGAACGTAAAGCCAATTTAGTACTTTTACAAAAAGGGGCTCGCAAAGAAGAGCGGGCAGCCACCCAAGCCCAAGCAGAAGCCACTAAGGCCAGTCTGGATTTAATCAAATACAAAATTGCCCAAAGTGAATTACGCTCGCCCACACATGCAGTTGTACGTGCGCGTCTACAAGAAGTGGGTGATATGACCACACCGCAAAAAGCAATTTATACCCTGGCTTTGACCAATCCGAAATGGATCCGTGTCTATGCCAGCGAAGCAGATCTGGGACTATTTAAAATAGGCTCAAGCGCGCAGGTGTTTCAAGATTCCAAACCCGGTCAACCTGTGACAGGTAAAATTGGCTACATCTCATCAGTAGCTGAATTTACCCCCAAAACAGTACAGACAGAAGATATAAGAACCTCCTTGGTTTATGAGGTCCGTGTCTATGTGAACGATGCCCAGGACCAGCTTAAAATGGGGCAACCGGTCACTGTCAGAATAGCCAAGTCAGTGTCACCTGAGCAAAAATAAGATGAATGAGTCCAGTATCGTCAGTGCACGTGAGCTTGTAAAAACCTTTCCATCTGAAAGCAAAGGTGCTGCCGAGACACGAGCAATAGATGGGCTGAATATGCAGATTCAGGCAGGACAGCTCACAGCCTTAGTCGGCCCGGATGGTGCGGGAAAATCGACTTTTTTACGCTTAATTGCAGGACTCTATCCTCCGACCTCCGGAGAACTGAAGGTCTTGGGTTTTGATGTCACCGAAGATCCACAGCGTATACAAGACCGGATCAGTTATATGCCGCAGCGTTTTGGGTTGTATGAAGATCTCAGTATTCAGGAAAATCTGGAGCTGTACGCGGACCTACATGGCGTACCTCAGGAGATTCGGCAGCAACGTTTTGAACGTTTACTCGCCATTACCGATTTAACCCAGTTTAAGCAGCGCCTTGCTGGCAATCTGTCCGGTGGGATGAAGCAGAAATTGGGGTTGGCCTGTACTTTGGTGCGTTCACCTGAACTGTTATTGCTGGACGAACCCAGTGCCGGGGTCGATCCTTTATCGCGTCGTGACTTGTGGAGCATTATCGAACAACTGGTTGCTGAAGAACAGCTCAGTGTCATCATCAGCACGGCATATCTGGATGAAGCCGAACGCTGTAGTCAGGTATATGTCATGTATGAAGGGCAGATCCTGAAACAGGGCAGTCCGGATCAGCTCAAACAGCAGGTAAATGGACTTACCTGGCAGGTCACAGCACCGGCTGGCATGAAAGCGCGTAGTTTACAAGCACATTTGTTGAAGAACTCGGAGTACATTATCGATGCCGTTCCCAAGGGCGACAGTGTCCATTTTATGACGACTCCGCAGCATCCTGAGTTGCCGGATAGTCAATTACCGGAAAACTGCGTCGCTCAGGCCCGTGAAGCAGACCTTGAAGATGCCTTTATGCTGATTCTGCATGAACGACAAAATCAGGAACATCAAAAAGCCTATAGTACGGATTATCGTTTATCTGAGCCGCAGCAAAGCGAATTAACAGAGGATGAGGTGGTGATCCAGGTCCAAGATCTGGTTCGTAAATTTGGGGGCTTTACAGCGGTTGCCAATACCTCGTTTGAGGTGAAACGGGGAGAAATTTTCGGTTTACTCGGGCCAAATGGCGCTGGCAAAACCACAACTTTTCGTATGCTGTGCGGATTATTAGCGGCATCAAGCGGCACGCTAGAAGTCGCAGGCATGAACCTGCGGCGTGCACGTGCAGAAGCGCGCGCTAAAATTGGCTATGTTTCGCAAAAATTTGCTTTATACAGCAATTTAAGCGTCGTCGAGAATCTTGAATTCTTTGGTGGGGCTTATGGTTTACATGGCAAAAAGCTCAAACAACAAATTGAAAAAGCCTCAAAACAATACGATCTGAAAGCAAATGCCAAAAGTGGTAATCTTCCCGGCGGTTATAAGCAGCGCCTTTCCATGGCAGCTGCATTGTTACATGAACCTGAAATTGTATTCCTGGATGAGCCAACCAGTGGGATTGATCCGCTGGCGCGGCGTTCGTTTTGGTACACCATTGGCGAACTGGCTGATCAGGGCATCACCATCATCATTACCACGCACTTTATGGAAGAGGCTGAGTACTGTGACCGTATCGCGATTCAGGATGCCGGAAAAATGCTGGCACTGGGTTCCCCCAGACAAGTGCGTGAACGCGCAGGCCCTGATCATGCACAGGACATGAACAGTGCCTTTATTGGCATTGTGGAGCAGGCCCGACAGCAGCAAACACAACAAAAACAGCCGCCTCAGGAGCAGAGGTCATGAAACATTCCAATGCCTTTTTTGTTCGTTTGTGGGCTTTGCTCAAGAAAGAAACGCGCCAGTTAGTGCGGGATAAAAGCAGTCTGGCGATTGGTTTATTGCTACCAATTATTCTGATTCTGCTTTTTGGCTATGGTCTGTCTTTTGATCTGAGCAATGGTCGGGTCGGCGTGGTGGTGGAACAATCGACACAGCAGTCCAGCCAGATTATTTCAGGCCTTGAAGGATCGCGTTATTTAACGACCCAGCAATATCAGAGTTATCAGGCGGCAGAACATGCCATTCAAAACGCAGAAATTGATGCCATTCTCCATATTCCTGCAACTTTTGCTGAAGATGCAGCCAATGGTCAGGCTCATTTACAGTTATTGCTCAACGGGCGCTCAACCAGCATTGCTGCTGCCATGCAGGCTTATGTCAGTGTGGCAATCAATACCGCAGCGGCCATACAGGCCGATCGGCAAAATATCCGCGCATCTACCGCCATGATTACGGTTGAACAGCGCATGTGGTTTAACGAATCGGCTAACAGTACCTGGTATTTAGTGCCCGGTTTAATTGTGCTGATTCTGACCCTGATTGGCGCATTTTTAACGGGATTGCTGATTGCCCGTGAACGTGAGCGTGGAACTTTAGAAGCCTTGTTTGTCACGCCCATCCGGCCGATTGAAATGGTGATCGCAAAACTGACGCCTTATCTGGTCATTGGCATGATTGATATCGGCATGTGCTTGATCGCCTCTTATTTTTTATTTGAAGTGCCGATGCGGGGTTCCATAATTTCTATCGTTTCTGCGGCTTTTTTATATCTGCTGGTTTCACTGTTGTTAGGGCTGACCATTTCGGGCTTTGCACAGAGTCAGTTTCAAGCCAGTCAAATCGCATTGCTGACCAGTTTTATGCCGGCAATGATGCTCTCCGGTTTTGTATTTGATACCCGAAATTTGCCCTTGCTGGTGCAATTGATCAGCCAGATCATACCGGCCACGCATTTTATGATCCTTATCAAAACCTTATTTTTAGGTGGTGATGACTGGTCATTATGGCTAAAAGAATGCAGCATCCTGATGATTTATATCGTAGTGCTGATGTTTGCGTCATGTAAATCGCTCAAAAAGCAGTTGAGATAAGCGTATGAACAACATGATTGCATGGTTTCGCTATTTGAATGTGCTGGTCAAAAAAGAATTTCTGACCATCTTTAAAGATCCGTCCAATCGCGTGATCCTGTTTGCACCGGCACTGATTCAGGCACTGTTATTTGGCTACGCGGCAACCTATGACGTCAATCATGTCGATTATGCCGTGCTGGATCAAAGCCGGGGACAACATGCCTATGGTCTACTAAGCAAGCTGGACGGCTCAGGCATATTTAAGCGCACTGCAACGCTGCAAAATGCAGATCAGATCAAACAGCTGATCGATCAGCGTGAAGCCCTGGCGGTGATCACCATCCCAGCAGACTTTGAAAACAAGCTCAATCAGGGACAAAGTTCGCCCATTCAAGTGATTGTCGATGGTCGCAATTCATCTACTGCCGCCGCTGCCGCAGCTTATATCAATGCAGTCGTCAGCCAATATAACCAGCAGGAACTGGCTGTGAGCGCACCAGTCAATATAGAGACACGCACCTGGTACAACCCTAATCAGGAATCGCGCTGGGGCATCATGCCTTCACTGATTGCGGCTTTAAGTATGATGCAGACCTTGTTGCTGTCGGCATTATCGGTGGCGCGGGAACGTGAACAGGGGACTTTCGACCAGCTGCTGGTGACGCCCTATACACCGCTACACATTATGATTGGCAAAGCTTTGCCCCCCATTTTTGTTGGGCTCATTCAATCCAGCATTATTTTATTGATCATCATGTTCTGGTTTCAGATTCCCATGAACGGTTCACTGGCATTGCTGTATTTTGGTTTGGTCAGTTTTAATGTCGCTGTAGTTGGAATTGGCCTGTCCATATCTGCGATTGCACTGAATATGCAACAAGCCATGCTGTTTACTTTTTTACTGATTATGCCGCTGATGCTGTTATCTGGCCTGTTAACACCGGTACAGAATATGCCCCAGATTCTGGAAATGGCGACTTATGTCAATCCTTTACGTTTTGGTATAGATCTGGCGCAACGGGTTTATTTGGAAGGTGCACAATTTGATCAGGTGAAAATGGATTTTGTACCGATGATTGTGATTGCCATTCTGTCTTTGCCATTGGCTGCATGGCTGTTTAAAAATCGCTTATAGATAAAAGCCTGTTATAGGTAAAAAAAACTTACTCGATTAAGATGAATTTTGATGCTTTTCAATACAGGTAATGAGGGTGTCGAGTGCCTGTTTCAGCGTTTCGCTTAATTCAAAAGAACTATTTAGTCTCAGATAATGCGGTTTGTGCGCGGTAATATTAAATAGTGGACTCGGCGAGACCCCGATATTCTGCTCAATCATTTCCTGATAAACCGTCATACTATCCACATTTTCAGGCAGCTTCATCCAAATAAAATAACCACTGGGATAAAAATAAGGCGTACAAGTTGGGGGAAGTTTATGTTCCAAATATTTAAAAAACTGGAGCTTATTTTGCTGTAAATGCTTTCTTAACGTTCGAAGATGCTTTTCATAATGATGATGTGAGATAAATTCAACCAGTGCATTTTGCAGAATTGAATTGACTGAGATGGTGCTCATTAGCTGTAAATGCTGAATATGCTGTGAAAATTTTCCGGCAAAAACCCAACCGACGCGGAAACTAGCACCGAGTGTTTTAGAAAAAGAAGAACAATGCAGCACCAGATTTTTTTGATCATAAAACTTCATGGATAACGGTTTGGTTTTACCGAAATACAATTCCTCATACACATCATCTTCAATCAAATAAATATCATGCTGATGCAGTAATTCGGCAATTTTAGCTTTGATGTTTTCACTGACAGTAAATCCAATCGGGTTGTGACTGTTCAACATGAGCCAGCAAACTTTAATCGGATAGGTTTTAATAATGTGTTCAAAAGCTTCCAGATCAAAACCATATTGGGGATGTTCCGGAATGGTAATAACTTTTAAACCCAAACGTTCCGCAGCTTGCCAGGCGCCATAGAAAATATTTTGCTGCAATAAAATATAGTCGCCCGCTTTAGCAATACTTTGTAAAGAAAGATTCAATGCATCCAGACAACCTGAAGTAATGACAATATCATCTGGGTCGGCAGCAATGCCTTGCATGCAATAGCGCTGGGCGATTAATTTTCGCAGTTGAAAATTACCCGGTGGAAGATTATCACTCAGATCATAACTTTTTTTATTACGTGTGATTTGTCCCATGATCTGAATCAGTTTTTTGGAATACATCAGTTCACTATTGGGAAAGGCAGAACCGAAAGGAATAATTTGATGACCTTGAATCGATTTTAAATATTTAAAAATTAAAGAATTAATTTCAATTTTAGAATTCAGGGAAATAACCATCGGACGTGCATCGGGTTGCTCCGAGATGGCATTGGAAACGTAATAACCTGATTTTTCTTTCGAATAAATTAATGCCTGAGCTTCAAGTTCCTGATAGGCATTCATTACGGTCAATAAACTTAAACCAGAAATCTGCGCCTGTACCCGCAGTGAAGGCAATTTTTCATGGGGCTTTAATGAACCGTTTTCAATCAGTAGTTTAAGCTGGTTGGCCAGTTTTTCAGATTTATACATAAATTTAAAAACCTTATGATGTGAAAGTATTTACATCATTTGCGTGCATTTAAAATCATAACTTTGAAGATGTTAAATTCAGGATTTTAAAAATATAACAGATTCTGCCAACTGTTATATTTTTTTCAAAAAAAATTGTATCTTTTGCAAACTGTTCTCAATATGAAATAATCAACCAAATGCTGTATGCATTTTTAAAATAGTCATTCTTGAATTAAAAAATGACTGATTTAAAAGTTTTCTTATCTCTGCTTTTTTATCGCTTAGGGTGAATTTATGTTTGTCTCAGATCAATTAAAAAACATTGATGAATTCATTGACGGACAGGCCATTTCCCCAAAAGTGATAGAACAACTCAATCAAAATGATATAAATATTGAAGATCAACTTTTAGCAGCCAAAGCTTTAAGGCCATTGCAGAAAACACACCAGTTGTATATCGCACAAGCAGATATCAACGCCAAGAAAAATAATTTAGCCTATTTATTTGCTCCCTTTATTTTGGCTAATTTAAATCAGCAGGTGATCTACAGCACTCCGGCGAGGACTTCAGCGTTGGCTATTTTTAAGCAATACTACAATGCAGAAAAGCTGGTTAAAATTGATTTAAATCAGGCTATTGATAGCTTAAATGTAGGTGTTGAGCTCTTGGATTCAGACCTGAATGAGGCTGACTTTTTCTATCTGAGTTTGATCAAGGCATTATGTTTAGCCCATGTACAGACGATTATTTTGATTACACCACTTAGCATTAAATTAACAAAATTAAAGCAAATTGAAGAATTTTTTGCTGTCAAAATCCACGTCATTGATACATCAGCAAATACTGAAGCGATTGATCTGGAAAAATTAAGTATGGCTAAACTGTTATTTAAAAATAAAGCCAAGGAATATGTTGATTTATGTGCTCATTTTGCTGAACTGAATACCGAAATACTCAAATTAAACCATTTCTATCAGCCACATTTGGCGACACAGCTAATTGAGGATATGTTTTATTCAGAACATATTTACGAAAAAATGTCGGTCTATGGTGAATATATACAGACCCAAATACAGAATCAAAAAATTTAAACTGATCCTAACCGAATGGAATAGCAGTCAATATTTATGGCTGCTATGAACAATCCGATATCATAAAGATATTCTATTCTATGGCATATATGCATTATCAAGATTAACGACAAATGCCACGCCAATACAGAACAAAGTGCAGTAAATACCAAACCAGATAATTGCTCGTTTAAATGCCTTATCTGAAATTGAACTGTCTGCATACTGCTGTTGCTTTCTAGGTTTTTGCTCATTCATAACAATCTTTAACCTTTTCGATGACATCTTCATTATCTGTTATAGAAAAAATTAAAGAAGATACAAAATTTTAAAAAAAATATATAACAGTATATATGATCGCAATACTGATCAATTATGCTTTTACAAAGATTACTTTTGGCTCAGAACCTGTGGGTATCTTAGATGCGTTATCAATGATAGAACTAGAAAAGAGCGGGATGGAATAAGTGGCTAACATTAATAAAGTTGCGATTAATTTTAATGACCATGATTTGCCTAATCGATCACCTATTTTAGCGCACAGATGATTTATTGGTGCGTTGATTCATTCAATGAATATTTAAAAAATTAAAAATAATATTTAAATTCAAGTAATTAAATTAATAAATAAATATTGGCACAAAATTTGAATGTCTTCTCCCAAATTAACTAAAAATACCTTAAAAGGTTTGGAGAAACTTAAAATGTTCCAACAAAAACAATTTTCAAAAAGCTTGCTTGCTATAGCAATGATGGGGAGCATTGCATTAACCGGTTGTTCTAAACCAGCGGAAAAGGCGGCAGCTCCAGCAGCTGAAGAAAAAGCGCCTGCAGCTAGCGGTGATACCATCAAAGTAGGGATCTTGCATTCTTTGTCTGGCACCATGGCCATTTCAGAGACTTCTTTAAAAGATACTGCGCTCATGGCCATTAACGAAATTAATGCCCATGGCGGGGTAATGGGGAAAAAATTAGAGCCTGTTGTCGTGGATCCAGCATCTGACTGGCCACTATTTGCAGAAAAAGCCCGTCAACTGATTACTCAAGACAAAGTGGCGGTGATTTTTGGTTGCTGGACTTCAGTTTCGCGTAAATCAGTATTGCCTGTGGTGGAAGAGCTGAATGGATTATTGTTCTATCCAGTGCAATATGAAGGTCAGGAACAGTCAAAAAATATTTTCTACACCGGCGCTGCACCCAACCAGCAAGCGATTCCAGCTGTTGAATACTTGATGAGTGAAGAAGGTGGTAAGGCGCAGCGTTTTGTACTGTTAGGCACAGACTATGTCTACCCGCGTACCACCAATAAAATTCTACGTGCTTTCCTGAAGTCTAAAGGTGTGGCTGATGCGGACATCATGGAAGAATACACGCCATTTGGTCATAGCAACTATCAAACTATTGTGGGCAATGTGAAGAAATTTGCAGCCGGTAAGAAAACTGCTGTTATTTCAACTATTAATGGTGACTCAAACGTGCCGTTCTATCGTGAACTGGGTAATCAGGGTATTAAAGCTGCTGATATTCCAGTGATGGCATTCTCAGTGGGTGAGGAAGAATTACGCGGCATTGATACCAAGCCATTGGTCGGACATTTGGCGGCATGGAACTACTTCATGTCGGTGAAAAATCCTAAAAATACTGAGTTTATTGGCAAGATGAAACAGTATGCAGTGGAATACAAATTGCCAAATGCCGACAAGATCGTCACCAATGATCCAATGGAAGCGACTTATGTTGGTATCAATATGTGGAAACAGGCGGTAGAAAAAGCCGGTTCGACGGATGTAGATAAAGTGCGTGAAGCAATGGCAGGTCAAACATTCGATGCACCTTCAGGTTACAAGCTACAAATGGATGCAACTAACCATCATTTACATAAACCGGTGATGATTGGCCAGATTCGTGGGGATGGCCAGTTTGATGTGGTCTATAAAACGCCGAAAACAATTCCGGCAGAACCATGGAGTCCATATATTCCTAAATAATGTCCTCTTTAGCCTGCTGTTTCGGCAGCAGGCTTTTTCTTGGTTTTTATTTCCCGTTCGGGACCGCTTTACATTCATAAATAGGGAGGACACATATGTTCACTCGCCTAAATTTTGCAGCTATTTTTTTGATTTTGAGTCAGTGCTTATGGCTCAATGTGAGTCATGCTGAAACGCAAACAACAATAGATACAGCACAAACGACTCAAGTGAGTTCAGCAAAAGATGCGATTCAGCAATTTGTCCGTGGCGATTTTGCCCAGCGTCGTGCCTTACTTAATCAATGGCCGGCCAGTATTGAACAGCTGGATCAGCTGGCTGAATTTGTCGAAAAGGATCAACTTTATACGGACAGTACTGGCCATACCTATATTCTTGAAGCAGAAGATAAACTGTTCAGTTATCCAGATCACAAGCCGATTGAATCCTGGCCGGCAGATTTATCGCAAGTGACTTTGGTGAATACCTTACATAAAGCCTTAACATTTGCTCAGGCACAAAAAAAATTAAAATCAGAGGATGCTTCTCAGCGTTTAGAAGCGATAGATATCTTAGAAAATAATTTGTCTGAATTGGATATAAATACAATTAACCAGATGTATCTGCATGAAAAAAGTCAGTCAGTCAAAGCACGCTTTGCACAGCTGAAAGCACGTCTGGATTATCAATCAAACGATGTATTAGACAAAATACAGGCAGTAAAAACTTTAAAAGAATCCAACCGTCCAGATGTGTTGGCATTGGTAGAGCAAGAGCTGAGCCAGCCCAATTTGCATCCAGATCTTAAAGCGGTATTACTAGATGCCAAAGGCAGTATCAAAACCCGCATCCAAGCCAGTGAATGGACAGGTCACGTTTTTTCTGGCCTCAGCACCGCCAGTATTTTACTGCTTGCTGCGCTGGGATTAGCGATTACTTATGGCCTGCTTGGCGTGATCAATATGGCGCATGGCGAACTGATCATGATTGGAGCCTATACCACGTATGTGGTGCAAAGTTTCTTTAAATCACATTTCAGCGGGCTGGTGGACTGGTATCTGATTGCTGCCATTCCGGCTGCGTTTCTGGTCAGTGCTTTGATTGGGATGTTGATTGAACGTACCGTGATTCGTCCACTGTATGGACGTCAATTGGAAACCTTGTTGGCGACTTTTGGCGTCAGCCTGATTTTGATGCAACTGGTGCGCATGATTTTTGGTGCACAAAACGTAGAAGTGTCGAATATTTCCTGGCTATCAGGAGGGGTATCAATTACGCCAAGCCTGATGCTGCCGTATAACCGTATTGCCATTATTGTGTTTACCGTCGCGGTGTTATTGCTACTGGTTTACCTGATTAATAAAACCCGTTTTGGTCTGTTTGTTCGTGCAGTGACGCAAAACCGTCAGATGGCACGTGCCGTAGGCATTCGTTCCAGCCGCATTGATATGCTGGCCTTTGGTCTGGGTTCTGGTCTTGCAGGATTGGCTGGCTGTGCCTTGGCACAAGTTGGCAACGTCGGTCCAGACTTGGGTCAAAACTACATTATTGATGCCTTCCTGGTCGTGGTGGTCGGTGGTGTCGGACAAGTGTGGGGCGCAGTGCTTGCGGCATTGGGCTTAGGAATCAGCGGTACGGTGCTAGAAATTGGCATGGGTGCAGTGCTGGCCAAAATTATTCTTCTGGTTCTTGTGATTTTGTTTATTCAAAAACGCCCACAAGGTTTGTTTGCCATTAAAGGTCGTTTTGTGGAGTAAGCACATGAAAATCACTTCAATGTTATCTGATCAACCTGTGAGTGCCGCTGCGATTGCAGTATGCTTCGCAGTGATGCTGATCTTGCCTTGGCTACACTTATTGCCAACCGATTCAGCCTTTTATCTTTCGGCCTATTGGGTCACCTTAATTGGCAAAATCATGTGTTTGGCGCTGGTGGCTTTGGCACTGGATCTGGTGTGGGGCTATGCCGGCATTTTGAGTCTGGGTCATGGTTTGTACTTCGCCTTGGGCGGATATGCTTTCGGTATGTACTTGATGCGTGAATCCGCAGGCGATGGCTTACCGGATTTCATGCGTTTTTTGAGTTGGACTGAATTACCCTGGTTTTGGGTCGGCACCAATCATTTCTGGTGGGCCATGATTCTGGTGGTGCTAGTTCCAGGACTGATTGCATTTATGTTTGGTTTTTTTGCCTTCCGCTCAAAAATCAAGGGTGTTTATTTCTCCATCATTACTCAAGCCATGACTTTTGCCGCAGCACTACTATTCTTCCGGAATGAAACCGGTTTTGGCGGCAACAACGGCTTTACCGGCTTCAAGACTATTCTAGGCATGGATATTACGTCTGCACCAATGCGTGCCAGCCTGTGCTTTATTACTGCCTTGGTGTTATTGCTGTGCTTTATCGGGTTACGCCATCTCATGAACAAACCTTATGGCCGTGTGTTGGGTGCCATCCGTGACAGCGAAAACCGGTTGCAATATTTGGGCTACCGCACGTTGTGGTACAAGCTTTCTGCATGGGTGTTATCTGCGGTGATTGCAGGAATTGCAGGCGCACTATATGTACCGCAAGCCGGTATTATCAACCCCAGTGAAATGAACCCGGTGAACTCGATTGAAATGGCTGTCTGGGTGGCCGCGGGTGGACGTGGCACGCTAATCGGGCCGATCTTGGGTGCAGGCTTGATTAATGGAGTAAAAACCTATTTCACCGTGGCTTATCCGGAAGCATGGTTATTGATTCTGGGCGCGTTATTTATTGTGGTGACTATCTTCCTGCCAAAAGGTGTGATTGGTCTGTTTGACCGTTTTAAAAAGGAGCGCAGCGAATGATTGAAATGATACAGCCTCATGGTGGACATGCTTCAGAAGGTTATGGGCGTCCGAAAGAACAGGGCGCAGATTTTAGTCATGGTATCGCCCTGTATCTGGAAAAAGTCAGTGTCTGGTTTGATGCCTTTCGTGCCTTAAATGATTTATCGCTCTACATCGAAGAAGGTGAATTACGCTGCATCATTGGACCCAATGGTGCAGGAAAAACCACTTTGATGGATGTGATTACCGGAAAAACACGTCCAACACAAGGCTCGGCATTTTTTGGTCAAACCTATGATTTAGCGAAAATGAGTACCGAGCAAATTGCGGAAGCAGGCATTGGCCGTAAATTTCAAAAACCGACTGTGTTTGAAAATTTCACCGTGATGGAAAATCTGCTTCTAGCTGCACCCAAAGATAAACGGGTCAAAAAGAGTTTCTTTAGCAAGCTTGATCCGGATGCACAAAATGCACTGGATGAATCACTTGAACAAATTCGCTTGCAGCAACTAGTGAATAAGCCTGCTGGCTTGCTATCGCATGGTCAAAAGCAGTGGCTGGAAATTGGCATGTTGCTGATGCAACGTCCCAAACTGATTCTGCTGGATGAACCGGTTGCAGGCATGACCGATGCGGAAACTGAACGTACGGCCGAACTGTGTCTGGAACTGAAAAAGAATCACACCTTGGTGGTGGTCGAGCACGATATGAGTTTTATCGATACCATCAGTGAAAAAGTCACAGTTCTAGCACAAGGTGCCATTTTGGCCGAAGGTACCTTGGCCGAAGTGCAAGCCAATGAAGATGTCATTGAAAAATATTTAGGACGTTAAGGAGCAGACCATGTTAGAAGTCAAAGACGTCAATCAGTTTTATGGCGGCAGTCATATTTTGCGTGATGTATCTTTTAATGCCCCGGTCGGTGAATGTTCCGTGGTACTCGGACGAAATGGGGTAGGTAAAACCACCTTGCTGAAATGCCTGATGGGCATTTTGCCAATCAAGTCGGGGCAGATTCTACTGGATGGCAAGGACATCTCAAAAATGAGTCCCGAACAGCGTGTACGTGCAGGCTTGGCTTATGTACCGCAAGGACGTGATATTTTTTCGACTTTAACCGTAGAAGAAAATATCCTAATTGGCATGGCAAAATTTAGCGGTGCGAAAACACGTAAAGTGCCTGAACATCTGTATGAGATTTTCCCGGTACTGGATGAAATGAAATATCGCCGGGGTGGAGATTTATCTGGTGGTCAGCAGCAGCAACTGGCGATTGCCCGTGCACTCGCTTCTGAACCGCGGGTATTGATTCTGGATGAACCCACTGAAGGGATTCAACCTTCCATTATTAAAGATATTGGTAAAGTGATTCGCAAACTTGCCGATGGTGGCGATATGGCAATTGTATTGGTGGAGCAGTTTTATGATTTTGCTGAAGAACTGGCAGATGCTTATACCGTGATGGCTCGCGGGCAGGTGATCGCTCAGGGCGTAGGCAGTGAAATGCCGGAGAAAGGGATTCGGGATTTGGTGGCGATTTAAAACTAAATGAAGAGCGAAAGAAGCCTCCCTTTATTAAAGGGAGGTTTGGAGGGATTCAAATTTTTAACATCTTTATAAGACATTCTTCTATCTGTATTTCTAAAAAATGCTCTTTATCATAAGCTTTATCTAACCAATCTGTGCTCCAACGTCTTACATTTTGCTTTCGACCCTCAGGATGATTAAAACCGACAAGCTCTTCAGATAAAAAGAATTCTCCTATTTCATATATGCACATGAGATATTCTTCTGTTAGTTTTTCAAAATCATGCTCTTTTTTAAGAGCATTTAAACGATTTAATGTTTTACTCAAATTTGCGATTTTTATCTCAAAATTTTCTATTAAATTTGAATGATCTGACGGAATGGGGTTTAGAAAATATTCCGAATCTCGGATAAATTCTATATTTTTCTCTGAATAGTCATTTAATTTTTGCACCATTTTAAAATTCAATTGTGATATTGCATGTACTGAATCTAAAGCAGCTAAAACAAAATCAAGGAGCAAATTTTTATTAAACTGTTGTTTCCATGAATGTAGTGCAGAGAAAGCAACAACTAGAGTTAAAAGGCTGATAATTAAATTAGTAATAGCAATTAAGTTGTTTGACACGATAACTTACTCAAAAATTTTGCGTCTCTTTCCTAGTTAATTCCTATTCACTTCACGACTACTACAAATAGTTTTTAATAACAATGTTTTATTAAATAAATATCAAAATATACCTACAGAGATTTCCTCTCTTTTTAAACATCTGTTCAAAATAAAGTTGGCACGATAACTGCATTATTTTGATGCAAGTTTTTAATTCAAAATAACATTTGGTCTCAATTTGGAACAAGTGGTGAATTTATAAGCATAAACAGGGTGGATATGAAAATTTATACGCAACGTTTGGAAAACATTGCATCTGAACGCAATTTTGAGTCTTTGGAACTCACCTTTGATACACGCCAAAAGAGCCGTTTTCGTGCAACTTTAAATAATGGGGTCGATATTGGTGCAGATTTACCACGTACCGGCATTTTGCGAAGCGGTTCTTTTATCGCAACTGAACAGGGTGATGTGCTTCGTGTTGATGCAAAGGCTGAACGTTTAATGCAGGTTTCCAGCCAAGATCCGTTTGAATTATTAAAAGCAGCCTATCATTTGGGCAACCGTCATGTACCGCTTATGCTGACACCTACAGCGCTTTATTTTGAGCCAGATCATGTATTGGCAGAAATGATTATTGGTCTGGGTTTAACGGTGAATGAAGTTGACCATCCTTTTGAACCGGAAAGTGGGGCATATGCACAGCACCAGCATGATCATCGTTTAAGTCCAATTAAAGCCTTGCACCATGTCCATCACTAATGCCTCACAACTGCTCAGCCTGTTGACTTTATCCTCTACGGCCTTGCCGATTGGGGCATATTGCTATTCCCAAGGGGTAGAGAGCGCGATTGATCAGGGCATGATTCATGATGAAACATCCAGCATTGCCTATTTTGAAGAAGTGCTTGAGCTGTTAATGGTGCGTTTTGAATTACCGGTCCTGAAACGCTTGGTTGAATCTTTTGATGACGCTGAACAGTTCGGCTATTGGGCAGAATTGTATCGGGCCAGTCGTGAATCCAAAGAGTTATTGGCCGAGTCGCAACAATTGGCATTTTCTTTGAATGCATGGATTAGGGATGTACTAAAGCAAACGCCAAGTGTCAAAAAGCAGCAGGGTTTTGTTCCTGTATATGCACATTTATGTGGCGAATTAGGACTGGATTTAGCTGATGTGCTCACGGCCTATACCTTTACCGTACTGGAAAACCAGGTACTGGCAGCAGTTAAAACCATCCCGCTGGGGCAAATGAGCGGACAGCGGATTTTGTGGCAGTTGCATCATCAAATTCCACAGGCAGTACAAGCCGCCTTGGCATTACAGGATGCAGACATCAGCAGTGCCTTGCCGCAATATGCGATGTTGAGCATGTCGCATGAAACACAATATTCACGGTTATTTAGATCGTAAAAATCAAGCGGTCTAAATAGCAATTGAGCAGTTTGAGATGCTTGAAACGTAAGTATCTAGAAAATGAAAAAGGAAAAAGGAAAAAATCATGTCAGAACGTAGTCCTTTACGGGTTGGGATTGGTGGTCCGGTCGGTTCGGGTAAAACAGCTTTAACCTTGAATCTGTGCCGGGCGCTGCGTGAAAGATACAACATGGCTGTAGTCACCAATGATATTTATACCAAAGAAGACTCCAACTTTCTGACCCGTAATGAAGCCATGACGCCGGATCGCATTGTCGGGGTAGAAACAGGTGGCTGTCCGCATACCGCGATTCGTGAAGATGCCTCGATCAATCTGGCGGCGATTGATGATCTATGTGAAAAATTTGATGGTCTGGAACTGATTATCATTGAAAGTGGCGGCGACAATCTGGCAGCGACTTTTAGTCCCGAATTGTCCGATTTAACCCTGTATGTGATTGATGTCGCTGGTGGTGAAAAGATTCCACGTAAAGGTGGGCCGGGTATTACCAAATCAGATCTGCTGATTATCAATAAAACAGATTTGGCGCCGATGGTCGGTGCGAACCTTGAAGTCATGGATCAGGATGCCAAGCGTATGCGCGGTGAAAAACCGTTCTTATTTTCCAATATGAAAACTCAAGATGGCTTGAATGAGATCATCAGTTTTATCGAAAAACAAGGTTTATTTAAGGCTTAAAAGGAAACATAACATGCGTCTATTCAAACAATTACTTGTCGCAACTGCCGCAGCTTTACCAATGTTGGCCATGGCTCATCCGGGACACGATCACCACAGTGGATTCTGGGCAGGCTTTGTGCATCCCTTTACCGGCTTAGACCATTTAATGATGGCGATTGCATTTGGTGTGCTGATGTGGACGGCTAATCAACGCTGGAAGTTATTGGGGCTGGGTGGGCTGGTTATCGCCATGATTTTCGGTTTCATGGTGGGTAGCCAAGGCGTGATTTCAACATCATTGGCTGAATCTGGAATCATTGCTTCACTCGTACTGTTAGCTGTGTCGTTATGGACCAAATCGAACAAGGTATTGCCTGTTGCAACGGTGCTTTTAGCCAGCTTCCACGGTGTTGCGCATGGCAGTGAACTGGGTCAAGGCGGACATGCGGCTTTGCTGATCTTGGGTATGGTTGTGGCGATGTCGAGCATTTATGTGATGGGCTTAGGTCTTGGGGCATTTGTGAAGAAATATGTCCCTTATGGCAAACAGATCATTGGTGGTTTGGCCGCAGTGGTTGCCGTGATTGGTTTGGCTTAAAGACGTAGCATTGTTATGCAGCAACTCAGCACAACAACCGATACAGAGCATCAGCTTTGGTATGCACGTCTGGAAATGGGCTTTCAGGCTCAGCAGCAGACGCAGCGCACCATATTGCAGCATCGCAAGCACCATGGCCCGGTTCGTATTCAAAAGATGCTCTGGCCTGAATCGAACGGGATCTGTCATGCCATTATTGTGCATCCGCCTGCTGGTATTGCAGGTGGTGATCATCTAACTTTTGATATTCAGGTTGATGCTCATGCGCATGCATTGGTGACTACGCCCGGTGCAGGAAAATGGTATCGCACCAATGGTAAGCAGGCTTTCCAGCACATCAATATCCGTTTAAATGACAATGCGATGTTTGAATGGTTGCCGCAGGAAACCATGCTGTTTGATGGTGCGAATGCCAGTTCAGAAACCAATATTCATTTGGATACAGCTTCCAGTTTTATTGGTTGGGACATGTTGGTGATCGGACGGCAGGCGCGTAATGAGCAATTTATACAAGGTGCTTATCAAAACCGCTTCCAGCTATGGCGCGCAAATAAATTACTGGTTGCAGACACGCTAAATTTTAAAGGTGCTGACCGTTGGCTAAGTTCCTGTTTGGGTATGAATGGTCACGCGGTGATGGGCAGCTTTTGGGCCGTACCGCCCGAAAAATATCGTGCCAGTTTTTATCTGGAAGAGCATATCGACCTGATTCGTGAACTGATCATGCGCATGGATGTACCCATTACCTTAACCGTATTGGGAGATGTCATTTGTGCCAGATTTTTGGGCGATGATGTCCGTCAATGTCACGATGGTTTTGCCGCTATACGTGCCAAATTAAGACGTTACTGGTTCGATCAGGATGAGGCATTTCCGAGGATTTGGCGGACTTAGAATTTTCCCTCAAAAATCCCTCCCAACCTCCCTTTAAAAAAGGGAGGAGAAAGACGCTCTTTTTAAAGTTGGGTGAAGAGAATCACACCGTAAAGGAGATTTAGCGGCATCATCTTTTTACAGGAATCAAAGTTCTCCCATCCTTCTTGGATGAGAGACAACATCTCGCAAGAGAGGGAGGGAAATCGTCTAAGTTTTCCATTATTTAAAGGAAAGAATTTTTTAGACCCTCATGCCAGCCTTCTCCCAAAGGGAGAAGGAGCAAATCTTGCACATATTTTGCATTCAATACATTGAAATAGACTAGGAAAGAGATATGGAACTCAATCCAACAGAAAAAGACAAAATGCTGATTTTTACCGCAGGCTTAGTGGCTGAACGACGTAAGGCACGTGGTTTAAAACTGAATTATCCTGAAGCTGTGGCTTTTATCTCTGCTGCCTTACTTGAAGGTGCGCGAGATGGTATGAGCGTGAGTGAGCTGATGCACTATGGAACCACATTATTGTCCCGTGATGACGTGATGGACGGTATTGCAGAAATGATTGCAGAAGTACAGGTCGAAGCGACATTTCCGGACGGTTCAAAGCTGGTCACCGTGCACCAACCAATTGTGTAGGAGCTGAATATGATTCCAGGGGAAATTATTACACCGGATAGTGACATTGAAATGAATGTCGGGCGTGAAACCTTAAAGATTACTGTTGCCAATATCGGTGACCGTCCCATTCAGGTCGGTTCACATTTTCACTTTGCCGAAGCCAATGATGCCTTGCAGTTTAACCGTGAACAGGCCAAAGGTTTTCGTCTGAATATTGCAGCCGGTACAGCCATCCGTTTTGAACCGGGGCAAAAGCGTGCTGTGGAATTGGTGGCACTTGCCGGAAAACGCGAAGTTTATGGCTTCGCAGGTCGGGTGATGGGTAAGCTCGATTCATAAAAATTAAGTCAGAATTATACAGGTTTATAAATCATGAAAATGTCACGCCGTGCCTATGCGGAAATGTTTGGCCCTACAGTTGGGGATCGGGTCCGTTTAGCCGACACCGAACTGTTTATCGAAGTTGAACAGGATTTAACCACTTATGGTGAAGAAGTAAAATTTGGCGGAGGTAAAGTCATCCGTGACGGGATGGGCCAATCTCAGCTTTTGTCATTAGAAGTGGCTGACACTGTCATTACAAATGCACTCATTGTCGATTGGTGGGGCATTATCAAAGCCGATGTCGGCTTAAAAAATGGTCGAATCTGGAAAATTGGCAAAGCTGGAAATCCTGACATTCAGCCGGATATCACCATTCCACTGGGTGCTGCAACTGAAGTGATTGCAGGTGAAGGTCAGATTTTAACAGCGGGCGGCATTGATACGCATATTCACTGGATCTGTCCGCAGCAAGTGGAAACAGCACTCATGTCCGGAACCACTACGATGGTGGGTGGCGGTACAGGTCCTGCGGCTGGGACATCGGCAACGACCGTGACTCCAGGTCCTTGGCATATAGCCACCATGCTGCAAGCAATTGATGATCTGCCGATGAACATCGGTTTATTGGGTAAGGGCAACCTGAGTCAGCCAGAGCCAATTGCAGAACAAATTAAAGCAGGAGTGGTCGGCTTAAAACTTCATGAGGACTGGGGTTCAACACCTGCCGCCATTGATAACTGCTTAACGGTTGCAGATGAATACGATGTACAAGTGGCCATCCACACAGACACACTAAATGAAAGTGGCTTTCTTGAAGAAACTTTGGCGGCATTTAAAAACCGGACGATTCACACTTACCATACTGAAGGTGCGGGCGGTGGACATGCGCCGGATATTTTAAAAGCCATTGGTCAGGCCAATGTGTTGCCATCTTCAACAAATCCGACCCGTCCTTATACCGTCAATACCATTGATGAGCATTTAGACATGCTGATGGTCTGTCACCACCTAGATCCAGCAATTGCGGAAGATGTAGCATTTGCAGAAAGCCGTATCCGCCGCGAAACCATTGCTGCGGAAGATATTTTGCAGGATATGGGTGCAATTGCCATGATGTCTTCAGATTCACAGGCTATGGGGCGTGTCGGGGAAGTAATTCTGCGTACCTGGCAAACCGCACATAAAATGAAAGTGCAGCGCGGGCCTTTAGAGGGTGATACGCCTTATAAAGATAACAATCGGGTAAAACGTTATATCGCGAAATATACGATTAACCCTGCCATTACGCATGGTTTAAGCCATGAAATTGGTTCGGTTGAAGAAGGGAAACTGGCCGATTTAGTACTGTGGAAACCGGCATTCTTTGGAGTGAAGCCTTCCATGATCATTAAGGGGGGAATGATTGCAGCAGCGCCTATGGGTGACATTAATGCTTCCATTCCAACGCCGCAGCCGGTGCATTACCGTCCGATGTTTGGAGCATATCCGCGTGGGGTGCATAACACCTGTATTACCTTCTTGTCTCAAGTTGCAATTAATGATGGGGTACATGAAAAATTAGGCCTAAAAAAGCTGATTTCGCCATGTAAAGATACGCGGCAGATTACTAAAAAGGATATGAAGCACAATAGTTACTGTCCGGTGATGGAAGTACATCCTGAAACCTATGAAGTGCGTGCTGATGGTGTGCATTTGACCTGTGAACCTGCGGAAGTACTGCCGATGGCGCAGCGTTACTTCTTGTTTTAAATGAATAAATAGATCAAGATGTCATCTTTGCTAATATGGAATGAGAGTGAAGATGACTTTTAAATTCGAAAGCCAGGAATTTAAGTCCACCTTTGAACAGGTTGAGTTAATTGCAAAAAATATAATAGAAACTGAAAATAATTCTGATGAAATTACAAATTTAGCTAGTCACTTTTTGACCGCAAGACATGTTTTAAATATCAAAATGGACCTTAGTGAATTCGATAAAATCATTGAATATAGTAGAAAACAACCTGTATCAAACTTCGTATCAGAAGTGAGTAAAGCAATTAAGATTTATAAAAATAGCAAAGAAGATAAAGATCTCATTTATTTATTTGAATTAAGTTTGAATCTCATCAATATCTATTTTTCTGAGCTTACATTTATTTTAGGGGCTGTGAATGGTTCTATCTCTTTAGAAGTTGCAAGTGTAAATACTTTTGTGAGTGATAAATATTTAAGACATCCACAATTTGGTAGGTATGTAAAATTTGCAGAAAGAGATTTACCATTTCAAATTTTTAAAGAGCTATTACATTCAAGTGAAATTAAAAATTTATCCGAATTTAACGTCAACTTAAAACAAGCAAGTGACTTATTAGAAAAATGGGATAATTCATTTGAAGATAAGAAAAATACGATTTCACAATTAGAGACAAAATTAAATGAAACTAAATTAACGTATGATTTCCTAGGTTTAAATAAAGGTTTTCATCAACTTTATGAGCAAAAAAAGAATGAATTAGATAAAGCAAAAAATACATATGCATTCGTTGCAACAACTATGTTCACAATCCCTTTCGCTGAGTTTGTAGTCCTAGTTGCAGCATTTTATTATTTCAATGGAAATATACCTTCGAGTATGTGGTTAGTTTCAATTCCATTTATAACATTGATTTTAATAACATTATATTTATTAAAAATTACTCTACAGGATAAACGCTCCATCCAATCACAAATGATGCAGCTAGAGCTACGAATGGCTTTGTGCCAATTTATTCATAACTATGCGGAAGATTCAGAAGCATTACATAAGAAAAATGCAGCAGGCTTTGAAAAATTTGAAAATATTATTTTTTCACCATTAGTTTCTTCAGATGACAAGATCCCAACGACATTCGATGGAATGGAACAGTTGGCTAAACTCGTCAGTGAATTTAGAAAGTAAGTTTTGAACTATAAATAAGCACGCTAAATTATTATGCACCATACTTTGGCGCATAAATTGCTTAATCCTTCCTAGATTTTTACTGTTTGATATAACACATTAGGAAATGGATGTGACAGCAACATACTTACGCGGGCAAGACCTGATTGACCAAATTCAACAACAAGACTATTCACGTGACTTAATTGGCTATCATGGTGAACCACCCAAAGTAGAATGGCCAAATGGCGCTCGTGTCGCGGTTCAATTTGTATTGAACTATGAAGAAGGCGGGGAAAACCATGTAGAACATGGCGATGCAGGTTCAGAGCAGTTCCTTTCAGACATTATTGGGGCTGCAAGTTTTCCTGCCAAACATATGTCCATGGATTCCATGTATGAATATGGCTCGCGTGCAGGCTTTTGGCGTATTCATAACGAGTTTAAAAAACGTCATTTACCCATGACCATTTTTGGTGTGGGCATGGCGCTGGCTCGAAATCCCTACATTGTAGAAGCCATTAAAGAAGCCAATTATGACGTGGTTTCTCATGGCCAGCGCTGGCTGCATTATCAGGACATGCCTATTGAACTTGAACGTCAGCACATGGATCAGGCGATCAGTGTACTCGAAGCGCTGTTTGGGCAAGCGCCAATTGGTTGGTACACCGGTCGCGATAGCCCGAATACACGTCAATTACTGGCTGAATTTCCACAGATTAAATATGACTGTGATTACTATGGCGACGACTTGCCATTTTGGAGCAGCTTGTCTGATAAAAATGGTGCAACACGTCCACATTTAATCATTCCCTATACTTTAGAAAGCAATGATATGAAGTTCAGCTCTCCGGGCGGTTTCAACAGCGGAGAACAGTTCTATCAATATCTTAAAGATGCGTTTGATGTGCTGTATGCAGAAGGGGAAATTGCGCCAAAAATGCTTTCCATTGGTATGCATTGTCGTATTTTAGGGCGTCCGGGACGCTTTAAAGCACTACAAAAGTTCCTGGATTATATTCAAAGTCATGAGCAGGTCTGGATTTGCCGACGTGGTGATATTGCCGAACACTGGTATAAACATCATGCTGAATAAGGTCTAAAAATTTTTAAAAAAGAGAAGCTTAGCTTCTCTTTTTTTATTTTCTCTCTTTGTAGAAAATCCAGAAAATCAAAGTTTGGCACTGATATTGCAAAATTGTTTTTGAACAAACATTCAATATTTTAGGCGATTTAATAGTGCAACTCGTTGAATTTAATAAAGCATCTCAACAAGATGCAATTACCTTTTTAAAGCACTGTGTGCAAATACCCAGCTGGTCGCAACAACTTGAGGCCAAACGTCCGTTTGAGTCCGTTAAAGCTGTAATGGAACTTGCTAAACAGCAAGCTTCGACCTGGACTTGGGATGAAATCAAAACCGCTTTAGACAAACATCCGCGTATTGGTGAAAAAAAAGCACAAGCTGAACTGAGTGAACTGGAACAAGATTTTTCCAAGCGTGAGCAAGCAGCTATTAACGTAGATAGGGAAACAGAAGAAGCCTTGCTCAAAGGCAATATTGCCTATGAAAATAAATATGGCTACATCTTCCTGATTAAAGCATCTGGTTTAAATAGCGGGGAAGTTCTACAAGCACTGAATTATCGTCTGTTAAATGATGCTGATTCAGAAAAACGTATTGTCCATCATCAGCTGGCAGAAATTGCTTTGCTCAGATTATCTCAGGAGCTTCAATCATGATCAGTTCACATATTTTAGATACGAATCTTGGTCAACCGGCGGCCAATGTAGCCATTAAGCTATTTAATGAAAGTGGCGAGCTGCTCGCAGAAGCCTTCACCAATGCCGATGGGCGTGTTTCCGTTGCTGATTTTGCATTAATTGAATTCAATAGCGGCGCATATAGCCTTGAATTTGCCACTTCTGCTTATTTTGATGCTTTGGAAGTGGAAACATTTTTCCCTAAAGTCGTAATCCATTTCTACGTCAAAGATGCTGCACAGCATTATCACATTCCTTTACTGATTAGCCCATTTGCGTACTCCACATATCGCGGCAGCTAATTCATTTTTTAATTTGAGGGAAGAAAAACAATGACTGAAGAAAGCAAAACCATTGCACCAGAACATGAATATTTAGGCGCTGCAAAAAGTGCGGCATACGGTTTACAGCATGTATTAACCATGTATGGTGGAATTATTGCACCACCCCTGATTGTAGGTACAGCAGCAGGTTTATCGGCACAGCAAATTGGCTTGCTGATTGCCGCTGCTTTATTTGTTGGTGGTTTGGCAACGATATTGCAAACCATTGGTGTGAAATATATTGGTGCTCAGTTGCCACTGGTACAAGGGGTTTCCTTTGCCGGCGTGGCCACCATGGTAGCCATTGTCACCACCGGTGGCGGCTTATCGGCTGTATATGGCGCAGTGATCGTTGCCTCGCTCATCGGTTTCTTTCTGGCGCCCTATTTTTCTAAAATTATTCGCTTTTTCCCTCCAGTGGTCACTGGCTGCGTGATCACCATTATTGGTCTTTCACTGTTGCCTGTGGCTGTGCGCTGGATGATGGGCGGTAACAATAAGGCACCCGAATGGGGAAGTGTGGAAAATATTAGCTTGGCACTTTTAACGCTTGGTATTGTGATCTGTTTAAACCTGACCAAGAATGCCGCGATCCGTCGTTTATCTATTCTTTTAGCCATCGTGATTGGTTCTATTTTCGCCTATTTGATGGGTTTTGGCGACTTTAGTAAAGTGGGCAATGGTGCATGGGTACAGCTTCCAAGTTTCTTTGCTTTTGGTATACCTACTTTTGAATTGACCGCCATTATTTCCATGCTGATAGTAACTTTAGTGATCATGACTGAAACTACAGCAGATATCATTGCTGTGGGTGAAATTGTAGGAACAAAAGTAGATTCAGAACGTATTTCTAATGGTTTACGTGCTGATATGTTGTCAAGTGCACTAGCACCGATCTTTGGATCATTTATGCAAAGTGCCTTTGCCCAAAACGTAGGTTTGGTTGCGATCACAGGTATCAAAAGCCGTTTTGTAGTGGCAGCAGGGGGCATGATTTTAGTGGTTTTGGGTTTATTACCAATTATGGGGCGTTTAATTGCAGCGATACCAGTTCCGGTACTTGGTGGTGCAGGATTGGTGCTTTTTGGAACAGTGGCTGCAAGTGGCATTCGTACATTGGCAAAAATTGATTATAATGAGCAAAAGAATCTGATTATTGTGGCAACAGCGATTGCTGCCGGCATGATTCCAATTATTGATCACTCATTCTATGCAAATTTCCCTAAATGGGTTCAAACATTGTTTCACTCAGGCATTAGTTCAACCTGTTTAATGGCGATTATTTTAAATATTCTTTTCAATCATTTAAATATTTTTAAAACCAAACATACAGTTACAGCAAAGAATATTGCAGAGTCAGTCCATTAACCCTCACTAGCGTATACAAGCCCATGCATCTCATGGGCTTTTTTTATCAAAAAATAAAAAACTTGGCTTTGTTTTTGCTTTATTAATCTTGTAATTATTTTTCCTATTTTGGGGCTAAACTTCTATGAAATTAACACAATTATTCACTGCAACTGTACTAGCAAGTGCTGCAATTGGCGCACATGCACAACCAATTTGGCAAGACTTCAGTATTTCTGGTTTGTATGGCAAAGACTACGAGCTAATTGCCCGTGAAGACGATCAAAGTACGGCTACATTTGAATATACAGCAAAATTAAAATATGGTGATTTCTTTGGTTTTATTGACCGTACAGAAAATGATGTCAGTGGTAAAGAAAGCTATTTTGAAGCATCACCACGTTTAAGTTTGGGTGCAGTTTCGGGTACAAAACTAGAATTGGGCCCAATTAAAGATGTACTGGTTGCGACCACTTGGGAAGGTGGTGAAGGCTTTAATAACTACTTATACGGAATTGGATTTGATTTAAGCATTCCATATTTCCAATATGCACAGGTCAATTTATACCGTGCGAACAACGACAATATAGATGATGATTACCAGTTTACCTTTGTATATGGTATTCCGTTCAAATTGGGTAGTGAAGACTTCCTGGTGGATGGTTTCCTAGACTGGTCAACCTCAGAAGATGATCATGAAAGTGAACGTAACTGGACCACACAGTGGAAATGGAATGCAGGTAAACATATTTCACCAGATACTCGCTTGTATTTAGGTATTGAACATTCAGTCTGGACCAACAAATATGGAATTAAAAATGCAGACGAAAACAATGTCAGTGCTTTAGTGAAATATCATTTCTAAATCAGTCAATAAAAAAGCCCTTGAGAACAAGGGCTTTTTTATTGCTTTATTGAGTGATAGAAATTTTATCCGGGAAGGGATATACATCACAGTTAGGGCTAGTCCCAATTCTGTCTATCACCACAAATTCACTGGGCGCTTCAAGTGTCAATAAGGGATGATGCCATGTTCCGGCACGATAATTGACCCCTTGTGAACCATCACTGATAAAGGCTTGAATCTGTTCCAGATCGGGCATGTCCTGATCCAGAGCCGGAGCCACTACAATCAAAAACGACTGTCCTTGCATGGGGATAAAGGCCTGTGACCCGACCGGATGCCTTTCCAGCATGGCAATTTCAAAAGGCACTTGCGTGGCTTGAATATTCCTGAAAATACTCAGTCCAACCTTGGCATCCGTTTCCACTTCTGCCAGTGCATGATAGCGCTCTGTCTGTTGCTCATTAATATAAAAAAAATCGTTACCTTTACACGCAATAACTTCACCAAACGCAGCAAAGTTCGCTGTAGTTAAAGGCTGTATTTTTACCGTGAGTATTGTCATAGTATTCACATTTATTTTGCAGTTTTTCCCCATAAACGGATACGGCTAATCCCGCCATCTGGAATCATGTTCACCCGAATATGGGAAATTTTTTCATGCTGTAAAATTTCTTCTATAAAGCTATGAATATGATCCATTTGCATGTCTTGTGCTTCTAAAAGATATGGCCAGAACATGCTTTGCGGAATCAACTGTTGATCGGTTGCATTTTCGATATCAATCGCCTGTATAGAAACTTGTGCAGGGAAGTTCCCTTTGAAGTGGGCAGTATCAATATCAATTTTTTCGATTGCACCACTTTGTCCCAAGGCCAAAATACACCAGTCGAAACCGGGTTCACGGCGGCGTTTGGTTTCCCAGCCATCGCCCATATTTATACCACGACCCGGATTAATCAGATTACGCGGATGCCCAAAGTGCGCATCACTATAAGCAATAACCCGACCGCCATTTTCCAGCGCCAGCAAATCCAGTACCTGATCACGATCCTGAACCTGAATTTTGACTTCACCATAAACTTTAAAGCGTGCTACACCGCCATCTGGGAAAATATTTAAGCGCACATGGCTAAACACTTGCTCGGAAGAGACTTCAAAAATATGGTGCTGGCCCGGACCTAATTTACTATTTGGTAAAATTGAGTGCCATGTTGCTGTGCTTAAGTCACCATTTGGTGCATAACAGGCTTCAACCGCAGCCGACGCCGGATAGTTCCCGGTAAAAAAGGTGGTGTCTATATCCATTGCCTGAATGGTTCCTGCGACCCCAAGCTGAATGATGGCCCAGTCATAGCCGGCGTGACGTTTACGACGGGTTTCCCAACCATCCATCCATTTGCCATGATCATCAAACTTGTCTTCGACAAAAATCGGGGCATCAAATTGCAGCATTCGATTTGCTTCAGCAAAAAAATCATCTGAACATTCAAGTACTTCTGCACCAATTCTGCTATCTGCCAAGTTGGTGAGTTGTTGTATATGCACAGGAAGATCAAAAATAGGTGCAATTAATGTTGCCATAGTTATTTTCCATTCAAACTACTAATAACGTGAATATTAATTTTTATAAACAGGCCCAACTTCAGCTTAAGGCCCTATAAAAACTCGTGTTTAGATCCATGTTGATGCACAGCGTGTGCCAACTTTTGAAAAAAATCGGTGCATGTTTTTGAAAAAATGGCACGGTTTTAGCTTTTTAAGGAGCAGAAACAATATATTCAGAGGAGAAAATAGATGGAGATTACAATTATTGGTGCAGGGATGGGGGGATTAACCACAGGAATTGCACTGAAAAAGTTTGGACATAAGGTCACCATCTATGAGCAAGCAGAGCAAATTTTACCTGTCGGTGCAGCCATCTCTCTTTGGTCAAATGGTGTGAAATGTTTGAATTACCTGGGCCTGACTGAACAGGTCGCCAAATTAGGCGGTCAGATGGATCAGCTGGCGTATATGGATGGTTTGACTGGCGATACCATGACCCAATTCAGTTTATTGCCCTTGATTGAAGAAGTAGGACAGCGTCCGTATCCGGTGGCACGTGCCGACTTGCAAAATATGCTAATGGATGAGTTTGGCCGTGATGATATTCAACTGGGCAAAAGAATGGTTGCGCTACAGGAACAGGAAGATGGAGTACTGGTTGAATTTGCCGATGGTAGCGAAATTAAAACTGACTTGTTGATTGGAGCCGATGGAACCCACTCGATTACGCGTGCCTATGTATTGGGTGAACAGGTTTCACGTCGTTATGCGGGTTATGTTAACTGGAATGGTTTGGTCGACATCCGTGATGATCTTTCGCCGGCAGACCAGTGGACGACTTTTGTCGGTGAGGGAAAACGTGTCTCACTGATGCCTGTGGCAGACGGAAAATTTTATTTCTTCTTTGATGTGCCACTTCCAGTCGGTTTAGAAAACAATAAAGCTGAATATAAAAATTTATTGAAACAATATTTTAATGGCTGGTGTGCACCGGTGCAGCATTTAATTGACGCATTGGATGAGCAAAAAACCAACCGTGTAGAAATTCATGACATTGAACCTTTTGCCCAATTTTATAAAGGCCGTGTGGTGATTGTCGGTGATGCAGCACACAGTACCACGCCAGATATTGGTCAGGGGGGATGCCAAGCCATGGAAGATGCGATTTATTTGGCCCGCGCCTTACAAATTAATACCTTAGGTCTACAAGATGCTTTAAAGCGTTATCAAAATAAACGCAATGAACGCGCCAATGAGTTGGTGTTACGTGCACGGAAACGCTGTGATGTCACACATATGAAAGATGAAGTCGTGACCAAAGAATGGTATGAAGAATTAAGAAAAGAACAGGGGCCACATATTATGAAAGGCATTATCAGCAATATTGTGGGTAATCCATTAGATTAATAATTGGCTATTTCACGTAGTATAAACCCTTCGTGATGAAGGGTTTTTTATTGGATTTTTCTACTGATCATTTTTATAAAAATCACCATTTTCCTGGAAAAAGATTCGTCAATTCAATGTTGAAGGAGTACATTACAGTACTTTAACGCTTTAATCTGGTTGAGTAATGGCATCTATATGGATTCTCTTTACCCTCATGGCTGCATTTATGCAGGCTTGGCGTAATGCGTTTCAAAAGCAGCTGAGTACGACTGTAGATGTGTATGGCGTGACGCTGGCACGTTTTCTGTTCGGTTTTCCCTTTGCTATCATTTACTTGTCCTGTTTATATCATTATCACCCCATTCCATTTGCTGTCACTTTTACTCCAAGATTTTGGATTTACATTGTCATTGCCGGGATCAGTCAGATCGCGGCAACGGCACTAATGGTGCAGCTATTTAAACAAAAAAATTATGCCATTGGCGTGGGACTGGCGAAAAGTGAAGCCATTTTGGCTGCACTGATTGGTGCCTCATTACTCAGTGATGAGTTAAGTGCACTGGCCTGGTTTGGGGTGGGATTAGGTGGTCTCGCGGTATTTTTGCTCAGTAAGGGTCCAAGAGCAGAAAAACTCTCCCTGCCGACTTTATTGATTGGGATTGGCAGTGGATTATGTTTTGCCATTACCTCTTTACTGGTTCGCGAAGCCAGTCTGGAGCTACCGCAGCTACCATTTATTCATCGTGCGGCATGGGTATTGGTCAGCATTATTGGCTTTCAATGTCTCAGCATGCTGATCTATTTAAGTTTATTTAGTCGTCACACTTTAAAAGACATGTGGGCAAGAATAGGTTTAACTTTTAAAGTCAGTGTCTGCAGCTTTATCGCTTCCTTGGGCTGGTTTACCGCCATGAGCATGCAATCTGTCGCGATTGTCAAAACACTGGGGCAGATTGAAATCCTGTTTAGCCTACTCATTTCCACTTACTTTTTTAAAGAAAAACTGGCCAAGGCAGAGCATTGGGGACTATTACTGGTGGTCATTGCCGCTATACTGGTGATTTGGGCTTAGTTCGATTGCAATGATCTGTGAGTTGTATCTTAGCCATCATTTCAATGACTAAGATACATAGAACACATCGCTTAAGCGGCCAGTAAATCTTTTGCGGCCTGACGATGTTCGGCCAATAATTTGTCCATATCAAGACCAAGGACTTGTTGATCCTTAACTACCCATTTTCCTTTAACCATGACATGTTCCGCACGGTCTGCGCCACAGAGCAGTAATGCTGCAACGGGATCATGACTGCCTGAAAATTTAATGTCATCCAGCGTATAAAATGCCAGATCAGCCTGAAAGTCAGCTGCAATTTCACCCAGATGTTGATCTCGACCCAATAATTGCGCTGAACCTTTGGTCACCCAGCCCAAGGCCAGTTCAGGAGTAATCACTTCAGCACCATATTTCAGTCGTTGCAGATACATGGCCTGACGGGCTTCCAGAATTAAATTGGACGCATCTCCAGAGGCAGAACCGTCTACTCCCAAACCAATTTTGGCACCGGCTTGCATTAAATCTACGGTTGGACAAATCCCGGAAGCTAGGCGCATATTGGAATGGGGACAATGACAGATGCCGACCTGTGCGGCACCTAAACGGCGAATTTCATCGGCATTAAAATGAATGCCATGCGCGAGCCAGGTGCGGTGATTTAACCAGCCGACACTGTCCAGATAATCGACCGTGCGCAGGCCAAATTTTTCCAGACAGAACTGTTCTTCATCCAGAGTTTCAGCCAGATGGGTATGCAGTCGCACATCATGCTGCTGTGCCAGTTGGGCACTTTCACGCATAATTTCCTGCGTGACCGAAAAAGGAGAACAGGGTGCAAGGGCAATATTCACCATCGCATCTGCACTGCGGTCATGATATTTCGAGATCAGCCTTTCCGAATCGAGCAAGATGGTTTGCATATCCTGCACTGTATGCTGCGGTGGCAGACCGCCCTGATCTTCACCCAGACTCATCGAACCACGGGTCAACATGACACGGATACCTAAGCTTTCAGCCGCCTGTACTTGAATATCAATGGCATCATGCAGTTGTTGGGGAAATAAATAATGGTGATCTGCCGCAAAGGTACAGCCGGACATCAATAATTCAGCCAAAGCCACTTGGGTCGCCAAATAGAGCTGTTCCGGATTCAGCTTGGCCCATACTGGATACAGCGTTTTAAGCCAGGGGAAAAGCGGTGCATTTACCACAGGTGCCCAGGCTCGGGTCAAAGTCTGATAAAAATGATGATGGCTGTTAATCAGGCCGGGTAAGATCACCAGATTTTTGGCATCAAATATTTCATCAACAGGTGTGGTTGGGGTTTGGCCTAAAGGCACCAGTTCAACAATTTTTCCTGATTGGATGACCAGACCACCGCGTGCATCACTTTGGTTGCCGGTAAAGATTGCCAGTGGATGTTTAATCCAGATTGTTGACATAACATCGCCTTAATCATTGAAATTTCATTTAAAAAAGCAAGAGTTATACCAACTGATATATTTCTAGGATTACAGTGCCGGAACTTGCAGCTTTAAAGCTTCCATCTGTTCACTAATGTGTTTAATCATTAACTGCGAGGCTCTGGAAACTTGACGTTTCGGTGCAACACAAAGTGCAATGGTCAGGGGATGCAGACCTTTTTCCAGAATTGGTTTAAACACCAGTTCCTTGCGTTCCAGATAAGGCAAAACATCCAGAAAGCTTAAAATACCAATGCCTAAATTTTTCTGAATCAGGGCATTCATCAGCCGGATATCATTGGATTCGGTTTTTCTAGCCGGAATAAATTGATGGTGCTTATAGAGGGCCTGCACATAATCATGAATAATCAGCGGTTCAGAGGGAATAAAATGATTGTCGCTTAAGGTATCGGAAAAATAGATTTTTTCAGCATTAACTAGAGGATGCGTGTTGCTCATGACAAAACCGACCGGCAATTCCAGAAAATGAATCACTTCCAGATGATGATGCGCTTTGGGATTGAGAATTAAACCAAAATCCAATTCGGCATCCATAATTTTTTTCGCAATAATTTCGCTGTCTGCCACCCGAATATTAAAATGAATCCAGGGATAGTTTTCATACATATACTGCATCGACTGCATGATAAAACCATCGCTTAAAGCCGAGATCAGACCAAATTCGATGGTGCCCCGATTCAGTCCCTGAATTTCATCAAAACGGATGCGGGTATGTTGAAATTCTTTTTGCCATTTCAGCAGGTCAGCATAGAGCAATTCACCGGCTAAAGTCAGCTTTAAGCCATTCGGCAAACGCTCAAACAAAATGATGCCCAACTCTTCTTCAGCCAGGGCGATTTGACGGTGTACCGCAGAAACAGAAATAAACAGCTGATCAGCTGCTTTGCGCAGACTTCCGGTTTTGGCGACCGCGATAAAATATTCGGAAAAACGTGAAAAAGGTGTATTCATAAAGGTACTGGGGGCAAATTTGCCGTATGGTCTTGCTTATAGTGCATCATGCTGCTGGCTATGCGAGTTCTATGCCAAAGTGGCCGTGATGATTTTTAAAAACCTTCAAATAAACCGAATGTGTTCTATTTTTTAGAATAAGAAGTACGAAACATTCTAATAGACAGAAAGCTAAAAAATCATTTAATTTCAATTACAAGTTAAAGCAAAAGGTCATTGTTTTTGACCTTGAAAAGCTTAGCCACGAAATTAAAGAAAAGGGTTTTATATGAACGCAATACCAGTACTCAATCTATTTACTCAACCCAATGGTAGTGCGTTTGATCCATCTGACTGGAATATTTTGGCGCAGCATTGGTATCCGGTTGCACGTATTCAGGACGTCAGTACCACACCACAACAAGTCATATTGCTGGATGTGAAAATGGCACTGTATAAAACTGAAAGCGGCCGCATTCATTTGGTGCGCGATATCTGTCCGCACCGTGGTGTACCACTGACCAAGGGCTGGGTACAAGGTGAAGAAATCGTCTGTCCTTATCATGGTTTACATTACAATGCCGAAGGTAAATGCTCAAAAATTCCGGCACAGCCAGAACTGACAAAAATCTCTGGGCGTTTCAGCCTAACCAAATTTCCTGTGGTGGAAAAATATGGCCTGATTTGGACCAGTTTATTTAGCCGTGATGAAAGCGAGGCGAATTTCCCGGTGCTGGAAACCTGGGAAGCTGAAGGTCATCAAGCCATTTTGCCACCATTCGTGGATATTGGTGGTTCTAGCGGTCGACAGCTGGAGGGTTTTATTGATGTTGCACACTTTGCCTGGGTGCATCATCAGGCATTTGCTGACCGTGAAAATCAGATGGTACCGAAATACCATACTGAACGCACAGACTACGGCTTAAAGAGCATCTACATTTCCAACGTCAGCAACTATCCGCATAGCGTGCAGTATCTGGAGCCAGAAGGCTTTATGTGGACCCGTGAGTTTGATGTGTATCCACCGTTTTCAGCAACATTGAAGGTGTATTTTCCCAATGATGGCATCCTTAAAATTTTAAATGCGTGTTGTCCGGTATCACACAATAAAACCCGCCTGTTTGTGCCACTGACCCGAAACTTTGATACCACCGGTGATTTACAGGCAGTGTACGATTTTAATGCGCAAATTTTTGCCGAAGACCAGGATATGGTTGAAAGTCAAAAACCGGAAGAGTTGCCGCTAGATATTAGTATGGAAGCCCATTTTGAAGCGGATCGATCCTCAACCACATATCGCCGCATATTGGCCGAGTGGGGATTATCTAAACGCTATATCGTTTAAATAGTTTTTAAAAAGCACTTTTATATTAAAGGTGCTTTTTTATTTTAAGGTCACTGTCCAATTTATATTAAAGAGCAGCACAAATCATGAATAGCCCGAGTCAAGCGCAGATCATTAAATTCCTGAAACTTTCCAATGATGTCGGCAAGCGTGCCATCAGCTTGGGACATCATCCTTTTGGTGCGGTTCTGGTTGCACCCGACCATGAAACTGTCCTTTTGACCCAATGTAATATGGATACCGTCAACCATGCCGAATCGACTCTGGCCCGTATTGCAGCCACAAACTATCCAGCTGAATATTTATGGCAATGTACCTTATATACTGCGGTAGAGCCTTGCTGTATGTGTTCTGGCACCATTTATTGGGCCAATATCGGCCGTGTTGTGTATGGCATGACCGAAGAAAAACTGTTGGAATGTACCGGTAACCATGATGAAAACCCAACCATGAGCGTTTCTTCTGCCTATGTATTTTCCCATTGCCAAAAAGAGGTGGAACTGATTGGTCCAGTGCCTGAACTGGAAGATGAAATAGCCGAATTGCAAAACAGCTTTTGGTCCAAAAGATAATTAATTTTTCACGCATCATTATTTTTTAAATCTATTTTAATCCAATAAAAAATTTTTAAATATTGAACGCTAAAAGATTCAGTTTTAATAAGTTGGAATATTAATTGCTTTGTTTCAACTGATTTTAAAAATCTTTTTAATAAATATTGGCTTTAAATACATATTAGGTGGAGTTGCATTGATGAATTTAAACAAGAAAACTTTGGCAAGTGCTTTTCTGGTTTTAGGCAGTTTAGCCATCCTGATTCCGAGTCAGTCTCAGGCCAAAGAAAAAGCGGCTTTTATCTATTTGGGGCCAACCAGTGACCACGGCTGGTCTTATTCTCATGAACAAGGTCGGGTGAAGGCAGAAAAAGCTTTGGCTGGTCAATATCAAACCACCTTTATTGAAAATGTCCCTGAAACTGCCGATGCAGAACGTGTGATTCGTAATCTGGCACAGCAGGGCAATAAGGTCATTTTTGGTACATCGTTTGGCTATATGAACGCGATGGAAAAAGTCGCCAAGCAGTTTCCAAATACCGTCTTTATGCATGCTACGGGCTACAAGCAGGCTAAAAACCTCGGGGTATATGAAACGCGTACCTATGAAGGTGCCTATATGCTGGGCGTGGTGGCGGGCCAAAAAACCAAGACCGATACCATTGGTGTCGTGGCCTCTTTTCCGATTCCTGAAGTGGTGCGTAACATCAATGCCTATACATTAGGCGCGCAAAGTGTCAATCCTAAAGTGAAAACCAAGGTAATCTGGGCAAATACCTGGTTTAATCCGGGCAAGGAGCGTGAAGCTGCCTTGGCGCTGATTGCACAAAAAGCTGATGTGTTGATGCAGAATACCGACTCGCCAGCAGTGGTACAGGCCGCACAGCAAAAGGGCGTTTATGCCTTTGGCTGGAACTCGGACATGAGCAAATTTGGGCCGAAGGCACATCTGGCGGCAGCTGTACTGCATTGGGAAAAAATTTATCAGCCGGTGATGAAACAGGTTGCGGCCAAAACCTGGAAAACTTCTGCCATTAAATATGGGGTCAAACAAGGCGCGGTGAACATTGAAAATTTTGGCCCATCGACAACACCTGAAATGAAAGCCAAAGCAATAGCCGTGCGTAATGCTCTGCAAAAAGGCAGCTTGCATCCATTCACCGGTCCTATCTATAAACAGGATGGCAGTTTGCTGGTGGCAAAAGGTAAATCCTTAACCGATGCAGATTTAGCCCAAACCAATTATTACGTCAAAGGTGTAGAAGGTGCATTTCCTAAATAAGATAGCTAAAGATTGACTTATAAACTTTTCATTTGATTTAAATTTTAACAGTGTGCTGGAAACAGCATACTATTTTGACAAAGGTGATATTGCCCGATGAGTATTCCAGTAATCGATTTAACCGGCGCTTTGGCTTCTGGATCTGAACAGGTCAATGATGTAGTACAGCTGCTGCGCCAAGCTGCAACCAGTTCAGGTTTCTTTTATGTCAAAAATCATGGCATTGACCTAAATTTAATTCAGCGTCAATTTGCGCTCTGCGAACAGATTTTTGACCTGCCTTTAAGCACCAAACTGAAATATGATCAAAGCCTGAATGCCAGCCATTTGGGTTTTGAGCAGTTGGCAGCACAAAAGTTGGATTACAACGCCAAGCCGGATATTAAAGAAGGTTTTTATTGCGGTAAAAGTTATCCGCATGACCATCCCTATGTTTTGGCCCGATATCAAGGCTATGGCATTAATCAGTGGCCAAGTGCCGAAGTCCCAGAAATGGAACAGTACTGTCAGGAATATATTGCGGCACTGAGCTTATTGGCCAAACGTATTATGCAGTTATTGGCTTTATCGCTGCAGCTGGATGAGCATTATTTTGATGAGTGTTGTCATGATCCCATGATGACCTTGAAAATGCTGCGCTATCCGCCTCATCCAGCCGATGCTGATGAAAACAGCTTTGGTGTAGGCGCGCATACCGATTGGGGCTCCATCACGATTCTGGCTCAAGATGACTGTGGTGGCCTGGAAGTTTGTCTGCCCGATGGAACTTGGATCACTGCACCACCTATTGAGGGTACTTTTGTGGTCAATTTAGGTGACCTAATTCCACGTTGGAGTAACGATTTGTTTAAATCCAACCCACATCGGGTACGCAATATGTATGCAGGCGGAAAATCGCGTTATTCCATTCCGTTCTTTTATGGTCCGAATTATATGACGCATATTGATGCATTGCCGGGTACAGTCCAAGTTACAGAAAGTTATCGCTACACACCATGCACCGCCGGTGAGCACATGGAAGAAATGTACAGGAAAGCCTATGATTTAAATGCAGATGAGCAAAAAGTCCTAGAAAAGGTTTAAATGCTGAAAAGCTTTCTCAGTGCTAAAAAAGCCCAACTTGAACAAGTTTGGGCTTTTTTTTATCAATATTTGAGGGTGAATATTTCGGCTGCGCTAAAAAAATGCATTTTTGCTGAATTAGCGCTGGTCTTTACTTTTTAGTCAAAACAGAAATAAAAAAAATGCTCAAAATAAAACAGTTAAAAATTATAAGTTTTTGTATTTTATAAATAAAAAATAATATTTTCGTTCTAAAAAACAGAACGAGGTGTATATGTTCTAATTTTTATCAACTTTGGAATAGAACTTGCTAATTAACAGAAAGTGAACAGAAAAATTAAACCGATGTTCAATTTTCCCATTTCTAATTCCTTGTTATTGCTTGAATTAGAAATACACCATTCGTAATGGAGCCGTTTCATGCAAAAAAAAATCAGCTTTAAATCACAGCTTAAAAAACTGGTACTGACCTTAAGTACTGCAACTGTTTTGGGGACATCTTTTATCAGTTTGGCGCATGCAGCTGACAAAGCGGCCTTTGTTTATATTGGCCCAACCAGTGATCATGGCTGGACCTATTCTCATGACCAAGGTCGTATCAAAACGCAAAAAGCTTTGGCTGGAAAATACACAACATCTTTTATTGAAAATGTCCCTGAAACTGCAGATGCCGAACGTGTGATCCGTAATCTGGCCCAGCAGGGCAATAAAGTGATTTTTGCCACTTCTTTTGGTTATATGAACCAGATGGAAAAAGTCGCTAAACAGTTCCCAAATACTGTATTCATGCATGCAACTGGCTATAAACAGGGTAAAAACCTTGGGGTATATGATGTACGTACCTATGAAGGTGCCTATATGTTAGGGGTGGTGGCTGGTCAAACCACTAAAACCAATACGCTAGGGGTTGTGGCATCTTTCCCGATTCCAGAAGTGGTGCGTAACATCAATGCCTATACCTTGGGCGCGCAAAGTGTTAATCCTAAAGTCAAAACCAAAGTGATCTGGGTCAATTCATGGTTTAACCCGGGGAAAGAACGTGATGCAGCTTTGGCGCTGATTTCACAAAAAGCTGATGTGCTGATGCAAAACACCGATTCACCGGCAGTCGTACAAGCAGCACAGCAAAAAGGGGTCTATGCCTTTGGCTGGGACTCGGACATGAGCAAATTTGGTCCTAAAGCACACTTGGCAGCTTCTGTTTTACATTGGGAAAAAATCTATACCCCAGTCTTACAGCAAGTGGCTCAAAAAACCTGGAAGCCAAGTGCAATGTGGTATGGCATTAAACAGGATGCAGTGAGAATTGAAAACTTTGGTCCTTCAGTTCCGTCCAAAGTGAAACAGTCTGCCTTAAATGTACAAACTGCCATTCACAAAGGTTCACTTCACCCATTCCAAGGGCCTTTATATAAACAAGATGGCAGCGTAGTGATTGCGAAAGGGAAAGTTTTGTCTGATGCAGAGCTGGGCAAAATGAACTATTACGTGAAAGGCGTAGACGGCGCATTACCTAAATAAGAACAGATGGCATGAATGAAATTTTCATTCATGCCTTTCTTTTTCATTTTTTCGAGCTTATCTATGAATGACTTATCTGATAACGCGACCCATATTGACTCAAAACAGGCTGCAGAACATGTCGTTCCACGTCTGGAGCTGGTCAATATTGGTAAAAGTTATAATTCGTTAAAAGCCAATGATCAGATTGATCTTAAAGTCCAGGCGGGGCAAATCCATGCCATCTTGGGTGAAAATGGGGCCGGTAAAAGTACCCTCATGAAAATTATTTATGGGGCGACACAGGCAGATCAGGGCCAGATCATCTGGAATGGCAAAGAGGTGAGCATCGAAAACCCGGCTGCTGCGCGCAAGCTTGGCATTGGGATGGTGTACCAACATTTTTCACTCTTTGAAACCTTGACCGTTGCAGAAAATATCCTGCTGGGGCTGGATGAAAAATACGACTTGCATCAGCTTAGTCAAAAAATTATTGAAGTTTCGGAACAATATGGTTTGCCGATTGATCCGCGCCGTGAAGTGTATTCGCTGTCTGTCGGTGAGCGGCAACGTGTCGAAATTATCCGCTGTCTGTTGCAACAACCTTCACTGATTATTTTGGATGAACCGACTTCGGTCTTGACTCCGCAAGCGGTGAAACAGCTGTTTAAAACCCTGAAGTTACTGGCTTCACAAGGGGTATCAATTCTCTATATCAGTCACAAATTACATGAAATTCAAGAACTCTGTGATGAAGCCACCATTTTAAGAAATGGTCGGGTCACCGGTCACGTCAAACCGAGTGAAAAAACCACCAGTGAATTGGCTCGTCTTATGATTGGACGTGAACTTCCAACCTATCAGCACTCGGCATTTTCAGGTGAACAAAGTGTCTTACTGCAAGTCAAGCAACTGCAATATGTATCTGATGATCCCTTTGGTGTGTCTTTAAGCAATATAGACCTGCAATTGAAAGCAGGAGAAATTACCGGTATTGCCGGGATTTCGGGCAATGGTCAGGCGGAATTGCTGGCATTGCTGTCTGGGGAAAAACTGACGGATCAGGGCGAAATCTTCTTTGAAGGACGAAATGTTTCCAGACTGTATGCGGGCGAGCGTCGTGATCTGGGCTTGGGTTTTGTTCCGGAAGAACGCTTGGGACGCGGTGCAGTTCCGAACATGAGCTTATCCCAAAATGCTTTCCTCACCGCTTTTCGTCAGGGTTTAAGCCGCTTTGGACTGATCAATTTTGAAAAGACCAAGGCCTTCGCCGTGCATTGCATTGAAAAGTTTAATGTCAAGGCAGCCGGCCCACAGGCAGAAGCACGCAGCTTGTCTGGCGGTAACTTGCAAAAATTTATTGTGGGCCGGGAAATTCTGCAAAACCCCAAAGTGCTGATCGTTTCACAGCCGACTTGGGGGGTAGACATTGGGGCATCCATGTTTATTCGTCAAACCCTGATCGATTTATCACGTCAGGGGGTGGCCATTCTGGTGATTTCCGAAGAGTTGGAAGAGCTTTTTGAAATTAGTGATCAGCTCTGTGTACTGGCCAGCGGCAAATTGTCTGAACCGATTGCCACCCATAGCACCAATGCTGAAGAAATCGGTTTATTAATGGCTGGAATCAAAAACAATGCTGCGACTCAGGCTGCAGCTGAAATCCAGCCAATTTCAGTTTAAGAGAAGAATAGGTGATTTGATGCATTTACTCGAACCTAGAGAACATCCTTCTCAACTTATGAAATGGCTGTCTCCCTTTATTGCGCTATTGGCCATGCTTTGTGTCGGTAGTCTGCTGTTTTTAATGTTGGGGGTCAATCCGCTACAGGCTTTGTATATTTTCTTTATCGAGCCGCTCAGCTCAGCTTATAACCTGAGTGAACTGCTGATTAAAGCCAGTCCATTAATTTTGATTGCCTTAGGTCTGGCAGTCGGTTTTCGTGCCAAATTATTCAATATTGGTGCCGAAGGACAGCTGACTATGGGCGCCATCTTTGGTGGCGGTATTGCAATCCTGTTTTTTGAACAGCTGGGCTGGTGGATTCTACCGCTGATGATCATTATGGGGGCCATTGGTGGAGCGATATGGGGGCTGATTCCCGCGCTGTTAAAGACCCATTTTAATGCCGAAGAAACTCTGACCACTTTGATGATGAACTATGTGGCATTTTTCCTGCTCATGTATTTGGTCAATGGGCCATGGCGTGATCCAGACGGCATGAATTTTCCGCAATCGGTGATGTTTAGTGAAAGTGCGGTTTTACCCTATGTGATTGAGGAAACTCGGGTCAATGCCTCTATTTTTCTGACCATGTTAGCTGTGGCTGTGTTCTGGATATTTATTCGTAAAAGTGTCAGCGCATATAGATTAGAAGTCAGTGGCCAAGCGCCTATGGCAGCCCAATATGCCGGTTTTTCTTCCAGAAAAGCCATCTGGTTCAGTTTGGGGATTTCAGGATTGATGGCGGGGATTGCCGGGATTTGTGAAGTCGCAGGTCCGATTGGTCAGCTGAATCCCAATATTTCTCCAGGCTATGGTTATGCCGCAATTATTGTGGCCTATTTGGGACGTTTAAATCCGATTGGCATCGTGTTGTCGGGCTTACTGATGGCGTTGATTTATCTGGGGGGTGAACTGGCACAAATGCAGTTACAACTTCCTGTGGCCATTACCGGTATTTTCCAGGGCTTATTACTATTTTTCTTGTTGGCCTCAGATGCGCTGATTGAAAATCGCTACCGTTTTGCCAAAAAGAAACAGCTACCCGCTGAAACTGTTCACCCAACGGCTTAATGCTGTAAATAAAAAGGATAACCAGAGATGAGTATAGAAATTACAGCGATTCTTGCCGGCACGGTGGCCGCAGCGACTCCCCTGATTTTTGCAGGTTTGGGGGAACTGGTGGCTGAACGTACAGGCGTGATTAATTTGGGCGTAGAAGGAATGATGCTGGTCGGTGCGATTGCCGGGTTTGCCTTTGCTTCGCAATATGAAGCCAGTGTCTTAACTGCTTTATTCATCGGCGCTTTGGCAGGCATGCTCATGGCCTTGATATTCGCCTTTTTTACCTTATCCCTGAGTACCAATCAGTCGGCCTGTGGTTTGGCACTGACCATTTTTGGTATCGGGATTTCAGCCTTCATCGGGCAGAACTATGTAAGTACCGCATTACCGGGATTACAAAATTTAAATATTCCCGGACTGGCTGATCTTCCTTTTATTGGTCCAATCTTGTTTCAGCAAAACTATGTGGTGTATTTGTCCATTCTGGCATTCACCGTGGTGTGGTGGGTATTGGCCAAAACCCGTTTGGGCTTATTGCTGAAAGCGGTCGGTGAGTCGCCAGAAAGTGCGCATGCCATGGGCTACAACGTTTTGGCCATCCGTTATGGCGCTGTGCTTTTTGGCGGTGCGATGGCGGGAGTTGGCGGAGCGTTTCTATCTACGGTATATACCCCAATGTGGATTGAAAACATGGTTGCCGGGCGTGGCTGGATTGCCATTGCTTTAGTGGTTTTTGCTGCATGGAAACCGACCCGTTTAATGCTGGGTGCCTATTTATTTGGTGGGGTCACCATTTTGCAATTCCATGCCCAAGCACTTGGACTGAACATCCCGAATGAATTTTTATCGGCATTACCATATATCGCAACGATTCTGGTTCTGGTGATGATTTCACGTGATAAAAAACTACTGAAACTAAATTTGCCTGCTTCACTGGGTAAGACTTTTAGCCCTTAAGCAGACCAAGCAAAGGAAATATTGCAATGAAAATCATGACTGCAGATTATGTCCTGACCATGAATTCGGCACTGGACTGTATTCGCCATGGGGCTATTTTAATTGAGGGTGCATATATCAAGCAGGTGGGCACGCTGGAAGAATTAACCCGTCAATACCCGCATGTAGAAGTGAACCGATATGCCAACAGTTTACTGATGCCAGGTTTAATCAACACCCACTGTCATTCAGGACTGCTGCGCGGAACGGCCGAAGGTTTGCCTGTCTGGGACTGGTTACAGCAGTTCATTGACCCGATGCACCGTGTTCTAAGCCCGGACGATGCCAAAATGGCTTCTTATCTTTGCTATGCCGAAGCGCTACTTTCAGGCACCACGACCATCGTGGATATGTGGCGCTATATGGATGGCAGTGCAGAAGCAGCAGAGCAACTGAGCATCCGAGCGGTACTGGTGCCTTATGTGGCAGAACATCCTGATCACAACTATTTTGAAACCTTAAATAGCAATGAAGCCCTGATTCAAAAATGGCATCAAGGTGCAGCTGGAAGAATTAATGTCTGGGTCGGTTTGGAACATCTGTTTTATGCCGAAGAAAAGGCGTTGGCCCGTATTCAGAAACTCTGTCAGGATTATCAGACCGGTTTTCACACCCATAGCAATGAAAGCCAGTTCGATGTTGAAGAAAACTTTAGACGTTATGGCATGCGTCCGATTCAGACGCTAGAACGTTTAGGCATGTTTGATGTGCCAAAATGTCTGTTGGCGCACTGCGTCTGGGCCAATTCAGACGAGATTGAAATTCTTAAGCATTATGATGTAGGCGTTGCTCATAACCCCATCTCCAATATGAAACTGGCTTCAGGTGCAGCACCCATTACCGAAATGCTGCGTCAGGGCATTGCAGTGGGATTAGGTACAGATGGTGAAAAAGAAAATAACAATCTGGATATGTTTGAGGAAATGAAAACTGCATCCTTATTGGCCAAATTTTCCAATTTAGATGCCGCAGCACTGGATTCATGGTCGGTCTGTCAAATGGCGACCCTGACCGGTGCCAAAGCACTGGGTATGCAGCAGCAGATTGGCTCGCTTGAAGCAGGTAAGCTGGCTGATATCATTGCCGTTGATATGGCGACGCCAAGAATGACGCCGTTGATCGATCAAGGTCGCTTAATGAACTTACATACCAATCTGGTTCATGCGGTACAAGGCCAAGATGTGCATATGACCATGGTCAATGGCCAAGTGGTGGTTGAAAACCGCAAACTGGTGAATGCAGATTTGCAGGCTTTGATTGATCAGGTCAATCAGGCGGCACCTGCGTTATTCAAGCGTCGTGACAAGTGGCTGTCGGAGCAGGGAACTGCGGTTAACGAATTGCAGCGTTCATAGCTTTAGAAACAATAATGGGTCATTCAGGGTTTGAATGAGAAATCTTTAAAATAAGACTTCATTTATAAATCATTTTTTAATCACTACAAGTGATTTATAAAGCTGAAACAAATAATAGATTTATCCGGTATTGGATTCATGAGTGTGGCATGGATGCCACACGTTTCTCATCCCTTGCGCTGCATTTTAAAGCAGTGCTTAAAACTGGCTCAGGACGTTGTGTATGGGAAACAAAAGGTTTTTGTCGACTTTTGACCTTTCAAAAGTCGAGAAATTGCCTACGCGAAAACATAAAAATTTAATCCATCAAATGAGGCCGTGCTGATTTATCAAAAATCTAATATTGATCATGTTTTGATTTATGAAAGAGATCTATTCACTTATCTATTCTCCAAAACGGATAAAAAGGCTTCGATAAAGTTAGGTAGTCTTTTATGATGAATTTGGCCCACTTTAATGACTTCATAAGTCAAACCATCAGCTTGAAGCTTTTCACTTTCTATTTTTAAATTTTGCAGCGTTAGCTGTAAGCCCTTTAACCATTCTTCAAGTGCTTTGATGGGTATATCATTTTTAATATCACCACCTTGTATTGCTGTTTTAAAATGACTTAAGGTCGTACTATCTTTAAAACATGCTTCAATATGATGCTCAGTGCTGTCAAATAGATCATGCTTGATCACAAAGAAAAATTTTCCAATCGCGGGTTTTAGAACACTGATATAAATATTTTTATCATTTAGGCTATATCTTTTATTTTTGGCATTAATAAATTCTGAATTCCAGACTTGTGATTCTAAAAAATTATCCATTTCGATGAACATCAGATCGGTCACTTGTTCTTCGATTCGATCTGCCAGTTCTTTCAGTTCATGACTGATGACGATCAAATTATTTTCCAGTTTAGATCTCTGAGATTTTTCATCATCATGTTGTTTTGATTGGGCTATCACTGCTTGAAAGCGTTGTTCAGGGGTCATGATGCGACTCACTTTAATCCTAAAAGCCTTAAATTTTAAGATGAGGTTGTGCGCAGATGATTTCAAGTCACGAGAAGAAAATCAGACTTCTGCTTAAAGCTGTTCAGCATATAGATCATCATCTATTTATGTAGCGATGTAGCAATTTCAAAGATATTTAAGAATTTAGATTTCCATGAATAATATGCATAGATCAACATTAGAATAAATCATTTCATTCATAGCCAACTGTTCGCTACTCTAAAGCCATTCACCATAAGATCAAGCAGTCAAACCCAGCATATTCACGGATGATCAAACTCGAATATAGGGTTGCTCAAACAGTACAGATACAACGCCATTCATTTTTATCCATTAGATTAAGAGTTATCGCATGAAAAGTTTTCATCAAAAAGTTGCAGCAATCACAGGGGCAGGTTCAGGAATCGGCCAGCAGTTGGCGATTCAACTGGCACAGCAAGGCGCGCATTTGGCATTGAGTGATGTTAATGAACAAGGTTTGGCTGAAACTTTGTCTAAAGTGAAGCAATATCCAGTACATGTCACTTTGACAAAGCTGGATGTATCAGACCGTGAAGCGGTACAAAGCTGGGCAGCACAGACGGTTAAAGATCACGGTCAGGTCAACCTGATTTTTAACAATGCCGGAGTGGCTTTAGCGAGTACTGTAGAAGGGATGAGTTATGAAGAAGCAGAATGGATTTTCAATATCAACTTTTGGGGTGTGGTATACGGAACCAAAGCCTTTTTACCCTATTTAAAGCAAAGTGGTGACGGACATATTATTAATATTTCTAGCCTGTTTGGCTTAACGGCGCAGCCGACCCAAAGTGCTTATAATGCAACAAAATTTGCAGTGCGCGGTTTTACCGAAGCTTTACGTCAGGAATTGGACTTGGAAAATGTAGGTGTCAGTGCGACCTGCGTACATCCGGGTGGAATCCGCACCAATATTGCCAATAGTGCTCGTATGAGTGACAGTATTCGTTCGCTTGGTATGAATCCGGAACGTGCGAGCAGTGCATTTAACAAGGTATTAAAAACGCCACCAGAAGTAGCTGCCAAAGTGATTTTAAACGCTGTACAAAACAATGAGCGCCGTGTATTGATTGGCAATGATGCCAAGATTATTGATCTGATTCAGCGTATCGCACCGACACATTATGCGCAGGCCATGGATTTGCTCAGTGGTAAAAAGAAGCGCAAATGATGGTGTGATCTAGCTTTCCATCCGATCCATATGACTGAAAGTATTCAGAGACTACTTTTAGTCAACATGAATGATGAACTGTATCTATTATCTGGCAAAGCCATTCCTGCAATGGTTGGATAATTGGATACAGTTCATAGCATAAAAATATCAGCCTAATTTTTCGGAATATGCTTCTGCATTTTTAGCAAAATGGCTCGCTAAAATCCCACAAACAATCAGCTGGATTTGATGAAATAGCATCAAGGGCAAAATAATCAGACCAAAGGGTTGGCCTGCAAAAATAATTTTTGCCATAGGAATACCACTGGCTAATGTTTTTTTCGAACCGCAGAATAAAATCGTAATGGCATCTTCGCGGCTAAAGCCTAATTTAGGTGCTGTGAAATGTAATAATAACATTACAATGGCGAGTAAGAATCCGCAGATCATGACCAGATTCAGCAACATTGAAATGGATACTTGATGCCAAATTCCTTCAACAATAGCTGCACTGAATGCGGAGTAAACCACCATTAAAATGGAACCCTGATCAACAACTTTGACCAAAGAAAGATGCTGTTTGATGATTGGAAATATTTTCGGACGTAATAATTGCCCCAAAATAAACGGCACCAACAGTAACAGCACAATATTCAGAATGGAACTTCCAGATATCAATGATGTACTGTCCATGTTTTTAGTAATCAGCAAGCTGACTAAAAATGGCGTAATAAACATCCCTAAAATATTAGAGGCCGATGCACTACACAAAGCCGCAGGGACATTGCCTTTAGCAATAGAGGTAAAGGCAATAGAAGATTGTACGGTGGATGGTAATAAGCAAATATATAATATACCCAGATAAAGCTGGGCATTGAGAAATGGCTCAATCACAGGTTTGAGTAATAAGCCCAAAACAGGGAACAAGGCAAAGGTCGCCAAAAAAATGACCAAATGCAATCGCCAATGTTTAATACCCTGAATCACTACTTCTCTAGATAACTTGGTACCATGCAAAAAAAATAACAGTGCAATTGCAGCATCAGTCAAATGGCTAAAAATTTGTGCAGCATGACCTTGAATAGGCAAAAAGCTCGCAAGAATCACCATACTGATAATCATTAAACTAAAGTTATCAGGTAAATATTTGGGCCGAATCATAAGTTTAATCCTTATGCATCTTGTGCGAGATGAAATAATGTTTTGGCAAGTTGTATAAGTTGTAGGTCAGAATGCTTAGGACCAATAATGGACAGGGCAATCGGATAATCTTGTGTATTTTTAACAGGGATAGTGACTTGCGGTAATCCAGCCAGACCCGCTATGGCATTGACTGTTAAGGCTTGCTGATAAAATAAAGCTAAGCTTGTGGAGTCTATATCTTTGTTTAATAACGCCATTGGTGTAGTGGGTAAAATGAGTATATGTTGACTGAGCAAATCATCCAGTTGTTGTGAAATTTCTGCCTGTAGTGCTGCATATTTAGCGCTGTCACGACCATCATTTTCCATCACTCTTTGAAAATTACCTTGCATTAGCGGGCCAAATTCAGGTGAATATTTTTCAATCCACGGCCCTAAATTTTCCTTGATAGAGGCATCTTGCAAGTATTGATAACAGGCTAGCCAGTCCTGCACAGGATATTGAATGATCTGTTGCAGTTTATGCATGCCCATTTTTTTAGCAAAATTCATTAATTCTGCTGCTTGGTTAGGAGCATTTTGTTGACGATAATCAAAAGCTTCTGCGACACCAATGAGTGTAGAATTCAGATTGAGTGAGGTTTTATCTTCAGGTAAAAGCACTTTTGCGACTTCAATAAAAGTATCAATGTCATGGGCAAACCAGCCCACAGTATCAAAGCTACTGGCAAAAGGAAGGACACCTGTAAGTGAAATGGCATTATGAGTTGGACGTATACCCCAAATGCCACAAAAAGCAGCAGGTACACGTACAGATCCACCAGTATCTGTACCTAGTGAAAAATCGACCTGTTGTAGAGCTACTGCAGATGCCGAACCACTGGATGAACCTCCCGGCATAGCTTCGGGCCATTTAGGGTTTAGCGGTGTACCAAAGAAATGGTTGCGACCTTCTAAACTATAGGCAAGTTCATCAGTAATGGTTTTACCTTTAAAAGTTGCACCTGCATTAAGCAGTAATTGCACACAGGGTGCATGTTGCTGCGATGGTTCATGTGTATTTTTCCAGGTGGGGTTCCCACCTCCTGTGACATAGTCTTTGACATCAATCAGATCTTTAATGGCAAAGCTTAAATGTGAAAGTGCGCCAGTTGAAAATTGCTGGAAAGCAAGCTGTGGTTCAATAAAAGGACTATTCATAACCTATTCACCAGCTATATTCTGAATGCTGCTGAGTACATCGGTAGAATCACAGACAAAGCCAAAGCATTTTTTAACATTCCAAATGGTTGCTTCAGTACAAAAATCAGGTGAACTGGTTGCACAGCAATCTTTCAACATAATGCAGCCATATCCGAGAAAATTGGCATCTGTCAAAGTATGCAAAACACATTGATCTGTATTCACACCAGCAAACAAAATGGTTTTAATGCCTAAATTTCTTAAAATACTGTCCAGCTCTGTATCCCAAAAACCTGAAATCCGATATTTATCAACCAAAATATCACTGGCTTCAGGGGCTAATTCATCCACAATTGCTGCTGCCCAGGAATCTTTTTCCAAAACATGGGAGCCATGCTCAGGTAAAGCTTCACCCAAACCAATACCTTGACCTGTAGGTTTATAAAGATGATGTTGATTGGCTGGCGTATTGGCTAAATCGGCACGGTTGCCCCAATTTACCCAAATGACAGGGACATCATGAGCGCGTAGGGTAGGTAAAAGCTGTTGCAAGGGGGCAATTGGTTGGCGGTCTATTGCGTAATTTCCCCCAATATGGTCGACCCATCCTTTTTCTGTGCAAAAATCATTTTGCATATCCACAATAATGATGGCTGTTTTATTTAAATCCGTAATGACATGTTGTGGCTGGGTATCAATTTTTACCGGAACTACAGGCTTTGTTGCTTCAAGCATAGACACAGTTGTTGGTGACGCATGCCACGCAGTATGTGCATAAGTACCAATAGCATTAGAATGGTTTTGATATTGAGTCATATTAGATCACCTTATTGTCAGCTCCGAATCATGATTCGGGCAAATTTGGCATTGTTGTTGCAAGTAAGTAATTACTTACTTTAAGCAATTAAGATGCCAATTAAATTTCGGAATAAGGTAGCGATAGCATTATGACGATGTTCCAACATATCAATACAAAAAGTACATTTGCTACATCCGCTATGGTGACAAGCCCGCATACTGCTGCGAGTGCAGAAGGTTTAAAAATTTTGAAACAGGGCGGCAATGCCATTGAGGCGGCCATTGCGATTGCTTCCATGCTGAGTGTCACATATCCACATTTCAATGGCTTGGGTGGAGATGCATTTATGGTATTAAGCAATAAAGATGGTGATGTCCATACGATCTCTGGTATAGGGCAAGCTTTTGAAAAATTAAATAATTTTAAAGATAAAATTCCTACCAGAGGAATTAATTCGGCTATTACAACAGCCTGCACCGTCGATACATGGGGCAAGGCCTACGAATTTTCTGCATCCAATTGGGGCAATCATTTTGCATGGCAGGAACTGCTTCAACCTGCTCTAGATGCAGCATATAACGGCATTGAATTGACACAATCCCAATCATATTGGTACCAATATCGTGCACAGGAGATGAATGACTGGCCTGGTTTTCAAGCTGTATTCAGCAATCAGCAGAAACCGTTTTTAGCGGGTGAACGGTTCAAACAAATACAACTCGGGCAAACATTAGAACATTTGGCACAATATGGGGCGCGTTCATTCTATGAAGGAGAACTTGCAACACGTCTGGTCGAGGGTTTGCAACAATTAGGTTCAACAATTAGTCCGAATGACTTAAAACGCACGCATGCAAGAATTGAACAGCCTTTAAAGACTCTATATCGTGATGGCGTGTTATGTGGATTACAGCCACCGACCCAAGGCGTGACAACTTTACAAATCATGGGAATTTTAGAACAGTTCCCACTGAATCATATTGCAGCAGAAAATAGTGCTGCGTATTACCATCTTATCGTAGAAGCAATTAAACAGGCTTTTCTTGACCGCAACCAATATGTGGCTGACCCAGATTTTTATCACTTTGATATTGAAAAATTACTTAATGAAAATTACCTGAAGGAGAAAAGTAAAAATATTTCATTAAATAATGCGCTTGAATGGAATGAAATTTATCAGCATGGCGATACCGTCTATATCGGTGTAGTAGATAGTTATGGTAACTGTGTCAGCATGTTGCAAACCATTTATTATGACTGGGGCAGTGGTGTCATGGCTGGCGATACCGGAGTCCTATGGCATAATCGCGGGGCATCCTTTTCCTTAAATCAAAAGCATCCAAATAGTTTAGCCCCGTTCAAACGTCCTTTCCATACTTTAAACCCTGGGATTTATCTAAAGAATAATCAACCATTTTTGCTTTATGGTACGCAAGGTGCAGATGGTCAGCCCCAAACGTTGGCAACTATTTTGACGCGCTTGATTGATTATCAGAATTTACCTTATGAAGCTTTAGCCAAGCCAAGATTTTTATTGGGAAAAACATTTTCAAATAGCCAAGACACCTTAAAACTTGAAAATGATATTGGAGCCGATATCGTACAAAAACTCACCCAAATGGGGCATGAAATAGACATTATTGATGCACAAAGTCCCTTGGCAGGGCAACCTGGGGTGATTCAAATAACACAGGATGGATTGTATGGCGCACATGATCCACGTAGTGATGGTATTGCATTAGGCTTTTAGTGAAATGTTAATGATTTCCAACCTTAAAAAATTACACCTTATGGTGTAATTTTTTTATTTATTACCTATTAAATCAATATTGGCATATAGATTGCTTCATGTAAGTAAGTAAATACTTACTAACAACTATGGTGATTAATATGGGTACTTTCAAATCTAAAATGCTGGCAACAATGGTTGCATTTTCAACTTTAACTGGCTTGGCCGGTTGTGAAAACAAACCGGAAGCTGCATCAGGCACAGTGGCTCCTGCAGAGGCAATGAAAGTCGGGATATTGATTCCTGGTTCTAAAACCGATAAAGGCTGGATGAGTTCAGGTTTTGACGGAATTAAAGAAGCAGAGAAAGAATTTGGTGAAAAATTAAAAACCCAAGTAATTGAAAATATCAACTATGCAGATATGGATCAGGCACTAACCACTTTGGCTTCAAAAAACCAGATGGTCATTGGTGTAGGCGGCCAAACTCAGGCTTCCGTATTTAAAGTGGCTAAAAAATTTCCAAATGTGAAATTTGTGATTATTGGCGGAAACCAAGAACCAGATATGCCAAGCAACGTAGCGGGTTATGACGTTAAACAAGCCGAAATCTACTTTGTAGCAGGTGCTGCAGCTGCCATGTTAACCAAATCGGGTGTGGTCAGTTATGTCGGAGGGATGGAAATTCCAGCAATCGTGAATGCAGGGAATGAATATGCCAACGGTGCCAAATATATCAACCCGAAAGTGAAGGTCATTACCAGTTATACCGGTGATTTTGAAAATGTAACCAAAGCTCAGGAAGCAACGCTGGCAGCCATTTCACAAGGTGCGGATATTCATGCTTACCTGATCAATTTAGGCATAAAAGGTGTTGAGCAAGCAGCTAAAGAAAAAGGGACACATATTGTAGGCGCTTATTTCAACCGCTGTGATGAAAAGAATCCATTGTATCTGGCATACAGTACCACTGGCGTTGGCTATCAAGTGCAATATGCCATTGAGGAACTAAACAAGGGCACATGGCAAGCAGGCTATAAACCGTTTGGTTTAGGTATGGGCGACAAATCTTCAAACTTCAAGATCTGTAATGGTACACCTGAGCAAAATGCCAAAATTGAACAAATTAAAAAAGATTTGTTGGATGGCAAAATTAAAGTAGCGGAAGGTTAATTATGTTACAAGCGATTCAACCTGAAACCATTGCAGAAGAAATGTACCCAAGCGTACTTTCTCTGCAACACATTAAAAAAACATTCGGGACTTTTCAAGCATTGAAAGATGTGTCAATTGAGCTCATGCAAGGAGAAATTCATTGTTTACTTGGTGAAAATGGTGCAGGTAAATCCACGCTTTGTAATATTATTTTTGGTTCACTCAATGCCAGTGAAGGGCAAATTTTATTACATGGCCAGCCTTTCACTGCAAAGAGTCCTAAAGATGCATTAAACCATGGCATTGCCATGGTGCATCAGCACTTTTCCTTGATTGAAAACACTACTGTTTTAGATAATTTATTGCTGGGCCGCAGCCAAGGCATTTTGAATCGTCAAAAATATAAGGCAGAAATTGAGAAATTATTGCAAGAGCTGAATTTTAGCATTGATTTAAATGCACAAATCAGCGAGTTGGCGGTAGGCGAAAAGCAACGTGTAGAAATTATTAAGTGTTTGATTCGACAACCTAAAGTCCTCATTTTAGATGAGCCTACAGCAGTACTTTTACCGCATGAAATAGATGCATTACTGGAAATCTGTCAGGCAGTAGCAGCACGTGGCTGCAGTATTTTACTGGTTACACACAAGCTCGCTGAAATTAAGAAAGTAGCTTCAAAAGTTTCTGTATTGCGTGCTGGGGCTATTGTTGATCATTCAGACCAACCGACAAAAGATATCGCTCGTCTGGTGAAATCCATGATTCATCGTGGAGATGATCAGAATGAAATCAAGTTATTAAAACGTGAGCAACGTGATTCACGTAATGGCAGTCCGAATGCCAGAGATATTAAAGATGAAATTCTGCAAGTGAATGGTTTGAACTACGTCGATACTGATGGCGTTCAAAAACTTGATAATGTCACTTTTATTGTCAATAAGGCTGAAATTGTTGCAATTGCTGGTGTTGAAGGCAATGGTCAAAGTGAATTGGCTTCTATTTTATCGGGCATGTTAACCCGCAGCTCCGGGCACATCTTTATTAATGGTCAGGATGTCAGTCTGGCTACACCCAAGCAATTAACTGCACAAGGTGTCGGTGTTATTGCTGAAGACCGCCATTTAACTGGTTGTGTTACCCCAATGACCTTGGCGGAAAATATATTGCTCAACCATGTTGATCGATATACCCGATTCGGTTTTATCAACCGTAAAAAGCTTAAATCTGATGCAGAAAGCTTGATGCAAAAATATGATGTCCGGGCAGCATCCTCATCTATCCCATTCGGGCGTTTGTCTGGTGGGAATCAACAAAAGGCTGTATTTGCAAGAGAACTCACACTTGATCCTTTGCACTTTTTATTGGCTTCACAACCGACACGTGGTTTAGATGTAGGCGCCGTTGCGACGATTTACGATCACATTCGTTCAGCGCGTGATCAAGGACTAGGCGTTTTACTGATTTCTTCAGAACTCGATGAACTTATGGCGGTGGCGGATCGTATTTTGGTGTTTTATCGCGGGAGAATCATTGGTGAAGTAAGTGGTGAACAGGCGAATCGTGAGCAAATTGGATCGTGGATGGCAGGGCAAACAGATGAAAAATGAGACTTTTTTTCAAAATAATTATGTACGACTTGTCTTGGTTTTAGTCGTCGCAGTATTGGCATCACTCATGATTTCTTTTGGTATTGTCAATGCTTATGGGTTGTCATTTGCCGATGCTTTAAGTGCATTTATGGATGGTGCCTGGGGTTCACCCTATGTAATTGGTTCTTCAATCAATCGTGCCTTGTATTTTGCCTTGATTGGCTTGGGTTTTATTCTTGCTGATCAAGCTAAACTGGCCAATATCGGCGCAGAAGGGCAACTGGCTGTTGGTGGCATTATGGCCACAGCATTATGTTTATATGGTGGAGCATCCGCATTACCGTCAGGACTTGCTTTTTTATATCCTTTAGCTGGGGCCGTACTCGCTGGTGCATTTTGGGGCGCAATTGCAGGATTTCTTAAAGCAAAAATGGGGACCAATGAAGTCATCAGTACATTGCTATTGTCCTTCATTGCAGTGTGGTTGCTGTACTGCTCTGTACAAAGTGATTACCTGTTAAAACAACCGATGACCACAAGTGCATCTTTGCCACAGTCTTTACCTATTCCTGAAAACACCATGATTCCTGCTATTTTTGCAAATAGTGGCTATAACCTGAATTTAGGATTAGTGATTGCTTTAATTTTAGCGGTGATCGTATATGCCGTGATTCACTATAGCCGTTTTGGTTTTTATTTACGCAGTGTGGGTCATAACCAGCATGCATCGAAACGCGCAGGTATTCCAGTATTTTCGACCATTGTGATTGTGATGGCGATTTCTGGTGGTTTTGCCGGATTAGCTGGTGGCTTGATGCTTCAAGGAGACCAACAGGTACTTAAATCAGGATTTTCATCAGGCTACGGTTTTGATGGTCTGGTCGTAGGTCTACTGGCCCGAGGTTCAGTCTTGGGTGTATTTACTGCAGCACTGGTATTTGGTTTTTTACGCTCTGGAGGAATTAACCTTGAGTTAGTTGCACAAGTTCCATCAGCAATGGTACTGGCAATTCAAGGTCTGATTATTTTAATCATTGCCGGTGCTGCACGCTGGTTGGGTCGTCAAGGAGCATAACCTATGTCTATCGAAATTTTAGCCATCTTTATGGGCGCTGCAATTCGTTTATCTGCTCCATTGCTGATTGCAGCAACAGGTGAATTGGTCAGCCAAAAAACTGGTGTTATTAATACCAGTGTTGACGGCATGATGTTATCTGGTGCATTTCTTGGAATTTACGGTGCCTATTTAACCAACAGCCCAATGCTCGGATTTTTAATCGCCATTATTGGGATTTTGCCTTTGGCACTTTTACAGGCATTTTTAAGTGTTTCCTTAAAAGCCAATCAACTGGTGACCGGGATTGGTATTAATATTCTGGCTTTGGGTTTAACAACTTTAATATATCGAAAAGTCTTTTTTGAAAATAATGATGGCAATGTCAAAACCAGTTTTGGATTTAATAAATTACAAATCTTTAGTCCAGAGCAATTTCCAAATTTAGCCAATATTTTTAATCAGTCCTGGATCGTATATTTTGGCTTGGTGCTGCTATTTATTGTGTACTTCATGATGAAGAAAACTTCACTTGGTATTAGTGTCAATGCAGTAGGTGAAGAACCTAAAACTGTAGATCAATCAGGTCTATCAGTTACAGCATTACGTTACTTTGGAGTCTTTGTTTCCAGTATTATGGCATCTATTGCCGGTTGCTTGATTTCACTTGGAGATATTCATACTTTTACTGAGGGTATGACCAGTGGTATTGGATTCCTAGCTTTAGCTGCGATTATTTTTGGTAACTGGAATATCATTAAAACCGCTTTAGCCTGCTTCCTGTTTGGTATAGTCAGCGCACTACAATATCAACTACCAGCTATGGGTATTAATGTACCACCTGCATTATTAATTATGCTGCCTTATGTATTAGCCTTATTTGCAGTTGCAGGTTTAATGGGCAAACAAACAGCGCCTAAAGCACTTACGGTGCCTTTTATCGGACATTAGTTTTGAGCAATTATTATGAGCAATAAAACAATCGCATCATCGTCTAAAAATAGGTCATCTTCAGAGATATCTAATCGGGACAATATTTTACGTGTTGCATTACTCGAATTTGCAGAAAAAGGGGTGAGTGGCGTTCGTGTTGAGCACTTGGCCAAAGCAGCTCAAACCAATATACGTATGATTTATCATTATTTTAAGAGTAAAGAACAACTCTATGTCGAGGTCTTGGAATATACAGTCAATGAATTACGCCGTAGTGAATTGCAATTAAATCTAGATATTGGAACGATTGATCCGATTCAGGGGATTTTAAAGCTTTATGATTTTACCGAAGAGCATTTTTCGACCCACCGGGAACTGTTTCGAATTTTGCAATTTGAAAACCTGAATAATGCCGAAAATATTCAAAAATCGAGTGCTATCCCTCTAATTTCCTCACATTTGCTTCATTATATTGAAATTTTATTGCATCGTGGTGTGGAAATGCGGTTAATCAAACAGGGGATAGATCCGCTGCATTTGTACACAATGATTGTCAGTTTGATTGTATTTCCTAAATCAAATGCACTCACCATGTCTTTTATGTTTAAAACAGATCTGGTTGATGGAAACTGGCAACAACAGCATAAAAATATGTGCCGACAAATGTTAGAAAGTTTTATCAAAGCATAACCCCATACTTTCAGTCTGATGAAAGTAAAAAATCAATATTAAAAATAAGTAAGTATTTACTTATAAAAGGTGATAAACCATGAATGAGACTACATATTTACTCAAAAATATTCGTTTAGAACGCGCATTTGAATATGATGATGCTGGCAATGTTGTGGCCACTAAAACCACAACAGCGCATTTACATATAGAAAATGGCAAAATTGTTAATATTTATTTTGATGAAATTCCTGAAACATTAAAAGGCCTATCTCAATGCGACGGCGGGCAAGCTTTGGCATTACCAGGCATTAATGATGCTCATATTCATTTGGATAAAACTTATTATGGTGGACCATGGCGTGCCGCAGAAGAAAATAAATCTGTCGCAGAGATGATTCAAATTGAAAAGACATTATTGCCTGAACAATTGCCTGTATTGGAACATCGTGCAAAAGCAATTCTGGATTTGATTATTTCAAAAGGGGCAACCAGAACTTTAGCGCATTGTAATATTGATCATTCAATTGGCGTCCAGCATTTTGCCAAAATTCAGGAAATTTTAAATCAATATTCACCGTTAATATCTGCGAAAACAGTCGCTTTTCCACAGCATGGTTTGTATCGTGATGATGCGGTCGAATTAATGAAAGAAGTATTGTCCATGGGATGTAACTATGTCGGTGGTTTAGATCCTGCAGAAATTGACGGCAATATGCAAAAATCTTTGGATACAACCGTACAATTAGCTTTGGACTATAACGTTGGTATAGATTTTCATATACATGAACGAGGGAATGTGGGTAAAACATCGCTCGATTATTTATTTGATTTGGTGGAGCAAAACCCTAGTTTAAAATCCAAGGTAAATTTAAGTCATGCTTTTGTTCTATACGATATATTTAAACAGGGTGAGCTTGCAGATTACGCCGCCAGAATGCGTGATTTAGGGATTAAATTGGTCAGTGGTGTGCCAATTCAATTTAAAATGCCACTTGCAGAATTAAGAGATTATGAGGTGCAGGTAGAGGTAGGTACCGACAGCGTCATGGATCACTGGTATCCCTTTGGTCAAGGGGACATTATCGAACGTAGTAATATCATTGCACAACTATACGGCTGGAAAAATGAATACCATCTTTCGCGCGCACTGTATTTTGCAACGGGTACGACACCACTCAATCATGCGGGTGAAATGGTGTGGCCTCAAATAGGTATGGATGCAGATATTGTATTATTTGATGCTTCATGCTCAGCTGAAGTGATTGCACGTATTTCCGCAAGAAAGCTCACGATTCACAAAGGTAAAATAAGCTATTCTCTAAATGGGTAGTTGCTGAAAAATTCGATTTCTAGCTTGGTACATTTTCAGAGTAGAAAACAATTGCCAAGCTAGAAATACTCATTTCATTACCAGAGTCTATTTAATTTACTCTGCAATTACTTTTGTGGTATTTAGACTATTTCTATCTTTCAGCTTAAAGATAAGACCAACAGCAAAAGCAAAGAAAATCATAATCACTGAATAAACTGCTGCTGGTATGGCAATGGTTGTACTGCCTAAAACAGAAATGGCAATAGTTAATGCTACGGCACTGTTGTGAATACCAATTTCAAAAGCACAGGCACGCGCTTCAGCTTCATTCATTTTGAAAATACGAGGAATGAAGTATCCAATTGCTAAACTGATTGCACAAAATAGGGCACAGACTAAACCTACATCGGCAAAATACCCCGCAATATTTTCCTTTTCCTTGAACAAAGCACCTACACAGATCACCACGAGAAAAGTCACTGAAAAATATTTGACAAAACTTTCCATTTTTTTAGCAAATGCAGGTTTTTTTGATCGTATGAGCATACCAATAACTAAAGGCAGCAAAATCAGTAGAAAAACTTGTACCAACTTATCTAACTGTATCCCAACAGTGGTGTCATTTTGCATAAAATAGGTTAAGGATAAGGTCGCGACCAAAGGTAAGGTGAAAGCAGCAATGACCGAATTGAAGGCTGTTAAAGTAATGTTCAGCGCAATATCACCTTTAAACAGATAGCTGAACAAATTTGCAGTGCTCCCGCCTGGTGATGCCGCTAAAATCATTAAACCAACAGCCAATAATGGTTCCAGTTTAAAAAACTTCGCTAAACAAAAAGCGATTGTAATGAGTAAAACCAACTGACAAAACAAGGCAATCAACACATTTTTAGGATTGTCCTTAACACGTTTAAAATCCTGCACTGTGACTTCAAAGCCTAGACCCATCATAATGATAATTAAGGCGATAGGCATGCCTATACTAATAAATGCTGAATCCATAGCATGTTTCCTTTTATAAAAATAATCTTAAATTTTTAGTGTTTTTTTAACTAAAACTTTTTTGCAGTTTCACGGGTAACTTTAATAACCTTTGTGAGTACCTAAAAGCCAAAATTCACAAATCACAGCATCATCTGTATGACGAAGTGCGATCAATTCGTGATGCTGATCTGGAAATGCTTTACGCGAAGACCGGTGATAAGTCAGCACATCATCACGTCCATCATGCACAGCACCTGTCGCGATTAATTCATAATGCGGATGGGGAAATGTACTCAATACCGCATCAAAATCCTGTTTCACTTCATCTGCAAAATGGTCAAGTACCAGCTTTTCACGAAAGTCTTTTAATTTTTTATCTAACATTTTTCATCCTTGATGAGGTTGGCTTCGTTAGATTTAATCTAACTTTCTCAATCAAAGTGATTTGGTATTTGGGTGACAGTTTTATGGTGAATAAGTGCCAAACTAGGTTTTAAATTAGAAACTGTTTAACAAATCAAAAGCAAGCGCAGCTGATTATTTTCTATAGGAGCGCGATGCACACAGGGCAGTACTTGCTGTGTTGGATGATCTACCGCCAAACGCCAGAGGTGTCCTAAGCCTAAATTTACAGGTTGGGCATTAGGTTTTGGCTGATAATGCAGATCAAAGAAATATTCTTCTAAAAAGTCTTCAAACTCAGTATCTGGTCCATCGTGTAAATCCCGAAGCTTTTCTCTAATTTCAGGAATTAAAATTTTTTGTTCAACCTGATCATTCGGCAAAATATCACTTGCTGCACCATAATAAGTACATAAAAACGTATCAGTGGCGATGGGTGATCGGTCTACATGATAGGAATATACATCAGTTGAAATAAAATTGAGTTCATCATCACGCTCATAACATTTGAGCAAATTTAAAGAAGGTGAAGCACCGCAATCAGTAAGCTGCTTCATGTCGTTTAAAATGATTCTTTTGGCTAAATCACCTTGTTCGGACAACTCCAATGCCAAAAGATCTTCAACAGAAACTTCGGTAATATTTTCTTTTAATTCAAGCTTATTCACAATTTCATTAAAATCGCCCAGCAAGCGTCTTGACCAGCAAATCGCGTTGATATCGCCTTGAAATGGCGTATTCACAAGCTCAGGAAAACTTGTAACCAAACCAATTTGTTTGCTATCGAAAAATGCGCTGCTCATACTGGATCGAAATTATAAAACATGGCCCATTATATACTTTCAAATTCAGCGATATAGCACGTATGCAATATGTACAGATCATTTTTTATATTTTTTCGGGGATTACAATGCAGTTTGGCTGCAATATCCGTTTATTTCTTTAAGTTGAAGCAACGGATTTATGTAGTAAGTGTTGTTTAATTATGTTTATACAATTTGTTAAATGAGTATTTTTTGAGATTAGATTAAGTTATAACAGAATTAAATATAAAAAAACATGTAATGAATACGCAATAGAAATATATGAATCAATAACTTAAAGATCTTTAGGAGTTGATATGAATAGTTTTATTGGCAGTAAAGACGATCATTTAAAAGAATTAATAGAAAGCTTATTAAATGAAGCCAGTATTGTGATTAACGGTGATCAACTACATGATATTCAAATTCATAATCCTCAGTTTTATAGCAGAATCATCCAAGAAGGTTCTCTTGGATTGGGCGATAGCTATATGGATGGCTGGTGGGACTGTGAAAGGCTGGATATTTTTTTCCATAAAATTTTGCGTGCGCAATTAGATAAAAAAGTTCCCAATAATTTAAAAAATATTATTCGTATTGCGATTGCGCGGTTTAGGAATTTTCAGTCCAAAAAAAGGGCATGGATGGTGGGAGAAGAGCATTATGATTTAGGCAATGACCTATTTTCATTAATGCTGGATCCTTATATGCAATATTCATGTGCGTATTGGAAAGATGCTGAAAATTTAGAACAGGCACAACAACACAAACTGGATTTGATTTGCCGAAAATTAGACCTTAAACCAGGCATGAAAGTACTGGATATTGGCTGCGGCTGGGGAGGCTTGGCAGAATATGCTGCTAAAAACTATCAGGTTTCTGTTACAGGTATCACTATTTCAAAAGAACAGCAAAAATTGGCGATGGAACGCTGTCAGTCCTTAGATGTAAATATCCTGCTGACCGATTACCGCGATATTTATCATCAATTTGACCGCGTGGTTTCTATCGGTATGTTTGAGCATGTCGGTCCGAAAAATTATGAAACTTATTTTAATGTTGTCAAAGGAAATCTAAAACAGGATGGGTTATTTTTGCTGCATACCATTGGCTCTAATTCCACTATGCTGAATGCTGATGCTTGGACCAGTAAATATATTTTCCCCAACGGCTGTTTACCATCTATAGAGAATATTGCACATCACAGCAGCGGTAAATTTGTTATGGAAGATTGGCATAATTTTGGTGCGGATTATGATTTAACTTTATCCGCGTGGTATGAGCGTTTTAATGAAATTTGGCCACAGATTGAGTCTAATTACAGTGAACGTTTTAAACGTATGTTTAGCTACTATTTAAATGCCTGCGCAGGAGCTTTTCGCGCACGAGACTTACAATTATGGCAAATTGTATTTAGCCCAGAAGGACGGCATGGTGGCGTACAGGTGCCGAGGTAAATTAATTTAATGACTTTCAAATTATTTATAAGGCTAGGACTATTAAATAATGATTGAAAATTATATTTCACTTATCAAAGATAACAGTGTAATGGAACTCAACACGCTGTTATTAAAAATTAATCATTTCAAACATCAGTTGGCGTTGGTATATGCAAAGCCAATTGAGCATCTTTATATTATCTCCAGTGAAGTTATGCCAACGGCTGAGTTATATGGGGCGCAATCTCGGATATCTTATTTAACATAATAGTTACGTTATGCGACATTCGTCAGAGCAAAAAGAAAGGGAGTATTTAACTCCCTTTTTTTTATTCTAGAATAAGGTTTCCTGAGTTTCCTACAGTAAGCCTATTTAGTGACAGTTCAAGAACTGCATGAACTACTTCGCTGTCTCTTAATGGTTGTTTGTTTTTTTCCATTAATTTCTTATTTAGTTCAACAGCTTTCTTCCTAATCAGCTCTTGTTCCTCATCGCTTAACCTAACTGTTTTTGCCATTTCTGCAAGTTTCCAAAAATAAAATGTCTCGAGGAATACAAATATACAAATAAATTTGTATACATGTGTTGCATATACATGTATACTTGTTCTATATTTCTCCAAATGTGATTTGTATACATGTATGAATATGCCAATTCTAACTTACAAAGATACACAAGACTTTACTCAGGCTGCCTTTAATCGGGTAGCAGAGCTGGTGTCTCAACACGGTCAATGTGCTTTAGAGAACTTTGTACCTGCTTTCTCTACAGAGCAGTGTTTAGAACATTTGGCATTGGTGGCAAGTGAAATGGCATATGACTATTCATTCATTGATGCCCATGCAGATATCTACAAAAAAACAAACGCTGAATTAAAAGAAGAAATGGGGGATTGCTAATGAAAATTAATGCAGTTCATCAAATGGACATTGCTGAATGTCCTCGTTGTTATTCCTTGATGCATAAAAGCCTTCTTTCATTTCATTTAACTCGTTGTTTGGGGTGATTCAATATGTCTAATAAATTGATTAAGACTTATAAAAAAGGTCAGGGTTCAACAGAAACTCGTGTTGAATCAACTCCAAAAAACACTGTACAAAAAAGCAGCATTACCCGTAAAAACACGGGGGAAAGTACCCAAAATCCACAATTCTACAGCCCTGAGTCTTGTCTCCTGACTGATTTTTCCACCCCCATTTATAACATGCGGGTTACGATTGACTAAATTTGAATCAAAATAGGTGTTTTTCAATGATTTGTGAACGTATTAGATTTAGGCTTCGTGATCATGGTGCTCATGTGCATCTTTATTACACTAGAAAAGTATTTTTGTATTTTTGGCTTCCATTTTTCTTTCTAATTATGATTTTTCAGATGTTTATTTTTTATATGGACTACAGTTAGTTGCTTTGTGATTCGGTAGGTTGTTGCTGCAGAAATCAGTTTGGACGTTTATAAATTAACGTCCACAATAAAAACACAAACGTCCAAAGCTCACGGATTTCGGCATAACGTATATTATGTTCATTAGGATACTTCACTGGAGAGATTAATATGGTGGTGAATCTCTCCAGTGAAGTTGCGCCAACGGCTGAGTTATGTAGGGCGCAATCTTGGATATCTTATTTAACATAATAGTTACGTTATGCGACATTCGTCAGAGCAAAAAGAAAGGGAGTATTTAACTCCCTTTTTTTTATTCTAGAATAAGGTTTCCTGAGTTTCCTACAGTAAGCCTATTTAGTGACAGTTCAAGAACTGCATGAACTACTTCGCTGTCTCTTAATGGTTGTTTGTTTTTTTCCATTAATTTCTTATTTAGTTCAACAGCTTTCTTCCTAATCAGCTCTTGTTCCTCATCGCTTAACCTAACTGTTTTTGCCATTTCTGCAAGTTTCCAAAAATAAAATGTCTCGAGGAATACAAATATACAAATAAATTTGTATACATGTGTTGCATATACATGTATACTTGTTCTATATTTCTCCAAATGTGATTTGTATACATGTATGAATATGCCAATTCTAACTTACAAAGATACACAAGACTTTACTCAGGCTGCCTTTAATCGGGTAGCAGAGCTGGTGTCTCAACACGGTCAATGTGCTTTAGAGAACTTTGTACCTGCTTTCTCTACAGAGCAGTGTTTAGAACATTTGGCATTGGTGGCAAGTGAAATGGCATATGACTATTCATTCATTGATGCCCATGCAGATATCTACAAAAAAACAAACGCTGAATTAAAAGAAGAAATGGGGGATTGCTAATGAAAATTAATGCAGTTCATCAAATGGACATTGCTGAATGTCCTCGTTGTTATTCCTTGATGCATAAAAGCCTTCTTTCATTTCATTTAACTCGTTGTTTGGGGTGATTCAATATGTCTAATAAATTGATTAAGACTTATAAAAAAGGTCAGGGTTCAACAGAAACTCGTGCTGAATCAACTCCAAAGAACACTGTACAAAAAAGCATCATTACCCGTAAAAACACGGGGGAAAGTACCCCAAATCCACAATTCTACAGTCCTGAGTCTTGTCTCCTGACTGATTTTTCCACCCCCATTTATAACATGCGGGTTACGATTGACTAAATTTGAATCAAAATAGGGCATTTAAAGATGGAAGTTAAAACATTCTGTTCAGCAAATGAGTATTTATGCAGTCTTCTTTCAGGGCTTTCTGATTCTCAATTGAACACTGTTCAAGGTATTGTTTTTACGGTGTTTGCAATTTGTCTGGTTAGCCTTGTAATTTATCGCTCACGGATTTCGGCATAACGTATATTATGTTACTTAGGATACTCAGCAACATGAATATAATTGTGCAGATTCATGTTGCTGAGCTGTGGCACCAGTAGCACTGTGTAGGCCACAGTCTTGGAATTTAACTTATGTTCACCTGAAGTCTAGTTAATAAAACTTTTATTAATTTTATTTATTATTTTCAATAACTTATATAAATAAAAAAATAATTATAAATTTTTGGTTCATGAACCTAATGAATTTATTGATACTTTTATAAAATAGAGTTAATTTGTCCGAGAGATATGGGTAGATATCTATTTTTGGTCTTTTTAGTGATTAGAGATATGACCATTGTCATCAAATTTTAAGGAATTCCTTAAGTTTTTTTCTTATAATTCAATAAAATAATTTTGAATACTCAAAAATTAAATGTAATATAAGTCACATTATGAACCGTTAAGTGAAATACGTTTTGCTTAAACGAATGATTGAGTTAGATCATCTAAATGATGATCGTGCTAGAAGACTCAGGTTTTACACCAAAATATTTGGCAGACTTTATTTTAAATACAATCCTAAACTGAATATAAAAAACCTTCGGAGGGCTTATTTGGCCAAACTAACCATCAACCTGAAAAAACTAAATTCTTACGCTAAGTATTTTTTCTAAAAGACACCGTACATATAGCATTACTTTATGTTAATAAAAATTTAGCATCATTTTTGACGCTTATTTGTTGTATGTGCAAAAGCAAGACATTTTAAATAAAGAATCTTTTAATATGAAAGTTACATATCCAGAGACAGGTATATACGAGCACGAACTCAAAGCAATTGATAAGATTAAAAAGGTCTTTGATCGTGGCGAAAAAACTAAAAACTGGCGAGCATATGCTGGTTTTGAATTTATGCATAAAAATGGAAAAAAAGCAGTAGCGAAAGGTAGTTCTGAGAAATTTGAATATGATCTCCTAATTATTACTCATGCAAACATTTTGGTCATTGAATTCAAAGACTGGAACGGTAAGGAAATTACAAAAGTTGCAGGAAAATGGTACGTAGGTAATAAAGAGCAAGATTCATGCCCTGTAGCTAAAAATGTAAAAAAAATGCAAATTATAGTTAATAAACTAAAGGATAAAGTTTCAGAAAAGAAAGCTAAGGGCATTACATTTCATTACCAAAGTGTTTCTCACTTTGTTGTCATGTGTGGTAAAGCAGATTATTCGCGCCTGCCTCCAGAAGATTTAGAGCACATTCTTTCGATAGATGAGTTTATACAATTAGCTCAACAGAAGAATTTTAATAATATGTTCCGCAAGCATCTGGAACGTGATGGTCGCATATATGATATTAAAAAAGAATATCACGCCATTATTGATGAAATTTTTGCGCCTGACCAAATTCAACCACGCTCTTTGATTATTAATAATCATGAACGAGGTGACTTGATCTTACCGCATCCTAAAAAGATTTATAGCGAGTATAAAGCGCATTCATTGACCATCGTTGGTGAAAAATCTTTAATGCGTTGTTGGGATTTTAATGAATTCAAGTTGAGTAACTCAAGAATGAGTCAGCCTCAACATCGATTCAACTTGATCTGCAATGAGCGCCGGGTTTTCCAAAAAATTAAAACAGAAAAGCCTGATCTTTATCAAAGTTGTTTGCACCCGATTACAAACCCAAGTCTTGATGACATGACATCAAAATATAATGAGTTGTATGAGTTGCCTGAGAACAGCTATCGAGTCAACGAATTCATCGGCGCTTATGCTGAGAAAATGTCTGAATCTGAGAAATTGGATTTATTCCAGATTTTGCTTGGTAAATTTAATCACCTACATCAAATGGGAATTACTCATGGTGATGTGGGTGATCATAGTGTGTGGATCTCTTATAAAAAGGAGATATTGCTATCCAATTTTTCGGCAGCAAATGATCAAATACAGCCCTCGAAAATTGACCCTGAACTGGCTAACGAACTCCCATTTTTGAATACAACAGCTCATCTTCCGAATCTTGCGCTGACAGCTGCACAAAAGGATGTGTATTGGTTAGGGCAGTTAATCCTTCATATTTGGAAGAATGCTCGACTGAGCCCACGTTCATTGAAAAAATTTAGTCTTGAGGAGCGAGATCAGAACCACTGGTTAGAGCGTATTTTAACACGAGCTTTGACAGGGAAATATGATAATGCATGTGCAGTATTCCAAGATTTCTTAGCTCAAAAACCTGCTGAACAAGTTAGTTATGAACTTGATGCAGATGTACTGAATCCATATTTAAATCAGACAAATACCTATATCAGTTACCCGATATTTGGCGCGCCTATTGATGCTAACCAAAATTTTACACTCTATGCATCAGGCAACATGTTAGTCAAAACATGGATGGGTAAAGTTGCATCTGCAATGACAACTTATCAAAAGAGTTGTTTTAAGCGATTCTTTGAAGAACTTAAAATGACGCAGGCTCTCAATTTGCCATACCTTCCTAAGATTATTGATTTTGGTTTATCAACTAGCACAGCATGTGTGTATCTAGTAACTGAAATGGTAAAGGGTGAAGCTTGGTCAACGGTTATTGAGGGCTTAACTGAGGATGAAAAAAATGAACTTTCACTTCAGTTATTGCATTCTCTGAAAAAATTTCATGAGCATGGCTTTCAACATGGAAACTTGGATGATGAAAAGATTCTAGTAGATAAAACAAACTTGAAAGTTAGTTTTAATGATTGCTTCCATCCTGAAGTACCACAACCTGATTCTTCTAATGCTTATTTCCCATCTGATATTGAAGATCCAACAGTCATTCAGTGTGACAACTTTACTGCATTGAAATTAATCGCAGATCTATACGATATAGACTTGGCTGTGGATGATGTGGCTTCAATGGATCCTACTTTATCCTGGCTAAATACAGCCTTGAGCATAGAAGGAATGGAAGATCCAAGTGTACGCTATATTGATAATTCTCGCTTTATAGAGGCATTTGAATGTAAGGGTGCTATTGTAAAAGAAGCTCCTCAGATTAGTATTTATACAAGTAAGGTTGAGACGCCCTTTACGATTTATCCCGAAAACGGCAAAGTTTATATCCAACTTGAGGCAGCAAGTGAGGGGGATTTTCGATTTACACTTAGCGGAATCAATGGCATGTTAAAAGGGTTTTATAAGCCCCATGAAAATCAATTAAGTTTCCTTGATTTTGTCAAAAAACAAGACCTGTGGTGGAAGGCTAGTAGGGATGCAGATCTGACTATTGATGTTAGCATTGAAGTCCACCCGATATCTGGGATGAGTAAGCGTGACAACATTGTAGAGTTAAATGACTTCTTAGCAAAAGATCAAAACTTTAAGGATGCTATTGAACAGTTTAAGCAAGCACAGCTCAAAAGGACTCAAGAGAAAGAGGAAACATTACGGGCTCTGCGTGAACAAAAAGCATTACAAGAAGAGATAGGCGATGTTATAGCTACTGATGAGCTTATGGCACAGCCAATGAGTCATCTGCCTACACATAGCCACTTAATTGATATTGAAACGAAAGAGTTGTGGAAAAAAGTCATGGCGACTGAGCGTCATGCACATCCTACAATCACTCTGTCTGAGCCGTTAAAGATAGTTTCGAGCAAACATTTTAAAGATTCAAAGAGTGCTATTGCATACTATGACTCTGCAGAAGATGTTTCAGCTAAATTTTCAAAGACCGATAAAGTCGATGTAATGTGCACTAAAGAAACTGGGGCGGGAGGTGATTACACTTTCTGCATAGGTACGGTGAATATTGCGCAATCAAAAGTCGGAGAATTGTGGATCGATTTTTGTAAAAAAACAAATGAAGTTCCTGAAGAAGCAACACTGTTTCTACAAAGCAAGGCAGATAAGTCATCTAATCGGAAACGTGCAGATGCTCTGACAAATATTCTGAGTAATAAGGCTGTCATTGAAAATCTCGTAGATTACTTTGAACCATCATTAGTGATTGAAGCAAAAGATTATGAGATTGAAGTGCCTGATGAAGATCTAGATCACTATAACAAATACAAAAATGGGGAATTGGTTAAAGCCCTCAATCCATTACAACGTAAAGCGTTCCGTAATGTGCTTAAGTATGGACCTGTATCACTATTAAAGGGACCACCAGGAACCGGCAAAACTGAATTTATCTCTATACTGGCTCACTATCTCTATGATAAACAAAATGTATCTAACATCTTAATTGTTAGTCAGTCGCACGAAGCTGTAAATACAAGTGTTGAGCGTATACGTCAGCTATGCACAGAGTATGACACACCATTAAGTATTGCTCGAATAAGCAATAAAGAGAGTGCTGTGTCTCCTGAATTAAAAGATGTCTATACAGGCTCAATTATTACGAGCCAGATAGAGCTGTTTAAGTCTAATATTAAAGAAAGAGTGCTTGAGCTTGCAAAAGATTTATCACTTGAAGCTGAATACTTGAGCGATCTTTATGAAATCAGAGTCACTATTTTAAATAGTCTTAAATCTGCGTATCAGTCAATCGACCAAGATGATCTTGATCAAAAGTTTAGTTTCTCATTAGAAGAGTATACCCAGGCTTTCAAATCAGCAATGCATAAGCTGAAGAGCATGTTTGACGGAAATCAAGACTTTTGGGATCAACTGGAAGACTGTATCAATGATAAAGAGATAACAGTATTAAACCAGTTAAATAAGATCGACATGATTACGTTCGCAGCACTTAATCAATACTACGGGGTATCTAATGAGGAAGGACTTAAAGCGAAAGCCTTGATCAATATTGCCCTAGATTATGAACCATTAATTGAAAGCCAAAATGCTAATTATGAAAGTTTTCTGGTCAAAACAAGGCAATTAGTCTGTGGCACATGCGTTGGTGTTGGCCAACAAAGTATTGGAATCGCCAATCACGTATTTGATTGGGTGATTATTGATGAAGCAGCACGTTCAATCGCTTCAGAATTGGCAATTGCAATGCAGTCAGGTGCACGTATTTTATTAGTTGGGGATCAAGACCAACTTCCTCCACTATATTCGAGCGATCATATAAAGGCTTTAGCTAAGCAACTTAAGATATCAGATGATGATTTGGAAGATAAATTACAAAGCGACTTTGGCCGTATCTTTAATTCACATTATGGACTAAAGGCTAGTTCAGAACTCTTGTCACAGTACCGAATGAGTCCGAGCATCGGCGAATTAGTTTCAGACTGTTTTTATGAAGGAAAACTTGAAACTGAAGTTGTCGATTCTCGTGGTTTAAGTGATGAAGAGCTGAAAGAAATTAAGTTAAAGCGGATTGTGCCTGATAACTATGCATCCGACATCGTAATAGAATTGAATTCAACAGTTACTTGGGTGGATACTGGGAATGCTGAGCATTTCAAAATGGAGAAAGGTAGTAGTATTTATAACCCACATGAAATTAATGAAATTATCGATTTTCTTCAGCGGATTGACCAAGACAAACTCTTGTTAAATAAATTAGTGCCAGAGCCTGATTCCCTTAAAGAGCCTGCTATTGGTGTAATTTGTACCTATGCTGAGCAAAAAAACCGGTTAAGAAAAGCCTTCTCTTTGTGTGAAGTGTCAGATGCATTGAGATCAATTGTGCGTATTGATACGGTGGATAGTTATCAAGGTAAACAGAATAAGATCATCATTCTCTCAGTTACGCGAAATGATCCAACTAAGTTTCCTGCATTTTTGAAGTCACCAAATCGTGTGAACGTGGCTTTATCTCGCGCAATGGATCGTCTTGTAATCTTTGGTGCGTCAGAAATGTGGCAAGGAGTCAACAGTAACTTACCTTTAGGACGCGTATTAAATTACATCAAGTGCCGTGAAAATCAGACTTTAGAATATCGATATATTTCAAAACGCGCCATTGTCAAAATAGTACAAAACAATCCGCACATTAATAAAAATAGATCAAAAAAATATAGAAAGGCAGGGGTATAACTCATGGAAAATTCACTAAGAAGCTATCATGACGTAGATGTTACATTGCCATCACAACTATTCAATGTGGCATTTAGCTATACCACAACAGATACCTTAGATTTTATTGATTCTATGGTATTGCGCCTATTGGTAATTGCACCACTTTCTGCTGAAAAAATAGCGCGGTTCTTAGGGTTATCTAATCATGAAACAGATGTGCTATTAACTAAATTATTAAAACAAATGCAGATAAAACATCTTGAAGATGATCGATTTGCTCTGACTCAGCGACTTGAGAAAGCATTCTCGGATGTTTGTGCAATTCCTTATGTAAATAAGATTGAGGACAATATTCAAAAGATGAGTTTTGAGATGATTGGCTTGAATCCTGAGCCAGTTAATCCCAACGCATCTGACAATGGGGCAAATTCAATTAAATTAGATGCTTCTAACCAATACCTTTCAAATGGTGAGTCTTTGGTTAGTAAGGAGTTTCAGAAAAATTTTCGATTTTATTTCAGCCAAGGATTAGTTAAGTTGAATCCATCAGTGGATGAAAAGAAGCTGCAACTGTATAAAATGAGCCAAGTGGAAAAATTGCGAGACCATTCTCGTCGTTTTACATTACCATTGACGCTTGATGAGAATTATACACCTACAGAGATTAGTGATTTTAATCACATGGAAAATCTTAACAAAATCGAAGATTCTCTTTACGCTGCTCTTAGATCAGCTAAGAAGCCACAAAATATTGAGGATATTCTAAAGGTACTCCATGAATTAGATATGGAGGATACTTTTTCAGTTGAATCTATTTTTAGCGAGAATAAGCTTAATTTAGATCGCTTATTTAAGCTAGAACACAAATCCAATGAATACTTTATCGGGCCAATATATTCTAAGGAAAATTCAGACCTGTTTTTCAAAACAATCAAACAATATCAAGACCAGAATAATGATGATAAACAGCTGTATTGGTTAGCTCCATCAGATGAATTTTGGGGTAAGTCAGATAGATTTAGTGATTTTATTGATCGTTTATCGACAACCACAATTACCAAAAACTTTAAATGCTTCTTACCAGTGGCATACAGAAATGATAAACAATCAATCGCAAGTTATAAAAAACTAATCACAGCTGAGGCAGGAGCCAAGCACTTTCTAACGTTTAAGGAAAGTAGTGTAGTTTTTGACGGTAATTTTGAGCTTTTGGTTATGAAAGACTCTTTTTGTGTTTTGATTATTCACGTTAGTGATTCATCCACAAATATTTTAACAACAGTGCCTGTGGGTATTATTGTCAAAAATAAGGCTATTGCCCAATCGTTTTATAAGTTTTTTGAAGACTTAGAGAACGATGGAGAGAACTTCTTTGGTTTATTAAATTCTAAAAAATAGAATAATCATCTTAAAAAGCTAGCAGATTTGCTAGCTTTTTTAAACTCAAATTAGAGTGGCAACAATCCAGACCAGACATTTCTACTTTGAAGTGGCTTTGTTGCACAAAGATTTGAAATGCAAAGCGCCCCTAATTGAGCCAAATTTAAGGCGTAACTTGGGTAAGTGGTCGACCTAATTCCGTAAATCTGTTAAGGACTGCTACACGTGCATGGATCTCATTCACTTGGCTATCAAAACTCCTTGCACTGAGTTTATCTCCTAATAATTTGATGCAATGCATCTTAGTTTCAACCAAACTTCGCCGATGATAGCCTGACCATTTTTTCCATAGTGTCCTGCCTAAACGTTTAATTGTTCGAAGTAATTCATTTCGCTCTAGCGAGCTACTCTTTGTATCTTTCCATTTTTTCTAGGTGGAATCACCGCATGCGCTTGCCGATCTGCAATGACCTGACGGCATTGCTTGGTGTCATAAGCCCCATCGGTATAAACAGAGTCAATCCGCTCATCTTGTGGAATCTGATTAAGTAAATCACCAAGCACCTGTGAATCACTGACATTATTGGTTGTAAGCTGAACTGCTCGTATTTGTAGGGTTTTAGCATCTATACCAATATGAAGTTTACGCCATTGGCGACGATATTCAGGTCCATGTTTCTTGCGTTTCCATTCGCCCTCACCTAGAAACTTCATGCCTGTAGAGTCCATGAGTAGATGCAGCCCATCGCTACTTTTTTGGTAGCTGATTACAATATCAATATGCTTTTGTCTTCTACAAAGCGTGGTGTAATCTGGAGCTATCCAATTTAATCCGCAAAGTTTAATCAGACTTTGCACAAAGCCAGTGACCATACGTAAAGACAGACGGAATAAGGATTTAATCATTAAGCAGCATTGGATGGCTGCGTCGGAGTAGATTTGATTTCGCCCTTGTTTGCCTTTTGATGGAGCATATCATTGCGTAGCAGGATCAAACCAAATGGCAATATTTCCTCGACTCATGAGTGCTCGGTTATATGCGGGCCAATTGGTTGTGCGGTAGATTTTGTGTGTAGGCTTCTTCATTTGAAAATTATATCGCTGAAAAACCCTTTACAGATAGGTTTGTGCAACAAAGCCATTCAGAATTGAAATAGAAAAATTTAAAAATAAATAACTTGGAAATAGATTTTATGATAAAATTCAATCAGCTATATTAATTTCTACACTTATGTCTGCACTACAAAAAATTAATGAAGATATGATAGTGAATCTTCCTAAGGGTGATTTACACGTTCATTTAAATGGAGCTATTCCAACAAATTTAGTTAAGGAATTATTAGCAAAAAATACAAATGGAATTCCCTCAAATTTTGATATTAATAAAGATTTAAATATTCTCGAACCACAAAAAAATCTGCAAGATTATTTAAAACCATGGAAAGTCTTAAATTTAATACCTAGATCGCAGAGTGATTTAAATAAAATAGTATTACAAACATTTTTTAGTTTAAAACGGCTTTGTTGTATAAACATTCTTCAAGATACTGATTTTTAAGGATTTGTTTAAATTTTAATCCAAAAATAAATTAAACAAAATCATAGTCTTAGATATTTATGCAACAAAGCCCCATTAGAGCTAAACTCCATTTACTAATGTCATATTTAAATCTAATGGTATGAAAGTACTATCAAATATACTGTTTAAATTACAGCGATTTCATTCTTGCTTCCATTATTTCGAATTTGAAGTCTTGGAACCATTGAATTATTTAAGTAATCATAAATAACCATTTCAGGATGATGCAGATCAAATGCTTGTCCAAACCATATACAAGCAGCATTGGATGCACATGGTAAGACATGAATTTTGGTAATTCCTTTATCTGTTAGACTATGAAATAACGCATGAATATCTTGCATGAAACTTAGTCCTCGTTCAGGATTTCTTATTACTCCATTCCCCATATATTCTGGTTTAGCAGTAATATTAATTACCGGATGTCCTAATTCAACAGCCTTATTTTTAGAGGTTTCTGGATCAGCAGTGAGATTCAATCTAATAGTAATTTCAGTACAATCTTCTATTTCACTGAAATTATTAATTTCATACGCTTTGGTTGTACATATAAGATCAGGCCACATCCAACAACTTCCATCCCTATACATAAGCATAGGTATAAATTTCCCTTTATTTCCTAATTTACTTCCTAATGCTATTAGGCATGGCATAGGGCCGAAGCCAAAAATAGCTACTCTCTTATCATCAAATTTAGTTTCCCTAAGTAATTGTTCTGTTTGAACTTCAAATTCTTCTAAAAAATACTTTTTATAGAACTCATCAGCTGAAGCTCTTAAATGAGCTGGTAATGGTTCATGAATTAGTGTCTTATCTTTATGCAAAATAGATTTTAATGGGAGAAGGCAGCTTGCAATATCACGTCGTGAAGGAGACTGAGGAATATTGCGATTCACGGGCCAGAAAAATAAATACACTGGCATAGGAGTAAAGCTTAAAGAATCTAATAAATCTTCGCATTGTGCTGTGAAATTACTTCTCATTTGCGAGAGTCTTGAAGCTGTATATTCTGCGCCAGCAACTTTATCAATTAACCTATGATGTTTTTCACATAATAATAAAATATTCGTTGGATCATCTGATAGTTGATATGAGAAGAAGGGGATACCGCGAGTAGAATTTTCTGATGCTGCAACATTATGAGCTAAAACGCCATATGTACCTTCAAATCCAGTTATTTCATCTATGTTTAATTTTGCACCACATCCTTTAAACATACATCGGCCATGACTTGAGAGATAAATCTGGTTTTTATCTTTTTCAGATAAATCGTTACCCCTACCTGTAAGATGCTCAAAATCAAAAATTCTTTTTATGAAATATTCTAATTGGTTTACAGGGTTTGGTTTTTGTTTAGGAATCTTTCTAGGAACAAAATCTACATCTTTAACTTCGCTCTCTTGAGAGGAGGTTAAATTCCATGTTTCTTTTAACTTTTCAAAATCATGTAGAGTGTGGGCATCAATTATGTGACCTTGAAGAAAGCGTGCATAAATGGAAATTTTTTTGGCAAGCAATCTTCGGACAAAAGTTAAAGTATCATCATAATTGAGAATTATACGGAAAAAACTTTCAGGGCTTTTATTTTTCAATAAGACAAAAATTATATTTTTACGTTCTTCATCAACTAATACACCTAATGAATCTATACAAATATGCTTTAAAATTTCTTCTATATATTTATTTGCATTTGATAAATCATCTATTGCTGATAAAGAAGTCTGTAAACTTAGGGATGGGTCTAGTTGCATTTTCAATTTAACTCAATATAACCTAACAGTTTGATTTTAAAATTTTTTCTACCAATCCAGATTCCAGTTTTTACTCTTCCGATTATTAAATATAAAACTGGGTCATTAAGATTGGTAATGCCATTTAGAACAGTATCTATATCCCTTAAATCGGTTGGAGAGGGTGTTGGTACATCTTCAGGATGTGTATGCCATAGGCCTTGAAAATTATAGAATTTTTTAGATTCGTTCCAAGCTTGTATTAAAGCATATTGGTGGGACTTTGACCTAAAGAAAGACATACGTGTTTGACAGTCTCCTTCCATAGGAGAGGTAAAGCTTTCAATGATTTTAGCTTTAGTTTCTATGTCTGTTCTTCCAATTAGAATGCCACCCGATTCTGGAGAATCTGATTCTAATTGTATAAATTGCTTTAAACTCTTTAAAACATTTGCTTGAATAATAAAGACTTGGCCTGTAGGTGTGTCACATTTAATCCTCCCTTGAGTTATGTATTGCAACATGGGCATACTTCTTTATAAATTTCTTTTAAATTCAATATATTAATTCCATTTGAATTATTTACTGAATTATAAAAAGGGGTAGTAATTATTCCATTTTTATTTGCATTCTGATTGTCGCCAGAAATAGAAACAAATCCTAATTGTTGATTCAGGACATATTCAGAAATATAGCTTGCTAGCTTCATGCAATTTAAAGAAGAGAAGGGGGTAAATGCACCAGCACACCCTGTAATATTTTTAGCAATTAGCTGTCCAGATTGTACATATTTATACATAGGGGTAAGACTTTTATTTGATTTTTCATCAAAATATAAGCAGTTTAAACATCCTACATGTTTATTATTGAAAGAAATAAAATGTCCACCTAAATCATAAGGTTCTAACCAGCCTATTATTACTTGAATGTTTGCACTTATTTCATAAATAGTTTTTACGAGAGAAATCTCAGTAGGAGTATGGCCAATTGCTATGATGATAGTATCAATATCTTCAGTAATTTTTGATTTTATCCAGCTTTCACCATGGCTTACGAATGGAAAAATAGTTAATCCGGGCCTTTCTATTAAAAACTTATTAGCTAAAGAAGTAGATTTATAGGTATTAACATACTGCAAACCTAAAGAATGACGATAAATATTATCTGTTTTTAAAAGCTCTGGATCTATGAAAGAAAATTTATTTACGCCTGTTTGAGCTAATATCTCTGCAATCTTTGAGCCTAAAGCCCCACATCCGATAATCGCTATATGTCTTGTTTTTTTCTCTTGCCCCGTTCTATTTAATAAATAATCTATCCACGCTCTTTGTGTTAAAGAGACTTTAAAGCCTTTGAAGGATACTTTTTCTTTGAAAGAATACCAAATGGCATAATAAAAAATCACATAAGCAAATCCATGTTCATTTGGAATTCCCACTAGGGCATAATGATTGCCTTGTTTTAACAAAGATCGTTTGTTCTCATTAGAGAGGGTATTAACAATTTTTAGAAAATAGTCCTCATTAAAATAATCTCCTATATCTGGTATGGGGAAAACAGAAGCATCTTCTAATAATATCTTATGAATTTTTACTTTTGTGAGCTGGTTGTGGTTTATGTAAGAACTATCGCCATCATCAATATGCTCTAATATTTGATGATTCCCTTTTGATGATTTTCTTAACCAACCATATAAATTAAATGTAGAAGTAGGGTCGCAATGTAATATTACATCCTCATTTATATTTTGAGTGCTGCCTAAATATCCTTCTAGTTCGTTATACAAGCTTACTCGGTTGTTTAATTGAAAATTAATAAAAGATTGCTTGAGTATATCTATAGCCCTTTCAAAGAATTCAGTAATAAGTTCTTTATGTCTATAGCCTTCAAAGTTTTCACCTTGATGATCCGTAGTACAAATTTCCCCACTTTGACTCACATGATCTAAGGCAGACATTGGTCGTGTCAATATTCTAAAAATGGGAGGTATCGTCCAATTAGCTCTATTTTGAAAAATTAGACCAAGGCAAACCTGTTGTGTATTAATGAGAAAATCAAATTTTAGATTAACCCAATCCTTAGTAATAGAAGTGACATGGATATTTTGAGCTCCATGTTCACTTAATAGCTTTTCAATATTGTCTAACTTTGGGTTATCAAAAAACATTGAGTTTTCCTAAGCAGATTTTCCTTCTTGAGTGTAATAAGTTTGTACTACTGGTTCGGACACTTCTTGTATTTCAGGGATAGGGAATTGTCTTCCAAAAGTTTTATTTAAAATTTTGCAAGCTTCTACTGTATCAGTTTCCTCATTTACAGCTTCTAAAGATGATTTTAAATCTTCAAGTTTTGATTTTAAGTGCTCCATTTGTTTTCGGGTCAATTTTTCGAGTAAGTCTACACCTTGATGTGCAGGTAAATTAATTACGAGTCTGAAGTAATACTCGTTATTTTCTGGATCAATGCTAAAGGTAGTGAATTGATCTAATACATTATTTACTATAGAAAGTAATACCTTATTATCATTCTCATAATCTTCAGCTGTTATATGCTCATATACAGCTGTAGTGATAGCAATACTCTTAAAAAAATCTAGACCTTTCTCATTTCGCCATTGTTTCAAGTAGCGAGTACATCGTCTAAACTGATGACGTAAATCTGAATCATCTTCAAATTTTCCCAAAATTGTATCGGTAAGTTCAGTAGGATTTGAAATATCCCAAGTCTTAAGGTCTTCAGAGGAGAATTCCTTACCTCGAGCTAGATACATATTGCCTTTGTCGTCTTCAGCGTAGATGGGCAGATCTACATGATAATCGGGACTACCATTTTTGAGATAAGTGACAGTTACGCAAGGTCGTTTGATCGTTACAGTTCTATTTGAATGAGTTAAAGCATCTCTAACAATTTTTTTAATTTCTACTGAGCCATATTCCTCTTTGTCACAATCTAATAAAACTCCTACATCAATATCATAATCTCCATTCTTAGGCTTAATCCCTGTGCCCAAGGCATAACTACCTTGATTAAAGTATTCAACAAATTGAGGACCATTTGGATCCTTTTTGAGTTCATCTTTTAAGGTGCTAATCAAAAGGTCACGTTTTTCACGTAATGTACTTTCTTCGTCATAACGACCTAATCGAATATTTGTGTGGAACTTAGCATAGTGTTTTTGTGGATTCGCCATATTGTTGTATTCCTGTAGTGCTTTTGTTGTTATGGGGATCTCCTATATTAAATACAAGTTAAGACATTAAAAAAAATAGAATTTTTAAAGGGAAAATTTAATCAAAAAATATTTAAACAAACGATGAGATGTATCAATCTCCAATTTTTAGCATTCCTTCCCAACTAAAATAGTTTTGAGTCAAATTCTTTCTGGACATCGCCCATACACGACCATGCATCTTGCAAGGTCCAATTACGGCATCGCCACCACAGAGTAAAAAGAATGTTCAAAATAAACAGTCTAAAAATTCTGAATAGCCTTTTAGAACAGAGAGTTAAGGCACACAATTTAAAATAGTCAGTGAGCCTATCAAAATCCTCATGTATGAAACCTAAGAAGTTCCACATTTTTCTGGGTATACAAGCCTAAATTTTATGGAAAGAATTCATATGCTGCTCCTTTAGCTAAAAGAGTATTCAGCTTACGATTCGTGGTTATTTTCAACAGTGCCTTCTGGTAAGGGTCGGCACCTGCACATCAAAAAAATCTCCCCCCAGAGTACGGCTGTTTCTATCGGGGGTAGAATATTCATTCTGTTACTTTAGACTATACCCTAAAGTTACAATCTGAAAGTTCATGAAATTATGTATCATTTAAATGATTTTTAATCATAAGTAACATGTAACTTTAGTGTTAAAGAATTATAATTTACGAAATTGTTCATTTTTATCCAATTGGGGCGTGAAAAAGTGAAAGGCCAAAAAGTAGGGTATGTCCGGGTAAGTTCTGTCGAGCAAAACACTGGACGTCAACTTGAAGGAATTGAGGTCGACCGGATTTTTGTTGACCGTGCTTCAGGTAAAAATACTGACCGACCTAAATTTCAGGAAATGTTGAACTATGTCCGGGAAGGGGACAGGGTGATTGTACATTCAATGGATCGTTTTGCGCGAAGCCTAAAAGATTTGGTCACTGAAGTAGATAAACTGGTCAAACGAGGGATCGCCATCCAGTTTGTAAAAGAAAATATTACTTTTACAGCCGAATCCACCCCGATGGATAATTTGATGCTTCAAATGATGGGTGCTTTTGCACAGTTCGAACGTGAGATCATTTTAGAGCGGCAAAAGGAAGGAATAAAACTCGCCTCTGCTCAGGGGAAGTACAAAGGTCGGGTGCATAAACTAAAGCCTGACCAAGCTGAAGCTTTACGACAAGCATGGAAGGAGGGGAAGTATCCATCGAAAATGGCATTAGGGAAAGCTTTTGGGATTAGTCGTCAGGCGGTATACCGATATTTACAAGTTAGTGAATAGCTTATTGGGATTAGCAACTAAATTTAGTTTAACTTATAAAAATCATGAAACACTATTCGAATTTTAAGCGTGGAACATGAATAATCAATAAAAAGCCGCTCTGGTGGGCTTTGTTGCACAAACCTATCTGTAAAGGGTTTTTCAGCGATATAATTTTCAAATGAAGAAGCCTACACACAAAATCTACCGCACAACCAATTGGTCCGCATATAACCGAGCACTCATGAGTCGCGGAAATATTGCCATTTGGTTTGATCCTGCTACGCAATGGTATGCTCCATCAAAAGGCAAACAAGGGCGAAATCAAACCTACTCCGACGCAGCTATCCAATGCTGCTTAATGATTAAATCCTTATTCCGTCTATCTTTAGGTATGGTCACTGGCTTTGTGCAAAGTCTGATTAAACTTTGCGGATTAAATTGGACCGCACCAGATTACAGTACGCTTTGTAGAAGACAAAAGCATATTGATATTGCAATCAGCTACCAAAAAAGTAGCGATGGGCTGCATCTACTCGTAGACTCTACAGGCATGAAGTTTCTAGGTGAGGGCGAATGGAAACGCAAGAAACATGGAGCTGAATATCGTCGCCAATGGCGTAAACTACATATTGGTATAGATGCCAAAACCCTACAAATACGCGCTATTCAGCTCACAACCAATAATGTCAGTGATTCACAGGTGCTTGGTGATTTACTTAATCAGATTCCACAAGATGAGCAGATTGACTCTGTTTATACCGATGGAGCTTATGACACCAAGCCATGCCGTCAGGTCATTGCAGATCGGCAAGCACATGCGGTGATTCCACCTAGAAAAAATGCGAAACCATGGAAAGATACAAAGAGTAGCTCGCTAGAGCGAAATGAATTACTTCGAACAGTTAAACGTTTAGGCAGGACATTATGGAAAAAATGGTCAGGCTATCATCGCCGCAGTTTGGTGGAAACCAAGATGCATTGCATCAAATTATTAGGCGATAAATTAATGGCAAGAAGCTTTCCTAGTCAGGTGAATGAAATTCATGCACGTGTAGCAGTCCTCAACAGATTTACGGAATTAGGTCGACCACTTACCCAAGTTACGCCTTAAATTTGGCTCAATTAGGGGCGCTTTGCATTTCAAATCTTTGTGCAACAAAGCCCTTTAGAACCAGAATCTAAATAGTACTTATTTTGCTTATATCATATCTAATAGATCTCTTTCATAAATCAAAAAACGAGCACCTTTTTGATTGATATTTGTACTCTAATTTTCTTAGCATTCGTGCATAATCTACGGATGAAATACATCGATTCAAGAAGCTTTCTGAAACACAGTTTAAGCGATATACAGGCATCTCATGGTCAACCTTTTATTTAATGGTTGAGCAATTGCAGAAGCATGTTCCAGCTAAAGGCAGACCACCCAAATTAAGTCTGGAGGATCAGGTTCTGCTCTGTCTGAGCTATTGGCGGGAATACCGAACCTTATTTCACATTGCTACGAGTTACGGGGTTTCAGAGCCTACAGCCTCAAGAATTGTACGTCATGTTGAAGATTGTCTGCTTCAGTCCAAGCTGTTTAATTTACCGAAGAATTTGCCCGAAGGCGAAAGCATAGACTGGAATGTGGTGATCCTGGATGCCACAGAAATTCCAATTCAAAGGCCTAAAAAAACAGAAGAAAAGCTATAGTGGCAAGAAAAAGACGCATACCTTTAAAGTACAGGCCATCATCCATTATAAAACTCAGCAAATTCTGAGTTTATGCACTGATCGCGGTACGGTGCATGACTTCGAGCTATTCAAACGCAATTTAAAGCAGATTCCATCTGGAGCTTTTATCCTTGCAGATAAAGGCTACCAGGGAATTTATGCTGTGTATCCTAATAGCCTGTTGCCGTTAAAAGCCAAAAGACGCTGTAAATTGGATCCTGAACTCAAAATCTATAATCAGGAAATCAACAAAAGAAGAATCGGGATCGAGCATGTATTTGGTCGCCTGAAGACCTTTAAAATTCTTGCTGGACGTTACCGAAATAGAGGTAAAAGACTGGGTTTGAGATTCAGTTTAATTACTGGAATCTATAACTTGGAGTTGAGTGAAAAATGATTTATGAAAGAGGTCTACTAATGACGTATAAAGTTTTATATAATTTTCCTGTTTATGTGATTTAAAATTAGGTACGTACACCGCCTCAACTTTTTAATAAAGTATAAAAGATGTTTGTGTAGGCAATACACTTACTTTTGATAGGCCAAAAGAAAGCAAAAGCCTTTGTTACCCATACATAACATCCCTATTATGATGGATAACGTGTGGCATCCCTGCCACACTCGTGTATCCAAACGTTGCTTAAATTAAACTATGTAATAGTGGCGACATAAAGGTGCTCTTATCGCTATATATTAAAAACTTAGTGGAACACTGTTTCTAAAGCTTTTAAACCCACTTTGGGATCAAGTAGACCGTTGTAAATTTCAGGGATTTCACGTTCCACCCCAAAAAATTCATAAATGGCAAGCATCGCCCCACGAACTGAATATTCCACAGTAAAGACCACGTCATCTTCAATTTCCACAAACTGTCCAAGGAAAGCAAAGTTTTGTGAGCCTTGTGGAATTACCTGTGGACGATCCCCCGGTTTACGGCAGGCGAATAGGGCAGAGGCGTATGGCATCATGGCTGTGGTAACATCCGTCGTTGCCAAAACATGATCTAAAATGTCGTCAAAACCGAGCTGTTTAATCAGTTCTGTTAGGATTTCTTGCCCCGTGGCTTCGGACATTGGTTTTTTGATGTAATCGCCTATATGGTCAATTTGGAAACCGTAGCCCCATAAGGTATATAAACCTTCAGGTAAGTCGGCAAAGTGTGGCTGTGCAGGAACCACTATGGATAAATGCCAACCCGACTCATACCAAGTCATGAGTGCGCCTGTGCCTGGTTCATTGCCTGTATAGTCAATAATACGTTTAAGTAGCACGTCATCTTTCATGGTCAGAGTGAAAGACTCCCACTTATGTTCATCGACATTGCCATAAAAAGTCATTGGACGGCCAAAGTCTGGGGCTTTTTGTGCCAGCGTTTCCCAAAGCGTCCAGCCATGATCTTCTCGATGACGAATAAGGGCAGGCACGTCATGATTACCGCCATAACGTGAGTCTGCTGTAATAGAGCCTAAAGTGAAAATAGCTAAATCATTGGCTTTCAGATTAATTTGCTCTGAGCCTTCAGGCAGTTGTACATATAGGCGCGAGGCATGGCGTTCTTGAGTTTCAGCATTGGTAATGAAGTCTGCATCTGTGACATAGTGTCCAAAACGCACATCGACGCCTTGTGCGACTAACCAACGCTGTAGGGGCAGAATCATCGAGTCATATTGGTTGTACTTGGTACGTTTCACACCCGCTAAGGTATGAATGCGTGGCAATTCTTGAATAAAACGCAAGAAATAGCGTCTTAACTCTGCTGCACTGTGCCATTTTTGAAAAGCGAAAGTCGTGCGCCACATGCGCCAGAAATTGGTTTCAAAAAAGGTTTCATCAAAAAACTCATCAATGCGGCGACTGCCAATTTTTTCTTCTTTTGAAGCTAATAGGCGCAGCATCTGTGCACGATGTAGCGTATTCAGACCAAGCTTTGCTGCATCCGCAATGACATGTTCGGCATCAATCAACCGTGCATTGGCGTGGGTTTTCACTTTTTCATTAAACTCACGACATTCTTCACGCACCGAAATGTCTGGATTTTCCAAAGATGGAATACTGGAAAATAAGTCCCATAGGCACAAATAAGTTTCATCGGTCAGCATTCGCCCACCACGTGTTACCCAAGCTTGCGCGGCATGCGGTGTATGTCCACCATCCATCGAACCACCTGAAATATCGAGTTCTTCTAATATATGGATATTTTTGGCAGGGACTTTGGCATCACGGATTGCAAATGCAGCAGCAGCCATACCTGCTATACCACCACCAATAATCCAAAGATGGGACTGTTGTGCGTCTAATGGGGTGCGCTTCTTCTTTTGCATGGTTCACCTTTAATAATGATGTTAAAAACTATGAAGTATAAAATGTGATTTAGAAAAACCTTAAAAATAGTATGACTTTTTATATATGAAAAATGTATGAAATGGGAAGCAATTTACTCATTATATTTTGTAATCAAAAAAATGTAAGTAATGGTTATTTTTAATACACATTTGTATTTTTTTTAAAATAAAATATGATTTAAGTAATTGATTTTATTATTTTATAGAGTAATCACTCTATTTTGATCATATTTGTTTGTGTCTGAAGAATGTGTTTGAAACTAGGCTTTCTATTGATCATTAAAAGATATAATTGAATAATAGATCTCTTTCATAAATCAAAAAACGAGCACCTTTTTGATTGATATTTGTACTCTAATTTTCTTAGCATTCGTGCATAATCTGCGGATGAACCGTACCGGGTTTGTCGGAGACCAAACTTTCTGAGAGAATGTCCCGATGAAAAAAGTAAAATATACCCCTGAAATCAGAGATAGAGCGGTTCAATTATTGATTGAATCCGAAAAAGATTATCCATCGAATTGGGCTGCGATCACGGCTATTGCGCCTAAGATTGGTTGTACGCCTGAAACTCTACGTATTTGGTATCAAAAATGTTTAGATAAACAAAACCCAATTAAAGTACAGCAACTTTCAGATCAAGAACGTATTAAACAACTCGAACGTGAAAATAAAGAACTGCAACGTGCTAACGAAATTCTACGTAAAGCAGCCGCTTTTTTCGCCCAGGCGGAGCTCGACCGCCCACACAAATAATGGTGGATTTTATCCATAACAATAAAGCGTTATATGGTGTTGAGGCGATTTGTAGAATTTTACCTATCGCACCTTCAACCTATTACCGGACTCTAGATCTCTGTGAAAATCTAGAACATCGAGCGAAACGAGATCTACATGATGAGCATCATGCTGAGCAAATCAAACGAATTTGGAAAGAAAGTTCAGGTCGATATGGTGTGCGTAAGGTCTGGCAACAATTGAAGCGTGAAGGTTATGTTATTCCACGTTGTACAGTGGTTCGCTTGATGCAGAAGTTAGGTATACAAGGTGTTTGGCGTGGTAAGAATAAACAAACCACCCGTAGCCGAGATGATCAAAAAAGAGCAGATGATTTAGTGAAACGTAATTTTACTGCTGATCATCCTGACCCTTGCGAAGCAATGCTTCTCAGGTCGCTGACTTCACGTATATTCAAACAAATTCAGGCTGGGTCTATACCGCATTTGTTATTGATGTGTTTTCACGTTCGATTGTTGGCTGGAAAGTATCAACACGTATGAATACAGATATGGTGCTTGATGCGCTGGAGCAAGCATTGCATGACCGAGGTATGCCAAAGAATGTGATTCATCATTCCGATAGAGGTGTTCAATATCTTTCTATTCGCTATACCAATCGTTTAGAAGCAGCAAATTTACGAGCATCAGTCGGTACGACCGGTGATTCATACGATAATGCTTTGGCTGAAACAGTGAATGGGTTATACAAAACAGAGGTGATTGAATATTTAAAAGCAGATTGGCAAGGTTTAGCGGATGTACAACTTGCGACATTAAATTGGGTAGATTGGTTCAATAAAAAGCGTGTACATAGTGCACTCGGTTATGTATCGCCTTTTGAGTTTGAAGCAATGTACTATGATAAGATTAACCCGTTAGGTCAGGTGGCCTAACTTAAATAAAAAGTCTCCGACAAACCCGGTACGGTTCACCTCTCAAATAATTAGAATATCAACTGTATGATATTTAATAAAAGCCAACATGGCTTAGACCATTTCCAAATATATAAAGTAAAGCCAACAAAACTTTAAATGTATATAAAAAATGGTTAAATAATTGCAAGGGGGGCTTTAAAACGTTTTAATCGTAAAGCATTTCCTAGTACAAATATTGACGAGAGAGCCATTGCACCAGCAGCAAATACAGGAGAAAGTAGCAGTCCAAATTGCGGATAAAGTACACCTGCTGCAATAGGAATCAGAGCTGCATTGTAAACAAATGCCCAAAATAAATTTTCACGAATATTGGTTATAGTCGCTTTGCTTAAAGCGATAGCATTCGGCACTCCTTTCAGGTTGCCAGACATCAAAACCACATCAGCAGCTTCAATAGCTACGTCTGTACCTGTACCTATCGCTAAACCAATATCTGCTTCTGCAAGTGCAGGGGCATCATTAATGCCATCTCCAACATATGCGAGTTTACCATATTGATTTTTTAATTTTTTAACGGCCTCTATTTTACCTTCAGGTAAGACTTCTGCAATAACCTCATCAATACCTAGTTTTTTTGCAATCGCTTGAGCTGTATGACGGTTATCACCTGTAATCATGGCAACCTTTAAACCTAACTGATGTAACGCTTCAATTGCAGCAAATGTTGATTCTTTAATTGGATCTGCTACAGCAATAATGGCAGCAAGTTTCTGGTCAATCGCAACATAGAGAGGGGTTTTTCCTTCTTCTCCCAAACGATCCGAAAATTGAGAAAAAACATTAGGATTCAAACTTAGTTTTTCCATATATCGATCTGCACCAATATGAACCAAATGCTCAGAAACCTTCGCTTCTATTCCGTAGCCAGTCACTGATTTAAAATCAGCAATAGGAGACAGGATTAATTCCTTATCTATAGCTGCTTGTACAATTGCTCGAGCAATAGGGTGCTCAGACTTTGATTCAACGGCTGCCATCAGTGAAAGTACGGCATTGTATTCAAAACCTTCTAAGACATGCAGATCGGTTAAAACTGGTTTCCCTTCAGTCAGAGTCCCTGTTTTATCAACTGCAACCACTTTAGTTTCTTTGAGCAGCTGTAAAGCTTCACCTTTACGAAATAAAACCCCCATTTCAGCACCCCGCCCAGTTCCCACCATGATTGATGTAGGCGTTGCAAGTCCCATCGCACAAGGACATGCAATAATGAGTACAGCAACCGCGTTCACTAAACTAAAAGTTAGGGCTGGTTCAGGGCCGAAGATAAACCACGTAAGAAAAGTTAAAAGAGAGAGACCCATTACTACAGGTACAAACCACATGGTAATTTTATCAACCAATGCCTGAATAGGCAGCTTGGAACCCTGTGCCTGTTCAACCATTCGGATGATTTGAGAAAGCACTGATGAACTACCAACAGAGGTGGCTTTGATATTTAAGCTACCACTTTGGTTAATTGTTCCTCCTACCACAGTAGAGCCTATCGTTTTTTCAACGGGCGTAGGCTCGCCAGTAATCATGGATTCATCAATAAAACTTTGGCCGTGAATAACTTCACCATCGACAGGGATACGCTCACCTGGTCTAATCTCTACAATCGTTCCTGTTTGAACTTCGGCAATCGGAACTTCTATCACCTGATTATTGAGCTGTATTCTGGCAACTTTAGGCTGCATTCCAACTAGATGTTGAATTGCTAAAGACGTTCGGCCTTTTGCCTTGGCTTCAAAAAATCTACCTAATAGAATTAAAGTGATAATAACCGCTGCAGCTTCATAATAAACATTGACCGTGCCTTGTGGCAGGACACTTGGAAAGAAAGTAGCAACCACTGAATAAAGATAAGCAGCCAATGTTCCTACAGCCACCAAGGAATTCATGTCTGGTGCTAAGCGGAATAAACTTGGGATGCCCTTTTTGAAGAAGCGTCGGCCTGGAAAAATTAATGCTACTGTGGTCAAGAAAAATTGCATTAACCAGCTATTTTGTTGGCCAATGTTATCCATCATAAACGTATGAAAGGCGGGAATCAGGTGTGATCCCATTTCTAAAATAAAAACGGGTAGAGTCAATAAGACTGACAAAATTAAATCTTTTTTAAGTTTTTCTAATTCAATATTCTTTTTATCTTGAAAGCTTTCCGTAGTTTGATGAACTGACTTTGCTTCAAACCCTGCTTTGGTGACAGCCTGAATTAACGAGTCACGAGTGACAGATGAGCTTGCCTGAATAGTCGCTTTTTCAGTAGCCAGATTTACATGTGCTGATTCCACACCCTCAACAGATTTTAAGGCTTTTTCTACTCGACCTACACAAGAAGCACATGACATACCCTCAATCGTAAGCTCTATTGGTTGCAGCGCTTCCACTTCGTAGCCTGCTTTTTCTACGGCTTTAATTAAAGTAGCGCGATCAAGTGGTTGATGCGCATAAATGACTGCTTTTTCGGTAGCCAGATTTACATGAGCCGATTCAACACCCTCAACAGATTTTAAAGCTTTTTCCACACGGCCTACACAAGAAGCACATGTCATCCCCTCAATCTCTAATGTTTCACTGTAGTGTGGCGTATCAGTCATTTCGGTACTCATATACGATCTCTATCATTTAGATATGCTGAGTTCTATATGCGAAGATCAGCTCGAACCAAGATTAGGGGGAATTCAGGGATTACTTTTATTTCAAGCAAGTACAGGTTTTATCTGTACGATGAGGAAAATAAGAGAGAGTAAAAGTGGTAAGGAATTCCCACTGTTACTCTAACAGAGATTAAGCAGGATCAGCTGTAAATCCACGCTCACTGAGAGTGGCAATGACTTGATCCTGACTCACCGTTGTGTTGATTTCAACAATACGGTTTTGTAAATCAATATCGAGTGAGGCATTCGAGTCGAGCTCTTTAATTGCGGTAGTAATGCCGCGTGCACAACCACCACAAGTCATATTAGCGATGTGAAATTTCATATGTTGCTCCTTTTTAACAAAATATTTGTTTAAAACATTAGAACAGTAACTCTAAACTTTCACCATACAACCAGCCTTTTTCTGAATCAGTTACTCGCTGTAACTTGGTCTGTTTACAACCTTACAGTTTTCTTCAGAGTATTCCAAAGAAGAGTGTTCTAATGACTACAGTAAAAGTACTTAACCAACATTAATGTGACTTTAAAATGACATTTTTGTCATCTACGATCACTCTGAAATTTATAAGATTAGTTATTTCAATCAATGGTAGTGAACTGAATAGATGAGACCGTTATGGGTTGAAGATAAGCTAAAAACCGGTGACTACCTTTATGTATAATGCCTCATGATGCGATTTTACTGTTCTGATTGTCGTAAGTTGACAGTCCAGTAGAAACTTTATTGCTCAGCTACAAAAGATAAATGCAGTAATGTTAAATTTCCTCAATTCCCTTATTTTGAAATTCTCTTATTCAATACCCACGACAGTGGTTATATAGCCTGTTGTTAATAGAATTGATAGACCTAATAACATCTCAAATAAAATGGCATGACTAAGGTGTTTAGCGAATTTAGGATGTTGAAGACGCGGGGTGAAATACCATTTGTTGAAGGCAGCTAAAAGTAGAATACTTATAACAAAAAACATTTTAACCATGAAACCATAGCCATATGCAGTATTGATTAAGGTATTAAAATCTTTAATTAAAAGAAGAGCTACACTAGCGCCACAGGCGATTAATATCCCAACAATGAAAGCAGCAATACGTCCAAATACATGCATGCGATCTTTTAAAGGTAAACCACTTATTTCCCGGCTGGTTTTCCATAACGGATATAAAGACCCCATCCATAACGACATAACTAGAATATGGATTGATAATAAAATTTGAGCAAGTAAGGTTAAATTAGCGACATGTCCGAGCTGGGAAAAACTAAAAATAATCGGGATAAGTAAAATACAAAATATTGAACTTTCAATTATAGAAAAATGACCTTTGTTCCTGTTAAGTTTAACCACCATGAGAAGAAGTAAAAGAGCAAAACTAATAGAACGAAGAACGTATATATACCCCGTCGGAGTATTAACCAATATATTAATATACGTGGGGTCCACCATACCTGTAATACCAGTATTGGCAAAACTACCAATCAGAATAAAAAATCCCAAGGTACTGGAAATTAGGCCTAATCCAGCGCCAATTGTAATATATTTAAGAATCGATTCTTTTAGTTCAAGATATTGTCTAAGTAAAAAATAGCAAAAGGCTCCACCAACGACAAAAGCTACACTTAAATATAAAATAACCTTAGTTAACCAAGTGGCCCACATCCAATATTCAGAAATCATTATTTTTGTCCATTCTAGAACAACATGCCAGCACCTCACTGACATGTTGAAAGGTAATCAATTCTTATTTAGTTGATTTGATAGTGAAACTATATTCACCATTCATGTTGTGACCATCTTTCCCCATTGTTGTCCAGACAACGGTATATTTACCTTTTTTCAGTTTCGGAAGAGCGACATCAAAGGATTTCTTTAAGTCATGAGTAACTTTATATTTTAAAGGAACATCTCTTCGCTGAGCATCCAGTAACTTAATATTCATCAACATAACCTCTGCACCAAAGTTAAGGGTCAAGTTCTTTGGTTGACTAAGGATAGATGCATTTTCCGCAGGAATCGCACTCACTAAACTCACATGAGCGAACGTAGTTGTAGTAGCCACAATCATCGTTGCAGCTACTACAACATTACGTAGAGCAGTCATTTTATTTTGAAATAATTTCATTTACGTTTCCTCTTGATTCGTTAGTTCATTAGAGATGACTTTATAAAATCTATATTTAATGAGACCACATCATCTCCTCTTATATTTCAATTATTAGTGAGAGACAGAAACAGAGCGATGACTTCAAAATTACATTTTTGTCATTTTTAAAATTTAAAATCTTTAACTATTAAAATAATCTTATTGAAAAATAATGATCATTTAACAAACAAATTATGTAGGTGGTTGATTTATGAAATGTAGTAATCATTTTGTCTAAGAAAATAGTAGCTATTTAATTTTTTATATTTTAGTTTAAATATAAACATGTTATGTTTAATTTGATCTAATATAAATTTGTGGGCTAAGCACATGACTCAAACACGTCCAAGAATGACCAAATTATTTGAACAGCTTGGTTTAGCTTCTACTGAAGAAGCAATTGCAAAATTCATAGAGAGCCATCAGCTAGCTGGAGATGTTTTTTTAACACAAGCAATTTTTTGGACTGATGCTCAACGTCATTTTTTAGAAGAAAAACTACACTCTGATGGTGAATGGACGACAGTGATTGATCAATTAAATGAGTCTTTACATGAAAATTCAGTAAAATAATTTTCCGTTAGTATTAAGGATCTACATTCTTCCCTGCATTGAATACAACTCATTCATACAGTAGTACTGTTTTGGAGATGGAATCTCTATTATATAAGTAGTAGATTCCTTACTCTGAAATTTGGATTATAAACCCTAATATTAAAAATAATCTTCTTTACCTTCTATCTAATAAATATACCAATAAGTTTAATAATTAAATTATCCACCCTTTTTTCTATAAAAAACTATTTTGATCAACTGTATTTTTTCTTTAAAGGAATAACAGTGTAAATTACATTAAGAATGTGTCTCTAACTAGCCTTGGAGTCATCTAATCATTTCATTTTTATTTTTTTAAGCACATAAAATCATAACAACTTTAATAGTTTTAAAAGATTAATATTAAATAAAATTTTTGTCATCTCAGCATAGACTATATATTTCGAGAAGATCTCAAAATTACATTTTTGTCATTTTTAAAAATAATTAATTAATAGTGCTAAAATTTTTAAGAGAGACAGAGAATAACCAAAAATTTCATCAGTTTAGTAGTCAAATTCCTAGTCTCTGTTCAGTACTAAAACATAGCTTTTACTTCCAAATTATTTAAAGGAAAAAATTATGATGAAATTCAAAAACATTTTTTTGGGCTTATGTATCGCAGCCGCGTCATTGAATACATTTGCACAGCAATCCGATGAACACAAAGATCACCACCCTGAAAAAACAGCACCATCTGCAGTAACAATTAAGCAAACAGTTACCAGCACCACTGCTACAGATAAAATGGCTGCAATGGATCAACACATGAAGGCGATGCAAGCCATGCATGAGAAGATGATGGTTGCAAAAACCCCACAAGAACGTCAGAAACTTATGGCTGAGCACATGAAACTCATGCAAGGAGGTATGAGTATGATGAAACAGATGGGCAGCCAAAGCATGAATGCAAATATGGCTGACCGTCAGCAGATGATGGAAAAACGTATGGACATGATGCAATCCATGATGCAGATGATGATGGACTGTATGCCTCCGTCAGCAACTAAATAGTTACCCATGAATTAGGGGAAAGCACCATGAATCACCAACACCAAGAAAATAATTCAGTACCTAACTTCTGGTCTACACGTTATGCCATTGGTCTAATCGTGCTGGGTGGTATCGCAGCTTATTTTCTATTAACGGAACATTTAGCCCACGTTATCGGTGCTTTGCCTTATTTATTCCTTTTAGCGTGTCCACTGATGCATATTTTTATGCATGGTGGTCATGGGCATAACCACTCGCAGCAAAAAAAATCCGATATATCTGATAACAAAAAATAGCTCTTATCAGGAGATCCATCATGAATCATGCGGAATCGGCTTATGGTTTATGGACGCTGGTTATCATTAACTCAACAGTTTTTATCATGTTCGCTTTCAGTTTTTTTAGACCTTCCACTGCGCGCGATTGGCGTACATTTGGGGCCTTTTCGGCTTTTATCATTGCTCTATTTGTCGAAATGTATGGTTTTCCTTTAACCATTTACCTGTTATCTGGTTGGCTTCAAACTCGCTTCCCTCAACTTGACTTACTTTCTCATAATGCAGGTCACTTGTGGTCAACGCTATTAGGTGAAAAAGGTGATCCACATTTTGGCATTTTGCATATCGCCAGTTACGTTTTCTTGGGCTATGGATTTTACCTGTTATCAACGTCATGGCACGTGCTGTACAACGCGCAACGTCAGCATTCTTTAGCGATCACAGGCCCTTATGCACGTATACGTCACCCACAATACGTGGCTTTTGTGATGATCTTGCTGGGTTTTTTATTGCAATGGCCAACTTTACTGACACTGATTATGTTTCCAATCCTACTCTTAATGTACAGCCGCTTGGCAATTAAGGAAGAGGCTGAAATGAGTAAACAGTTTGGCGCTGTCTATGACAGCTATGCTCAACAGACTCCGAGATTTATTCCAAAATTCGGCCATAAAACCACTTTACCATAAGAGAATTATTTATGTCAGATCAAAAAAATCATAACCAGGACCATATGGCACAGGCTACAACAGACGTACTGAAAGACCCAGTCTGTGGTATGACCGTCACTGAAGAATCGAAATACCATGAGGAATTTAAGGGGAAAACTTACTTTTTTTGCAGTGATAAATGTCAATCAAAGTTTCATAGCAGCCCGGTGCAATATATCGCTAAACCCGCAACGACGACTGCCGATGCACATACACAGCATCATCAGACTACTCAATCCGTTAATGAGACAAGCACAACAGGCACGACCATCTATACGTGCCCAATGCATCCAGAAATTAAACAAGATCATCCTGGAAACTGTCCTAAATGTGGAATGACACTGGAGCCACTCATTCCCGAGTTAGAGGAAGATGAGAATCCTGAGTTACGTGATTTCCGTCGACGCTTCTGGTGTACACTGCCACTGACCATAGTCGTGACTTTTTTGGCGATGTTTGGCCATCAACTGAACCTGTTCGACATGGCGGTTCAGAGCTGGATTGAATTAGTGTTGTCACTGCCGATCGTACTCTGGGCAGGTTGGCCATTTTTTTCCCGTGGTTGGCAATCGGTCGTGAATCGCAGCCCGAACATGTGGACCCTGATCGGTCTAGGTACAGGGGCTGCTTTTATTTACAGTGTGGTTGCAACTGTAGCGCCACAAATCTTTCCAGACTCATTTATTTCCATGGGCCGTGTCGCTGTTTACTTTGAAGCTTCAGCGGTCATTATTTCGTTGACCCTACTGGGACAAATACTAGAATTAAAAGCACGTTCGCAAACTTCTGCTGCAATTAAGTCACTACTCGGACTTGCTCCTAAAACAGCTCGCCGAATTCTGTCCGATGGAACTGAGGAAGACGTTCCTCTGACTCATGTCCATGTAGGAGATTTACTTCGCATCCGCCCAGGTGAAAAAGTTCCTGTGGATGGTGTAGTCACTGAAGGAAGTAGTTCAGTAGATGAATCAATGCTGACAGGCGAACCTTTACCAATCACTAAACGTGTCGGCGATAAAGTCATTGGCGCTACCCTGAATACCAATGGTTCATTGATCATGCGTTCAGAGAAAATTGGTTCAAGTACCATGTTGTCCCAGATCGTACAGATGGTGGCACAAGCTCAACGCTCGAGAGCACCAATGCAACGTATGGCTGATCAGGTAGCAGGTTGGTTCGTCATGGCTGTAGTGACCATTGCCTTGCTTACCTTCTTTGGATGGGGATTGTTCGGCCCAGAAGAGTCGAGCTGGGTTTATGCATTAATCAATGCTGTGGCAGTACTCATTATTGCCTGTCCTTGTGCACTAGGCTTGGCAACTCCAATGTCTATCATGGTTGCAACGGGTCAAGGTGCTACTCATGGTGTGTTGTTCCGCGATGCAGCAGCCATTGAGAATCTGCGCAAGATTGACACACTAATCATCGATAAAACAGGTACGTTGACCGAAGGACGCCCTGTATTCGATCGTGTGGTTGCCGCATCAGGTTTCGATGAATCTGAAGTATTACGTTTAGCCGCCAGTCTTGATCAAGGCAGTGAACACCCGCTAGCCGAAGCGATTGTAAATGCAGCACACGAACGTGGCCTGTCTCTTGAAACACCAGATAATTTTGAATCAGGCTCAGGGATTGGTGTTCGAGGTCAAGTGGGCGATCGTCAGTTAGCTTTGGGCAACACAGCACTGATGGAGCAATTAGGTATCTCGGTACAATCTCTGATTCCGCAAGCCGAAGAGCTGCGTTCAGAAGGTGCAAGTGTGATGCATCTAGCCATCAATGGTGAATTGGCCGGCCTGCTTGCAGTATCCGATCCCATCAAAAAAAGTACCCCTGAAGCACTTGCCACCCTGAAGGAAGCTGGACTACGTATCGTGATGGCAACAGGAGATGGTCTCACCACTGCCCGTTCAGTCGCAGCACGTCTGGGTATTGATGAGGTACATGGTGAAGTTAAACCCGCAGATAAACTAGAACTGGTCAGCAAATTGCAGAAGGAAGGTCGCATCGTGGCAATGGCCGGCGATGGAATCAATGATGCACCAGCACTAGCCAAGGCTGATGTCGGTATCGCTATGGGGACCGGAACTGATGTCGCAATGAATAGTGCTCAAGTTACGCTGGTCAAGGGGGATTTACGCGGTATCGCGGTTGCCCGTTCCCTTTCGGAAGCTACTGTTGGCAACATGAAACAGAACCTCATGTTTGCTTTCCTTTACAATGCCTTGGGTATCCCAATCGCAGCTGGCGTACTCTATCCATTTACCGGTTGGTTATTGTCACCCATGATTGCGGCCTTGGCGATGAGTTTTAGTTCAGCTTCAGTCATCACGAATGCCCTTCGCTTGCGAAATAAAAAGTTATGATGGAGAGTTCTTTTCTTCCACCAGATGTACCAGGTCTTATTGCAGCACTTGCCATCGGCCTGCTCATTGGTTTAGAACGAGGATGGCACGATCGTGAATTGCCCGAGGGCAGCCGAGTAGCAGGCCTACGTACCTTCACATTGACAGGATTGCTCGGAGGAGTGCTCGGTCATTTACAACCAAACTTCGGGCCTTGGCCGCTGGTCGCGGCCGTATTAGGGCTTTCCTTATTATTAACAGTGTCCTACGCGCGTACCGCAAAACTTTCCGGTAATCTAAGCGCTACCACGACGATCGCGATGCTGTTGACATTAGTTTTAGGTGCATATGCATCCCATGGTAATGTTACTTTAGCATTAACCGCGGCTGTAATCGTCGCTGTATTTTTGGATCTCAAGCCAACCTTACACGGTTGGCTACGCTTGATAGAGCATCGTGAATTAACCGCATCCCTGCAGTTGCTGGTACTTTCTGTCGTTATATTACCCTACTTACCCAATACGGGTCTGGGACCTTTTGCTGCATTAAATCCTTACCAGTTATGGTGGGCAGTGATCCTGATTGCCGGACTCTCTCTGGCAGGTCATTTTGCCATGCGGCTTACCGGTTCAGAAAGAGGCATATTCTGGACAGGTCTATTGGGTGGTTTGGCATCTTCTACAGCTGCAACTGTCGCACTGGCACGCTATACACGCCAGCACCCCGTCATGGTCAGTGCTGCTATTTCTGGAACATTGGCTGCCTGTGGCATCATGTTTTTTCGTATGGTTGTGCTGATAGGCGTCATTGAGCCAGCATTGCTAAGCACTTTTGGTGGTGCAATGATGATTGCGGGAATCCTTCTGCTGGGTATGGCATTGTGGAGACAACGCCAAATTACCAGCGCTGAAAACAACGATCGAACAATAGAAGCAATGGCTCCTTTTGATCTTGGGACAGCATTCAGCTTCGCTGCTTTCCTGGCTGTCATGGCAGTCTTGGTCCCGGCAGCAAAACAATGGTTGGGCACCAGCGGCATCTTCGTATTATCGACTATTTCTGGGCTAGCAGACGTAGATGCTATTTTAGTCTCACTTGCCCGCCTGCATAGTACTGAAGGCTTAACAACAAATGTGGCTGCTGTCGCGCTAGGGCTGGCCACACTGAGCAACATGTTAAGCAAAGCGACAATTGCATGGATGACAGGGGGGGCACAGTTTGGCCGAGCTATCATATTTGGCTACACAATTGCCATGATAGGTGCTGGCGTAGCTCTGGCTCTCAGTTTGAGCTTTATGTAAGGTCAACTCGGGTAAATGGAAGATGTTCAAAAAATGAGTTAAAATGATTCCCCTTGCATGGATTCACTTTGAAAAACAATGGTAAAAATGATTCGACCATTGAGGGATTCAGCCTGGATGGTCGCCCCAAGCATATCAAGAATAGATTTTGTTATGGCAAGCCCTAAGCCGGTTCCTTCTTCTGTTCTTTGTCTAGACGCATCTGTTCGATAAAAACGATCAAATAATCTGGATAGTTGTTCAGGAGAGAGTTCAGGGCCTTCATTTTCAATTGAAAATATTGTGTTATCTAAATTCTGTTGAAGTTTTATCTGTATTGTAGAATTCTTGTTTCCATATTTAACTGCATTAGACAATAGGTTGCTGAGTGCGCGACGTAACATAGCAGGATCACCTTTTACATTGCCAGATCCTGTTTGTTGAAGTGTCATATTTTTTTCGGCAGCTAGAGCGTCATAGAAATCAAATAAAGCGGTAACTTCTTTAATGAGGTCAATATTCTGTAAGTTCTGTAAATTTAAGCCATGTTCTGCTTTTGCCAAGAAAAGCATATCGGACACCATTCGAGCCAAACGTTCAAATTCTTCTAAATTAGAAAATAGTATTTCTTGATAAGTACCAATATCTCGGTTACGGGCGAGACATACTTGAGTTTGGGTCATTAAATTATTAATCGGTGTTCTAATTTCATGTGCTAAATCAGATGAAAAATCGGAAAGTTTTTCTAAAGCTGACTCTAGTCTGTCCAGCATAGCATTGAAGGCGATTGCCAATGATTTTAGTTCGGTTGGTGTATGCTCAACTTCTAAACGTTCTGAAAGATGTTGAGCAGAAATTCCTTCTGCGACCTTAGCCATTTTTTGCACTGGTCTTAAACCTCTCCAGGTTGCAAACCAACCTAAAAACATTAAACAAATTGTACCAGCCAAACCAATATACAAAAGTTGACGCTTAAAATCTTTTAGAAAATGTAGATGTTCTGATGTATCGATCCCAACAATAATTCGTACAGATTGTATTTCAGAATTTCTATTTATACCTGTAGTGTAGATCATGCCACGATAGGTCTTATTTTGAACTTGCCATTTAATCCATGAATTATTTGCTGACTTGATTAAATTTTGAGTATTAATGATTGAGGATGCTGAACTAAATAAAACTTTACCTGTCGGTCGTTCTATTTGGACCATAAGATCATGGTGTCCAACTAACGCATCTCTTAAATAAAGATTAAGTTCTGGAGAATTTTTAGGATGCTGTTGGAGAAGATTCTGAATAAGCTGGATTTTACCTTCTAATTGGGTACGGTCTTGAGTTTCAAAATGATGCATTACTAATTTATTTATGAACAAACCCATAATAATTAGAATGAAAATAGTAGATAATGAGAAAATGATACCGATCCGGAAACTGATCGCTCTGAATAAATTATTATTCATCCTCTACCTCTAGTACATACCCCATTCCTCGAATATTCTGAATTAATTTGGGAGTAAAGTTACTGTCAACTTTACTTCTTAATCGTTTAATAGCGACTTCAACGACATTCGTATCACTATCAAAGTTCATATCCCAAATTTGAGATGCAATAAGTGCTCTTGGTAGAATTTCACCTCTTCTACGCATAAAAAGCTCCATAAGCGCAAATTCTTTAGCCGTCAGATCAATGCGTTGACCTGCTCGTGTTACCCGACGTTTTCTCAAATCAAGTTCTAAATCAGCAATCTTAATAATATTACTATCTTCTCTTTGCTGCCCTCGTCTAAGGAGAGTTTTGATTCGAGCAAGAAGCTCTGCAAAAGCAAAAGGCTTTATTAAATAATCATCAGCGCCTAACTCTAGACCTTTTACTCGATCTTCTATCTGATCTCTGGCTGTTAAAAACAGAATGGGCATTGTTTTACCGCTGCTACGAATATCATTGATAATATTCCAACCATTTAGTCCAGGTAACATCACGTCTAAAATAATTAAGTCATACTCTTCAGAAAGAGCTTGATGTTTACCCGTTAACCCATCTGTAACCCAGTCCGTAATATAGCCAGCTTCGGATAAACCTTGCTTGAGATAATCACCAGTTTTTTGTTCATCTTCAACTAATAGTATTCTCATTTCCGAATCCTAAGTCATTCATTAAAACTATAATAACGTTATAAAACATCTGATCGAGATAGATTACAAAAATGTCATTTTCAAGTCACTTAGATGTTCAGTGCTTCACTTTATTGTAGTAGCAAGAAATTAACTTTTAGAGAAACTTATGAAAACTGTAGTGCGTCGTAGTCTAACAATTTTAATGTGTGCTGGAACTTTAATTGCTGGTACTCAATCTTGGGCAAAAGATGTATCAACCTCAAGTGCCACTAAAACGGTAAAAGCACAGGAACCTTGTACAAAACCTTGTAAAATGGAAAAAGATGACAAGACTCAGCAAGATCATAGTCAACATCAGTCTCCTAACTCATCTGACATGTCAAAAATGGATCATTCTATGATGAATATGGACCATTCTAAAATGGATCATTCAAAGATGAATATGCCTAGTAGCAATAAATAATTTTATAAATAGCGAGAAAGAAGTATTAAAGTTTATACTAAATATTTGCTTTATTACTTCAATCTTGACCTTTCTAAAGGTGAGATAGAATGTCAAAAAAGTTAAGTCATATACTCTTAATTGGAGTTGGTTTATTTTCATCAACTTGGGTAATGGCGGCAGTTAAAGAATATGATTTAACAATCGCTGAACAAACTGTAAATATCACAGGAAAACCAGTTGAGAGAATTACTGTAAATGGTAAATTCGTTGCACCACTTCTTGAATTTGAAGAAGGTGATGAGGCCGTTATCCGTGTTCACAATAAGTTAAAAAATCAGGACTCTTCAATCCATTGGCATGGCTTATTATTACCTGGAATTATGGATGGTGTACCTGGATTTAACAAATTTAATGGCATTGCCCCTAATAAAACTTATGAATATAAGTTTAAAGTCCGCCAAAATGGTACTTATTGGTATCATTCACATAGTAAAGGACAAGAACAAGACGGTTTATATGGTGCTTTTGTTATTTATCCTAAAGATAAAACTCCACTAACAGCTGCTGAAAAAACCGATAAAGATTACGTTGTTTTGCTTTCTGATTTTCATAATTCGACAAGTGATCAAATTATGAAAAATATTAAAAAAGAAGCAGACTACTATCAGAACCGCCGCGAAACAGTATTCGATGTATTAAAACAAGTTAAACGTGATGGGCTAAAAGCGACTTGGCAAGACCGTTCTATGTGGAATCAGATGCGAATGCTGAAAACAGATATGTCCGATGTGACTGGTTATACATTTTTAATGAATGGCAAGACACCTCAGCAAAATTGGACGGGTAACTTCAAAGCTGGTGAAAAAGTTCGCCTTCGTTTTATTAATGCTTCCGCTATGTCATTCTTTGATGTACGCATTCCAAACCTAAAAATGACTGTAGTCAGTGCTGATGGTCAACCTGTAAAGCCCGTTCCTGTAGATGAGTTCCGTATAGGTACTGCTGAAACTTATGATGTCATTGTTGAACCGAAACAAGCCCATTATCAAATCGAAGCTGAATCTATTGATCGTACTGGATTTTCGGTTGGAACCTTACATGATGAAAATACCTCACCTGTAAAACAAATTGAGATGCCTAAGCCTCGTCCTCGTTCTTTATTGACTATGGAAGATATGGGAATGAATCATGATATGTCTTCTATGAAAGGCATGAATCACGATATGTCTTCTATGAAAGGTATGGATCATGATATGTCTTCTATGAAAGGCATGAATCACGATATGTCTTCTATGAAAGGTATGGATCATGATATGTCTTCAATGAAAGATATGAATCATGATATGTCTTCTATGAAAGGCATGAATCACGATATGTCTTCTATGAAAGGTATGGATCATGATATGTCTTCTATGAAAGGTATGGATCATGATATGCCGATGAATAGCGCTACTGTTAAGGCGGCTTCAGACAAGAATGATAATACCGTATTTGGATGGGCAAATGCTTCAACACCTGAAGGTAATAAAGCATTGCAATATAGTGATTTGCAATCGTTAGATCCTCAAAAAGACACTCGTGCAGCTGAACGTGAAATAGAGATCCGTCTTGGTGGAAACATGGAGCGTTATATTTGGACAATAAATGGTAAAAAATTTAATGAAGCCGACCCACTAGTGGTGAAGTATGGTGAACGTATTCGCTTAAAATTTGTCAATGACAGTATGATGGCTCACCCAATGCACTTACATGGCATGTTTATGCAGCTTGAGAATGGTCAGGATCCAAGCAATATGCCAAACAAACATACGGTAATTGTTCCACCTGGGAAAACGATAACCACTCTACTCACAGCTGATGAGTTAGGTGAGTGGGCTATTCATTGTCACCTGCTTTACCATATGAGTGCAGGAATGATGAATAAACTCATTGTAGCTCAAGTGGAAGATGGTAATTCTACAAAGACTGTTGCTCAGCCCCCAATAAGTGAGAAGGGAGTAAATCCACATGCAAATCACTAAGAATTTCTTCTCAAAAACAGTCTTATCAATTGCATTAATAAGTATATCAAACTTAACTTTTGCTAATAGCAGCACTTCGGAACAAGAAAGTAATATTACAAATGGTATGAGAGTCTTATTACAGGAGTCTGGTGGCTTAAGATATAGCCCCCAAGAATTGTATCCAGAATATTATTCAATGGAAAATGCAAATGGGGGAGATAATATTATTCTGACCGCAAGAAAGAGATCAGCCCCATCTCATGATGATCATCTTAAAGAACATGGTGGACAAATTTATCAAACGACAAAATTTGAAAATGAATGGATGGTTGATGAAGACGGTAAGGGCAACCTAGGAACAAAGTTTGAAACTTTAATTGGAACAGATGAAAATCGTCTATTTATTGAAGCCAATTCGGAAAAGTCAGAAAGTAATGATCCAAAATATGCTGTATCAGCACTTTATAGCCGTAACGTAGCCCCATTTTGGGATGTACAAGCTGGGGTAAGATATAGTGAAGATAAAAATAACAGCAGCAGCGATCGAGTGGATGGGGTTATTGGTATATTAGGTCTAGCTCCTTATTTCTTTGAAACTCAGGCTTATTTATATGGTGGTGAAAATAATTTTTGGGGAGCTAGTTTTGAATTAGAGCGTGACTTCTTGCTAACCCAAAAACTTATTACTCAACCTTATATTGAAGCAGATTTAGTATTAAACGATGATTCTAACTATGCTTCAAAAAACGGATTATCCGAATTGAAGACTGGGCTGAAAACTCGTTATGAGATTACTAAACGGATTAAACCTTTTGTTGATGTAGCTTATCAATATGAAAAGGGACAAAAGCTAACTTCTCTACAACAAGCGTCCAATTCAGAAAAAGGATGGTTGTATGGTGCAGGTATCGAGTTTGTTTTTTAAAATAGTATGATTTGGATTCATGAATGGTAGCTTCGGCTACTATTCATGAATTATTACTATTTATTTTCGAATCTGTAAAACTAAAAAAGCTTAATTTTTGGTCTATTTTTATGCAGTGGTTAAAAACATGCTTATCGCTGTTTTTATCGTTTGCTATTCTTTTAGTAGGATCGGCTGCTACTACTTCGTCTGTACATCATCGGTGTTTAATGCCATCTGAATAGATGCATGTGGCATAGCCGTCTTCATCGATTTGAATCCTAAAGTGGCCCTAATGATCCGCTTTAGCTTGCCATGATTACATTCGATCACGTTATTTTTATACTTAACCTGCCTGTGCTCAAGATCTGGTGGACCTTTTCTTTCCCATTTTAACCGTGACAAAGCACCTCCATATGTGTGCTTTATCTGTATCTATCACTTGTGGGGCCTTCCTTTGCCAGAAGATGCGGATACTGAGCATCCAAAAGTAAAAGAACTGCATGAGCTTCTTGCATGGTCTGAAGGTATGGTCTGGTGTTCACCTGAACGTCATGGTTCTATGAGTTCCATTTTTAAATCACAAATAGACTGGATTCCACTTGCAGGAGGAGCAATCCGTGCTACCCAAGGTAAAACCCTTGCCTTGATGCAAGTCAGTGGTGGATCACAGTCATTTAACAGCCTGAACCAGATGCGTATTTTGGGGCGGTGGATGCGGATGATCACCATTCCAAATCAGTCTTCAATTCCGAAAGCTTTCTTGGAATTCGAAGAAGATGGACGAATGAAGCCTTCAGCTTTCTATGACCGGATTGAGGATGTCATGGAAGAGTTATTTAAGTTCACTCTACTGACTCGTGGTCAAAGCAAATACCTGACTGATCGTTATTCTGAACGCAAGGAATCGGCTGAAGAGTTGTCCAAGCGTGTAAATCAGCGCAGTTTATAAATGCTGGATGGTATTAAATACTGCGCCTCATTGCCAGGTCAGTAACACTTTTATGCTGTACCGATGAAGTGCTGTTAAAGGTACAATGAATATTGTAAAAACCCAGTCTTCATGATTGGGTTTTTACATTAAAGAAGTCAGAGATAAATAAGGAAAAGGTGAAGGCTTTGAACCAGAAACAGACTGAAACTGATGTGATCATTATCGGTGGTGGGCAGGCCGCTTTATCTACCGCTTATTTTTTAAAGCGCAAGAAAATCCCATTCATTATATTGGATGAGCAAAATCAAGCGGGGGGTGCCTGGCTGCATACCTGGGAGTCATTGCGTCTTTTTTCTCCTAATACCTGGAGTTCTCTATCCGGTTGGATGATGCCCATCACTGAACAGACCTATCCAACACGAAATGAGGTGATCCAGTATTTATCGGCTTATGAACAGAGATATCAATTTTCGATTGTTCGTCCAGTACATGTCGATCGTGTGGAATCGAAGGGAAAGTATTTAGACGTATATGCTGGAGAAAAGTTTTGGCGAGCCAAGGTGGTGGTCAGTGCAACAGGGACATGGCGCCAGCCGTTTATTCCTGATTATCCGGGACAGGAAAACTTTCAAGGCACGCAGTTACATTCAGCCCATTACCTGAATGCAGATCCATTTAAAGATAAGAAAGTCATCGTGGTGGGTGGGGGGAATTCGGGCGCGCAAATACTCGCTGAGGTTTCACAAGTTGCTGAAACCATTTGGGTCACAAAAACTCCGCCTCAATTTTTACCTGATGATGTCGATGGTCGAGTACTGTTTTTAAGAGCAACTGAGCGTTTAAAAGTACAACAAGAAGGAAGAAAAGTTGACCAGCCAATAGGTGGCCTAGGTGATATTGTGATGATCGATAGTGTCAAAGAGGCAAGGAATAGAGGAGTCTTACATAGCCGTCCACCTTTTCAATCTTTAGCTACAGATGCAGTTATTTGGCCAGATGGAAAAAAAGAGAAAATTGATGTGATTATTTGGTGTACTGGATTTAAGGCTTCATTAAATCATCTAAAAAGTATAGATATAGTAGAGCGAGATAACTTTGTAGAAGTTCAAAATGGAAGGTCTATTAAGTTACCTAACTTGTGGTTAGTTGGATATGGAGATTGGACAGGTATGGCATCTGCAACATTAATTGGCGTTTCTAGAACAGCGAGAGCTACAGTAGATGAGATCTTCACTTATCTACAAGAAATTAATACTAAAAAATTTTCAGAATAATTATCCATATCGAGTATAAGAATTTTAGAATCGGTTTTGTGTCTAGGCTACTGGGAGCATTCCAATATTTTGATTATTATTTCACTAAAAGTGTCTACAAGATCATGCTATTCATTAAGCCATAATTTTTGATATTTAAACCTAATTTCATGAATTGCACTAAAAAGAGGGAACTCTTTCATAATTTATAATTAAATTAGAAGTTTTCTTAGGAAGCTGTTTAATATTATTGATATCTATACAGTTTTTCTTGTAAAAGCGCTTCATTTATAGTGAGTATTTCAATAAAATAAGGGAGCTAGCTCCCTTATTTTATTCATTTGCTAATTAAAAATTACTCGCAACTTGATATGTGATGAATGAAAAGATGTAGGCTAATGCAAACAAATAAGTTGCCATAATGATGGGCTGTTTCCAGCTGCCAGTTTCTCGTCTAATTGTTGCTAACGTAGCAAGACAATGGGGAGCAAAAATAAACCATACCAATAATGATAAACCTGTGGCTAACCCCCATCCATCCGGGCCTGAAATTTGACTTAACAGACTTTGAGTTACTGTATCTTCATCACCTGACATCGCATAAATCACCCCAAGAGCAGCAATTACAACTTCCCTTGCTGCCATAGCAGGAATGAGTGCAATACATATTTCCCATGTAAACCCAATAGGCGCAAATATAGGATGAATTAAATGCCCTAACTGACCAGCTAAACTATAGTTAATGGCCGGCATGGTTGCATTATCTGGTGGTTGAGGGAACGTGACTAGCACCCATAACAAGATAGACAGCGCAACGATAATGCCACCAACTCGTTTTAAGAAAATAGTTGCCCTATCATATAAGCCTAATGCAATATTTCTAATATCTGGAATTCGGTATGTGGGAAGCTCAAAAATAAAAATACTTTCAGTTTTATCTTTTCGAACCAACTTCAGAAAGAGTGAAACTAATAACGCTGAGACTATTCCCGACATATAAAGACCAAAAAGGACTAATCCTTGCAGACTTAACCAGCCGTAGATTAATTGGTTCGGAATAAATGCCGCGATCAATAAAGCATATACAGGCAATCTTGCTGAACAGGTCATCAATGGTGCAATCATAATTGTTGCTAATCGGTCCCGTTCAGAGCTGATACTTCTGGTTGCCATAATTCCGGGAATCGCACAAGCAAAACTGGATAGCAGAGGAATAAATGAACGGCCGCTAAGCCCGGCTTTAGACATTAATTTATCTAAAAGAAATGCTGCTCGGGGTAAATAGCCTGACTCTTCAAGCATTAAAATGAAGAAGAATAAAATCAAAATCTGAGGCATATATGCAAGCACGCTACCTGTGCCAGCAATTACCCCATCGACTACCAAGCTTTTTAATAGAGGATGTTGGATTAGTGGTCCAATAAAATCACTGAGCCATACGATAAAATTTTCAATGAATTCAATAAAAGGCGTTGCCCATATAAATACCGCCTGGAACATCACAAACATGGTTAAAGTTAAGATTACTAAACCCAATACAGGATGTAGAAAAATTTTATCTAGAAATGCGGTTCTTTTATCACCACTGTCATTATTTAAAATAACTTGTTTGGTGATTTGTTTGACCTGTTCAAAATGACTTAATTCAGAATGATAAGGAGTAATAAAAAGATTTTTTTGATCTAATTGATTAATTAAATCTTGAATTCCTTTTGTTTTAACTGCGACAGCTTCAACTACAGGGATACCTAACAGTTGAGACAGTTTATCCTTATCAATGGAAATACCACGCTTTTTGACCTCATCCATCATATTTAATACAAGAATCATAGGGCGATTTAGAGCACGAACTTCGAGAACCAAGCTCAAATGTAAGCTTAAATTTGTGGCATCTACAACGCATATAAAAATATCGGGTAGAATTTCACCTTTTAGCTCGCCCAAACAAACTGCCCTGGTGACTTCTTCATCTAAACTACTAGGTTTTAAACTGTAAGTTCCGGGTAAGTCCAATACTCGTATTGCATCACCAGAAGGTAATTTAAAAGAACCTTCTTTTCTTTCTACGGTAACCCCAGCATAGTTGGCAACTTTTTGTCGCGTACCAGTAAGCGTATTAAATAAAGAGGTTTTTCCGCAATTTGGATTACCGACTAATGCAATGTTCTTAATCTTCATTGGATACTAACTCTACAAAAATTCTTTCAGCTTCATTCTTTCTTAATGCGAATCTTGAAGTTTCAATTTGAACTAAAACAGGATCTCCGCCAAAAACACCTTTAGCGAGTACTTGTAGAGTTTCACCCTCTCTAAAACCTAATAGTTGGAGCCGTTCCAATACGGGATCAGTGGTATGACTGTATTGATTACCTTTTTTGAGATCTCTAATTTTGACGATCTGATTTTGTTTAACTTGAAATAGATTCATTTTCGATACTCTTACTTCAAAGCCAAAATCTTTCGAGCACCATTAAGCACGAATAAAGAAACCAGGATGCCAATGATTAAGTCTGGGTAAGCTGATCCCGTCCACGCCACGAGTACACCGGCAAATATAACGCCCATATTTACGACAACGTCATTCGCCGAGAAAATCCAACTGGCTTTCATATGTGCGCCATCTTCTCGATGACCAGAAATAAGATATAAGCATGTCACGTTAGCTATAAGTGCGAGCAGGCCAATAACAATCATGAGCGTTGATTCTGGCTCGCTTCCAAACATGAATCGTCTAATGACATCAATAATCACGATGACAGCAAGTAATAACTGAATCCAACCTGCGAAATGGGCTGCTTTCACTTGATATTTCGCAGCTTTTCCGACGGCATATAGCGCAATACCATAAACGGCTGCATCGGCAAACATATCTAGAGAATCAGCAATCAATCCTGTAGACGCAGCAATAATTCCGCTGATGAATTCTATAAAGAACAGTAGAGCATTAATGCCTAATAACAGTTTAAGTACTTTAGCTTGTCTCACAGGATCAGGTTCATTAGGTATATCGCCTGTAGAAAGCTGTGTTTCATCAAGTTTCGCCCCAAAACCCAGTCCTTCAAGTTTGGCCGTAATTTGCTGACTCCCTTCATTATGGAAGACTTTCAGTTTTCGATTGGGAAGATCAAAAGTAAGACCTTTAACTGCTTCAATATCTGCAAGAGCCATACGGACCATTTGCTCTTCAGCAGAGCAATCCATTTTAGGAATGGTATAGGTACTTGTTTGCTTAGCCTGTTGATTGCTTATATAAGTTTCAGTCTTCACAAGCTTTGCACCAAAACCCAAAGCTTCAAGTTTGGTAGTTATATTTTCATCTTTTTGATTATGTAGAACCTTTAAAGACCGGTTAGGTAAATCAAAGATGAGTTTTTGAACACCATCAATTGAAGATAGCGCCATACGAACCATCTGTTCTTCCGCAGAACAATCCATTTTGGGAACTAAGTATTCACTCATGTAGTGCGAATCTTTTAAAACGTTTTCAGTGCTTAAATTTTCTTTGGGATCAGAACCACAACAGGATTGAGCGGTATCTTCACAACTGTTTGAAGTGTTACAGCAAGGAGATGAAGATTTTTCTTCTTCCTCTTCACCACAACAGCTAGGCGTATTATCACAATTCTTTGAATTGCTTGCTTCTGCAATTGATGGATGATTTTCTTGTTGAGATTTCTTATCTTCGCATGGTGTTTCTTTACTACATCCACAGCCACTCATAGTTATACCCATTAAAAAAATTTATAAACTTTGAATATTAGAATCCCTATAGTTACTATAGAGTCAAGATTTTTTGGAAATACCAACTCAATGCATTTAAAAATTGGTGAACTCTCTAAAAAAACCTCATGTTCAGTATTAACAATTAGGTTTTATGAAAAGGAAGGTTTAATTCCAGAACCAGAAAGAACGGAAGGAAATTACCGCCTTTACGATGTAGGCTATGTTGAGCGAATTAAATTTATTTTGAATTGCCGAACTTTAAATATGAGTTTGAATGAAATTCGTCAATTACTTACCTATAAAGACAAACCTGAGAAAAATTGTTCAGGGGTGAATGAATTAATTGACTTACATGTCAGTGCTATCAGAGAAAATATAATCAAGCAACAAAAGCTTATTGAACAACTATCTGATTTAAGAGGTACTTGTGATGGTTTATGTACAATTGACCAATGTGGAGTTTTAAAAAATCTAGCTTGATTATCTAGACCTATGCTTTTTTCAAAAACTCTGTATATCTTTACTTAAGGCTGCAAAAAGTTTAAGGTTACTCAAATTCTGTGATCAGATCTTTGATAGATCTGGACAGCTTCTTTATTGGTGTTTTAAATACAGATTTGTGTATGAAGAGAAAAACATTTCTAATCCAGATATTGGTACTCTTATTCACATTCCAGAATATTTGGAGTGTGGCAGAGGCCGCGTGTCTGCATGAAATGCCAAACATACCCAATTCAATACTCTCTAATCCAATCGATTTAGACGAAAAGAGTGATAGTCCTCGTCAAGCACTTTATTCCCTAGAAAACTATAAAGAAATCTATGACTATTGTCAGAAGGTTTGTTTTAACGAAAAGTGCAGTCATTTCTCAAATACAATCGTGATTCAGATTGACCCACCCGATGATCTGAAGCTTAAAGCTGATTTTGAGACCGGCATTACCCCAACTTATTTGGGAATAACTTTTTATAAATCCCCTTATCTGAATCAATTAACCCCGCCTCCCGATTTGCCCCTACTATTGGTGGGGTAGTCTTATAAAAGCCCACCACTCCTAATTTCATTATGCGTGGGGCATTTTCATGTCAAAAAACAAATTACATCAGGATACCTCCATCCTGAATTTATCCTGGTCAGCCTTAGGTAGCGGTATCTTGCTATCTGCAATGATCAGCATCAGTACTTCCGTAGTCGCCAGTACTCAAGATTTAACGCTGCAGCAAGCTATTGAGCAGGTTAACCAATATCAAGCGTCCCAAAATTTCTGGGAAACGCAAAATAGTATTAATGCCACGAATCTTCAGCAAAGTAAGCTGTTTAAAAATCCTGAATTGTCAGTTGAACAAACGGGCTTTGGTTCAAATAATGAAAAAGAGCTTGCCATTGGCATATCACAACCCTTGGATATTTTTGGTGAGCGAAAAGCAAACCAAAAATTAGCCAGTCTCTCTACAGATAAAACAGCACTGAAGCAGAAGATTTATCAAGCGCAAATTGAGCTTGCGGTGAAATATGTATGGTCACAACTGGCCATTGCTGAACTTGAAAGAAACATTGTCAATGAACAACTTCGGGTGAGCCAAGAAAACCTTAAAGCGATCGAGAAGCGCTTTACTGCGGGCGGTATCGCGCAAGTAGATGTGAATCGCGCACGTTTAAGTCATGCTGAAAATATCCGTCTTTTTAGACAGGCAGACTTACAGGTACAAGTGGCCACCCAACAATTATCAAATTTATGGGGTACGTCTGATAAGTCATTGCAGGTAAACCTCTCTTCACAAAAGCTCTGGCCAAAATCGACTCATGGACAGGTTCAAGAATATTTAGCGGAAAACTACGTTGAGAAATATCGAGCTTTACTGGTATTAGAGTCTCAAGCAACGGTTGATCAACTAAGAGCAAAGGCACGTCCTAACCCCACTTTAAACCTAGGTGTCAACCGCACCCAATCCTTGGAAAACTCCACACAAAATCAATTAGTAGTCGGAGTTAGTGTACCGCTTAATATTTTCGATCGTCAGCAAAATGGCATAAAAATCGCGCAAGAAAAAATGAACTTATTAGAGCGTCAGAAAGAGTTTTATCTGAAGCAAAATGCGCTGCAAATAGGCACAATTTTAACCGAGTTGCAGGGTTTAGAGCTGCAATTCAAAGTCGTTGACGAGACTCAAATTCCTTTGGCGACTCAAGTTCAAAGTAAGACGCTACAAGGTTTCTTGGCAGGCAAGTTTGCTTTAACCGATGTTCAGCAAGCCACGCTTCAATTACAAGACATCCGTCTGCGTAAAGTCCAGTTGTTACGGGATGGCTGGCAAAAGGCCATTGAAGCAGAAAGTTTGAGCTTAGGCATTAGCCCAAGTGAAGTCATGTCGAAAGATGCTATTGCACAAATCAATCAAAACTTATGGCAAGACATACAGGCCATGCCTGTCATTGGTGGGGGAAATTAACATGTTCGATCTTAAAAACAGCTTAAAAAAACAGAGCGGAAAAATCTCTCAACCTCTACTGATTGGTTTGGTCATCGGCGCAACCGTACTCCTCAGTATTTTCTTGATCTTGTCGGGTAAGAATAAATCTGAAACATCAGATGAACATGCAGAGGAAGAAGGCGCAGAGGAACATGGAAGTGAAGAACATGGCGGTGAAACCGAAGAGCATGCAGAAGGCGTGAGCCTGACGGCCAAGCAACTGGTGGAACAGGGCATACAGTTATCAGCGGTCGATCAAGGTCCGGTGGTTAAATTAAGTTCTTATCCTGCCAAACTCAATGTGAATACGGATCAGCAAGCGCATGTCTCACCGAGTTTTAGCGGTCATGTAGAAAATGTTTATGTAGAACTCGGCCAAAAAGTTCAGAAAGGGCAGCCTTTGGCTACATTGCTTGTTCCTGATCTAGTTGATCAGCAGGCCAATCTTAAAATTGAACAAACCAATCTGGAACTGGCAAAACAAGACTTTGAGCGTGAGCGTCAATTGTGGTCACAGGGTATCTCAGCAAAACAGGACTATCAACGGGCTTATAACAGTTATAAACGGGCACAAATCCAGGTTCAAGCGGCCCAATCACGTTTAAGTGCATTTGGTGCAGTGAATGCTAGTAACGGGCGCTATATTTTAAAAGCCCCAATTTCTGGCGTGATCAGTAAAAAGGATTTGGTTCTCGGGGAAAATGTTCAGTTAGCAAGTCAACTCTTTACCATAGACCGGTTAGATCAGCTCTGGCTTGAATTTATTGTTCCAAATTCTGAAATTGTGGGCTTAGCCCCGAATCAAAAGATCGAATTTAAATCTTTGCAAACTGAAAAGGTCTATAGGGCGGTTATTCAAACCTTAAATACTGAAGCGGATATTCAAACAGGTCGTCTTCAGGTGCGAGCAAAAGTTGAATCGAATGCAACCGAATTACGTCCAAACTTGATGGTAAACGTACAGTTGCAACAACGCAGTGAAAGTACCGCATTACGGGTGCTTAAGTCCGCAGTTCAGAATGTCGATGGAAAAGATGTGGTTTTTGTCGCCACTCAGCATGGACAAAAAGTTGAATTCACTCCGCAACCGGTGAAATTAGGTCAATCGTCTGGGGATAGCCAGTGGATTGAAGTGGTAAATGGGCTTAATCAGGGACAAAAATATGCCGCTCAAGGCAGTTTCTTACTGAAATCTGAGATGGAAAAAGGAGAGGCTTCACATGAGCACTAAAAGCCCTCACATTCCAGACCACGAATCGGTAAAACCTGAAGGGCTGTTTGATCGGCTGATCCAGTTTTCTATTCATAACGCCATTTGGATTATGCTGTTTATTGCAGCCTGGATTGCTATTGGTATTTATAGTTATCAAAAGTTACCGATTGATGCTGTACCGGATATTACCAATACTCAGGTGCAGATTAACACTTCAGCCAATGGCTTTACGGCTTTGGAAATGGAACAGCGGATTACCTATCCAATTGAGAATGCCATGTCAGGCATGCCGAAAATGGAACAAACCCGTTCGATTTCACGCTACGGCTTATCGCAAGTGACCATCATTTTTGAAGATGGCACGGATATTTACTGGGCCAGACAGCTTATCAACCAGCGCTTGCAAGAAGCAATGGGAGAAATGCCTGAAGATGTGCAACCTAACATGTCGCCTATTTCGACAGGTTTAGGTGAAATCTATCAATGGGTGATTAAAGCCGAACCAAATGCTAAAAAGCCGGATGGAACCGCTTATTCGGCGATGGATTTACGTGAAATTCAGGATTGGATTGTAAGACCGCAATTACAGCGCGTAAAAGGCGTTGCTGAGATCAACAGTATCGGTGGCTTTAATAAAACCTATGTGGTTGCCCCTGATCTGAACCGATTGCAACAATTGCAAATTCCTTTGTCTGATTTACAAACTGCCTTAACAGAGAATAATGAAAACCGTGGTGCTGGCTATATTGAGAAAAATGGACAACAGCTAACGGTTCGTGTTCCCGGCACTTTAAACACGATTGAAGATATCCAGAACATCAGTATTGCCAATAAAAACGGCTATCCGATTCGGGTGGCAGATGTCGCCAATGTCTCAATTGGTCATGACTTAAGAACAGGGGCTGCAACCTATAATGGTGAAGAAACTGTATTGGGTATTGCCATGATGATGATGGGAGAAAATAGCCGTACCGTTGCTCAAGCCATTGATGAAAAGGTGCAATCGATCCAGCAATCGCTACCTAAAGGTGTGGTGATTGAGACTGTGTATGACCGTACGCATTTGGTTGATCGGGCGATCAAAACCGTTCAGAAAAATTTGATTGAGGGTGCAATCCTCGTCATTGTTATTTTATTTCTCTTTCTAGGTAATTTCCGTGCTGCGCTGATCACGGCTTGCGTTATTCCACTGTCAATGCTGTTTACCTTGACGGGAATGGCAGAGCAGAAGATTAGTGCAAATCTGATGAGTTTAGGGGCACTGGACTTCGGTATTATTATTGATGGTGCAGTGGTTATTGTAGAAAACTGTATCCGTCGGCTAGCAGAAGCTCAGAAGCTGAAAGGTGGTTTACTTAGCCGTTCTGAAAGATTTAAAGAAGTCTTCTTGGCTGCAAAACAGGCGCGTCGTCCTCTGATTTTTGGACAGTTAATTATTTTGGTGGTTTATCTACCTATCTTTACCCTGACGGGTGTAGAAGCCAAACTTTTCCATCCTATGGCAATGACTGTTGTACTGGCTTTAATTGGGGCCATGATTTTATCTGTCACTTTTGTGCCAGCCGCAGTTGCCCTATTTGTCACTGGAGAAGTCAAGGAAACCGAAAGTCGCTGGATGCATTGGCTTAAAACCAAATATGAACTGCTTTTAGATAAAGCCTATGAGCTTCGTTTATTTGTGACTATTGTGGCTGCCTGTATTTTAGTGCTTACGGGCGTGCTAGCCACTCAAACAGGTAGCGAGTTTGCACCTCAACTGGGTGAAGGTGATTTTGCTGTTCAGCAAATGCGTTCCCCAAGTACAGGGTTAGAACAGTCACTGAGAATGCAGAAAAATACTGAAAAGTTACTGTTGAAAGAATTTCCTGAAATTAAAGCGATCTTTGCTCGTACCGGTACAGCAGAAGTGGCCACAGATGTTATGCCACCCAACATTTCAGATGGCGTGGTACTGTTAAAACCTCATGATGAATGGCCTGATCCAAAACAAACGATTGATGAGCTTCGCCAAAGAATGATTACTTTCTTAGCGACATTGCCGGGAAATAACAGTGAGTTCTCGCAACCCATTGAACTGCGCTTTAACGAGTTAATTTCAGGGGTGCGAAGTGATGTGGGTGTCAAATTATTTGGTGATGACATGGAGATTCTAAATCGCGAAGCGAATAAAATTTCTCAAAAAATTAACTCAATTTCAGGCGCGACAGCCGTTAATGTAGAACAGACCAGTGGCTTACCCTTGTTGAATGTAGAGGTGGATAAGTCCAGAGCTGCACAATATGGCTTGTCGGTAAGAGCAATTCAGGATCTGGTAGCTACAAGTGTCGGTGGCCAGAATGTTGGAACAATTTTACAGGGAGACAAGCGTTTTGATTTTGTCATCCGTCTAGATGAATCCCAGCGTAGTCCTGAACAGTTAGCGGTACTTCCTGTTCAATTGCCGAATGGTGGTTTAGTCCAACTGCAAGATGTGGCACGCGTTGAAAATATCCTGGGTATTAATCAGGTCAGCCGTGAAAATGGTAAACGTCGAGTGGTTATTACTGCAAATGTAGAAGGACGTGATTTAGGCTCATTCGTAACAGAGCTTCAGAGCACGTTATCCAAACAGGAATTACCAAGCGGTTATTGGATAGATTATGGCGGTCAATTTCAAAATCTGATGTCTGCAAAAGCGCGTATGCAATTGGTGGTTCCGCTCGCATTGTTGACGATCTTTATTTTATTGATGGCTGTATTCCATAATATCAAAGAAAGCTTACTGGTCTTTAGTGGTGTCCCGTTTGCCTTATGTGGAGGCTTAATCGCATTGTGGTTGCGTGACATTCCATTATCCATGTCAGCAGGGGTTGGCTTCATTGCACTATCGGGGGTGGCTGTACTGAATGGCTTAGTCATGCTCACCTTTATCAAAGAGTTGCGACAGCAATATGACCTTTATTATGCAACGTGGCAGGGTGCAATTTTGCGTCTTAGACCTGTGCTGATGACCGCTTGTGTGGCGTCCCTTGGGTTTGTTCCGATGGCTTTGGCAACCGGGACTGGGGCAGAAGTACAGAGACCTTTAGCGACTGTAGTCATTGGCGGGATTATCTCTTCAACATTACTAACTTTGGTGCTGTTACCCGTGCTTTATCGTTGGATAAATGAAAAAAAAGTTTCTTAATCCAATAGATTAGTCGATTTACAGCAGAGATATTGGCTGTTATCCAATATCTCTGCTCATCATAAATAGAATAAGGAAAATATTTTATGTCAGAACATCATGATCATAGCCATGCGGTTGTTACTGAAGAAAATAGTAAGAAGTTAATGGTTGCCTTAGGTTTAACGACTACTTTTTTAATAGTAGAAGTTGTCGCTGCTTTTATTACCCAAAGTTTAGCATTACTGTCTGATGCCGCTCACATGTTTACTGATGTAGCCGCATTAGCTATTGCTCTTGCTGCTATCAAAATTGGTAAAAAAGCCGCAGATGATAAAAGAACTTTTGGCTATCAGCGATTCGAAATTTTAGCGGCTCTGTTTAATGCAGTGATGCTTTTTGTGGTGGCGATATATATTGTCTATGAAGCTTACCAACGCTTTACGCATCCTGCTGAAATTCAAAGTGTTGGAATGATGATTGTCGCAGTCATTGGTTTGGTCATAAATTTGATTTCAATGAAAATCCTTTCTGCGAGTGCTCAAGAAAGTCTAAATGTGAAAGGCGCATATTTAGAAGTCCTTAGTGATGCACTGGGATCGATAGGCGTGATTATCGGAGGAGTGGTCATTTATTTTACCCAGTGGATGTGGGTAGATACCGTAATCGCTGTGTTAATTGGCTTCTGGGTTTTACCTCGAACTTGGGTTTTATTAAAACAAAGTATCCATATTTTGCTTGAAGGGGTTCCTGATGAGATTGATATTGAGTCGTTAAGAAATGATTTATTGATGCTAGAGGGTGTTGAAGGGATTCATCAGTTGAAAGTCTGGGCTATATCTTCAAAAAACATTCATTTAACTGCTCATTTGGTTGCTCCTAATAGCGATCCAGATCAGCTCTATCAAAAGGCCTTAGACGTTCTAAAACATAATCATAGTATTACTGAAATTACGTTACAAATAGAAAGTAAGGAATGTAATACATTGGAACAGCATAAACATTAAAGTGCTGCTCTTTCTACATAATGGACAGATGACTAGGCTGATAAACCTTACCATTTTCCTGTATTACACTTCTATTTATCACACGCACTTTAAACACCATCCTGAGACATTTTAAAATTACAAGAATGTAATTTATGAGTCCTCTGGGTGTTAATTCTTTAAAGTTAGAATATCTAACAAGTATTAAATGAGAGTAAATAAACATGCTATTCAAAAATAAATTTTGTACTAAATTACTGTTAATTAGTGCATTCTTTAGTATCGCAAGTTTTAGTTATGCAGATGGCGGCTTGTTATTTCTTGAAAAGAATTTAAAAGCTTCTAAAGTTGAAAATTCTAAACAAAAACAAGTTAAAAATAATGAATCAAATGAATCAAATGAATCAAATGAATCAAATGAATCAAATGAATCAAATGAATCAAATGAATCAAATGAATCAAATGAATCAAATGAATAGTTGGGTTGCATAAATAAATCAATTAGACTTATTCATTCAGCAATATAATTCCTGAATGAATAAGTTTATAACTAAAACCGGCTTTGTTGCATAAACATTCAAAAGCTGAGTTTTCCCCAATCCATTCAAATTTAAGTGACAACTTGGGTGTGAGGTCTACCTAATTCCGTAAATCTATTCAGAACTGCCACACGCGCATGAACTTCATTGACCTGACTTTGAAAATGTCTTGCCGTCAGCTTATCTCCTAATAATTTGATGCAATGCATCTTGGTTTCCACCAAACTGCGACGGTGATAGCCCGACCATTTTTTCCATAGGGTTCTGCCTAAATGCTTAACCGTTTGAAGTAACTCATTTCGTTCTATTGAACTGATTTTAGAATCTTTCCAGGGCTTGGCATTCTTCCTGGGTGGAATTACGGCACTGTTGCAAATAACCACGAATGGTAAGCTGAAGACTGTTTTAGCTAAAGGTGCAGCATATGAATCCTTTCCATGGTCGGCATTTTCAGGGCGAAATCATTCTTTGGGCTGTGCGCTGGTATTGTAAATATGGCATTAGCTATCGTGAACTGCAGGAAATGCTGGCTGAACGGGGTGTGAATGTTGATCACACGACTATTTACCGTTGGGTTCAACGTTATGCTCCTGAAATAGAAAAACGTTTACGCTGGTATTGGCGTAATCCTACAGATCTGAGCTCGTGGCATATTGATGAAACCTATGTAAAAGTGAATGGACGATGGTCTTATCTGTATCGTGCAGTCGATCAACGTGGCGATACCATTGATTTTTATCTTTCTTCTAGACGTAATACCAAATCAGCATATTGTTTTCTTGGAAAAATTTTAAATAATGTGAAGAAGTGGCAAATTCCACAAGTGATCAACACGGATAAAGCACCCACATATGGACGTGCTTTATCACGGTTAAAACGGGAAGGTAAATGTCCACCAGACCTTGAGCACAGGCAGATTAAGTATAAAAATAACGTGATTGAATGTGATCATGGCAAGCTAAAGCGGATCATCAGGGCCACATTAGGATTCAAATCTATGAAGACGGCTTATGCCACAATTAAAGGTATTGAAGTCATGCGTGCACTACGTAAAGGACAAGCATCGTCATTTTATTATGGTCAGCCTCAGGGTGAAGTGTGTCTAATCAACAGGGTTTTCGGTCTCTAAGTACTTTTTAAAGGGAACATCATCGACTCAAATCTCTATTTGCAACAGTGCCTGGTGATAAAAAGCTAATTCTACCTGTACCACAAGTCATTGATTGGTTAACAGATCTACTAGGAACAGATGTAGACAATGTTGCCAACCATAGCCTAGATATAGACATTCAAAATTTACGACGCTCTCTCTATAATTGGAAGAATGGTTCTAATACTATTCGTTATAGCTCGATTTATGAATATTTTCCAGAAGAGTCGACCTTAGATTTTAAAGGTGTATTTATTCTAGATGAAACTGTCACTCTTGATGAGCAATTTAACCAAGCATTAGCTTTCATCAACAAAAAAGACCTAAATGCTCAAAAGCTTAAATTTGAACTTCCATTGTCTGAGGAAGCCCTTACCGATATTTTGCAGGGGAATGTAAATGTTAAAGAGAAAATTAGATTAATCGAATGCTTATTAAATCGCTATTCAGCACCTTCTATAGACGTTATTCGCCAACGACTTATTGTCGCTAGTGTAGTGCAGGATATTTATCACCGATTAGTCAATTCTCTGTGTCCTGACGTAGATAAGTATTGTGTTGACATCAAGAAAAATAAAGTCCTACAACTATTTGTATTATATAAAGGTGTTTATAACCTTACTATCGAGGCATGGAGAAATTGTAGAGGTAAAGGTGAATTTGCGGAAGATATGTGGTTTGAAGCTCATTTACCTGAATGGGATAAACAAAGCATATTTCTTTCAATTATACCCTCTAGTAAAGAAACAGCTATTGATGAGCTAGCAACGTATCTGAGCTATAGCTTCCGTATCAATGCAAGCGATGCACTTGATGATGTAATTGGTCATGATCAGGAATCATGTGCTGAAATTGCTGAACGCACTCTACTTAAACTGCATCACTTTTATGAAGAACAAACCAAAGTTCAAGATCTAAAAAGTCGTATGCAACAGAGCTCACCATGGAGAGCATTACAAAATGAGCAGAATTATTGGGTAGTAAGTGGCGTAGCTCAGTCAATAGATATACCGATTCGATTGAAAGAAATGACCACTAAGCGTATGAGAGAATTGGCTAATACGCCTATAGAGAAAATTCTAGTTGTTATTCCGGAGCTTGCTTACTATTTAAATGGTGAAAGTAAAAATAGACCTAAAGATTGCAAAAATAAGGTTGATGCTTTACTTGATGAAGCAGAAAAAACCGAAGGATATGATTTATGGAAGTTTGCCATTTTGCAGTACAAAGCTAAACACTTATTGGCACAAAATAATTTTGATGAGGCATCAAAATATTTCAGAGATGCACTGGAAGAAAGTTTTAAATGTAGTTATGGCCTAATAACTGGAGAAATTGCACGAGATTGTTTAGCCATAGCGGTAGCGAATCAAAAACTTATCACGAACAATCACGAAAAATATTATCGTGAAATGCTTAGTGGTGGAATAATAGAAAGTGATCAAATTCCTTCTATAGAGGAAGTAGCACGCTGGGCATACTCTTATTTTTGGGAAGATCTTTATAAACCGTATCCTGGAATCAAGCCTCAACAACCGCTCAGTAAAACTCTAGTCAAACCGGCGTTGGATAAACTTTTTCCTTTGCTAGAAAAAAATAATTTAGCAGGGTTGAAGGATTGGCTAAATTCTAATAATACTTTGTTTAAATCTAATCTGCCTGACGTTGAAGGTAACTCAATGCTCATGCTGATGCTAAAATTATTTTTTGAAGCTCAAAAATTAATGGATGCGAAGATATTAGAGGTTTGGGAAAACTTCTTAAAAGATCTTTTTGAAAAATATCCAGAACAACTGAATATTTCTGATCTTAAAGGCCAAACACCATTAATGTTGGCTGTTGAAGCTCGTGAAACGATGTTAGTTGAACAAATGTTGGCAGCTGGAGCAAATGCGAATATTGAAAATTATCAAGGGATGACTGCGTTGCATACGGCCTGTAAAATTCAAACTCCCCAAATTTTTGATGCCTTTTGCACTGAGTCTTCCGATTGGAATGTGAGAACAGTAGATGGAAGATTACCGTTACATACTGCTTGTTGGTCTGGAAATATTTATGCTGTCAAAAAGTTGGTAGTATTGGTGCCAAATCAACTTTGGGAAAAAGATCATGCTGAATTTACACCACTAGAATTGGTTGAATATCTGATTGAAGAACCTGAAGCTCTAGCCATTTTAGCAAAAATTAGTCAAGAAAATGGCTATTCCTGTGGCTCAAAACAAGAACTTGTAAAAATTGTGGAAGTTCTTGAACAAGCTATCCTTTTGAAATGCTAATTAATTAAATAATTACCCCTGAGCAGAAATTCCGCTCAGGGAAGGCTATTCAAAAGGTGTGATGGTGCACTCAGACCAAGGTAGTCAGGTAATCCCCCTAAAAATAATAGGACCTAAAAGTAGAATTTCCTCTTAAAGTATAGGCAGGAGATTCTGCATGAAAACATCTAAATTTACTGACAGCCATATCATGGCTATATTAAAGCAAGCGGAAAGTTTGGCACACCTGTTGCTGCCCTTTGTTGTGAACACGGTCTTCTATAAATGGCGTGCCAACAAAGATGTATGCATACATCTTTGTTGGCACGGATGAAAGTGTTAGAATATGTCGTACAAAAAGGAAAGGCTAAATTTTTAAATTAGGTGACACTCTATTCAAGTTTTGTTGCATAAATTACTCTGTTAAGGTTAATTCAAGCTAGGATCGATCCAGAGTTATTCATATATTTTAATATGTAAGATTATCAATACTGTATTTCTAAAATATTTTTAAGAGCATTTAATTCAGCTCTTAATAAAATTAATTCCTTTTTCTTGTTTTTTATTAATGTGCCTATAGCATCTGAAATTATTGGAAATTTTCCAGAATATGAATAATAAGCATTTATTTCATTGTGTAACAATTCAATATTATCCAAGACATTATTATGTTCAATTAAAAGGTTTTTTCGAATTAATTCATTAGTATCTAATGAACTGAAATTTAAAATTTCTTCTTTTGAATAGTTTGACGTATATCTATATGTACAGTTTTTTCGGTCAACGAGAATCATCCCAGATTCACCTAACTCTCTTATAATTAGATATATTTTTGAATAGTATTTTTTTGCACTAAATTCCGGGTAATATTGGATAAAAGATTGTCTTAAATCCTTAAACTCATAGCTAGTGAATGACATATTTGATAAAAATCCAAATAAACAATTTTTAAGCTGATGAGTATCTTACATATTTAATGACCTAAAAACTAATAAAATCAATCAAATATCCTATTTTGGGATATTTGATTTAATAGTACACCATCTTGAGCTATGAGCTCAATACATGATCCTAGATATAGAAAACTTATCAAAGCATTAATTCTTAAACGTGAGTTAAAAAATATAACTCAAGTGCAACTTGCTTCATCCTTAAAAAAACCACAATCCTATGTAGCAAAAGTTGAAAATTTCGAGAGGAGAATTGATGTATTGGAACTTCACGATTGGTTGAATGTGTTAGGAATTTCAATCGTCAACTTTTTAGAAGAAAATTTGTAATTCATTATTTTTCGGCTTTGTTGCATAAATATGTAAGCATCTGATTTAAATAAATTTAATTTTAGATCAAAAAATAATCAAAACTTTTAAAATCATATAGTTATGAAATCTTTGTGCAACAAAGCCTTATTTTTCTATAAAATAAATATTTTCTTTTTGATTTGAGCAGATATTCTCAGGGAATATATGCTGACAGGTTTTTGACTTTTCTTCTAACATAATAGTGTCTACTTTGATAAATATTTTTTCAAAAGATGTGGGGCTAAGAGATGATCGATCTTTAAATTTGTTCTTAATTTAACCTCCTCAATAATATCTATCAATGTTTCTGTATTTTGATTCAGCTGTGATTCCAACTCATTTATTTGAGAATGCAGATTTTTATTGGTATCAGTAAGCGCTTTTCTCGTTTTTTTATTTACATATAGTTGCTGTTCTTTAGTTTTTAGATTCAATGGTGCTATTTGCTCCACCATATAAAGACTAATAAGACTTTTTCTTTCAGCTGAACTCAAAGTACTAAGTCCCCCAGATATGTAGCCTCTGGCAGTTAAACGATCATGTAAGCTCTTATGAGAAATAGGGGACTTCTCAAAACCTTCAACCAACATCATTTGCAATTCTTGTTCAATGACTTCATCTAATTGTTTACCACGTAACATATCAGGCTTCCTTGGTTTCAATTTTTTGCTGTTCTATAGCGAATAGTTCACTTAAGGTTGTTGGTAATTTAGTAATAGCATCACCATAAGGAAAAACAGGAACAGGAGTTAAACTATTTTGCTTATCAAGTGCTTTTGTTTTTAAATCACTTAAATAAAGTATTTTTTTACGTAAGCCCTCAAGCATTTCGCTATAAGATGAATCATGGATTACGATTTGCTCTATTTGTACAAACTTATCTAGTAATTCATTCAAAGTATGTTGTAGGGCTTCTAATTCACCTTTACGTCCAGTTAAAGCAAAGTTTCCACATTGATCACCTGATTGGCATGCAAGACGTTTAGGACAATCGTGCACAGCCACATCACGCATACAACCACCAAAAGGTAAAGGGTGCAAACAAGCATGGCGTTGAACTAATGAGTTAGCCAATGATCGATCTTCTTTAACTAATTCATTAAAAGATTGAGCGATATCTTGAAAATATTCATCGAAGAAGGATTCCCTTATATAACTCGCTACTTCATTTTTCGAGTCAAAGGTTTGTAAATTCATCTTTAAATTATTTTCTAGATCCAATTTTTCTGAAAAGTACATTAATCCATCATGTTTTATAGAATCAATTGGATAGTCTGACTTTATTTCCTGTTTATCGTTTTTGTAAAGTGTCAATTCATATTTCTCTAACAAACTAGCTGTGACTTTACGTTGTTTTAACGCTAAGTGTTGATAATATTGATTTTGCTTTATATCTATGCGTCCCATGAGCATGGCCTGTAAATGTTCAGATATACCACTCAAAGCTAAAAAAGTATTTATATTATGTCGAGGAATATGTGTTGTTATCTTTGAGTATTCATCTTTATTTTCAAGTAAAAGGTATTTTTGGAAAATCGATATATTTCTGCCATTTCCAAAAAAATTATTAATTATTGTTGCATGAAATGGCATAATATTCGTTTTATTTGATAATACTTGCTTAACATTTGTAGATCTATATTCATGAATAAATAAAATGTCTTCAAATGGTAGGTTGATTAATTTATTTTCATAATTAAAAATATGATTAAACGGATTATCAATATTGTATGTTTTCAAACTAATCACATAATCATTTAAATCTTTTTTACTATAATATCGCTTAAATTGTTTTTCAGATTTATCAATGAAACTAGGTTTTAATCCAGTAAATCTAGCATTATCCATAATAACTCTACGTTTTGAGTCATTAGTTACTTTATACTCCTCATTGATACCAAAAAAATATTTAATTAAATCATCTATTTCAACAAAATCAGAATTAATATCATCAATCTCTTTAGGTAAAAAATCCTTTATATTTTTCCCGCGGATATATTTTATATAGTCTCGGTAGGGCTGTGTTAGAGATAATACATTTGAGAATATACTTTCTATAATAGGAACAGCAAGAGGTTCTACCCAATGAATACGGTAGCCAGAACCTTTTGCTCCATGATACTGAATGCCAACTGTGTATTGCTTAATGCCATCCAAAGCTAAATGCTCTTTGGTTAAAGGGTCAAGAATAGGTTTTTTTATCAAAGCATCAGTTTTTAAAAGAAAGGCTTCTGTAGAACGTAAACCAGTGACTATAAGTAATAGTAAAATATTTAGTACTATCTTTTCACCATTTGTACTACATAAGCTTATTAAAGAAACAATATTGATGAATGTTCGAATCGAAATGAGCTTATCCTTATCTAGATCATCTTCATCTAACTCTAATTGATCTATTAATGCTTTAGTTTTTCTAGCATTAGGGGTTCTATTTTGTCGATTTATGTATAAGTATTTTTGAGAAAATTCTAATGGTTGTTTAGTAAAAGCATAATGATTTATTATTTCTTGCAATCTTCTGTAAGTTCCAACATGGTCAGGCAGATTCATTCTACTTGAGTTTTCTGCCAAAATTTCAAAAGACTTATTTAAGATTAATGTTGATAACTGACAGGGATGTATGCTCTCGATTTTTTCAGTATATAAAGCGCTGTACCATCGTTTAAGAATTAAAAATTCTGCATAAAGTTTTTGAGGGGATGCTTTAGAATTGGACTTACGATAACTAAGAATGAGCACAGATTTAATAAACTCTTGAAAATCTGTATTTATAGTAGTGTTTTCAACACCTTTTAATCTTTTAATTGTGCTGAAAGTAAAATTTACTTTACCACTTCTTGACAGTAACCAACCAGATCCTATTGTACCACCATACCAAACTGAATCATTCCAATCCCATTTGAAGTTAGACTGCAAATTCTCATTAAAATAACTCTTTTGTTCATCTATAAAAATATTATATTTTTCATTGTTCATAAATATCATCCTTCTGTAATGCACAACGAGCTATTACGGATTCAATTTCGAATTTAGTTGACTCATGCACTCGTATCAATGGGTTTCTAGATACACCTATACCGTCTGATAATTTGATCAGATCATTGATTTCGCTTTGTATACTTTCTAAAATATGATTATGGTTAGCATCAATAAAAGGATAAAAGTACATACAGCCATAGCAATTACGAACTGGTTGAAATAAACAATTGTCTTCGTAGGAGCACCCACCAATATCGTAATGAATTTTGCTACCAATATTTCCTAGTACTTTTTTCTGTTGCCAATCTTTCTTATAAACGAGCCTTCCAGTCAGGAGCATGGCGATCATTTGTCGATATAAGGAATTTTTCCCAAGTGCCTGTGCTCTAATTTGAGCAAGTTCAGGGGTAGAGAAAATATAATGTCTAGCAGTTACAATAGAAGAATGACCTAAGATATAAGCAATTTCTTCAGCAGAAGCCCCAGCCATTGCCAAACTATAGCCAACATGATGCCTAAAATCAGAAAATGAGTACTTTTGCTTTATCATTTCATCTGCAAGAACAGCTTCTTTGTACTCTTCGGAAGCAAAATCAAATAATTGTGTATTAATCGCTTTTGAGCAAAAGCGTGCAGAATTTTCCCCTAAATCAAATAACTTATCTTTTGGACTTAAGTTAAATCTTTCGATATAAGCAATAATGATTTTAGCAACTTCTTCTGGTAATTTGACTGCGATCTTTTCATGTACATAACGTGATTGTTTCGCATAGGGAACTAGTATGCTATAGCGATGAAAATGATCTGTAGTGCGTGTGGTATCTATCTTTATGTCTTCAGCAGATAGTTTTGCTAATTGTACAGGTCTATGACCAGTTGCATACACCAAACCAAGTATTGATGAATAAAGTAATGTTTGTTTATCGATACCTTGAAAATCATCTTTGATAGCTTGGTTTAACTTGATAAAGCCTTGTTGAATCATTGAAATAAGAGGATAGTCGATCGTATCTTCGTATTGCTGGTAATATAAACTTGAATTAAATGCTTTAGGACGTTCAAGAAATTCCAACTCATATTCCTGATCAAGATCAAAGCATGAAAAGTTCTCGAGAAATAGTAGCTTCACTAAGAACTTAAAATGGTAATAGTATGTAGAATTATCGGCTTTTGCTAAATCAACCAGTAAAGATTTCGCATTCTGATAATCAAGCTTTAAGTCTCTAGTTTTTAGCGACTTTATTACAAAAGTGTAAGCTTGTAATTTAGCTTCAAGTGCAGATGGTGTATTAATTTGAATGTAATTAGCTAGAAAAAATTTAGCCAATTTTTTCTCTGACGTACTGAAGTTAGAGAAGTTTAAGTGAAGTTTTTTCCCTGAATATGAAAAATTCCAAACATCGTTAGATGTTTGAACGAACTTGCTATCAAATTTATCAGCTCTATAGAATCGGATGATTGCCGGTAAGTGTAAAGACTCTATGAGCCTAAGGTCAGCATCATGGAAAATAATAAAGTCACTAGGACTATCATCATTTTTTTCAAAATCTAGACTAAGTTGAGGTATATTCTTATCATTCATAATTTAATACTAGAATCAATTATCCGAGCCAAGTTCATAAAATTAGCACGTTCTACAATAAAGCGTTTACCATAATATATGGGCATTTTACTTGTAGGTGACCAACCACCTAAGGCTCTTAGATCATCCTGTGCATCTAGCAGAGCATCATTTACACTTTGCCTGAGATCAGAGTGACTATCATTTTCTTTCTTATACTTCTCAAAAGAAAAGCTTAACATCATATAAGCCCAAGAATGTCTACAAACGTGCGGAGTGAGACGTTCTATTGAATCATATGCTGAAGTATCAAAACACTCAGGTAATAATGCTTTTAATGACGAATCTACTTGATCAAATATCTTTTTAACACTGGCATAACTTAAAGCAGAATAGGGAGGCTTTAAGGATGTAAATAAGATATGTGAAGGAATTTCTTTTCGGATTTCATTTATATAGATTTGAAGAATTCTGTAGTCTCGTTCCTGCAGTTTAATTACTCGGTACGAATATTCATTTTTGATTTTTGGCTTTTTTGATCGATCATCGAACTCATCATCTGTATTTGTAATAATTAAACTAAAACTATGATTCTGAATTGATTTTTTAATAGAGTTGGTTGTTAGTAGCATAAGCTCACCAATTCTAAGACCATAGTTGAGCATGAGATGTATGATCAGAAAGTTTCTGAGTTGTACATTTTTAGATCTAAAAGGATTTAATTCATTGTATTTATTAGAGTTACTTGGTGAAATGACTGAATACAATCCTTTAATCATTTCCTGATTCATGCTCTTAAAATTATGATTTATCTCACTTTTAATTGTCTTATTGGCTTTTGAAAAATTATTTATAATTTTTTTCTTTATTGTCATATATTTATTCAAGTTTTCTTTAATTTTTTGAATTTCCTTCAACGTAAGTTGTGGCTGTGATTGCATGCTTAAGTATTCATTAATCAAGAAGTTGTAAAACTTTAAGAAGGATCTAACTCTATGACCAATTGTTGTGTAATTAATATGTTCTGAATTGCTTAGCCGTATAAGATTACTTTCAAGTTTTTTATTATTTTCTAAGTAAACAATGAAATTATCAATTTCACATTGAATGATCTCAAAATTATAGGATGTCGAATAGAACGACTCACAAAAGGACGTGGCAAACTTTTCAAACCAAAATTCATACCAAAATTTTATTGCGATTAAATCTGCATGCTGCGTAGAGATACTTTGAAATCTAAGAAATTTCATGGTGTACAGCATAGGGTACATACATGGACAGAATGAATCTAAATCAAATAAAAGAATAATTTGATTTTCGTTTGAGACTTTCTTTTCTAAATGAATTGTTTTTAAAGCAAACATAGTAAAGTTTATGAATTATTCTTAAGGTCAACATATCATATTTTATGATTGAAATAGAAATTAGTTAAGTTATTGAATCTTAGTTCAAGAAAGAAAAATATGAAGTTATTGTTAGGTGTATCGGATTTAACATAATATACATTATACGAAATGTTCTAAATTAAGCCTTTGATAATTAAGGGTTTTTCTTCGGCACTGGCTTAACACTGAAAATTTGCATCTGTGCACCAAACTTGGTTTGTTGCTCAACAAACTGAATTTCAACTTCCTGAGCATTATCAGCACATTCTTCTAATACAGCTTGAATCTGCTCAACTGGCATAACTCCAGCCGTTGGTGTTAAATTATATTTTTGTGGTGAAAATACCGTAGTTGATAAATAACACTTCTCTTTACCGTCTTTTTCAGTACGGTAAACAGATGGCAAAATGGTGCGTGTATTAAATTGAACTTGCATGATTTAAAACCTCTTTAGGCAACTAAATGTAAGCCACGTTTTGGGCTGTATTGTGAAACTGGAATTTGATAGTCAGATGGCTGCTGATCGCACATCTTAAGTTCAAGCAAACGAACGAATGGAATGACTTTGCCGTTTGGATTTTTATTTAAATTCTGTAGGTGTGATTTGCTAATATCGCAGTGTAAAAGTGAATTAACGCACTTATAAAATTGTGCTTCGCTATAAAGGTCTTTAGTAGCCTTTAAACCCATTTGACGAACCAATGAATAAAACTTCATTGCGTTGGTAGCTTTGGTATAACTTGGTTTACCAGTCTTGGTATAAGTAACTAACTTGGACTTAAGCAAATCCAAGATTTCTCCATCAGATGAAAAATTCATATATTTGCCCTTCATTGTGTCTAAGATCGGGTCGAAAGCTACGTGCCAGAGTCGTAGCAATAATTCTGGCTGTTCATGTTGCAAATTAATAAGCTGAAATAAATTTGACGGATAACCGTTTTTAGTTAGATAGGTTTTACAAATACGTCCTTCCATACGGACAACAGCATTAGAAAAAGGTAAAGCATCGTGCATTGCACAAACTAAAGCTTTAGAGCGCATACAGCCCTTGTCTGCTTGCTTTTGGATTTTATTTAATTGGCTTTTTACTTCTTCAAATTTGCCATAAGCCTTTGGACGTACACTGGCACCATCATTACCCCAAGTAATGTAATTTTCATATTTAACTTGGCGAGCCTTACGATGACCAGATGCAAGATTTGCCATGTAATCCAAAACAGGTTGAACCATATTCTGATGTGGCAATCTAAAAAGATAAGTCGTGTCTAAGCAAAGAACTTCTGTTTTATCTACATCAAGAATTGGTGCTAATTTCGGGAATGCTTCAAGCAACATGCCAAGCATGTGAAATGCACCAAGTTCAATTGAGTCAAAACCATAAACATTGTGCCCTTGGAGTAGCTTAAGTGGAGATGCTTTTATCTCGACATAAGGCACAGTGTTCATCGTATTTGTATAAAACTTCACAGCCATATCAGTGAAATCTGACGGAATGGCTTCATAAGGATGGTACAAGTCCCCTGTTATGGTCTGTCCATCATCGGTCTTACTAACGTGGCGAGTTGCAGCAGGAATTCCAAAGTCGCGAATATCACCATTAAATTGATGGTGATTGTCAAAACTACGCACATGCGTAGGAATGACTGGAATCGCTAAACGAAGGAAATCGAGCATAATTCTCCAAAAAGTTACCTAGTAACTCGGTTTAAAGAATTGTGCAAAATTACCAAGTAACTTGTCAACCATTAAAACAGGTTAATATTAAAAAAAGTTACCTAGTTATTTAGTTACAAGGCATTTACAAATGAGCAAAGTCTACAAAATTCGTAGTGAAGAAGTTGAAGACGTTAAAGAGACGCTAATGAAATTCGTCGTGCAAAAAAAATCATTAATGGCTGAAAGTGATGTAATTCACGCACTTATCAAATACCACCTTAAAAATCTAAAAGCTGACGAAGTTATAAAATACAGACAGGAAATACTTGGGAAAGATGAGTAAATAATAGACAATAAAAGGCTTAAATGCGAAACATTCTCAACAACTCTGAAAGCTCCGTTATATATAGCTCATAGAGCGAATTGCAAAAAACTTTCGAGAGTCAGGCACACTATTAGACAGTAGTGTGCCTAATCAAAAAGCAGTAGTCGCGGCGGAACAAGTTCCTGCCTGCGCCTACTACTACCTACTACTTACTAGGGCTAAAAAATGCAAGAAACAGCAATACAATTAAACAATATGAGTGCTGAAATACAATCAATGGTTTTTAGAATGATTTTAATGAAAGGAATTACAGCAATTATATTACTAGCAATACTTATATATGTAATTTATAAGTTAATTAAATACTATAAAAACAAAGATATAGAGATAAACTTTAGTTATAAAGAAAAAAATAAGATTGATGAAAGAAAAGAACCAAAACTATAAAAAGACTAATTTCGTATAATGCGGATTGATGTTAAATGCACTTCTCTGCCCTCTGCGATCCTAGCAACATTGACAAATAAAAAGCCCACTGGAGAGATTTACCAATGGGGTTTTTATTTGTAGCAATGTGAAGCGCAAGTAACATAATCACGGCAACATTATACGAAATCAGTCTAAATATTCTTTTTTAGATTCTTCCCAACGCTTAGGAAAAAATGCTTTTAAAGCACCACAAAAAATTACCATCAAAATTTTATAAAGAAAAATACCTAAGCAAACAGAAAATACTATTTCTAAATTAATCATTGATCTCTCCAGTGGCTATTGTGAAAGAATTCTACGAACCATTTCAAAAAATGGATAACAAATAGAAATGGAAATTAAATAGATAATCGAAAACGGCAAAAGAAAATCTTGATCCCCTGCAACCCCAATTGTGAATAGACACATCAAGTACAGAAAAAAGAAAACTAAGAAATAAAAACCAAGACTTTTCATAAATTCTCTCCAAAAGTTATATTTTTATTCGACGAAAATGGGAACCCCAACCCATTTTCTGGTACCTCCCGATCTAAGGCAAATGGGAGCTTGTAATCAGGGAAAAGAAATTCATTTTTACCACATTACATTAGTATTAACAGCTTGAGGTTGTGTAGCAATTTGCTGTACTTGAGGTTGTTGTAAATTATTAGCTTGGAGCTGCTGATCATTCTTAAAATAATTAAAAGGTCTATCACCATCATCTATGACACGACGACAAACGGACGGATCTACTTCAAGACGAGTGCCCTGCTGAGTATAAGCAACATATTTTCCATTCATTTTTACACAACCAGAGAAAACAGGTTTAGCGGTAACTTCATATTGAACCTGTACAGGCTTAAAAGGGTTTTCTGGAGCATAATCAATAACAATCTGATCCATATTATTACGTGTTGTTTGTTCTAATTCAGCATGACGAGCTGCTAAAAGATCAGGATTATACATTTCAGCACATTGCTGCTCAGTAAGATTCAATTGATCAATACATTTTGAGATATTAACTTTTAATTGATTTTCTGCTGAAAAGTTAGGGTTAGGTGCATTAGAATTGGATGGATTTGTATTTTCTGCCATTTGCTGCACAACCTCTTTATCACCATTAGTATTAATATATTTATTAAAGACAGGCGCACCGATCCAATAGACAAATGCCAAAGCACCACCAACCATAGCAAGGGAAGTGATTAACTTTCTAGGTACTTTAAATTTGTGAGTATCAACAACGGTTGATTCATAATAATCGAATACTTTTTTATTTGGGCGATAGATTGTAGTAGTACAGCCTTTTTTAATCGTAGCATTATCTATATTTTCAGGATCAGAACAGACTTGCTGCCATTCCCTTTTATTACTCCAAGGCATACCCTGAACACGTTGCATATGTATATGCTTTTCTAAAAGCCTTCTGATATGCGTATGGATAAACATAGGATGCTGAGTTACAACAAAAATATCTATACCTCTATGTCGATGCTTTTCTAATAAAGTCATCCACTGGGGTAATTCTTCTGTCTTGGCATTAGTGGGGACATCCCTAGTAAATTCCTGTACCTCATCAATGATAACCAAAGCACCATCCGGAACAGATGCCCATTCGTTGAAATGATCCAAAACATTAAGCTGATATTTTTCAGCCTGTAAACCTCGAAAATTACAGAAATAAACCAAACGGCCTTTTTGTATTTCATCAAGAGCCATAGACATTAAATAAGCAGATTTATAAGAACCTGGCTTACCTGTGATTAATTGAATAGCCATTTTTTATGATCCAGTATTAATACCAAAAGCACGGATAGCAATAGACATTATTTTTATGCTGAAACATGCAGAGGAAGTAGCAAGAAGAATAGAAATTGCATGAGGAAAATCTAAATACTGAATAACTTGTAAGGACGTTCCACCAATTGCAGAAAATTGGGAAACCTGATCAGTAATTTGAGAAGTCAAACGATCCATCAATGGCTGTACTGTATTCATTAAAAAATAATAAACGAGACCCGCAGTAGCAGCTCCAGTGACAAGTTTAGCCGTAACGGAAATAACTGAATAAAGTAAAACTAATAAAGGAATAGGCATTATATAGTTCTCACTGTAGCATCAAGCATTCTCAAACAAGTAAGAAGCACAACCAATTGAAAAAGAATTTTTACCAAAGCAAGAAGGCTGCACCACTGGGAAAGAGCAATATTTACAGGGCCGAAAATAGGAAGTTGAATCTGAAAATCAGTAAGACAAGAAGAAGAACCAAAAGTGAGCTTATTAGCTAAAGCATTAAGGGATGACTGTGCATTGGCTTGTGCATTTGTATAGCGTGAGTCATTAGAAGGCTGTCCAATTTGTTCAATTTCAGACTTTCCTTGATCACTAAATACATTCTTAATATCTTTGATATTTTTATCAATAGAATTAAGAACTTTATGATATTCACCAGTACAAGGCTTTCCGGAAGAACCAGTATTAGCACTGGAAGCTGAGACATCAGAATCAGAAGATTCATAAGAACTAACACAATCTTCTCCTGAACCAGTACCAGTACCATCACCTGAACCAGTACCTGTACCTGTACCTGTACCCGTATCAGACTTAGAAGTATTATCTTTAATATCTTTTAAAGTTTGATTCATCTCATTTAATGAAGAATCAAGATTTTTTGTTTGTTGTTTAATATCATTTAAATGTTGATTTGTAGTATCAGTCTTTAAATTAAGATCAATTAAATGCTTATTAATATCTTTGCTTAAATTATCAATTGAAGTTAATAATTCATTTTTTAAATTATTAATTTTAGATGAAACATCATTAACAGCTTTAACTACTGGAGTGAAATCAATATTAAAATTTGTATTGGTCGTAGTCGTAGTCGTAGTTGTTGAAGTAGATCCGTCCGGATTAGTAGTTGTATTTGAAGATGAAGAAGTAGAAGTAGATGTATTACTTGAAGAATTAGAACCTGTACCAGTACCTGAACCATCACCAGTACCTGAACTATCACCAGTACCTGAACCATCACCAGTACCTGAACCATCACCAGTACCAGTACCTGTACCTGTACCTGTAGAAGGTGAAGTTTTAATACAAATTAATTTGCCATTGTATTTTCCTGAAACATAACCTGATCCACAACCTTGGGGAGGACGGTCACAATAAGTAGCATTATTAGCACAACCCTTTTGAATAGGCGGGGTAGTATCTTCTGGGCAAACTATAGAACCATCGAATTGACGAGTACAATTATCATCAGGAGGGGTAAAACAACCACCGTAAGGATCTTTAGGATCACAAGGTGGGTTTTGTAATTCTTCTTTACAGTTCGGGTCTGGAGTTTTTGAAACAGACTCAAAAGTTGTTGTCAAATAACCATTTACAACTGGTGTATTATCTAATTTACCAACGTACTTACACATAGCACCATTGGTTGAAACGCATATACTTTTTTTAATTTGTGAATTATTAACATCTTGGGAAACAATCTTATAGTCAGGATACCAACATTGGGCAACAACCTTGTAGATCATTTCATATCTTAATTCAACATTTAAGGGATACTTTTGGGCACTACACTTATTTTGTTCGGCATTAAGACGGCCCTGAACTGAATCGGTAGGAGCTAGAGAAAGAGTAGGCTTAATACGTTGTATCCATTGGTCACAAACATCCTGTGGTGTTGAACCAAATATATCTAGTATTTTATAAGAATAAGTTTCAGAATATGAATTAGCAGAAAATAAAATAAAAAGTGATAATAATAAATATTTAAAAAATCTCATAAAATTCACTAATCCTTTAAATATTTAATTAAAAAAAAGGCGAGCCGAAGCCCACCCAAAAACTTAACTGAAAAATGCAGCCTTGACCCATTTGAAGATAACGGCAATACCGGCAAGCGCAAGCAAAGCAGTACCAACAGCAGTAATAGCAGCAGTACCGTCAGTTGTGAGATCGCCAACGATGGCAGAAACATCAACAGCAGCATTTGCATTAGAAGCAGCCAAAGCACCACCTAAAGTAGCACCCAAACCATAGACACGAGCATCTTTTAAGAATGCTTTAAAAGCAGTCTTACCAGTGCCATATTTGTTTTTTAAACCTTGTTCAAGTTGTAATTGATCCATGATAGACCCCTTTTATTTAAAACCCCATTAAACGGAGTATGATTTTAAAAACACCGTAAACACCCAGAAGAACAACAAACATGATCAAAAGAGAGCCAACGGCTTCACTGGAGAGATAAGCAATACAACTTGTCTGATCCGAAGAATAAAACATACAAATCATTTTGCTTTTCTCATTTTAAAAATGACTACAGGTGCAGCGATATGAAGAAGTACGCCAACAATAAAGAAGTACCAAACGAGCAACTGAATCATTATTTAAAATCCTATTTACACTGATAAAAATGGACACAGTAAGAAGCATGATTTTCGAATTGTTTTCCGCATTTCTTGCACTTATAAAAATACTGTGCCATGATTATTTTTACCTAAGTTATTGATTTAATTGACATATTATACATTATACGAAATGTTCTAAATTAAGCCTTTGATAATTAAGGGTTTTTCTTCGGCACTGGCTTAACACTGAAAATTTGCATCTGTGCACCAAACTTGGTTTGTTGCTCAACAAACTGAATTTCAACTTCCTGAGCATTATCAGCACATTCTTCTAATACAGCTTGAATCTGCTCAACTGGCATAACTCCAGCCGTTGGTGTTAAATTATATTTTTGTGGTGAAAATACCGTAGTTGATAAATAACACTTCTCTTTACCGTCTTTTTCAGTACGGTAAACAGATGGCAAAATGGTGCGTGTATTAAATTGAACTTGCATGATTTAAAACCTCTTTAGGCAACTAAATGTAAGCCACGTTTTGGGCTGTATTGTGAAACTGGAATTTGATAGTCAGATGGCTGCTGATCGCACATCTTAAGTTCAAGCAAACGAACGAATGGAATGACTTTGCCGTTTGGATTTTTATTTAAATTCTGTAGGTGTGATTTGCTAATATCGCAGTGTAAAAGTGAATTAACGCACTTATAAAATTGTGCTTCGCTATAAAGGTCTTTAGTAGCCTTTAAACCCATTTGACGAACCAATGAATAAAACTTCATTGCGTTGGTAGCTTTGGTATAACTTGGTTTACCAGTCTTGGTATAAGTAACTAACTTGGACTTAAGCAAATCCAAGATTTCTCCATCAGATGAAAAATTCATATATTTGCCCTTCATTGTGTCTAAGATCGGGTCGAAAGCTACGTGCCAGAGTCGTAGCAATAATTCTGGCTGTTCATGTTGCAAATTAATAAGCTGAAATAAATTTGACGGATAACCGTTTTTAGTTAGATAGGTTTTACAAATACGTCCTTCCATACGGACAACAGCATTAGAAAAAGGTAAAGCATCGTGCATTGCACAAACTAAAGCTTTAGAGCGCATACAGCCCTTGTCTGCTTGCTTTTGGATTTTATTTAATTGGCTTTTTACTTCTTCAAATTTGCCATAAGCCTTTGGACGTACACTGGCACCATCATTACCCCAAGTAATGTAATTTTCATATTTAACTTGGCGAGCCTTACGATGACCAGATGCAAGATTTGCCATGTAATCCAAAACAGGTTGAACCATATTCTGATGTGGCAATCTAAAAAGATAAGTCGTGTCTAAGCAAAGAACTTCTGTTTTATCTACATCAAGAATTGGTGCTAATTTCGGGAATGCTTCAAGCAACATGCCAAGCATGTGAAATGCACCAAGTTCAATTGAGTCAAAACCATAAACATTGTGCCCTTGGAGTAGCTTAAGTGGAGATGCTTTTATCTCGACATAAGGCACAGTGTTCATCGTATTTGTATAAAACTTCACAGCCATATCAGTGAAATCTGACGGAATGGCTTCATAAGGATGGTACAAGTCCCCTGTTATGGTCTGTCCATCATCGGTCTTACTAACGTGGCGAGTTGCAGCAGGAATTCCAAAGTCTCGAATATCACCATTATATTGATGGTGATTGTCAAAACTACGCACATGCGTAGGAATGACTGGAATCGCTAAACGAAGGGAATCGAGCATAATTCTCCAAAAAGTTACCTAGTAACTCGGTTTAAAGAATTGTGCAAAATTACCAAGTAACTTGTCAACCATTAAAACAGGTTAATATTAAAAAAAGTTACCTAGTTATTTAGTTACAAGGCATTTACAAATGAGCAAAGTCTACAAAATTCGTAGTGAAGAAGTTGAAGACGTTAAAGAGACGCTAATGAAATTCGTCGTGCAAAAAAAATCATTAATGGCTGAAAGTGATGTAATTCACGCACTTATCAAATACCACCTTAAAAATCTAAAAGCTGACGAAGTTATAAAATACAGACAGGAAATACTTGGGAAAGATGAGTAAATAATAGACAATAAAAGGCTTAAATGCGAAACATTCTCAACAACTCTGAAAGCTCCGTTATATATAGCTCATAGAGCGAATTGCAAAAAACTTTCGAGAGTCAGGCACACTATTAGACAGTAGTGTGCCTAATCAAAAAGCAGTAGTCGCGGCGGAACAAGTTCCTGCCTGCGCCTACTACTACCTACTACTTACTAGGGCTAAAAAATGCAAGAAACAGCAATACAATTAAACAATATGAGTGCTGAAATACAATCAATGGTTTTTAGAATGATTTTAATGAAAGGAATTACAGCAATTATATTACTAGCAATACTTATATATGTAATTTATAAGTTAATTAAATACTATAAAAACAAAGATATAGAGATAAACTTTAGTTATAAAGAAAAAAATAAGATTGATGAAAGAAAAGAACCAAAACTATAAAAAGACTAATTTCGTATAATGCGGATTGATGTTAAATGCACTTCTCTGCCCTCTGCGATCCTAGCAACATTGACAAATAAAAAGCCCACTGGAGAGATTTACCAATGGGGTTTTTATTTGTAGCAATGTGAAGCGCAAGTAACATAATCACGGCAACATTATACGAAATATAAGTCATTTATAAAAAGCCACATATCCGTAGCTTCTTATGAATAACTTACAAGACTTCAAACTCAATACGACGGTTTTTCTTACGTCCATCTGCGGTTGCATTATCTGCTACAGGTTTACTTGAGCCTAGACCTTCAATACTTAAACTTTCTGCAGCAATACTTTTAGCTATCAAATATTTTTTCACTGCAGCCGCGCGTTGCTGACTCAGCACCAGATTTTTTTCTACATCACCTGAACTGTCTGTATGACCAATAATCTTCACTTTCTTGCCACCAACTTTATGTAAAGCCACAGCCATTTCATCCAGAATTTTGGTTCCAGACGCTGCCAATATTGCACTGCCAGATTCAAACTCGATAATTCGGTTTTTTAAAGTATGATCAATGATTTGCTGTTCAGCTAGATTTACCGTTAATTGTGCATTGAAACGATATGGTGTTTGTAGCAGATTCTGAAAATATGCAGTTGTGGGCTGTATTTTATTTTGATCTGACATTTTCCCCATCAATTCCACCTGTGTACCACGAACAGTTAATTTTCCTTGTTTAACTTTGTTCAATTCTGGAAGAATGATTTTGGTCACGGAATCCCCCCAGCCATTTGGTGCAGATACAGGACGAACTCTAATTTTATCAATTACTTGATTGGCACCATACACACCGTACATTTTATTTAAAATCAGTTGTTTAGTCGCTTCATTAGGTACAGCACCTTCAATAACAACAGGCTCTGCATAAGCCACCATACTTAAGCTGTAACTTAAAAAAAATGTATAAAATATGCTTTTAATATATTGTTTTTTCATAATATTTTTATTCTTGTATAAATGTTTGTCTAAACAGTTTTATCGCTTGAATTAAGCTAAGTTGGCGCTCATTCAAGACTTGTTCCAAGGCTGCTAAACCTGCGTTTTGTTCTAAATAAGCATCAATCCAGTTAGCTTGGACCAATGAAACCCAATGTGGTGAATCCAAGTTCTGATTAATTATTTCACTTAATGCAATGATATCGGCACCTTGGAATCCCAATAACAAGACTGGTGAATCACCATGTAAAATTCCGATAAAGAGTTCAACATTGTGTTGAGCGATAAAATGACTTATCAAATTGACCCAAAAAGCAGCAATTTCATAGCAATATATTGAATTATTGATAGGTAAAATCAGTCCTTTTTTTAATCGTATGGTTCCTTGCTGAATCACAGGCTGTAATAACAAACCCAGAGCTATCATACTTTGAGCAAGTTCATAAGCACTTAATTTCATTAAGTGTGCAAATGAATACATCGTATGCTGCTCGTAAAAATCTGCAATTTCTATATTGGTAAACACCTGAATTTTACTGCTTAATTTATCTAACTTATCCAGTAAAATCTCAGGATCACGTATCGAGCGCATACCCTGATTTTGTTGAAATAAGTCAATCAAAGTCTGCTTATAGCACGCTGGTGCGTAAAAAATATTGTCCTGCGGCCATTCAACTTCCAATAAATGACTGAGCACCATGGGAAATTGACGCCCAGAACTATCTTCACTGCTAATCAGATTCGCCACCAGAAACTTCGCTTCATGTGGATTGGCAATAAAGAAATCTAATGTCGGTAATTGTACATAAGCTGAATCAAAATCAGGTGATTGCATGGCATGTTCCAGCGCCTCAGTAATCCATTGATTGAGCAATTGAATTAAAGAAGACTGACCACGTGTTTTCAGGAAATCTCCCCGTGCCGGATATTTGCCATAATACAGTGGCAGAGTTTTCATGGTATGCATCTACACTCTCCTGCTCTTTTTATGACCCTCATCATGAGTTGTGTATCAATCATGGTGATGCCCCACCATTAAAGCTTGATAATGGTGTATCTATACTGGTTTTAATGACCGTTGCAGCTGTCTGTGCAGGTTGTGCAGCAACCACACGTACAGATCTGTTATTGACCACCTGATTTACCAATTGCATGCCCGCATAACCACGGCTGGAACCAATATGCCCCGTATTTCCACTAATTAAACGGAAATTCACTTTCACCGCCAAATCCGGATTTTGCTGATTTTTCCATATCATCTCAAAACTGCCACTGCGCTGAGTCCGCTGTGCACGATCAATGAGGCGGTTAATGCCATATTCACCAGGTTCATCAAAAATCGTATGGGTCTGTCCTGCTAAATCTACTGCGGTAATACGTGCCCCCGGAATCGCCCCCTGATTTGGCCATACAAAATTCACCCATTGCTGAATACCATTTTCATAGACCATTCTTTGACCATCAATATCAATGGTATAGGACAGTAATTGTGGATTTTCCAAAGGATAAAACTGGAAGTTTGACTGATTACTTGCGACGGTATTCTGACTTTGATTCAACTCCCCGGTGGCCATACCATTACTAGGCGCCACATAACTCTGGAAACTCATGACAAATTGAGGATTTAAGCTCACACCTAAATCTTTCCATGTTTTAGAGCTTAAGCTATAACCACGACGAATCACCAAAGGATCCAGATGGTCTTTTACAAAGCGTGCAATACTGCCGTTTTCACCAAAAATCTGGCTAATTTCATGACTGGTGGCTTGTAAGCTGGCAGATGAATTAAAGGGATACTTTTGGCTCAGGTTTTCACTAAAAGGCTGAGTCGCTTGAATCATCCATAATTTATTGATTTCATCCTGCGTCGGGATCAATAAACTTTCAAATGACTGGGTTAAAGGTCTCATCAATAACTTTTGTAAAAGCTGTTGATCCATTTCATTCAGACCCATGGACATTTTTTCATCGGTTATTTTTTGGGTCGCATTAAAGACTGAATTCTGATCATTAATCGTCTGTTTCACCAAAGTCATTGCGGAAGGACCAATATCCCCTGCACTTTTGAGATCATTAAATTTACTACGCACCTGAGCCAGCGATTGCATGTATTCATCGAATAAAGACTTGTTCTGCTGGTCATCACGCTTACGCATCATTTGATAGAACATCTGAAATTCTTTGGCAATCACGCCCTGAGCCTGGCTTGCAGCTTGCTGCGAAATTTTAGACTCATTTGGAGTTAAAATTTTGCGTTTAAACCAGGCCATAAAACCGGTGTCTGAGGCAGCCAGTTCGGCTTGAACCACAGGATTGTCCCAACTGGTTTCTTGAGCAATCTTCTCCAGCATCGCACGAATAGGTGAATTTTCTGGTTCACCTAAAATTTCAATAGTTCTGGCTTGCTGTTTGAAATCACTGGATTTTGCATAGTGAATACCATTTAAAAATTTACGCCATTCAGCAATATATTCCTGTTTATACAAGGCTGTTAATTGCTTACTGATCTGGTCTGGACTGCCACTAAAGGTCAGGTCATCAGATTGTGTGCTATTAAGCACCCAGTCCTTGCTATCCATCGGTCGGTTTGCCGCCTCATCAATGGCCTGTTTGACATAGTTTGACCAGGCTTTATAGGTAAATATGCCCGGTAAAGCATAACTGCCGAGTACGGTATTCTGATGATTGGCTCCGGCTAACTGTTGTACAGTAACCGCAGGATAACGAACAGCCGCACGCATCTTGATTTCATTATAGACCCGGTCACGCGCAGGCATACCTCGAATCACAGCCAGTAATACTTGACGGGTTTGATCCACCACTTGGGAGTCTGATTCAAGCAAAGGAAATTTGGGATCCTGCGCTAAGGTCATGCTATAGGATAAAATTTGCTCTGCTTTTTGAATCATTTCACCCCGTGACATTTGCCCACGGTTTGCATCCAGCCAAGAACGCCAGAAACGCGTCACCTGATCACTTAAATGACTGGATTCCATGTATTGCCGATTGCTCATCATCAGATAGGCCTTTAATGCATTATAGGCATCTTGCGGATTGCTGGCGGATGGCTCCAGATATTGTTTTTTAGCAATCTGTTTGATTTCTACATTCACGTGATTGGCTTTTAAAGTCGCTTCATTGCTTTTCACAGTTTGCAGATACTGCGCAATATTTTGCTGAGTGGGCAGCAAAACAATCTGCTTTATCCCTTTTAAATATTCAGTTTTTAATTTGTCACGCAATACATTGCCTTGATACAAGCCAAAAGCAAATTTAATCGGTCGATCTTGTTCAAACTGATCCAGTTGCTGCATCCGATCTTGTAAAATCAACAAGCTATTCAATTGTGTTGATAATTCTTGCCCGGACTGTTTTTCTAAGTGTACGACTTTGTTCAAATCTGCCTGAACATCCGCAATCAACTGTTGATTATTGCGATAAGACCAAAGCCATAAACTTAAAATAATTGACATTCCCAATAGCGCAGCCATAAAAGCAAGATAACGCTGGCGCTTACGTCCCGGATTTATATGCTGTTTCACCAGATGTTTATCTTTTAAAATCACTTCTGAAAAGAGCCCTTTCAGAAAGTAACCATGATTTTGTGCAATAGAACGGTTTGGAATGCCATTTTCACTCTCCGGATTTCTGGACAACTGAAAATCAGCTGCAATTTGCTCGGTCATCGGGCTTTCAATCGCCCCTTCCTGCAAGGCACTGGTAAAATAGAAACCACGAAATACCGGTTTAAACTGATAAGGATTTTCTTCAAATAAAGTACCAATAAAGGTTTTCAAAACGGGTTTTAAGCTCTTAAATTCTAAGGGGAATGTCATCACACTTGGAGAGATATTTTGCGCATGACGTCGACTTAAATGCGTAGTACTAACCCCTTTTAAACCATCATATAAAACAGAATAATGCTGTTCAAAAAGTTCAATTGCATGATTGGCAGAATTGGGGTCATAAGCCAATGTAGCGCCCCAGACCTGATCAAATTCATTCACCTCATAACATTCAAAAAATTCAGTAAACCCTGCTATCAAGTCCATTTTAGAAAAGACCAGATAGACCGGAGCAAAAACCTCTAAACGTTCGGTTAAATCCTGAATACGTGCCCTTAAACTTTTTGCCAGTTTGATTGATTTTTCAGGGCTCTGGCTAATCAGTTCAGCAATGCTGACAATCACAATCAAGCCATTAATAGGTGCTTTGCTCCGACTTTTTTTCAGTAGATTCAAAAAGCCTAACCATTCCGAATGATCTTCCGAATAAACGGAATACCGCCCTGCGGTATCCAGCAGCACCCCTTCTGTAGAAAAAAACCAGTCACAGTTTCGTGTCCCGCTTAATCCCGAAGAGACCATTTTTTGATGAGATTCCTCAAAAGGAAACTTAAGTCCCGAATGATAAATGGCTGAACTTTTACCGGCTGCTGGATTTCCAATTACCATGTACCAGGGTAATTCATATAAGGCAGCATTACCCTTCTTGTCGCCTAATTTCGACTTGCGAATCAGCTGGATTGCATCTTTCATCTGCTGGCTAATGCGCTGTAATTCATCTTTGTCATTCTGCTGAGCATATTCAGCCCGGGTATCATGTTCAATAGCATCCGCAAGTGCTGCGCCGTATTGGGCATGGCGTTTTTTTTGTATCAGCCAATAGAGACCATAGACTACTAGAGCTAAAATATAGGCCATTAGCAGTGCCCAAAAAATGTTCCGTGGCAAAACCTGATATGACGACAGCAAAGCCACCAAAACAGATAGCACAATAATGGCTTTAGGATTGGTTATGTACTGCCACCCATAACCTAAAAGGGTATAAAACATGAGATTCTCGTTATTATATTGATTTTATTAATATTTAATTAGCTTGTTGTTTAAATGGGTTTGCTTCATCAGCCACTTGAAAAAAAGCATGGGTTGAAGCTTGAGCGTTACTATATATCATTGCAGTCAGCTCCTCAGGCAAATGCATGCCCAACATAAAACCAAAAATTTTGGCAAGTTGCTGGGTATGCCCCATGCATTGTTGAGTAAATAAAAAATGATGCGTTTCAATGAAAGTTGGGGCAAATAGCTGATTATTTTTCTTAATGACTTGAATATCCAAGGCATCATCGAGGATCAACACAAAGGGCTGTTCTTGCTGAACGAGTTGTGCATGATCAGGAATCACCTGCGTTAAGCACATTGATAAATCAACCACATTTCGTGCAATGTTCAGGATTTTCTGTGGTTGTATAGCGTTAATCTGTACAGGTTGTGCAGCGATACACCAGCTGGAGGAAAATTCTGCAGCGAGATACTGCTCAGAGAGCCATATTTTTTCATCCAGAAATTCCTGATCAATTTCTGAATTGATATTCAAAATCAGAGAGATTTCTTGAGATTGGGTTGATATGTGCTGGAGTAAATTCAGCCAGTCTTGATACCCCCTTTCCTGACTAAGAAAATGATGCTCGATATGCACTTGCTGTGACACAATGCCCAAAGATTCTGCGAAATTCAGCAGTATTGCATTGCTAGCAGATTCATTCCAGACATGAATTAAATTATCAGCGAATAAAATATGAATATTTAGTCGATTGAGACGTGGGACTTGTTCGACCTGATCATACTGTTCTTCTTCCTCACCGGCTTGTTCTCTTAAATCCATCCAAGCGGGATGCAGACGATACTGGTAAGCCAGTTCATGATCATAAAAAAATGCGGAGCGTTTTAAATGTTCCGCCACTTCTACTAATATTTCAGTATGTTGCTCTAATTGATATTCAATTAGAGCATTGATACGTTGCAAGCGTTCCTGTTTTTCCTCGATTTCAGGCTCATCTTGCTGTTGTAGTAGCATCTCGTCCAATGCCGATATTCTGTAAGATAAAACCGGTAAGCCATAACCATTGGTCAACCGATGATCCAGTTCCGGACTTCTGAATTTCTTTAGCTCATCAATAATGGTCTCATTTTCACCCCATGCATGGAATGTAAAGGATGAGAAGATATTCAGATGAAGCCATTGCATATCTTCCGTATTCAGCTGAGTTTCAGATGAATCATCTTCAGACTTGTGTTGATCTGATTGACTCTTTTGCTGCTGTGCTTTACGTTTTTGATACGCATGATATGCAAGATAAATAAAATAGGGAGCCAGTAAAATTAAAGATAAAACTACTGGAATAATAATAAAATACAACCATAAATCCATGGCTGACGGATTAAATTGGATGTCACGCCAATAATAAATTACTGCAATACTCACCAGCAGAAAAAGACTGCTAAAGGTTCCGAAAAGGAATTTCATCATTGAATATCTCCCCTTAATGCATAACACGTTTCTGAATGCTGCCCAGCGTGTTTTGACATTAAAAAAGCACCCTGTGCCAAGCCCATTTTAGTTTTGGCATCTAAACAAAGAGGCTGTATGTCTTCTTTTTTTAAAATTAAGCGTAAATCTACCATCAAATTTGGACTACACCAGGTAGATAGAATTTTTTTGAGTTTTTCGCTCAACTGTTGCTTTGGCATAAAGTTGAGATAATCTGTTCTGGATAATGGACCGATTTTTATTTCTATTTTTCCATCAATTTGTCGAATAGTTTCCCCACAAAAAGTGTTAACGCCCAATAAATTTGCATTTAAACCACCTAAAGCAGTTTTCTGTTCATGTTCCAGTTTAAATTTTTCTTCAATAAATTCTTCAATTTCAAAATGTTGTTTAAAAATACACTTCAACATGGTACTTAAGGCATAAGCCGTATTGTTTTGCCCCTGCATAAAACCTGAAAATTCTGCGAAATAATCATCTAAATCAGACTGAGCCTGCTGCGTGCTGACATAACCAGTTAAAGCATGCAGAATATCCAAATAATCATTTTTTTGTTCAATTTCATAACGAATCGGTAAATCATAGGCCAAACTTGCATCGACATATTGAGCGGTCAATTTATGATTGAATAGACCCAAAAAGTGAATAGTTTCTAGCTTTTGATAGCGGCCACTCTGTTTAATTTTATGCGTATACGTATAGGGTAAAGCACCTTGCAAACCGGTTAAGCCAACCATCAGATTGGTGAGCTGGATATGTTCTTTTTCCAGTGTTAATGCTTCAATTTCAGCAACAGGAAATTGGAGATTTAATGAACTATAAAATTTAAAATCATTCGCCCAATATCGTGTTTGAGACCCATTCGGCATGTGTCTAAGTAGTCGGGTTGCCTGAATAAACTCATAGCCTGTAGGTGCTGTAATCAGGTCTTCAATTACAGAAGCTTTTTGCCACCAACGTTCTGCACGCATTGGTATAACTCCTGTTGGCTATTTGAATCACAGACGATGACATCTACATAACTATTCATCTGAACTTTTAAATTCAAAATATGACTTAAAAGCTGAGTAAAAATATAAAGGCTATGTCCTCTAAAAACCTGACTATCAATATCTACCTGAACTTTAACGCCACGAACAAACAAAGGAAAAGGTCGCGCCTGCACCAACTTTTGGCTCAGTGAAAAAGAAATATTTTTAATTGAATGAATAATCAGATGATTTTCTTTTAATTTTGATAAGTTATACAGTTCCAATAATTCTTTGATATGGCTGACCGCATCCCCCTTCATCAAAGACAAGGTATTTAAAGAAAGATGAGAAATAATCCGCCACTGTTCTTTTTTATTTTGCTCAAAATAATAGGATTTGCTTGGTCGTTTTAAAATAAGCGCACTCCGTACCAGACTATTATTCAAGTTCAATACATGATTGGCTTGACTTAAAGCTTCATGAGGTAAATCACGATTGCAGCACAATAACTGCGTACTGATAAAATCAGACTTGCTACTCTGAGGAAATAAATGTTTCGAAATGATGGAATAATCTATTTCAACGGATTGATTTTGTAATTGCGTTGGATTGACACTATAAAAAAATTGCTGATTATCGTGATGATAATGGCTCATGCCAAAAAATGGCAAAATAGGAACAGTAACCTGGTCTTGATTACTTTTTTCCCGAATCATCTTCATCTCAAGGATCGAATACACTTGATAAAATTCAGGATGGTGGGCATCGGTAATGAGTGGATATTTTAATTGTTTATGATTAATTTTCTGCGGTTCTGCCTGTTTATGAAACAAGTTCACGACTGGAACTGAAAATAATTTAAAGTTCGCGATATTAAGTTCCGTATAATTCTGGATACAGGTCTGGTCATTCAGATTTAATTTAAAATGAATCAGAACTTCAAACGCTGATTGTTCAGAGTTTAAATACTTTAAAAAACTTAAATTCAAATTCAGGAAATTAAACTTTTCGGGAAAACAAAAATATTCCATTAACAAGCGATAAGCATGATGAGTATGCTGATCTATAGGCAATACACTTTCTGTTTCATTAAACCCCATCACCGCAAAAGGGTTATCAATGTCCATCAAAAAATTGCCTGCTTTTAATGAAAATTTCGTATCCTGATGAAAAACATGATCTAAAACCTGTAATGGAAAATTCGAAATTGCATCCAGATACAGTGGAAGCTTTTCATTTGCAAGAATATTATGGCTGTGATTAAAAATCTGAAAACCCAAGCTTAATGTCGCATTTTGTTTTAAATGCACATGTACACTGGGATTGGTCTGAAACTTTAAATTATTTAATGCAATAGGCAGTAACCTTACCGGGCGTGTGGTGGCAAATTCACATTGCACTCCTTTGTAACTTCGAGACTTTAGCTTGGTCGCCGTTGCAATTTCATGTGCTTCTGTGAGCTGTTTCAGTCGGCTAATTTCTTCAAAACTAACCACCGAACAGGCCGGGAAAGGTTTCAGATATTGCGGAAACATCACTTCAAATAAGGCATGCGTAAACTGGTTATAGCTATCGGCCAGCTTTTTATCGACTCGTGCTGCAACCAGTGAAAAAGCTTGAATTAATCGCTCAATATGCGGATCATCAATTTGCTCTTGATTGAGTGATAATCGTTGGGCAATTTTGGGATATTTTTGTGCGAATTCACGCGATTGTTGCCCAAATTCTTGTAATTGCTTTTCATAATAAGGTAACAGTTCTTCAATCACAGAAAACTCGCTTAAGACCGTGCAGAAATCACATATTGTTGTGTGGTGGGTTTTAATAACGCATCAAAAATGACCGGTTCAAATAAGGGATAAATATTTAAATAAGCCTGAATACTTAAACATAAGGCCCCCATATTCTGGCCATCGAGTAACATTTCTACTTTAATCTGTTTCAATCTGGGTTCATGGGCAGTAATGGAGCGTTCAATCGATTGGCAAATTTGATCCCGATCTTTGGGATTGGCAGTCGATAAACCCACAAAATCAATAATTCCAAATTGCAAAATAGACTGCTTTGCCATAGGAAAATCATCAATACAATCCTCCAATTTGGCCATTCGGCTATTCAGCAAATCCTCTAGATCCGTAGCAACAGATTCCCGTAATTGTTGCAGCGATATGCCCCGATCATTCTGTTCGGATCCGGGGAATAAACGGTCAAATAAAGTGCTTCTGAAACCGTAAGGATATAAGTGATCTAAATTCATGTTTTTCTTGTTTTATTTATCTAATAATCCAGCAGGAAATAGCGGCTAACACAGGTTAGCCACTATTTTTGTCACTCAGTTATGCAGCATAAGATGCTGTATTATTTGAAAGTGACCATTTCTTAGTAACGGCCCCTTTTTGTGTACCGTTAATATCCTGCTGGTTATAGGTCCATTCAACTGCGGCATATTTCAAACCAAATGATTCCGTTGGAACACCCTCTTCGTTAACGTTTGGTGTAACACTGGATACCAGTACATGTTTCAGCTTGATTTGAAGATATTTGATCCGTTTATCACCATTGGCACGGTAAAAATCAATTTGCACTTCATCAAAGGTATAACCAGCTGAACAAGCTTCCCAAAGTTTTGGACTGGTAGCATCCAAATCTTTAACAAAAAGCATATCGGCATGCTCAACACGTTCAGCGGTGTGACCACCAACGCTAGAAGAAGTTGCCGATTTAGGTTGACGGATATTATGCGCCCAAGAATTTACTTCTAGCCAATCCTTGTGTTCAGAGTCACGAGATTCGCCGTCAACTTTATACTTTCCACGAAATTGAACGTATATATCTTTCATTTTTTTATATTTTCCTGTTTTATTTTTAAATTATTATAAAATTGCACTCTGGTTAATTAGAGGACTGAGGTAACTCAGTAACAAGTCGCAAAGACACTGACAACTCATCCAACTGAAAATGAGGTCTTAAAAAGACCACCGACTTGTAGTGCCCAGGTTGAGCCGGGTTCTCTACAACTTTTACTGAAGCTTCACGAAGCGGATATTGTGCTTTTGCTTCTTGTGATGCTCCATCATCTAACAATACATATTGTGATAACCATTCATTCAAAAATGCTTCAACATTCCCAGCAGACGCGAAGCTCCCCACTTTGTCACGCATCATGGCTTTTAAATAATGGGCGATTCGGGAAACAGCCATAATATATTGAATCTGACTGGATAAAGCCGAATTGGCATTGGCGCTATCACTGTCATATTTTTTTGGCTTTTGAGTCGATTGTGCGCCAAAGAAAGCCGCATAATCCGTATTTTTACAGTGCACGAGTGGAATAAAACCGAGGTCACTGAGTTCTTTTTCACGCCGATCGGTAATGGCGATCTCGGTTGGACATTTAAATGCTACTTCACCATCATAAGTTTTGAAGGTATGTACAGGTAAGCCTTCAACCAGGCCGCCTCCTTCAACGCCACGAATCGCGGCACACCATCCATGCAGATCAAACGCATTGGTTAAGCGTGTAGCAAAGGCATAAGCAGCATTCATCCATAAATATTCATCATGGTTTTGACCAGATACTTCTTCAACGAAGTTGAATCCTTCCGTTGCGGTCCCGTCTTTAGGATGATAAGGCAAACGGCCTAATACTCTTGGTAGGGTCAATGCGACATAGCGGGCATCATCACTTTCACGGAAAGAACGCCATTGAATATATTCAGCTGTTTCAAAAATTTTAGAAACATCACGTGGGCGATCAATGTCAGTAAATGATTCTAGTCCCAACATCGTGGAACTTGCTGCAGAAATAAATGGTGCATGCGCAGCCGCAGCAACATGAGAAATTTGTTCCAACAAATACATGTCTGATGGTGTACGATCAAACTCAAAATCACCAACTAAAGTTGCATATGGCGCACCACCAAATGAGCCATATTCTTCTTCATAGATTTTTTTAAACAGCGTGCTTTGATCGAAATCTGTCGCACCCTGAAAATCTTTAAGCAGTTCTTTTTTGGTGGTATTTAACATCCGGATTTTGATTAAAGAATGCGATGGGGTTTCCTGACAGAAATAATATAAACCACGCCATGTCGATTCAATTTTTTGAAATTGCTCATTATGCAGAATTTTGCTTAACTGATTGGAAATCAAAGCATCAATTTCTGCAATACGCTTATCAATTGACAGGGTCATATTTTCTGAAACAGTAATCGTTCCCGCCATGACGGCTTTGGCCAATTCACCAATCAGACTTTTCGCACGGTCATGTTCTTCATGATTTCGTGCAATCCGGCTTTGCTCAACAATCGAATCCAGTAAGGTAAATTCTTCGACATCAATATTGGACGCGGTAGCAGCATGTAGATTATTCATGATCTGCCTCCAGACTTAATTTACGGACTTGATCGGTATTTTGTAAAACTTGATCCAGTAAATCTTCAAGTCTTTCATTGTTCGAAATTTTATTACGTAAATCAGTTAAACGTTCACGCGCTTGCACCAATTGATGTAAAGGTTCAACCTGTTGCACAACTTTTTCCGGACGGAAATCTGCCATTGAATTAAAAGTTAAATCAACCGACATAGCCCCGCCCTCTTCAGTTAAAGTATTTTCAACTTGAAAAGTTGCACGCGGTGCAAGGGATTGCATCACTTCATCAATATTATCCAAATCGACATTGATAAACTTTTTATCTTTTAATTTAGTTTTTTCTAGTTCAGATGCTGCGGAAAAATCACCTAATACCCCAATCACAAAAGGCAATTCTTTTACTTCTTTAGCATCACCTACTTCTACATCGTAGGTCAGTTGCACGCGTGGTGGACGGATGCGCTGGAGTTTTTTTTGCACACTTTCACGTTTAGCCATGAATATGGTCCTGTTTTAGTTTTTATTTAAATGAAGCAAATGGACTCGAACCTGAAACTGTAGGATTGCCATTTTGTGGTTTGGTTGCTGCTATGGTGTTGATTGGGGTCTTTTTTACCGATTTGTTGGGTGTGCTGATCGTTTTTGAGCGACTCAGTTGAGATTCTTTAGACGCTGAATGACGATCAGAATTACGGTTATTGGCATTAATTTTTAAAGACTTTTTTTGTTTTATAGAAGATGTCGTAATGGCTTTCGCATCAGAAGTATCCGGTTCGGGTAATGCATGCTGAATATGATCGGACAACTGTTTGGCTGCAGGATAAGTACTATCTGCTTTAAGGTAGCGCATTTCCTGGCTACGCATATGTTGTAAAGAATTCTCTGCAATCGCTATTCCTGCAAGAAAAGCCACATCAGTCAATTCACTATGCTGTACATTCTGTTCGCGCAACTGATCTACCAGTTGTAAAGCTTTTAAATTCTTCCCCATAGCCTGAAATTTTTGTGCTGCCTGAATGGATAATTCATGTTGAAGAACAATATTTTTCTTGTTTTTCTTATCACAGATTTGGCTATAAATATTTAATAAATCCGGGTCAGTTTCACCTGCAACGATAGGATGATCTTTAATACATCCTTTTTTCAGTTCAATGGGCTGTTCACGAGCAAAAGTGAATGTGCTGACTGAAAATACCAGGGTTAAGGCCCAAAAAATTCTAGTTTTATTCAAAATATGCCTCTAATTTTTTTAAGTTTAAATTTAATTATTTATCAGGGCTAAATCAGCCTTACTGACTTTCCCATTTTTTATTCATTATTTTTGACTTTTCATCAATGCGCAGATTTAACAAAAAGTGATCACTTAAAGTCAACAGTAAATTTTTAGAAAACGGCATGTTTGCCAGTTTTAATTGTTTTTTTATGTAAAAAGATTAAAGAATCTGGATATTTTTTTTAATTCTTTGAAATAAATGTGTAGAATGTGCCAATTGCTTTTACACAAATAGATATAAAGCATTGTTTTTAAATAAAAATTAAATAAACATAAAATTAAGACAATTTAGTATTGTAATAAAATAAAAACTGATTGTCGTTTTAGAAAGTTGAATTAAAAATGAATAATTTAAAAATTTTAATTACAAAATTATCTTCATGTGCCCGCCTCGCGCTCGAAAAATCAGTCAATGCCTGTATCAATCAACAAAACTATGAAATAGAAATTGAACATTTTTTTTTAGAGATTCTACACAATCATGAGAAAAATGATTTACAGCTGTTATTTGATACTTACAAAATTTCAGCTGAAGGTTTAATTGAAGATTTAAAACATAGTATTTCGCAGTTACCTAAAGGTAATGCCAGAACCCCTATTTTTTCAAATTCCATCGTCCGCTTATTTGAGCAAGCCTGGTTATTGGCTTCGGCAGAGCAAAAACCACTTATTCGTAGCGGGCACTTATTGATTGCATTACTGACTGCAAATGATCTGTATCAGGTTGCAATCCGAGCTTCAAGTCTATTTGAATTGTTTCCAATTGATACGATGAAACACAAGTTCATAGCGCTATGTGTCAAAAGTATTGAGCAAGAATCTGAACAGAATACCTCTTCTCAAGTTGAATCAACTGCAAAAAAATCCGAACCCATGTTAAAAACGCCGGCCTTAGATCAATACACGATTAATCTAACGGAAAAGGCCAAACAAGGTGCAATTGACCCGGTCATTGGTCGTGAATTCGAAATTCGCTTGATGCTGGATATTTTAATGCGCCGTCGTCAGAACAATCCTATTTTAACTGGTGAACCTGGCGTTGGGAAAACCGCCGTAGTTGAGGGCTTGGCACTTAAAATTGCCCATCATCAGGTGCCGGATGCTTTAAAAAATGTGCATTTACATGTACTGGATATGGGCCTATTGCAAGCAGGTGCCAGTGTAAAAGGCGAATTTGAAAATCGCCTAAAACAGGTGATTCAGGAAGTTCAAAGTTCCGTCCATCCTATTATTTTATTTATTGATGAAGCACATAGCTTAATTGGTGCAGGTGGTCAAGCTGGTCAGAATGATGCAGCCAATTTGCTTAAACCGGCTTTAGCTCGTGGTGAATTAAGGACCATTGCCGCAACTACCTGGGCTGAATATAAACAATATTTTGAAAAAGATGCCGCACTAAGCCGTCGCTTTCAGGTGGTGAAAGTTGAAGAGCCGACTGAAACTGCAGCGATTGAAATGCTGCGTGCCATGATTCCAGTCATGAGCGAGCATTTTCAGTTGCAAATTGATGATGAAGCGATTGTTGCAGCGGTTCACTCTTCCCATCGCTATATTAGTGGACGCCAACTGCCAGACAAAGCCATTAGCGTATTGGATACGGCTGCCGCACGTGTGGCACTGACCCAAAAGGCACAACCGGTCCAGTTAGATCAGCTCAAAGCGCAACGTCATAATTTACATCTTGAACGTGACATTTTAGCTACCGAACATCAAACACGTCCTATTCATCATGCGCGTTTAGACGCATTAGATCAGAAAATTGAATTCCTGGAGCTTGAAATTGCAGTGACTGAACGGCAATGGAAATCCGAACTGGAACTAGTGCAACAGATTCAATCCATTGAACAGACTGATTTATCTTCCGGACATTCTAATAAGCGACAAAGTATTTTTAATCTTCGTCAACAATTGGCCGATATTCAAGGTCAAAACCCTTTGGTTTTTGAACGCGTCAATGCACACATCATTCAGGAAATTATTTCTGATTGGACGGGTATTCCTGTGGGCAATATGGTTCATGATGAAATTAAACAGATTTTAACTTTAGAAGATAAACTTTCAGAACGGGTGATGGGACAAGACTATGCTTTGCAACAACTGGTTCAAGGCATTAAAACCGCTAAAGCAAAACTTGAAGATCCCAATAAACCACAAGGGGTATTTTTACTGGTGGGTCCAAGTGGTGTCGGTAAAACTGAAACCGCTTTAGCACTCGCCCATGAATTATATGGTGGTGAATCGCACCTGATTACCATCAATATGTCTGAATACCAAGAAGCCCATACGGTTTCCTCGCTTAAAGGTGCTCCTCCTGGTTATGTCGGATATGGTCAAGGTGGTGTGTTAACGGAAGCCGTACGCCGTAATCCTTATAGCGTGGTGCTACTGGATGAAATTGAAAAAGCGCATCCTGATGTTCAGGAATTGTTTTACCAGGTTTTCGATAAAGGCATGCTTGAAGATGGTGAAGGTCGTTTAATTGATTTTAAAAATACCACGATTCTATTAACCTCCAATGCCGGATCAAGTACCATTATGCAAGCTTGCTTAAACTTGCCGTTTGAGCAATGGCCAACAGCCGAAGCATTAACAGAACAATTAAAACCGAGTTTATATAAACAGTTTAAACCGGCATTTTTAGGCCGTATGCGTGTTGTACCCTACTTTCCTTTACATGATGAATTACTGCTGCGCATCATTAAACATAAACTGGGGAAAATTACTGCCCGTTTAGAACAGCAATACACCACTCAAGTGACTTATAGTGAAGAGCTGACTGAATTACTGCTCAGCCGTTGTACTGAAGTGGATAGCGGTGCGCGCAATGTCGATCATATTCTCAATTCATCCGTATTACCTGCTCTTGCTACGCAGATATTGGTCTGCTTGGCGGAACAAAATTTGCCTAAACAAATATTTATCGATGTTCAGGATGATGAAATCATTTATCGGCTTGACCCTGTTGCTAAACCCTTAAAAAAACGCAGTAATAAAAAAAGCAAAGTGACTGCAGCGTAATTTAAAAAAGACTGAAAAGACTAAAAGGCAAAACATGAGTGTAGAACTCGAAACATTATTAAAAGCGATTTCCGCTGATACCCCTTGCGGCGTAAATTGTTCATTTTCAAATGAATTTCATGCCATTAAAAAGGCAAAAACTCAAGATGATCCACTATTGGATCAGGGAGATTGGGTTGCGGAGCCTAAGCAAGCGGATTGGGCCTTTGTAAGCGCCAAATCGACTGAATTGCTGACTGAAAAAACCAAAGACATTCGGCTCTATAGCTGGTTGATGGAAGCCTGGTCTCATCTGTATGGTTTTAAAGGTATAGCCCAAGCTTTGGAATTAACGCAGCGTAGCTTAAGCGATTTCTGGATGTTATTGCATCCCGTCATTGAAGATAATGATTTGGATCAACGTCTAGGTTTGTTACAAGGCCTAATTAACCAGCTACCCATGCTGATTAAAAATATTCCGGTTATGAATGTGTCGCCTTTTTATTCTTTAATGGATTACGACGTTTTATTGCATCAACAAAATTTACGTCTGAAGCAGGTTGAGGAGCATGCGAATGTACAGTCAGGTTCATCTTTAGAACAGTTTGAGCAAGCTCTTTGCCAGACGTCCCAATCTTTGCAATATCAAAATTATCAGGCATTTTTAGATATTTTGAAGCAATGGCAGATTTTAAAAGCGGTTTTGGATAGTTTGTTGGGGCTAGATGCACCGAGTTTTGCTGCGATTGATTCACAGCTAGAATCTATACACAACAGTCTGAAAAAAATCTATAAAACTGATGCCTTTAGTTCCGGAACAATTATTAGTAATCAAGAAAATCCAGTTGCGGAAACAACTCACCCTTCTGAAAATGTTCAGTCAGCAACTGACTGCATATCGACATCAATAATGAGACCTTCACTGACCTTTCAAGTTCAGGCTCAAAATCATCTGGCCAATCGTGAACAGGCCATACACGTGCTGCAAGAGATTGCCCATTATTTTCAGGCCAATGAGCCACATAGTCCGGTCAGTTATATGCTGCAAAAAACCATCAAGTGGAGTCAGTTGCCTCTACATGAATGGCTCACTCAAGTGATCAAAAATGAAAATCCACTAGAAACCGTACATGAACTTCTCGGTGTTCAAAAAAATACTCATGACACAAATAACGACTGGTAAATTCAATGTTTAAAGCAGAAAAAATTCTTTGGGGCGAAGGCTTATTTTTACGTCCACAACATTTTCAATTACAAGATGCCTATCATGAACAGCGCTTGAATCACACCATCCGCTCCACGATTCCTTTTGCTTATGGTGTTCAATCGATTCAGTTTGATGAAGTACAACTCAATACCCATGTGCTGGCTTTAGAAAAGATAGACATGATCTGGCAAGATGGCGATATTTATCAAGCCCCTGCCCGAGACTTATTACCAGAGCCCATTCAACTGGATGATTTAAATTTACGTGGAGAAATCACCGTATATTTGGCATTACCAGTCATTCAACCCAATAAACGCAATGTATCTTTTGAAGAAAATTCCCAACCGAGTCGTTATCACTCACATCTGAGCGAAACGCATGACCTGTTTACCGATGCTACAGCAGCGGATATAACTCTATTAAGACGCCGTGCAGAACTTAAATTATTTGATTCCAGTGTGCAGCCGAACCATGAGTTAGACGGTTTCTTATATTTGGCAATTGCCAAAATTAAACGTCAAAGTTCGGGAAATTTTGAATTGGACAGCAAGTTCATCCCTCCGATCTTGCATATTGAATCTTCTGAAACGCTTATTTCAAATTTAAAGCGCACCTTGAATGTCGTTAAAGCGAAAATCAAAACCATTCAAAGTAATAACCGTGAAAATGAGCAAAAACTGATTGAGTTCCGTTCAGGCGATATTGTGTCTTTCTGGTTGGTCAATGCCTTGAATACCGCTCATGCAAGCCTGAATCATCTATTGCAATATCCGCATATCCATCCGGAACGACTGTTTTTTGAATTACTGCGTTTAACCGGATCACTGCTGACTTTCTCCACAGCCTATGAAGTGGATCAATTACCGCAATATCAGCATCATCATTTACAAGAAAGCTTTTCACAATTAGATATTATTTTACGTGATTTACTCGATACCATTATTTCAAACCGTTATATCAGTATTGCCTTAAAAGAAATTCGCCCATCTTATTGGCTGGGTAGTCTGGAGTCCGACAAAATCACGCGAGATACACGGCTGTATATTGCAGTTTCCAGTGGCGTGATGCAAACCCATGAACTGGTTCAGTTGGTCCCGCTTCGTTTTAAAGTCGGTAATACTGTGGATGTTGAACAACGCGTGGTTGCCGCCTTGCCGGTGATTCCGCTGCATCACTTAATGCAAGTTCCGACTGCCATTCCAGTACGTTCTGGCGTCAGTTATTTTGAAATTGAACCGAATAATGAACTCTATCAGCGCATGCTAGATGCAGAATCCCTCTGTATTTATATTCCTGCCGGTTTTCAGGACATTTCGGTTGAACTCATTGCAGTCATGAATAGTTAAGGAAGCTTGAAATGAATATAAATAATAATGCGCCTTCACTTTTTGATGATGGACAAATTGGTATGGGTTTAAACCCATCGACTACTCAAGCAAAAATCACTCATGCAACCAATCTGGTCGATCTATTACATGATGGTTTTTATATTGTATTTCTCTTAAAGAATCAGTATATCCCAGCTAATGTAGAAGAATTTCGTGACAAAATTTTAGCTCTGCTCAATCGTTTTGAAAATCAGGCGCGAAAACTGCAATTTTCCGCCGATGATATTCATGATGCAAAATATGCCTATTGTGCATTACTGGATGAAACGATTGTCACCCAACAAGATGCCAAATTCTTTGATTTACAGAATAACTGGATGATTAGTCCATTACAGCTCAGCCTTTTTGGTTCCCAACTTGCAGGCTATCGTTTTTTTGAAATTTTAGAGTCCTTGCGTAGTCATGGCAAAGAGCGATTAGCAGCTCTGGAAGTGTTTCATTACTGCATGTTACTGGGCTTTCATGGGAAATTCCGTATTGAATCCATGCAAAATTTAAATCATCTGGTTGCACGTGTGGGTGATGAAATTGATTTCCTAAAAGGCAAAAAAACAGCTTTTTCACCATTTTCCGCTTTGCCCGATCAAATTAAACATCTGCTTCATCGTGAATTACCGTTCTGGGGAATTTTGATCTTTTTGGGGATTTTTGCTTTATTCGTTTTCATCACTTTAAACTTTATGCTTTTAAATCAAAATAATAAGTCTTTGGCAGAATATCAAAACATTATTAATTCACCTGCTGAGCAGGCCTATATCACGATCCATTTACCCTAAAGAAAAATTAAAAATGGCACACCAGAAACAGACGTCTTTTAGAATCTTGCAAGCGACAAAAAAGAATTATTATCCAGCCGTTGGGTATGGAATGTTAGGCTTTTGTATAGGGGTGATCTGTAGCGCTATAGTGAGCTATAGCTATATCCATAATTTAAAACAGGAACTGGAAAATCGCCCGGCATTGTTTAATATATCTGTATCTGAACAAGATATCTCAGCAAATACGCAGCCAGTTTCAAGAAAGATAGCCTCCCCATCTCTACAGCCTGATTCTCAGATCAGTAAGCCTATACATGAAGATGAACATGCTATTGAATTCCCTCAACCAACAGAGAGTGACTTAAGTAAGGCTTTTGTTCATCCGGCTCAAGCCAAACCGGATACAAGAAAGCAAAATTCTAGTAAGCATCTTGTTCAGCCTCAGCCGCATTCATCTTTAACTCAAGCCAAAACAACAGTCACGTCAACATCCGTACAAAAGTCTTCATTAACAAATAAGCAGGCTGAAGCAAAAAATTCAATAACAGAAAAAAGTCCTGTTTCCGTAAAAGAACTTGAAGTGAATGAAACACCTCAAGCTTCCGTCCACACTGCAGTGACCAGAACACCCGTGATCCAAAAAGACTCCACCGTGACACCATGATTGTTGCAATTTTTCTGTGTTTTATCTTATTCGCTTGTGGTCTAGCGGTACTCTTTTCTTATGAGTTACGCCTTAAAGTACACAATTTTTTTTTAGTGCTTATTCCGCATAGTCAGAAGCAACTCAAGTCCGTCAGACAATTTGCACAGCAGCTTAATACGGCTGCTGCTCCTGAACAAATCCAGTCGCATTGGCATTTGCAACAGTGGTGGATTCTGATTGCTGGCTTTTTTCTATTTAGCAGTATTTTGCTGTTCGCTTTTACCCGCCCGATTAGCCCCAGCAAAATTGAAGCGGATTATTTAAGAGAAGTCGATCCTCAAATTTATGCCTTACTAGATGGACAAATACTGTCTCCTCCAGAAGAAGTCGAAGAATCATTAATTGAAGAAGCCATTATTGCTGCAACCAATATTGAGTCAGCTCAATCCGCTATTCAGGCTGAAACATTTAATTCAAATACAGAAGATTTAGCTATATCTCATTCACATGGGGATCTAGTATCGGCAGATCGTAAATGGAATAAAATAAATCCACGTTATAAACAGCGTTTATTGATGGTATTCAAAATCATGCAACAACGCTATGGTTATGAAATGGTTTTATTAGAAGGTTACCGTAGTCCAGAGCGTCAGAATTCCTTGGCAACGAATCAGCATGTTACCCGCGCCAAAGGTTTCCAGAGTTACCATCAATTTGGTTTAGCTGCCGATGTCGCCTTTAAACGCAATGGCAAAGTGGTGATTTCTGAGCGTGATCCTTGGGCCATGCAAGGCTACCAGCTTTATGGTGAAGTGGCTGAATCTGTAGGCCTGACGTGGGGTGGACGCTGGAAATCCATTCAGGATTATGGGCATACCGAGTATCGGCTGCCAGGACTACGAAAAACTGCTGAAATGGCTGAGCAATTAACCTCTGAAGGCCAGTTATTGGCGAATCATCTGAATTAATGATGCAACTATAGTCGCTCATTTTTGAATTGAGCGACTATTCACACTACAAATTATTTTAAATAGAGTTTTATTTCATCCAGCACTTGCTGGGTTCTTTCTGCATGCAGCCAATGTCCTGCCTGTTCAATCACCCGAATTTGAGCATGCGGAAATTGCTGCTCGATCGCGGTAAAATGTTGCTCTTTACTGATATAGGCCGATTGGCCTCCACGAATAAACAATGCTGGTTTTTGCCAAGGCTGGATCGCATCCCAAGTTAGAATATCTGAGTAATGGTTAAATAACGCATCGACATTAAACAGCCATTGTCCCTGATTAAAAGATTTCATTAAAAACTGAATCACCATTTCTTCAGCTAAATATTCACGCATAATTTGCATGGCTTGTTGTCGAGTTTCAATATGTGCATTTTGTACCGCAAATAAAGCTTTGAAAATCTGATCGTGATGACTTTCTTGATAGGCAAATGGTGCCATGTCCAAAATTACAAGCTGTTGTAATCGCTCACCTGCTCTATTGGCCAATTGCATGGCAATCTTTCCTCCCATGGAATGACCGATGACAGAAAACTGTTGAATATTCAGTGCATCTAATGTGTCTAAAATATCCTGTGCCATCACCGCATAATTCATTTCTGTAGAATGCGCTGAATGTCCATGATTTCGCACATCAATTTGAATCACGGAATGTGATTCATAAAATGCGCGTGCCAACATGCCCAAATTACTTAAACTGCCGAACAGCCCATGAATAAATACCAAAGGAGTTTTGTTTGTAGCAGCTTCATTGAGATGAATTTGGTGATTTAAAATCATGGATAGTTGTATGACCTTATTTTTAGATGGATTTATTTTTGATTAAATGAGGGATTTAATCAATTGCCATTTTTTTTAAAATTGTATTTCTGCTTAGGCTATTTTATGGTGTTAGAAAAAAGGTTTCTACAAGGTAAATATCTCGTTTATTAAAAAATATGCACAGGCAGAAACTGGTTGTAGAATTATTTATAGAACATTCAAATCATTTTTATAAAATATAGGCTTAGCAATAAATTAATCATAATGAACTGTGCTTTGTTTAACGTTTAGGCTAATTGTTTGATTTAAAACTGCTCTTTTCCTCCTCTTTATCTACTTAAAATAATTTAATGGCAATTTTAAATAGCTAATGCCATTGGCTTCTGGTTTAGGAAACTGTCCCCCATCCATATTGATCTGGATGGCAGGTAAAATCAGCTTCGGCATGGATAATGTCGCATCACGGCGGTTTCGCATTACGACAAATTCAGTTTTGCAGGTCTGCTCATTCAAATGAATATTGTGTTTTTTCTGCGCATGGATAGTGCTTTCACATTGAAACTGCTGCCGCCCTGCTGGCAAATAATCATGACAAAGGAAAACCCGGATACTTTCATCTAATTGATACAGCTTTTGCACTGAATCAAACAAGGTTGCAGCACTGCCCTTGGGAAAGTCACAGCGTGCTGTCCCATAATCCGGCATAAACAAGGTATCGCCTACAAATACTGCATCCCCAATCACATAGCTTAGACAAGCTGGCGTATGCCCCGGTGTGGGTATGCTATAAGCTGCCAACTCACCTATTTTAAAGGGTTCTCCATCTTCAAACAGGTAATCAAAGCTTTGACTGGAATTAAAGTGCTTAATGTCCAAGTTATAAATAGCGCTAAAAGTTTCTTGCACAATGCTAATCTTCTTGCTCATTGCAATCTGACCACCTAACTGTGCTTTTAAGTATTGCGATGAAGTTAGATGGTCTGCATGGACATGGGTTTCCAAAATCCATGCTACGCTTAGGCTATTTTGATGAATATAATCAATGATGAAATCGGCTTGTGTCGTTTGGGTTGTCGCTGACGGCGCATCATAATCCAGCACGCTATCAATAATTGCACAGCAACCGCTGACTGGATCGCTCACCACATAACTAAAAGTATTGCTTTGCTGGTCAAAAAAATGCTGAACGTGTGGTGATTGCATCATGAATATCGTCCCATTAATTGACGCTGAATAAACATACCTATCAGCATCGCAACAACAAAATAAAGCCCCTGATAATATCCCAAACCAATTAAAGTCAAACTAGGTGCCGGACAAATTCCTGCAATTCCCCAACCAATTCCAAAAATCAGACTTCCCATCAGCAAATTCAAATCTAGCTTATTGTTTTTAGGTAAATCAATGCTATCTCCATACACTGTTTTAGGTGCTTGTTGATGCATTGCTTTTTGAAACGGAATAAATGCCACGGCGATCGCCCCTAGCATGACAAAAGCAAGACTCGGATCCCACTGACCAAATAAATCAAGAAAATCCAATACCTTTTTAGGATTAGACATGCCGGATAGCATTAAACCGATTGCAAACAATCCACCAAAGAAAAAAGCCCATAGATTTTTCATGTTAGAACGCTCCTGTGATATGGCGAATGATATAAACCGTCACAAAGCCGGTAAACATAAACATAATTGTCGCAACCATTGAACGTTTAGATAATCGACTTATTCCACAAATGCCATGTCCACTGGTACATCCAGCTCCCATTCGGGTACCAAAACCAACCAATAATCCTGCAATAATCAGCATCAATGGGCTGGCATTTAATACAATAGGTGGTGCTTGCAGCATGTTATAAAAAAATGGCACCACAAACAGACCCAATAAAAACCAGAATGCCGGCGTTTTAAATATGGTTTGAGGATTTAATACTTGTGCAATTAACCCACTCACGCCAGCAATACGGCCATTCACATACAAGTATCCAACCACAGATAGTCCGAGTAAAATTCCACCTAAAAATGCGAGCAAGAAAGCATGCATGAGGGAATGCTCCAAAAACAATATACTTTTATATATTATATAATAAAATAATTAATTATGCGAACTCAATGGAGAGATATCTTTCTTTGCTCAAAGTAAGCCTTACCATATAAATAACTATACTCCGTACATAGCTAAAGTAATATTAAGTATGGTGTAAATCATGATTAATTTATTGTTTATTCTATCTTTTTTTAAATGTAAATTACTTTATACGTAGCTAAAACTATCGTACGGTTATTCTATTGAGTGCTTATTTAGCTCAATCAAAGCTCACAATTTCTAAAGTAAGATGTTGGAGTAATATGGATGAATACTCAAATATATGATCAGGATATAGTTCTTATTAGTCGATAAACTCTTTCAGCACTTTTTCCGCAAACCACCAGGGTAGCTGTTGAACGTCAGGATTCATTTTGAGTTTTTCCCCAGATTCAATTTCGGCAATAAATGCAGCTTTTTCACCATTGGACGAGTTATCAAACAAATAGCTTCGATCACTGGCATCGACCGCCTGCATAAGTAAATCGATACTACGGTAATAACGTTCAATAATCTTCTGTTCCGGAACAGCATGTCCGCCTACACTCACCCGATATTTGACACGAGCAATATTAATCACCGGATCAACCGTAGAAACATAATACAGATAAGTTTTAAACCCTTGCCGTTTTGCGTTTTGCAAGAATTCCACTTTGGAAATATGCGACATTACCGTTTCAAAGGTAAAACTGATCTTTAAACGCAAAAACTCGAAACGAATATAGTCTATAATCCGTGCGCATAGATAAGAATCGATTTCGGTCGCATCAAACTGAATCGTCCAGTGATCAAGCAGCACCGGTTCACGTTGCAGTAAAGGAACCAATTGTTTGGCTTGCGGACGTTTTTTCTGTTTAAGAAAATCAAGCAGCTCTTGTGCTTTTAAGGCGGAATGATAAGTGCTTAAGTCGAGTTGATGACCAGCATTCAAATGCTGTTCCAAGTCATCAGCATTTAAATAAGCCCCAATATAATGGGGCAATAGATATTCTTTAACCGTACTTTTTCCAGATCCATTTGGACCGGCAAACATCCTTATTCTTGGTTGAGGCATTCAGTTATACAGCAGCCTCTTGTGTTCTTTTACGTTTTAAAACTTTAGGAAGATGATCCACGCTAACATAAGCATGTGATAAGTCCTGAATGACGGTCTCTTGTCCATTGACTTCACGTTGCACCAGTTGCTGTTCTTTTGTATAAACGACCGTTGTGAGCGCACATGCTTTGTTAAAGGCATGACGGAATGCATGGATGGCAAGTTTAGGAATCATATCATCCTCATATTTGCCTGCTTTCATGATGGTATAAGCTGTCATACAACAACTCCCGTTATACAAGGTGTATATTTCTTATATTAACATAGTGCAAATAATTGTCTATAAATACACCAACATAGAAATGTAACTCTTTAGCAGTACAATTTAGCATTGGCATGAATCAAGCCACCCTTATATACAGTGGCTTGCAGCATAATTAGTCTTCTTTCCAGACATCTTCATAATCATCACGATCAATCATAAAGCGGAAGCCTTCTGCCAAGGCCAAATATGGCAGTACCTCAGGCAAAATATCCTGTAACTCCCGAACAGTCATGGTCTGAAAAAAATCTTCACCCGCTTCCAGTTCTCCGCCGTAGATAAACCAGGCTACATTTTCTTCAGTTTCAGGTTTCTTGCGAATCCCGACAATCGGTTCTTTATTTAAAGTTTGTACCGCAACAGCAACGACATCATCACCACTGACCTGAATATAGGCAGACTCAAACTCTTCACACAATAACTTCTGTTCTGCAATCAGCTCTTCAAGTGGCGACAGTTGCTGGGTATGTTTAGGCATTGCATTTCTCTGGCATATAAAACCGAATATCGGTATTTTAACGTAGAAGATTTAGGATAGCTAAACTTTTTATTTTCAGTGTTTTTTGTTAACCTTGAAAAAGTTACAAATTCAAGAGACTTCCATGAACCCTCAAGATCGATCGCTAAATCCAGACAACACTGGACATGGTCACGGCGGTAAACGTAAAAATGCAGGACGAAAAACCCAATATCAAGAAAAAACCGTAGTAATGCGGGTGCCCGAATCTAAAGTTTTGGAACTTAAAGCCTGGCTGAAACCTCGACCTGAAGATGATCGCCGTGTAGACGTTGAATTACATCCAATCCAGATTCAAACCCAACTCGATATTCCCTATCCCCTGGAATCGGTTGCGGCAGGCTTTCCCTCTCCAGCACAGGATTACACAGAAGACTTTATCGACTTAAATAAATATCTCATCCACAATCCGTCCAGTACCTTTGTATTACGTGTCAACTCGCTGTCGATGAAAAATGCCGGTATCGATATTGATGACCAGATTTTAATTGACCGAAGCCTCAAGGCAGAACATGGCGATATCGTCTTGGCTCTCATTAATAATGAATTTACTGTAAAACGCTTTATGAAAGAGAAACAGCAACATAGCTCTGAACCGAAAATCTGGTTAAAGGCAGAAAATCCAGAGTATCCCGACATTTATTTGCGCAGTGAAGAACAACTGATTATTTGGGGTGTAGTGACCTGTATTTTAAAAAAATTACGCTAATAAATTTATTGATTAATACACAACTGCAGCAGCTCACCATTTCTACTTTTAAATACAACGATAAAAGCCCCAAGTAAACTTGAGGCTTTATGATAAATCCTTAGTCTTGCTGAGGATTATTTTTGCTGTTGAGGATTTTTTTGCTGCTGTTGGCGTTGACCGCCTTGGTTTTGCTGACGTTGATTGTCTTGCTGTTGTTGCTGCTGTTGATGCTTTTGATTTTCGCTTTGCTGATTCGATTGTTGTTGATTAGCCATTTACAGATCCATCCTTTCAACTTGGGGATATGTCGTACTGATGACGACTCTTATTAATCTAGCCGATATTTCCATTTTACCAACCTGCAAACTGTATCGACTTAATTCATTGTAATTTTCAAAATATTAATTTACTGATTTTTAGTACATCAACAACTTTGCGCTTTACGGTATTAACGCGAATGACACGGATGCTTACACGATTTTATAGCGCTTTAGCGCATAGCAGCTTGATTGTTGCACTTTTTTCAAATTGAAATTTTTCAGACACTGGATTATTCTTATCTTGAAAATGTTACAAATTCAAGAATAAAATGCCCCAACAACTGTTTGCCTTAATTGATATTAATAACTGCTATGTCAGCTGTGAGCGTGCCTTTAATCCGAAGCTGAATGGACAACCGGTCGTGGTTTTGTCCAATAACGACGGTTGTGTGGTTTCCCGCAGCAATGAGGCCAAAGCCTTGAATATTGGTATGGCCGTTCCATGGTATGAAATTGAACAGACTGCCTTAAAAGCGGGTGTCAAAGTATTTTCCAGTAATTACGCTTTGTATGGCGATATGTCACGGCGCTTTTTTACCATTTTAGAACAGCATTTCCATCCGGATGATTTGGAACCCTATTCCATTGACGAATGCTTTATTCAACTGGGAAGCTATGCAGAACATTTTGATCTAGAGCAATATTGTCGCCATTTAATCAAAATTATGGAGCAATGGATTGGCTTGCCTTGCTGTATTGGCGTGGGTACCACAAAAACTCAGGCCAAACTGGCCAATTATTTTGCAAAAAAAAGAACTGGTTTTGACTCGGTCTGCTATTTACCCCATGTAGACTTATGCAGTTATGAAAGCTTACTGCAAGAAACACCGGTTGCAGAAATCTGGGGCATTGGTCGTAAAATCAGCAAACAGCTTCAAGACTATGAAATTTATAATGCCTATGACTTAACTTTTGCCAATGAACATCATCTTGGCAAGCAATTTTCAGTCATGCTTGCACGCACCATTCGTGAACTAAAAGGTCAATCCTGCATTGCACTGGATGATCCGCAAACACCCTCAAAAAGGATTCTTTCATCACGCAGTTTTGCTGCCGCACTGACTGAAAAAAACGTGATAAAACAAGCCGTCATTTTTCATGTCAACCAAGCTTATCAGCGCTTAATTAAACAGCAACAACTCTGTGCCTGCGTACATGTATCACTCTATGAAAAAATACCCAATCCACCCTATAAAAAAAGCATTTCTTATGCATTGGGTCTGGAATATGCAAGTGATGACTTATTGACTTTAAATCATGCAGCATTAAAGCAAATAGATGTTTTATTTAAAGAAAATAAAAAATACATTAAGGTAGAAATCATGTTGAGTGCCTTATGTTCCAAGCAACATTATATGCATGACTTATGGCAACCATTGGAACGAATTCAACAACGTGATAACTTAATGCAAGCCCTGTTAAAGATGAAACAACGCTATGGTCAGGATTGCATTCAGATAGGCTATCATTCTCGTAGTTCTGCATGGCAGATGAAGCAACAATATCGTTCGCCACGCTATACTACTTGCTGGCAAGAGCTTCTAACCATTAATGATCCAGCAATGGCAATTACACAAAATAAGTGAACTGTTTTGGTCAATTCAGTTTACAATGTAGAAAATAGTAACAATTATAAAAAATCACAAAAAATGTCATTTTTTAACATTGCCAATTCCTTGCAAAGTTCCCATTATATAGGTCAGTTTTGACACGTAGCTTCCGCATCAATTCAAACAATTTACAATAAGAATGTGGAAATATATGCCATAATACGCAAACTTTGCTGACATCTTGCAAGGTGAATTTGCAAATTTATAATTGGAGCAAACTGAATGAGCTCAACCATTTTGGTTATTCATGGACCGAATTTAAATTTACTGGGTAAACGTGAACCTGAAGTTTATGGACACCTTACACTGGAAAACATCAATCAAAAGCTCATCACCCAAGCTCAAAATGCAGCAATCTCTTTAGACGCTTTCCAAAGCAACTGGGAAGGTGCAATTGTTGACCGAATTCATCAGGCACAACAAGAAGGCGTTCAATTCATCATTATCAATCCTGCCGCGTTGACACATACGTCTGTTGCAGTCCGTGATGCGCTTCTTGGTGTTGCTATCCCCTTTATTGAAGTTCATTTGTCGAATGTCCACGCACGTGAAGCATTCCGACATCATTCGTATTTATCTGACAAAGCCGTTGGCGTTATTTGTGGTTTAGGTGCAAAAGGTTATGCAACTGCACTCGAATACGCTATCGAAAAAATTCAACCTTCTACGCAATCATAATTAGGAATACTGTCTCATGGATATCCGTAAAATCAAGAAACTCATCGACCTGATGATTGAATCTGACTTACAAGCGATCGAAGTTAAAGAAGGTGATCAATCCATCGCCTTAACCCGTCGTAATCCTGTGGTAGCAGCAGCTGTTCCTGCGATGCCTGTAGCTGCCGCTGCAGCCCCTGTTGCAAAAACACCGCGCGGCGCAGTTGAAACATCTCCTATGGTTGGTGTGTTCTACGCAGCACCAAACCCGGGTGAAGCACCATTCGTTAAAGTGGGTCAGACCGTTTCTGCGGGCGAAACACTCGGTATTATTGAAGCCATGAAAATCATGAACCCGATTGAAGCGACTCAAAGCGGTGTGATTGAAGAAATTCTGGTGAAAAATGGCGATGTTATCCAATTCGGTCAACCATTGTTCCGCTATCGCGCTTAAGACCACGGGGATTCACAATGTTGCAAAAAGTTTTAATTGCAAACCGGGGTGAAATTGCTTTACGCATCACCCGAGCTTGCAGAACTTTAGGAATTAAAACCGTAGGTATTTATTCCGATGCCGATAAAGATCTGATGCATTTACGCTTCTGTGATGAAGCTGTATGTATCGGTCCGGGTGCAAGTAGCGAAAGCTATTTAAACATTCCGGCAATTATTACTGCTGCTGAAATTACCGGTGCAGATGCCATCCATCCAGGTTATGGCTTCTTGTCGGAAAATGCCGAGTTTGCAGAAATTGTTGAAAATTCTGGCTTTATCTTTATTGGGCCACGTCCAGAACATATTCGCTTAATGGGGAACAAGGTTTCTGCCATTATTGCCATGAAAAAAGCCGGCGTACCAACCGTACCGGGCTGCGACCATGCAGTGACTATTCACAATGCTCTTGCAGAAGCCAAAGAAATTGGCTTCCCGCTGATTGTTAAAGCTGCTTCTGGTGGTGGTGGTCGTGGTATGCGTATTGTTGAACGTGTCGATACCCTGCTCGAATCGGTTCAGGCAGCGCAACGTGATGCCGAAATGTGGTTTGGTGATGACACGGTTTATATGGAACGCTTCCTGCAAAAACCACGTCACGTCGAAGTCCAGGTTTTGGCTGATGGTAATGGTCATGCGATTCATCTTTATGATCGTGACTGCTCATTACAGCGTCGCCATCAAAAAGTACTGGAAGAAGCACCTGCACCAGGTTTACCTGAACAGGCACGTGCTGATATTCTAGAAGCATGTGTCAATGCATGTAAACTCATGCAATACCGTGGTGCCGGTACTTTCGAGTTCCTGTTTGAAGATGGTGAATTCTTCTTCATTGAAATGAATACCCGTGTTCAGGTTGAACACCCTGTTACTGAAATGGTAACTGGCGTGGATATCATTGAACAACAACTTCGTATTGCCGCTGGTCTGGGGTTAAATCTGGAACAACAGGATATCGAATGTCATGGCCATGCCATGGAATGTCGTATCAATGCAGAAGATCCAACCACATTCCTTCCATCTCCGGGCAAAATTGAACATTATTATGCTCCAGGTGGTGCAGGTATCCGTTTGGATTCGCATATTTATCAAGGATACAGCATTCCGCCTTACTATGACTCAATGATTGCAAAACTGATTGCTCATGGTAAAGATCGTCATACTGCTATTGCACGTATGAAACAAGCCTTAGAAGAAATGATTCTGACTGGAATTAAAACCAATATTCCTTTGCATAAAGATTTGATTCTGGAAGATAAAAACTTCTGCGAGCAAGCAATGGATATCCATTATCTTGAAAAACATTTATTGAAAAAAGTTGAAGGCCATAAAGAAGCTTCTTAAACACGGTCTTTAAATAAAAAAACCGCTCTTGATGAGCGGTTTTTTTATTGGTAAAATCAATTAGGGCAATACGCGGTACAAGGTTGCAAAGCATTGTTCAGCTTTTTCATTACTGCAAAAATTAATCGTCGATGCATTTTTCCATCGTACGAAGTATTGAGAAATTTCCCCAGTCTGATCTTCTTGCAAACCTGAACAATCTTTTTCATTATTGTCATATTTAACCTGTAAAACCAGAGCAGATAATAAAGAACGCTCTTCTTGAGCTGGCTGGAAATCATAAATTCCAGATGACCACTCATCCCCGCTTTTAATGATGACATTGTTATTACTTTTAAAATTATAATATTCAATACATTTTTTATTATTCGCAATCTGCATACCCCACAGACCCACAATTTCAGGTCGAGTAACAACGCGAATAGGATTCGAATTTTCTGCTTGATCCGTATCTTCAGTTGCAACAACTGCTTTATTGTCATTTGCCATTGCAACAGATGAGCACAATATAAGTAAAATTGTAAAATATGTTCTTTTCATACATAAATTCAATGCTAAAAATTCATAGGGATAACTTAACATATTTTTATGAAAAACCAGTATTTATCACCATATTACAACAATATAATTTCATGCTAATTTCCAAAATTACCGATGTGTAACCTTGAAAAAAATAAAATCTTTTATTATAAACTTGCCTAAACAATAAGCTGCATACTATACCTCTAAATAACGTTGCATTTTTAATTTTCACTTAAAATGTTTCTTTTTTTAAGTATAAAAACAACTTAAAACTTGGGCTAATTTTAGAGCGACAAGGAAACAGCTTTGCAAATTCTACTGACGTCATCCAGATCAATCTCTGCACAGCAGCAATTGCATGCCTTTTTCATTACTGCTAGCATCATTTTTATTTGTTGTTTATGCGGAATTTTAACCCGCCCAGTGACTTATTTAGCTTATTTATGGCCGGCCAATGCCGTTTTGCTCGGTCTTTTTTTACGTTATAACCATTTAAAAGTATCTGGTGGATGGCTGGGTGCATTTACTGGTTATATGCTGGCAGACTTAGTCACAGGCAATCATTTTCAGCTAACATTCATCCTTACGCTCTCAAATCTGATTAATGTCATCGTTTCGCTGTTTTTTATACGTTATTGGAAATTAAATTACCGAAACTACAACCAAGGTTTTACCTTCCTATATTTATTTACGATTTGCGCATTAGGCGGATGTCTGGCAAGTGCATTGTTCGCTGTTTCTACCATCCCTTATATGCCTAATACATTCATGTCCACCCAGCGATTAGGCATTGATTTTGGCATGTGGTGGGCTGGAGAAATTGTCAATTGCATTACCATTTTACCCCTTATTTTATTTCTTCCCACAACAATCGAGGAAGTCCGTAAAAATTTTAAACAGATAAGTCTGCGAAAACTTGATTACACTAAGTTTTTGCCCTTGCTTGCCATTTTAATTTCAGTAAGTTTTACCCATGTTTTCGTTGGCCCGGGAGCATTACTTTACCCTCTTGCAGCTTTAATTTGGGCAGCCTTGAGTTATCCTATTTTTACTGTTGCCATTATTAATAGCATAGTCTGTTTGGTTACCTATCATAGTCTCACTGATTTTTATTTATTAGATTCATCCAACGCATATCTAACAACAACCATTTCAGTTCGTATTGGTTTATGTATGCTGGGTTTTGCACCGTTGATTCTGTGCATTATTACCAGTAACCGCCGTGAACTGTATAAAAAAGTTTTACGTTTAGCCAATTATGACAGTTTAACCAATACTTTAAACCGACGACATTTTTTTGAACAAGGTGAAAAATATCTACTTGATCAAAAAAATAATTCCATATCATTAATTATGTTTGATTTGGATCATTTTAAAAAAATGAATGATCAATATGGCCATCATGTCGGTGATTTATTACTACAACATTTTTCTCAATTTGTGCAGGACAATATTCGCACCAATGAACTTTTTGCACGTGTAGGTGGTGAAGAATTTCTTATTTTAATCATGAATACTACATTACAAGAAAGCCATGCGATTGCCGAAAGAATCCGGCTTAAGGCAGAATTAACACCCATGCGACTAAATCAGGACGAATTATTATTTATTACCACCAGTATCGGGATCACCCACCATTCCTTACCCACTGAAGTCAGTTTGCAAAACATGATTAATCAGGCTGATCAGGCGCTCTACCAATCAAAAACTTTAGGACGAAATCGAATCAGTATTGCTTCTTGATATAAAATCACTTAAAACATTTAAAATCTAAATCACAATAAAATCAGGATAATAATGAATATTGCTGAATATTTAGAATATGACGGGCTAGGATTGGCCCAACTGATTGCAAATAAGCAAGTTTCATCTACAGACGTACTAAATGCCGCTCTGCAACGTGCCAGCGATACTAATCCTAAATTAAATGCCATTATTATTCCTATGCATGATTACGCCTATCAGCGTACTCAACAGCAGTTAAACGGCCCTTTTGCTGGCGTACCTTTCTTAGTTAAAGACCTATTTCAGGAATATGCAGGTTATCCCACCTCATATGGCTGTAAAGGTTTAAAACGCATTCACTATATTGCAGAACAGAATGCTGAAATTGTAAATCGTTGGGAAAAATCAGGCATTATTACCTTTGGACGTACCAATACACCTGAATTTGGTATTAAGGGAATTACTGAACCAGAAGCTTGGGGAACCTGTCATAACCCCTGGAATTTGAATCACAATAGTGGTGGCTCCTCGGGTGGTTCTGCTTCTGCGGTCGCTGCCGGTATTGTTCCCATTGCTGGCGCTGGCGATGGTGGTGGTTCTATCCGTATTCCGGCATCGTATTGTGGCCTATTTGGATTAAAACCGAGTCGTGGACGTACGCCATGGGGTCCGCAAATGAGCGAAGCTATGCATGGTGCCGCGATTCAACATATTCTGAGCAAAACTGTACGTGACAGCGCTGCAATGCTGGATGCCACACACGGCGCAGAACATAGTTCATTATTTAAAATTGAGCATCCGCACAGCTCTTATCTCGACATCCTGCAACAACCAGTTAAAAAGTTGAAAATTGCCTTTAGTACCCGTTCTCCCATTGGCACCCATGTTTCAAAAGATGCCATTGCTGCCGTTCAACATACAGCAAAACTGCTAGAGTCATTAGGACACACGGTGGTTGAAGATGAGCCGCCTATTGATGGCATGTCCCTTGCCAAAGATTTTATTACCACCTGGTTTAGCCAGTTTTCTTATATGCTGGAACAAATGAGACTACAATATCCAACTCAACATGATGATTTTGAACTGGATTCATTGGCATTGGCTGCATTTGGTGGCAAGACCACTGCTATTGAATATATTCATAATCTAAATAACTGGGGTGGTTATGTGCGGCAGATGAATCATTTTTTTGATCGTTATGATCTGTATTTAACCCCTGCAACTGCTTCGGTCGCGCCTAAAAATAACGAGATTAAAACACCAGCTTGGCAAAAACCAATTTTGAAAGGCCTGTTAAAATTGGGCAAGGCCCATTTGCTGGCGCAAAGTAAGCTGGTCGATCAAATCGTCAAAGAAAACCTCAAGTGGGTACCCTTTACCCAGCTAGCCAACATTACCGGTCTTCCTGCGATGTCTGTGCCGCTTTACTGGAATCAAGAAAATTTACCATTAGGATCACAATTTATTGCACCTTTTGCCCGTGAAGATGTATTACTGCAACTAGCCAATCAACTTGAGCAGGCACAGCCCTGGTTTAAGCGATACAGCCAAATTCAACTTTAAAAAGATGCTTTAAACGACAGGGTACAAATCAATTTTAGGCTTGTTGGATGTATTTCGGTAACCATCGAACAAACAACAAGCCTATAAGTGTTGAAAGTCCAGCAATGACAAAAATCATTTCTCCAGAGAGCATCTGCCAATAACGTCCTGCCAAAATACTTCCCAATGCCACACCTAAGCCCCACATAGTGCTATACATGGCTTGACCACGCCCCTGCTGACCTATTGAAAAGTTTTGAAAGATAATCCGCATTGCAATCATATGAAATAAGCCAAAACTGAAAGCATGAATCGTTTGTGCTAAAAATTGTACGATGAATGAGTTGGGGAATAATCCAACTATAATCCATCTTGCGCTAGTTAAAAGCAGACAAAAGCTGACTAAATGACGCCATGAAAAACGAGAGAAAAAAAATGTTGCGTAAGCAAACATGATAATTTCCGCCACTACACCAACTGACCACAACACACCAATTTCAGTGGTGCTAAAACCGGCTTGATGTAAATAATTACTATAAAAACTATAAAATGGTGCATGGGCAAATAAGAGAAAAAACTCAATCGCAAAAAATGCAGCTACTACAGGGCGTTTTAATATGGGTAAAAGTGGTTCCAATTTTTCTTGTGAGCGTGGTGCAGCATGCGGCTCTTGAATAGTAAATGCCCAAAGGAAAGCTAAACAGGCAATACATAACAACATGATGGGTAACATGGAGATCGGGATAATTTCGAGTAGTGCACCAATGCCAAAAACACCAGCAATAAACCCAATCGAACCCCATTTTCTAACTTTGCCATAGAGTTGAGTCCGTTTTTCCCCTAACCAAAATAAAGTCACTCCTTCAAACTGCGCCAAAATTGCATTCTGAAAGAAGCTAAAAATCAACATAAGCAAAGCAACGGCTTGAAAAGTATTTGGCACCAGGAAAATCATGAACCAGATGCAGGCTTCCATCCACGTTGCTATTCGGACCAATAACATGCGCTTGCCGGACTTATCAGCAATCCATCCCCAAATAAACGGCGCAAAAAAACGGGTCACAATGGCAATTGACGATAAAAGTCCGATTTGCTGGTAATTAAAACCTTGATCTTCAAGATACAAATTCCAGAAAGGCATAAAGGTTCCAACAATGGAATAGTAGAAAAAGTAAAAACCACCGAGTCTATGTTGGATTGGGAGAGCCTGCATCAATTTACATAACCTTGAATTTTCAATAACTTACTATTCATAATTGCATATGCTTACTTGGGATTGTCTTTATTTGCATTTCAACAGTCTACAAATTTTAAAAATATTCTCCTCAACTTGTAGACTTCTTAATTAACGTCTTAATTTTAACATCAACACTTCTAGAAAATAAAAAAACATCCCGCAGACGATGTGTAGATATTACATATGTGCTTTTAAATTTCGACATCCCGAAACGAGTAACCGTTCAAGTTGAATGGATGCTCGCTTTTACAAACAATGAGCAACAAATTTTTCTCATGATCCTACATGAATCTTTCTAGGTTAAAGTAATAAAAAACCGCCTAATAAGGCGGTTTAAATTAAATAATATTTAAATATCAGATTACGCAATAGACCATAAAAAGTAATATTCTTGAATCTCAGAATTCAAAAATTTATCAGCGGATGAATCGTAATGAAAAGGGTTGTCACTCAGAAGCGCTGTGTTATTCACAGACCTTAAGTACTTTTTTAAGAATTTCTTAAATAATTCAATTTTTTCAGGAAAGACATTCTCCCCATCCCATAAAATCGTGTTCATTTTAAAAATCTCAAAAGTAACTTTATAACGTTAATTATATGACTGCATAATAGTCATTACAAGAAAATAATGACAAATATGTCACACTATTAAACCAAAGTGTATATTATGATTAAATTTAAAATATCTATTCCATCACATAAGGACGCTTAAATATTTATACAAAAAATTCATGCTCAAATAAGCCATGAAAAGAATGGAAGGAAGGAAAATTAATTTTTCTATACAAAATCAGCGTCATGAGCTATCTATAACACACCCTATTTCGCCCATTATTTTTAGCAGAATAAAGACGTTGGTCTGCCAGCTGTAAGGTTTCCATAAAATCAACTTCACGAAATACTTCGGCTAATCCAAAACTCGCTGTCACTGTAATGTCGTATTTCGTATATTTTTTATTCTGAATGTTATTTCTGATTCTATCTGCCAAATTCATTGCAACATAATCATTTGGACAGCTTAATAAGATGATAAATTCCTCTCCACCAAAACGTGCAAGAATATCATGAGGTCTTAAGCTTTCTTTTAATACATCTGCTATAGCTTTTAAAATTTCATCTCCAACAATATGCCCCCACGTATCATTTATTTTCTTAAAATAATCAATATCACACATGATTAAATAAAATTTTTCAATATTTTCATCTAAAGCCAGCGCATTCACTTTCTCTAAAAAACCTCTTCGGTTATAGAGTCCAGTTAATACATCTTTATATCTATCATTATTTAATGTGGTAAAAAGCTCCTTTATTGTTGTTGCAACAATAAGAATGGCACACCAAATACAAAGTAAAATATTCAATGCCAGAATCATCAGCCACCAATTCGATGATGATATTGAAATACTTTCGACATTTTTTAAATAAAATAGTGTGATAAGAAAACGTGTGACTGAATAAAAAACCACAACAAAGTAACTGATACACAACATTTTATTGAGAATATTTGACCGCTTGAAAAAAGCGTAAACACTCGGGATGATCATCACTTGCAGAAGAATAGTGATGATATTAATTGTTAATATGCGCAGCCACAGATTTTCATCTACATATGCAAAATACCCAAGTGTAAACACACCAACCAGAATAAGAAGCAATGATATTTTTAAATTAGAAGACGACTTGGCTTTTAAAGCAATACCATGCGCAGTTGCCCATGCACCAGTCAAATAAAGGGTACCAACCCAAGGTGCGGTCATTGTTAATTGTTGATTTGTCATCAGGCTTTGAATACCTAATGCAATTGAAGGAAGAATGTAGGCAATCCCCATCCATAATAAAAAACGCGGTGCTTTAAAGAGAAAATGCCCAGCAATAAACACACTGCCAATCAAAATTAGGCAGCTAGGAACAACCAGTAAAAAATATTGGTGAGCTGGTAGATTCACGAAAGTAATAAATTAAAGAAAAATATTGGTTAATATTAATTCTTTTTTAAGTCTAAAAACAAGAAATTTCAATATATTAAAGTTCCTCTATTTACTTAAAAGATCCACAAATTTAGCCACAGCACAATGTTCCCCCCCTAATATCCTTATAGATCATGTTGCTGCAGCAGGGCTTAACAATAAATGCGGAAAAAATTGTACTAGAAAGTAGACTATAAGACTGATTGAATTTTTTAGAACATGCTTACTCCTTTTTAGACCTTAGCTATACAAGCCTACTCCTGTTTGTTTTTCAGGCTACTCCTGTAGAGGATTAGTTAATAAAAAAATGATTGATAAAAAAATTTATAAAATATTACTAATTAGTTATCGCACATTCTTTATAGAAATAAATTGGAGAATATAAATGTTTAGACAATTTATTGTAGTAACTTCAATATCTGGCTTTTGCCTGTTAGCAGGATGTATTTCATCAATTATGCCGCCTACAACTGACAAAAATTTTATGCAATTGCAAAATAAAACTTGGCTTCTAACAGATATCAACCTAATTAATTATAAAGCTACACCTACACAACCTATTGTCCCAACACTTATATTTAATAATAATTATCTCAATGGTTATGATGGTTGTAATCAAATTATAGGAGGCTACGCCATCAAAGGAACACAAATAAAATTCTCCAATTTAGCTTCAACAGAACAAACTTGCCTCAATGGCACTGACTTACCCTACAAATTTACACAAACCTTATTAAATCAAGTTGTTAATTTCGAAGCGACAGATTCGGAGTTAAAGCTAATTGATAATCATAATCAGGTTGTTCTAAGGTTTAAACATGTGAAGTAGAAGTATCACTATTAAATTGTAAGAGACATATAGCTAATCCACTCTAATCTGCATAATTATTACAGAACTGATATGGTGAAACCTGATTTACATTGCATGTATATATTTTCTAGTTGTTATTATTTCTGCTCATCTACTTTCATATAAGTTAAAAAATTGCACAAGTTGTGACTATTTTTAGACTGCATTGAAATCATAACCATCAAATCAAAATGATGAATTAATCATTTTTCCCACATTTACGGCATTCATGAATATAGCCCTGCTTCTGATCCCAGTTATATTCATAAACATGAATGCAGAATAATTTACGCAGAGAATTAAACATGTCTTTTACCTCGCCCATATGGTTTAGAAAAAGTATTTCTACATAATAATATGGGTACAAATACTATATTTTTCAAATATAAAGATAAAAAAAACCTACCCGTAAAGGTAGGTCAATACAGATATCTTCATGTGTTACAGACCCGTTCATTACAGCCCGTCTGTGTTCAGATATTGTCTATAAATTTAGTTACATTTACATTAGCGGAATATGTCAAAAGTAAAACAATATCAATTCATGGTTTTAATTATAAGCATCACTAAAAACACCTAATTCATTCATAGGCTTATTTATCTTTATCCATCGAGCTTGAAGATGTAGTTTTATCTTGCTAGTGAGTATCACTATTGCATTTTTGAAAGGCACTTGAACCCAGTATCACAATTCATCTAATCCGAGTAACACGTAGCTTTTTATGACAGATTCCTATTTCTCTGATGGTTAGGTCTATAAGAACTGCATGTTTAAGATTCAATCATTACTGTAAAACACGATATAAAACTTCCTTCACTAAATATGGACATATGCTTATCCAAAATGCGTTTGATTTTTATTCCAATAAATAAACTGTAAATCTAAAGAAGGATCAGATTATGCCCAGAGGTGATAAATCATCTTATACAGATAAACAGAAACGTCAGGCCAAACATATCGAGGAAAGTGAAAAAGAACGTGGTATCCCTGAAGAAGATGCGGAACGGATTGCCTGTTCTACGGTCAACAAGCAAGATGGTGGAGGTAAGAAAAAAAGAGCTTCCCATTAAGTCACTTTTTTAGTTTTTATTTAGTTGTTCTTTTACTTGCATAAAGCCCTTAATCAGGGCTTTATGAATTATCTGGATCATGTAATATTTTTACCGTTTATCGGGATACTAAATAGATTTTTCCCTGTAAAAATATGATTTTAAATTACAATTTTATAGGCATGATTTTCCTTTCACAATTTTTAAAACCATAAAGAGAAACATCTCTTCTACAATCATAGTTTACCCCTGAATGGGTTAAACAACTGATGGCACTCTATTGCATAAAAAAGCATGAAAATTTTCTTGCCTATCGTGATCAGTTTGACGATGCTCATGCCTGGCAGATCTCAGAACTCCATTTGGTATTGTCCAGTCAATGGTTTTGGACACCCGATAAAGCGATGGCCAAAATTTTTATTACCTTGCGTGAAGCTGAAGTATTTTTGATTAGAAGTGACCATGATTTTTTTATTGATGCAATCATCGATTTATATAAATATGATTAAACTCAGTATAAATATGATGATTATAAACTCGTATAAACTTAACTTATTTATTTTTTATCATTTAAAGGAAACATATAAATATAAAAAAAATAGGTATATAGTTTTAGTATAAACAGTTCAATATTTGTAATATGTATAACCTAAATTGATTATTTTTGATTTAATAATTTTAAATAAAAAATATTGAGATCACTCATGTGTGCAATATTTGAAACAATCAAATCAAATCGTGCCTTTCTGCTTGGGCTTTGCGAACCACCATTTGCATATCCTGAGCATACTTTCCCCTTATATGATGCACCTATCTTAATGCATGGTGCTGATCAACCTGAATGGGATCTGGCAAAATTTGGACTGATTCCATTTTGGGCCAAAGAACTCAAATATGGTCGTCATACCTATAACGCCAGAACAGAAACTGTTGCCGAAAAACCCAGTTTCCGGCATGCATGGCATAAAAACCAATTTGCCCTTGTTCCTGTGGAAACCATCTTTGAACCCAAATATATAGAAGGTAAACCGCATTGGTTTGCCATATTTCGCAAAGATGGATTGCCATTTACCCTCGCAGCAATTTATGAAAATGCAGTTATCGATAATAAGGCTGTGCGTTCAATGAGCTTGCTCACCATCAATGCTGATCAGCACCCTTTTATGAGGCAGTTTCACTCACCTAATGGTGAAAAGCGTTCCGTGATCGTAATTCCAGATGATTATCGAAGAGAATGGCTTAGTTGTAAAAATGAACAAGCCCCTCAGTTCTTCTTTGAAATGAAAGATGAATATATCGCAACACCACAAAAGAATTTAACAGAAAAACATCTGTAATTCGTCGTTACTGTATTAAGGTATTTTTAGTCCCATATTGAATTTTCTATCGTCATATATACATATTCATCATTCGCAGCATGAATTTTTTTATTAGCAATAATTAAACTTAATATAAATATTTTAACTTCAAAATTAATTTTATATGTCACAAATGCATAAAATAACAAAAAGTTGCAGATATTATTAAAATATTAATTTTTTCAATTAATCATGCATTTAAAATCATTTATTTTTTATAATCAGGTCATAAAGTAAACTTAATTAAAGTTTTGTTCCCTTTTGCATATATATAGAGATAAAGCCTTAAGAATGCCGTAAATTAGAGTGTGCAAGATTACCGCTATATAGTATAGGAGAGGTATGAAATGGCGACTTTCAATGTAAATGACATTACCAAGCATGCCGATGTAATTGCAACATGTGGTACCAAGGTAGGAACTGTGGATCATCTTCAAGGAACAGATCAAATTAAGCTGACAAGAAACGAAGAAGGTAGTCATCACCTTATCCCACTTTCATGGGTAAGTGAGATCAAAGACAATCAAGTTATGCTCAATGTAGACTCTGAAGAAGTTAAAAGTCATTGGGTTGCTGCCTGAGCAAAACAACTCCATTCAAAAGCTAAACCCTTTCTTTAATTTGAAAGGGTTTTTATTTTGATGCTTATTCAGTTGAATTTGATGATGACTTTTGCATATTCTCCGCGATGAATCACTATTGATGAAAATAGCGCTTACATCCCTCTAGGAATTCCTGATTAACATGCATCTCTGGATCATCTTTTTCATCATCACACTGCTCTTCTGATTTGAGCTGATTATCTTGTGCATAACGATAACCATTGTACTGTTCAGTGCCTTCATTAAAGCCGCCTAGAACTGTAGGCTGTAAAAAATATTGAAAAATAAAAAATAAACAAAGACCCATAATGGCTAGAACGGTACTCAGTATTCTTAATTGTTTTGAAATCATTTTTACTTGCCATAGTAGCTTTCATAAGAATGATCAATATATAACACAACTGTTAACTTAAAGTGATATTTTATAGCTTATGCAAACTAAAAAATTATTTTTTAAATTCAATATTTATTTTTATTAAAAATACTGGAAATTTTCAAATATCTGGTTTTAAATCTGGTTTATTCAGCACGAATTGATATCTATACCTATAAATCAATATAATAAAGCAGAGTAAATCACGCATATCACTTACTTAAAATTCTCTTTACTGACCCATACTTCTCCATCTATACGCACTCGATCTGGTCCAATCAAATCCAGTTTTTTACCGTAATAATTAGTTAGATTAATAAATTGTCCATTTTTATCATAATTAGCCCAAATACCACGCTGAATATCCGGACTATCTAACTTGTAAAATGTGACCAATTTCTGTGGAAAAGTCGTTACTGTATTCATCTCGTATGACCTTGTTAATTTGCGAAATAAGGAACATCCTCTTCTATAAAATAAATTTCACCTGTCGAATTTAAAATCCATTGATTGGTACCCATGATTTTGGTTAACTGCTCTTGAGATGAGTCATAGACATTCACCAAATTATGCTCATCATCATACTCACCGGTATAGATGACTGTTGGTGAAGTATCAAAATCCTCATTCATTTTATGCGCTTTTACCGGTTTAATATTCATCCCTAACTCCTTCTACTATTTAAAGGGGCTTTACCCCTTTAAACATCCATTTACCTGAACCAGGAAGCCATTCTATTTATCACTTTGTGACTGCTTTTCAGTGTCTTTTTGCTGATTATGCTTATGGTCTTGTTGGGGTAAATGATGTGGCTGCTTAATCGGTTGATTGCGTTGATTCATATCAGTTTGGTTCTGTGATTTTGATTTAGACATAACACTATTCCTTATTACCATTATTTAATAAAATTTACCGGCCTAATTATTAATCACAATATCAGCATATACCCAAGTTAACTAAATAAAAACGATAATGATGTATCAAAATATAATAATACAATACAAATAAACTCAAAAATAAATATGATTATTAAACAGAAAATTATCTAAAAAATTAAAAAATACAATACAATTTATTTATATAAAAAAGTCCATAAAACAAATGGATAGATTAATAATTTAACCATCTTTTAAAAAATAAAATAAAACCCAGTTCAAAAATATTAAAATAATTAACAGCATATTTACTACAAAAAATATATCCCGTATATTTAATAGCTTATTTATAAATAACAAAATTTTATAAGATTCGAAGTAAAGAGAAATAAGAAAAAATACTGTGTAACAAAATTTAAATCAAATCGACATCTTCATTCCTGATCTGAAATCAAAAATTTAGCTATAAAATGTTACCCTGAATACAGCACTACCATTTATCCAGTATATACCGCACTAAATTAATTCATAAATTGCGTACCAATCATAAGAAGCCTAGCCGAATTTCCCGTTAAGTATTTAAATCTAAATTAAAAAACCCCAACTTCAAGCGGGGCTTTTTTTTGTAAAAAATACTTATTAAACTGAAATGTAGACAACAATTAACCTATAACCTATTTAGATCTGACAGTAAAAAAAGCATATCAACTAATCACTTTTTATCACTAAGAAATGGAAAAAGAAAATCAACAAAACGTTGGGTACACCACAGTCCAGTTTCGCTATGGTGACTATGCGGTGCCAGATAAGGCAAGAGTTTATTCATCTTGAGCGCCAGATTTCCAGTTTCAGCAATCTGGTGCTGTATCTGTTCAAGCTCTTCATTCAATAAAAAACTAAACGCGAAATCTTGGTGATTTTTATTTACTAAAGCAATTTTTTGCCGCTTAAAACCTGCACGTTGAATCAAATCTCCAGCAATCCAGTCATAGATTATCTGCTTCTCGGTCGAATTAAACACACCATACATTTTTCCTTCTGCATGACTAATCAACTTCCAAAAACGGCTTTGCTCTGGATCTTGATTCAAGTTAATCCATTTTTTATCTATTAATATCTCGACAAACTCCTCTACAGACTCAGGGGTAGAAAGCCACTCATTAACAGCTTTATCATTAAGTATACATTTATGACTGTGTATAAGATTGCCCAGGATTGCTTTACGTTTCAAAATTTTCAGCACCAAAGCATCAAGATTCAGATTTTTTAAAATCTGTCTGGAAGATAATCCTTTATCGTTTAAAGCAAAGCCGATTTTAATCTTATCAATAAAAGAATTTTTATCCCTGAATTTACTGTATATTTTTTCAAAGGCTTTGACAGAAAGATGTGAATGACCATTATCCATATTGTCGATGGTGATATGGAGATTGAAATAATGTGAATCAATCCCTAATTCATTTAACTCATAATTTGTGATTAGCAAATGTAAAGGAAGTTGCTCATAGGCCAGATTAAATCCAATAATTTCTGGAATAAATTCAGGCGGTGCATAAGCCAGAGCCAGTTGAATTGCCGGCTGATGATAATATTCATCTTCCAAATCCAGGACGAAATGTTCCAGGCCCAAATCTAGAATTAAATCATCAAATACACACACATGGTTCGCTTTGGCTATGCCTAGTCCCAGTTCTTCAACATAGATTTGGATTAAATCCCTGAAAACAGGATCATTCCAATAATGCACCATGCTATATAACCAGGAACCATCGGCCTTTTTAACGGGTGCAACTTTCACTAAAAACTCAAAGGCTTGACCAATATTTTTAAAATATTCTCGCCCTGCTCCATTTTTTCGTCTTTCCAGATAAGACTGATATTCAAGACATTGCATTTTATTATTATTTTTAATCCAATCCTGTATTTTTGTAATATTGGAAGGAAATTCCACCGTGTCAGAATTCATTATTTGGATTTCGTGTCTTAAGAAGCTGGATGCTTTCTTTTCTTTCACATGAATAGAAATATCAGGGTTCTGAAAAAAAGAGACTAAATCACAATAACTTTGCTGATTTTTATCAAGTAATTCTAAGGAATGTTTTTTTACTGCTACTGGCATTTTTATTCTCCAAGCGGTAATAAGATTATGACCTTAGTTCAAAATTCTGGATGGATCAAACCCTATAATTGTTATCATTCGTTTACTTTGTGTTGAGCAAAAAATAATCAAAATATAAATATCAAAGGGTTAAAAAGTAATTTCATAAAATAATGCTCAGACCACTTTTAGGCATTTTTATCATTAACTTTATTTTTTTAAAATTCAAATAAGTAATTACAATAAAATGAAAAATATGGCTAGTGTACATTATAAATTAATAGAAAAATTTAAAATTTATTTTATCTAGATTTTTCAGCAGCCTATTTATCGCATCAATTCTCTTTAACTCCATTTTAAGTGAAATCCTAAATAGAGGTTTAGCATGTTATGCTCTAATGGTGAAGGAAATAAATCTTATAATATCGCAATATGTTTTTTATAAAAAATACAACTATTTTAAATAAAATAACAAATAATTTCAATGTTATAAAATTTATAAATCTACGCAAGAAATATAGGCTTAATCAAATATGAAAGATCAGAAAATCCACAAAAAAGTAGCTATTTTTTATGCTATCTTGTTTAAAAATAAGGTATACAGTTATAGATATTTATTTAAAGGAAAGAAAAAATTGAGTTAGCTTTTTCATAAAATATGTAAAAATTTAGATAATACAATTAAAACAGATGGTTTTAATTTCATATATAAAATAAAATTTGTAAATCAAATTAACTATAATTATTGATATATTTCATTGCACTAATTTTATAACAAACACTCTCAATTACATTCTAAACATCATGTAACATCCATTTTATTTTTAAATAAAATATTCATGCTAATAATAATTATATCTGGTTATACAGATTTTATGACAAATATATTATTAAGAGGTGTCGTAATGAGTAATCCAAATAACCCACAAGATCAAAACACAAATCAAATGCAACAGCAACCTCAGAATCCTAACCAAGGGCAACAGCAACAGCAGAATCCTAATCAAGGGCAACAGCAACAACAGAGTCCTAATCAAGGACAGCAGCAACATCAAAATCCAAATCAAGGTCAACAGCAGCAGCAAAACCCAAACCAAAGACAGCAACAGCAGAATGAAAATCAACGCCAACAGACTGGTCAGCAACAAGATTTTCGACAAAATCAAAATGACCAAAATAATCAGCAGCAGTAATTACCTGATTGATTGAAAAAATGAGGAGTGAGTTGAATAATTCATCCAATTTTAAAAAATCAAAACTGCAATTTAAATCGTGAGTCTGATCAATAAAGCAGAGTCCCAATTAAAATCGGAACATGCTAAACATGCAGTAAAAGATGCATAAGACAAAATTGAGCAGTCTTGTACGACTCTTCATGAAGTTGATTCATAAAAAAGCACCCTAGGGTGCTTTTTTATATATGTTTGCTTAGTTAAACATTTGACCAAACGCATAGATAACAAACATGAGCATAAGAGCAAATGATGAAGTTACAAATAGTTCTATAGTTTTCATAACCCACTCTCTCTTCCTTAAGTGGAATACTCTTTATATACTGATAATTTTTGTCAGCCAATAACAAAAACTGACAAAAATGTATCAAAAAATACATTAAATATAAAAATCACATTTTAAAATCTACATTTTTCATCATCACAATTGCAGTAAATCAGCGCAAAATATCTGTCTTTTTTGATTTCATATAAAAGTAAAACAAATTCAGATACTTATTATGTTTTTATTACAAGTTTACAATAAGGATATAGGCTAGAATCTTTGTTTCTCTTGCTAAATAATGTGATGTATAAAGCATATCTAGACAATCATATTTTCTTGGCTTAATCCTCAAGTGCCTGCTTTCTGATGTTCAGCCCATATGGGCCCTCTTTGACATTTTCTGTCTCGCATTTTTGGCCATAAAAAAACCGCCTGATAGACGGTTTTTTCCTTAAGTATCAATCTATATTTAATTCACACGAGCAGTGAAGCGGAACATTTCATGTACATCAGTATAGAAGCTGCGGCCATCAAGATTCAGATCAATTTCAACACCAGATTGCAGTAAGACTTTCTTGCCTACTTCAACCCATTCAAACCCATGACGGGTATTTTGCATTTTTTTTAACGGAACCAGCGATACCACAATTTCACGACCATTTACAGATTTTGCAACTAAATTTTCAATCTTATTCAACATTTACACCAATTTTTTAATACATACAAATGCCAGCTATTGGCATTTTTAAACTACAACTTAACTGAAGATTGCTCTTTTAGATTTCAGTCAAGATTACTCTTTTAGATTACATCGATAGTCTGAGACTTCTCAGTCCATTTCAAAACAACACAATTTTCATGTATAAGTTTTATATTGTAGTGCAATTATAACAGAAATTCTGATTTAAAGCATCATAACATATCAACTATACCAATGATAATTGCATCTAAATATTTCAAGCTTAGGGTGCAAAAGTAAAAAATTGAAATGACTGAATATTAAATGTGATGGACTTTCAAATAATCCGCAATCAAACGTGCTGACCAGGACTGAGTCTGCTTTAAGCCTTCGTAAAATCCACAGTGACTGCCTTTCTTAGTGGTCACTACCATAATATTCGGCATTTTCTGAACCACATCTTTATAAGGTTCAAAGTTTCGGATATGACAGACCGGATCATCTTCTGCATTTAAAATCATCAATGGAATTTTAATATTTTCAAATACATAAATGGGATTGGTGGCCTGATTGTAGGCTTCAAAGCTACTATAACCGGCAAGTTCAAAATATTGATGCTGAAATTCAAGTAAACTCTTGGTCGCTAGCACTTGGGATAAAGAAGCTGTCTGTTGCCAAATCGAGTTGTAAGGATAAATAAAAGATTTGAAGAGCTTTTGCGTCATGACCTTGCTATAAAAAGGATGTACGTTTTTAAAGCCATGCTCTGTGTCATAGCCAGGACAAAGCGCGAAAGCTGCCTTGAACGGACTCTGTTCTCCTTCTTCGCCTAAATAGCGTACCAGTAGTCCGGTACCGGCAGATGAACCTACAGCATATAAAGTTGAATCCGGGAATTTGCCTTCAATGTATTTGATCTGTTCTCGTAAATCATCAGTAAAACCAAAGATAGAAATCTTTGGCACCGGCAGCGGTAAATTGGCATGACCACGGCGTAGACATAATGCAACCCGCCATCCTGTATGTTGATGCAGGTCACGCACCAATTCAGCCATACTTTCCGGCGTACCCGTCAGCGTATGCATGACCACGATGGTCGGGATATCTGCCGGAAGATGAAGTCCATACCAGGCAATCCCGGTAATTCCTCCATCTGCCATCTCTAACTGTTCAATGGCATCATACTGAAGTTGAATAGTTTTCTTTTTGATGATATCAAAATACAACAGATGAACATGTGTGTTGGATAACCATGGTGTCGGACGATATTTCTGTTTTAGCTGTGGCAAAACATCTAGCATCTGTCGTGCCTCACCTTGCGGATTGAAATACAGGGTTGGTAATGCCGCACCTGTAAGTTGATCCACAATTTTTTTCGCCAATTGACTGATTTTACTGACCACCAATTTCATATTTATCTGACCTCAAAAAGCAATACCTCATCAAATATTCAGTAAATATCCTTTTATCCATTGTCCATAATTTCACTATACGCCAGTTTTATGCTTTTGGCATAAATGCTGCCATACGTTGCCCCATCTGTGCTGCAAGCGCTTCCAGACCACTTTTCGGACGCAACATCACTTCAAAATCAATGATTTGACCTTGCTCATTAAACTTGATCATATCAATGCCTTTAAGTTTTTTCTCACCAACATTCGCAGAGAACTCCAGCACCACATTCTGTCCATCTTCCGTATAGAATTCACGGTGATAGGTAAAATTTTCGAAGATCTGAATCACATTGCTCAAAATAAAAAAGACCACCTGCTTACCCGGATAAGGGTTATAGGCTACTGGTGAACGAAATACCACATCCTCTGCCAGTAGCTCATTCAGAATAGACATATCACGTGTTTGCAACATTTCATGCCAACGCTGCACAGCCTGTTGAGTTGTTGTTAAAGCCATTTTTTGTTTCCTTATGATTTTATTATTTCACTTCAAGGATAGAGCGTTATTTTCTTGTTACTCTAAACCCATTTAAGCCCTCACCTAAATCCTCTCCCAAAGGGAGAGGACTTAATGCCTTTAAATCACCGCTGCCAAATCGGCACCCTGACGAATGGCACGCTTCGCATCCAGCTCACCGGCTTCCTTGGCACCCCCAATCAAATGCACGTTTTTACCATCGGCTTTCAACTGATCAAACATCGCGGTAAACGGTTCCTGACCCGCACAGATCACCACATTATCTACCTCTAAAACGGTGGGCTGACCATTGACCACAATATGCAAGCCTTGATCATCAATCTTCTCATAGCTTGCACCGGCAACCATTTTAACTGCACGGTGTTTCAGTCCAGTGCGGTGAATCCAACCCGTGGTTTTACCCAAACCTGCACCCACTGAACTGGCCTTTCGCTGCAGTAAATAGATTTCACGATTAGACTGCTCGACTTCAGCTGCTTTTAAACCACCGACATTTTCATAGCTAGTATCAATGCCCCATTCATTATAGAATTTTTCCGGATTCAGGCTGCCACTCTCACCTTCATGGCTTAAATATTCAGCCGTATCAAAGCCGATCCCACCTGCACCAATAATCGCGACACGTTGACCGACTGACTTACGGTCTTTCAACACTTCCAGATAGCTCAGTACTTTAGGATGATCCATGCCTTCTATCTCTAACTGACGTGGCGTAACACCAGTAGCTACAACAATCTCGTCAAAATTTGAATGGCTTAAATCTTCATAGCTGGCCTTATGGTTCAAGACCAATTTGATGTTCGGCTGCAACTCAATTTTACGTTTGAAATAACGCAGGGTTTCATAAAACTCTTCTTTACCCGGAATGGTTTTGGCAATATTGAACTGCCCACCAATCTGATTGGATGCTTCATAAAGCGTGACTTTATGCCCACGATCAGCCGCGTAAGTCGCAAAACTTAAACCGGCCGGGCCGGCACCAATGACCGCGATATTTTTAGATACTGCAGATTCTTTAAAGATCAGCTCGGTTTCATAGCACGCACGTGGATTGACCAGACATGAAGCAATTTTCATCGAGAAAATATGATCCAGACAGGCTTGATTACAACCAATACAGGTATTGATTTCATCACTACGGCCCTGTTCTGCTTTTTGTACAAAGAAAGCATCAGCCAGCATTGGACGCGCCATCGAAATCATGTCGGCATGGCCTGAAGCCAGCACATGTTCTGCCATTTCCGGGGTATTGATACGGTTTGAAGTAATTAACGGAACATTCACCAGACCTTTGAGTTTTTCAGTGACCCAGGTAAATGCCGCACGTGGCACTTTGGTGGCAATAGTTGGAATACGCGCTTCATGCCAGCCAATCCCGGTATTGATAATAGTGGCACCCGCTTTTTCAATTTCTTTGGCCAGTTGCACCACTTCTTCAAAGCTTGAACCGCCATCGACCAGATCCAGCATCGATAATCGGTAAATAATGATAAAGTTTTCACCCACTTCGGCACGGGTACGCTTCACGATTTCAATCGGGAAACGGATACGGTTTTCATAACTGCCACCCCATTCATCTTCACGATGATTGGTTCGAGCCGCAATAAACTCATTAATCAGATAACCTTCAGAACCCATGATTTCAACGCCGTCATAACCTGCGTATTGGGCCATTTTTGCACAATGCGCGAAGTCGGTAATGGTTTGTTCCACTTCAGCAGTGGTCAAGGCATGTGGTTTGGTCGGGTTAATCGGAGCCTGAATGGCAGACGGCGCCACCAGATCGGCCTGATAGGAATAACGGCCAGTATGCAAAATCTGCATGGCAATTTTACCACCCGCGGCATGTACAGCCTGAGTAATCACTTTATGTTTTTCAGCTTCTTCTTCGCTGTCCAGTTTCGCACCACCTGCAAAGGTTAAACCTGCATCATTTGGGGCAATCCCGCCAGTGACAATTAGCCCTACACCACCTTGAGCACGTTCCGCATAAAATGCCGCCATACGTTCGTAACCACGCGGTGCTTCTTCTAGGCCCACGTGCATAGACCCCATCAAGACCCGGTTTTTCAGTGTAGTAAAACCCAAATCAAGTGGTGCTAATAAGTGCGAATAATTCGACATGTCGTCTCCTTGGCGTGCTGAAATAGCTGGCTGTTTTTTGATTAGTGCAACTTGTTGCATAAATTTATAATCCAGTTTTGTTTTTTATGCAACATGTTGCATAATATATTTTAAATTTTAATACTTGGCCGATTATGTCTTTAGCCCATGTTTTACTCACCAGCTTAATTGAAAAACCCAGTACTGGTATTGAGTTAGCACGTCGGTTTGACCGCTCTATGGGCTTCTTCTGGAATGCCACCCATCAACAGATTTATCGTGAATTAAGCGCCATGCAGACCAAGGGCTGGATTTCCACACTAGAAGAAGACCATGCCAATACCCGTAAAAAAACCTATCAGGTCGAAGCATTGGGTCGTGCCGAACTGGCAGACTGGATGGTCAAGCAAAGTCCACCAGCGCAACTGCGTGAAGAATTAATGGTACGTTTACGGGTAGAAGCACAGCTCGGTGGCAATACCGTATTGCCGGAACTGGAACGGCATCTGGTTTTACACAAAGAAAATCTGAAAATTTACCAAACGATTTTTGCAAAAGACTTTGCCCATGAGCATGATCAGGATCGTACCCAGTTTATTCATAAAATGATTCTACAGCTTGGCATTGATTTGGAATTGGGCTGGATTCATTGGCTGGAAACAGTGATTCCTCAATTAAAAGCGTTTGATGAAAGATAGTCATATAATCATCTAAAGAAAATTGTCATATAAGGAAGTTGCCATGCCCCATTACCAGATGCCAGATCGTGAACAGCTGTTTGTTCGCCAGTTTGGACAAGGCAAACCTGTATTGGTGCTTTCCGGTTTGGGCATGCAAAGCTGGCAATGGCTACCGTTCTTATATCAGCATAGTAAAAATCATCAATTTATTATTCCCGACTGGCGTGGTTTTGGCGGTTCACAAGCATGTGCCATTCCGGAGCTAGATGCTATTTCGAGTCACTGGCGCGATATTGAAAGCCTGATTGCCCAGCTACAACTTAATCAGTTTTCCGTGATTGCCTATTCTATGGGCGCAACTACAGCCATGCATGGCATGCAATATGGTCATTTACAGCAAAAGTTGACCCACTATCTGCATATCGATCAGACACCGAAAATTACAGTCGATGACACTTGGCAATATGGGCTGTTTAGCCAGCAGCAGCCCCAGTTTAAACAACTATTGGCCGAGATTTCTCAACTGCTTGCATCTCAGTCTCAGGCACAAAGTTTGCTGGATCTGGAGTCAGCGAATCGACAGCAACTTTTAGAACTCTGGCTGGAATTCATTCAACTACAAGCCAGCAATAAAGTTGCCCCCTTGCTGTTTAAAATGGCTTTAAAGCAACCCCGCTTGCAATCCATGATTTTGCCGATTCAACGGCTGGATTATCTGGCCTGGTATGTCAATAACTACCTGTATCATAATGAAGATTATCGTGAATCCGTTGCACGGCTTGCCTGTCCCAGTACCTTTTTCATAGGTCAGGAGTCCAGGCTCTATCCTGCAGCCGGGCAAAAACTGATTGCCAGTAGCGTGCAAAACTCCAAGCAGATTATCTTTGAAAAATCTGGGCATACTCCTTTGCTTACTGAACCCCTAAAGTTTGCACGAGAAATTAGTGCATTCCTGAAATCCAATGCGACCCATAAACCTTAAACAGCCGAATGAAATCAGGAGCCGAGATGAAAAAACTAGTGGTCTTTTCGGGTGCAGGTATGAGTGCCGAAAGCGGCATCAACACATTTCGGGACAGTGATGGCTTATGGGAACAGTATCGAATTGAAGACGTTGCAACACCTGAAGCCTGGAAACGTGATCCAGAACTGGTGCAACGTTTCTATAACGAACGGCGTAAAAATATTCTGGCAGCCAAGCCCAATGCAGCACATCAGCTTATTGCCGAACTTGAAGATATTTTTGATGTACACGTCATTACCCAAAACATTGATGATCTGCATGAACGTGCTGGAAGTAGCAAAGTCATTCATCTACATGGCAATATTCGCCTGGCTAAAACCTCTGGCCCAAACTGTCAATACAGCACTGAATTCTATCCGGTCGAAGACGCCGAGCTAGACCTGAACAAACACTTCTGCAAGGATGGCTATCCGCTACGTCCACATGTGGTCTGGTTTGGCGAGGCCGTGCCTGCCTATGCCGATGCACAAGACTGCGTACAGAATGCAAATATTTTTATTGTGATTGGGACCAGTTTACAGGTTTATCCCGTGGCAGGTTTAATTCATGAAATTTCAGCGAATTGTAGCGCTTACTATATTGACCCTAAAGCTGATCAACAGCGCCTGCCCCCACAATTCCAGAAAATTGTTATGACTGCTACTCAAGGCATGCAGCATCTCAAAGAAAATTTGCTACAAAAACCATAAACCCTTCTGTTCAATAGCAAAACTACAAAGCAGGCATTGACATGATGCAACAATAAACTTTTAATCAGCCTATTGTTGCATAAATGGAATTTTTAAATGCTGTCTGATCTTGATGATTTTTATTGCTTTGCATTGGTGGTCGAACACGGTGGATTTAGTGCAGCAGAACGCGCAACCGATATTCCAAAATCAAAACTCAGTCGTCGCGTTTACAATCTGGAAGAACATTTAGGAGTACGTCTCATTCAGCGCAGTTCCCGCCATTTTGCGGTGACCGATATTGGAATGAATATTTATCGTCATGCCCAAGTCATAATGAATGCAGCGCAAGCTGCCCATGATCTGGTCGATCATCTCAGTATTCAACCGCGCGGTGTAATCAAGGTCAGTCTACCTGTGTCAATTGCACAAAATGAAATTGCCAAAATCTTGCCAAAATTTTTGAAAACTTACCCTGAAATCAAAGTTCAACTCATCGTCAGTAATCGCCGTGTAGACATTGTCAATGAAGGTATCGATGTGGCTTTACGGGTTCGCTCCAATTTGGATGATGACCCAAGTCTGGTTTTACGCCAGTTTGAAAAAATTGAACAACACTTATTTGCCAGCCAAGCTTATCTGAATGAATTTGGCGATTTAAAACAGCCGGAAGATTTAAGCTACCATCAAATTTTGAGTATGGCAGATGAACATTTAGACCAACACATTATTGTACATGATGACAAAAATCAGCAGAAAAAGATCAAAGTCAATCCTATCGTGATGGGTTCTGACCTCATGATGCTGGCACAACTAGCACGACAAAATTGTGGCATCGTGTTGTTACCTGATACGATCGTTCAAGACTATATTGAAAGTGGCGAACTGGTTCGGGTGCTCCCTAACTGGAAAGCACCACATGGTATCTTCCATGCAGTTTATCCCTCACGCCGTGGCTTATTACCTGCTGTCCGCGTCTTTATTGATTATTTAGTGGAACACCTCAGCAAGCATTAATCAGCCATTCAATCTGGAGCAAAAATGAGGTAGTTACTCTATATGCATAATTCGATAAGATGTCGTTGCTATATCTGAGCATGATCATTAAATAATGTCGACCACATCACTAAAATATAAAATTCACTTGAGTAATACTAAAATTTAGCAAAAAAAAAGCTTATCCGAGATGGATAAGCTTATAAACTAGAATAAGAAACTACAGCGAGAATCTATATTTTTATAGTACAAAAAAAATACAGCTAAATCTAATAGTTAAAACATATTACAAGAAAAATACAAAAATATTTTTTTCAAAAAAAACATAGTGTTAAATATTTCAGTAATCGTTTTTAAAACTTTATCAAAAGTTAAAATAGGTCATTTTCTACTAAAGTATAAAACGATCTATTTCATTTAACTCTTATTACTTAAATTTCAGGATATGAACCTGTACCTTCTGGCCAAGGAGATAAGAGCTCAAAACCGGTATCAGTTACAGCCACCATATGTTCCCACTGTGCAGTCAAGGAACGGTCTGCTGTGACTACAGTCCAGCCATCTTTAAGTTCTTTAACACGTGGTTTTCCAGCATTCACCATTGGCTCAATGGTAAAGACCATACCTTTTTTCAGCTTAAGGCCTTGACCAGGTTGACCGTAATGCAACACATTCGGCTGTTCATGATAAACCTTACCAATGCCGTGACCGCAATATTCACGCACAATGCTATAACCCTCACGATATGCAACCGACTGAATGGCGAAACCGACATCGCCCAAGGTTGCACCCGGTTTCACGGCATGTATACCTGCAACCATGGCTTCATAAGTCGTTTCAACCAATTTTTTCGCTTCAGGTTTCACCGTACCCACATAATACATGCGGCTTGTGTCACCGAAATAACCATCTTTAATGATGGCCACGTCAATATTGATAATGTCGCCATCTTGCAAAATCGTGTTAGGAGATGGAATACCATGACAAACGACTTCATTCGGTGAAATACAGGTGGTTTTGGTATAACCGTAATAGCCCACGTTGGCAGGAATCACTTTCAGCGTATTGACGATAAAATCATTACAAATGTCATCTAAATATTCAGTGCTTACACCCGGCTTGACATACTTCCCTATCATTTCCAAAACCTGAGCAGCCAAACGCCCGGAAATACGGAGTTTTTCTAAATCTTGCTCAGTTTTAATGGTAATAGTGGAAGCTTTCATTGCATCATCCTCGTGAATAAGGTCTATGATTATAGACCTTTTACTACATTTTTGCTGATTCACCGCACTTAAACCCAAGACTTTCATCTATTTTTAGTAAGCTGAGCGGTTGATTTACAGACATTTGAATCGTCATTACAAAAAACTTTTTTATATGCTAAGCAATTAATAAAAAATGATATTTTCACATTATCTTATTTTTAATTGAATTATCAACAATATAATTCAACCTGATTTTTTCTATTCAGCATGGCGTTCATTTTTATATCACTAAAATTCATAACCTTCATAAAATAAATTACAAAAAATCTTTCATATCCTCTAAAATTGCTTTTTTCGATTCATCTCCCCATCTATCTATGACAAATCTCCGTACAAGAGATATTGTTGCTTTAGGTTTTATGACCTTTGCACTTTTTATTGGTGCGGGCAATATTATCTTTCCACCAATTGTGGCCCAACAAGCCGGTGAACATGTATGGCTGGCTGCATTCGGTTTCTTAATCACCGCAGTAGGCTTGCCTGTTATCACCATTGTTGCGCTGTCACGTGTAGAAGGTTCTATTCAAGTCCTAAGTTCACCACTTGGCAAAGCAGCCAGTATTTTGCTGACTGTCGTGTGTTACTTGGCTGTAGGCCCATTATTTGCTACACCGCGTACAGCAACCGTTTCCTATGAAATTGGCTTCTCGTCCTATTTTGGCACTTCTGCAAATAGCCTGATGATTTACAGCATTATCTATTTTGCTTTAGTGACTTTAGTTTCTTTATATCCAAACAAGATTCTAGACACTGTAGGCTACTTCCTATCGCCTTTAAAAATTTTAGGCTTGGTAATTTTAGGCATTTCCGCATTCATGCTACCTGTTGGTGTAGTACCGCCTGCAATTGACAATTATGTCAGCAGTCCGGTCTCTGAAGGTATCGTCAATGGTTACTTAACCATGGATACTTTAGGTGCATTGGTGTTCGGTATTGTGATTGTGAGAGCGATTCATTCGCGTGGCGTCACAGAAAAGAAACTGGTGACCAAATACGCCGTGATTGCCAGCATCATTTCAGGTATTGGCTTAACACTGGTCTACATCAGTCTGTTTAAACTCGGTATGGGCAGTCATGACATTGCTCCAAATGCAGCCAATGGTGCAGTGATCCTGCATGCCTACGTACAGCACGCATTTGGTGACATGGGCGCTTACTTCCTTTCAGCCATGATCTTTATTGCCTGTATGGTCACCGCGATTGGCCTGACTTGCGCATGTGCAGAATACTTCTCTGAATTGACTAAAATCCCTTACAAAGTCTTTGTGTTGATTCTGGTTGGTTTCTCATTGCTGATTTCCAACTTAGGCTTAACCAAACTGATTGCAGTTTCGGTTCCTGTACTTAGCGCGATCTATCCGCCTGCAATTGCAGTGATTCTCTTAAGTTTCTGTGGCAAATTCTTTAATCAGCCTTCACGCGTCATTGCACCTGTAACTGCTATTGCCTTGGTGTTTGGTATTTTAGATGGTTTGAAAGTTGCTGGTTTCTCAGAACAACTACCTGCTTTCCTGCAAAACTTACCGCTTAACGAACAAAATCTTGCTTGGCTTATTCCATCAGTGATTGTTCTTATCATTGCCGCTGTGATCGACAAAGTTAAAAAGTAACTGCAAGTTGATGTCATTAAAATCGAGTTTTACCCAAACCTGATTTTAAGCGTGATCAATAAAACGTCATGTTTTACCCAAACTGGTTTTATTGTTTACATTCTCAACTTTTAGACATACTTCGTAACAATATAATATTTAATAAAATCAATTGTCATTCCTCTCATTCTTCCTTTCCTGCCTAGCGTGCATTCTTCGCTTAAACGCTGGCATCAATATTGCTTATTTTCTATCGACTACTGTTGAATTTCTTGACATTTTTTTAGCTTGCTAGAATGAATGATGAGTATCACTTCATACTCAAAAGAAATATCTGGTATTTATATTTTTAATAAAACAAGCATATCAACTTATGTCTAACATCGTTTTATGACAAAATAATGACATTGGCTATTGAAATGACATTAAATTCAAAGTAAAACAATAGAAACTAATCTGACTAAAACAATTAGGTTTAGGTCAAAAAATGACAGGAGGGGTGGAGATGTTATCACTACATTTCAATAAAGAAATCTTCATTAACGCTCTAAAAGCAAATAAAAATATGGTCACTTATTTGAGTACCACAGTTGCTCTGCTTGTGACATTGATTATTCATGGATTAATTCAAGGCAACTTAAAACCTGAATTCTTTATGTATGCTTTTATTGTTTCGGTGGCTTTTTATATCTGGACTGTGGTCGATCAAAAGTATCGTCAACAGAAGCAGAATACTTCTACAGAATAAAAGATGGGTGAGTATCACCCATCTTAAAAAAAGAATAACAATAATTAATAATCAGATACTTATATCAAACCACAAACCATCAAATTAAAACCTTCCCCAAGCCGATCATCGTACCAAGCAATAGTCCTGCGGTAGCACCCAACTCCCCGATCACCAACAGAATCATGGCACTACTCAGCATCCATTTTGGCAAATGCCAACGCCCCATTTGATGAGGTTGCTTAAACTGATTAGTGGTATCTTTTAGCCAGCCATGGAGCACATAGCTCAAAATTGAAAAACTGAAAAAAAACAGGTTAATCAACACAAAAATGAAGTTAAGTCCCTCACTCCAGACTGAAAAATAGGCCAATACTGCAATAATCAAGCTGGCAGGTGCATAGAGCAAACTGCTCCTATGCGCAATATCGACATAATAATGCGCGCGTGCCTGCGCTGATTGCCGGATTTGATAGTACTTCCAGACACCTGTCAGCATCCCCACCCAAAGAAAAATCCCACTAAACACCACAGCCCAAGCCACAGACTGGGTTAAACTTTCAGCTTCCATTCTTTATTTCCTTATTTTTAGAACGCTATTTTGACTTTAAAGTCATTAATTATACAAGTTTCTTTTTGGAACTTAGCTACAGTAGTCTTCATTCAAACTGCATATAGACTCAAGATGAGCACTTTTGAAACCCTAGAAATCAGCTGTAAAGATGGATACTCACTCAGCGGCCGCTTTTATGCAGCCAGCACACCCACAAAGCACTTGCCTATTCTAATTTGTCCTGCAACTGGCATCACGCAAAATTTTTATCAGGCTTTCGCTGAATGGCTGAGCACACAAGGCTATGATGTTTTAAGTTTCGATTTTCGCGGCATTGGTCGTTCTTTACATGGTCCCATCAGCAAATCTAAGGCCAGTATTGCAGATTGGGGGCAGCTGGATATACCGGCAGCCATTGATACATTATTGTGCAAAACTCAGGCAGAACAAGTGATTTTGCTGGGTCATAGTGCCGGCGGTCAGCTGTTGGGAATTGTGCCCAACCATGAAAAAGTAGCCAAAGTGGTCGCCATTTCAGGTTCTACAGGTCATGTGAAAGGTTTAAAAGGCAAAACCAAACTGCTTGCCCCAGTGATGTTTAATGTCATTTTCCCCTTAGCCCGTATCACCAAAGGCTATGGCCCAACTCAAGCTATTGGTATGGGTGAAAACCTGCCTAAAGATGTGGCTAAACAATGGGCGCAATTTTGCAGTAAACCGGGTTATGTCATCAACGCGATTGGCAAAACCATATTTGAAGATTATCACACTGAAATTGACTGCCCGATTACGGTGCTATGGTCTTCAGATGATGAAATTGCCACCGAAGCCAATGTGAAAGACTTACTTCGCTTATATCCCAAAGCACAGACCGCAATGATCGAGTTAAAACCTAAAATCTACAACCATAAAGCCATTGGTCATATGCTGATGTTTAAGAAATCACATCAAAACTTGTGGCCGGTGATGGCACAACAATTGGCTGTTTAATTAGCTAAATGATTTTTAAAATTTTAAGCTTTGGTCGTTGAATGTCTCATCACGTTAAACGGCTTTTTGTATGTAAAGATGACGTAGCCAGCAGCTTCCACATGTTACCCTCGCATGCAGAAGCTGCTGATTAAAGTCTCAGACCCATGAGCACTTTAACTTGCCTTAAGCTTATTTTAGCGACAAACACGCCCATGAATTTGCTGTATTTTTAGCATTTCAGCCTATAAACAGAAGAATAATGCTATAAATAGATTCAATTCAGAATATTCTTTTGCAGTTAGTCGTATGAACGAAAATAATTATAGCCTGGATAAAATAGACCGCCGGATTTTATCTGAGCTTAGGCAAGATGGTCGACTTACCGTGACCCAACTGGCCGATAAAGTCGGTTTATCCTCCTCTCCCTGCTGGACACGTTTAAAACGACTGGAAAATTTAAAAATTATTGAAGGTTATACCGCCAACATTAACCCTAAAGCGATTGGTATTAACGAGCTGTTTTTTATTGAAATTACTTTAGAACGGCATGATGATGAAATTTTAGAACAATTCAGTGATGCCTTGGCAAACATGCCCGAAGTGGTGGAAGCGCATCTGGTGACGGGTGACTATGATTATCTGGTCAAAGTTGCTGTCAAAAATTCCGAACATTATGAACGTTTCTTGCGGAAAAATTTATACAAGATGAAAGGTGTGCGCCATACCCGTTCTATTTTTGCTTTACGGCCATTAAAGCTGGCAAATAATGCAGATTTAATGATGATTGAATAATCTGGCGGATTCAACTTATCTACACAACCCAACGTATTTATGTTTTAATACGGGCAGTATGAGATGAGCCTTATATGAGTATAACGTGAGTTATACGACTAGCCCCTAACCATGGGGCTTTTTAATGTCTAAAATTTAAGAAATTAATAAACAAAATTAGAAACAACAAAATTAATTTTCGATGTCATAGACCCAATTTTTCGCTTCTTTATCACTAGTGGTTTCACAAACATAGTAGTCATGATCCCAAGCGTCTTGATGAAAGATTTCTTTCTTAAAGTAAGTCACTTGCTTGTCGTTTTCGACACAGACAAAGCTTTCGCCTTGGTCTTTAACTTGGGTTCCATTGAGGAAACCACCTATACAGAGGAAGCGGGATTGTTTTGCCATTATCTTTTAAACCAACATACTTGGTGAAGATTAAACGATTTATCTAATGCGCTGTAAAGATTATTTAACTTTTAAAAACCCAATTGATTCTAAGTCTTATAATGCGGATCTTTTTTCCAGATAACACACTCAAAATTCAACTCAAAAAAATCAGAAACTTTTTTAGCTATATTAGTTTTTAAAAGTTTGGCATCTATATAAGCATAGGATTTACTTGTTTTTGCATTATAAATTACGCGCCCACGTGTAATTTCCTCATATTCGATATTTCTAAGCTCAGGAATGACATCTCTTAGAGTTTCCCAATATTCAACATGTGTATAAGGACTATCAATCAGACCAAGTGAATCTTGATCTGAAAGATTAAAGTCATGGGCTATGCCGATGATTTGATTTTGGTAATACCAGAAGATACCTATTTTCATTATTTTAAAACTTCAGTAATGATGTCTAAACAATGCGGCTCAAGCATCGAGTAAAAACCTTTTAAATAATTTGGATGATAAGTTCTCAAACCAACAATTTCACCTTCAGCATTCTTAACCAAGACTAATTCTTTAGAGCTAAATTTTAGATGTTTTTCAATTGTAAGGTTTGGAAACTTATTTAAAATTTCTTTATCTCTGTAAGGACCTGTGAAAAAAATCAAAAAATTAGGTTTAAGTAACTCGATTTCCTGAGGAATTACATTAAATTTTTCAAATTCAATTTCTCTAACTCTAGAATTAACACCAACCTTTTCACCATGACGACCAATTTTATTAATATTATTCCATATTAAATCTATAGATAGATTTCTCTTTTTTAAACCTCCTCTTAAATTAACAATTCCAGAACGAAATGAGCTACGAGAGATCATTTTCTTAGTTTTCTGATCACGATATTTCATGTTGTTCTCAATGAAATATCGTTGATATACATTCATGATTTTTTCAATTGATGGTAATTCATTATCAATCTTATTTTGCCACCCTCTAGTCTCTTGCCCAAAAAACATGATTCTTTTGTTTTCAGATTTAAAGTAGTCATCTGGAAATTTTAATAATAATGGTGCTGTATATTCATTCGCATCCTCAAAAGCATACAAATCTTTTAATAAGTTATCCCAAACTGCTTCATAGATAGATTTTAGTTCATTATTGATATTCATATAAAAAATAAGGACTGATTAATCAGTCCTTATTTTTAACTCAATTTAATTTATTTTTCAATAAATTAGCTTAATTGAGCAGCAGCAATTTTCTTGGTATCAATGTCTTTAGCAGCATCAGTATACTCGCCCATCTTGTCGAAGTTCAAGTATTGATAGATGTCAGCAGACATGCTGTCAATTTGAGCTGCATATTGTTGATATTCTTCTGGAGTTGGTAATTTACCAAGTACAGCAGCAACAGATGCAAGCTCAGCAGAAGCTAAGTAAACGTTAGCGCCTTGACCTAAACGGTTCGGGAAGTTACGAGTAGATGTAGATACACAAGTCGTGTTCGGAGCTACACGTGCTTGGTTACCCATACATAATGAACAACCTGGCATTTCAGTACGAGCGCCAGCTTTACCATAAATGTTATAGAAACCTTCTTCCATCAATTGGTGCTCGTCCATACGAGTTGGTGGAGCCAACCATAAACGAGTAGACAATGAACCACCAGGTACTTTATCAAGTAATTTACCAGCAGCACGGAAGTGACCGATGTTAGTCATACAAGAACCAACGAATACTTCGTCAATTTTCACGCCTTGAACGTCAGAAAGCAATTTAGCGTCATCTGGGTCATTCGGGCAGCAAAGAACAGGTTCTTTAATGTCAGCAAGGTCAATTTCATACACTTTAGTGTATTCAGCGTCTGCATCAGCTTTAAGAAGTGATGGGTTAGCCAACCATTTTTCCATGTTCTCAACACGACGAGCCATAGTACGCGCATCGCCATAACCTTGAGAAATCATCCACTTCAACATAGTGATGTTAGATTGTAAGTATTCAGCAACTTTCCCTTCAGAAAGAGTGATCGAACAACCAGCAGCAGAACGTTCAGCAGAAGCATCAGAAAGTTCGAATGCTTGTTCAACTGTAAGTTCAGTTTCCATCTCTGTTAAGTCGATTTCTAAGATACGACCAGAGAAGATGTTTTTCTTACCTTTTTTCTCAACAGTAAGATCGCCTTCTTGGATAGCACGGTAAGGAATCGCATGTACAAGGTCACGTAGAGTGATACCAGGCTGCATTTTACCTTTGAATTTCACAAGAACAGATTCAGGCATGTCTAATGGCATAACACCAGTCGCTGCAGCGAACGCTACAAGACCAGAACCCGCTGGGAATGAAATACCAATTGGGAAACGAGTATGTGAGTCACCACCAGTACCTACGGTATCTGGAAGAAGCATACGGTTTAACCAAGAGTGAATAATACCGTCACCTGGGCGTAAAGATACACCACCACGGTTCATGATGAAATCAGGAAGCGTGTGTTGCATTTGAACGTCAACTGGTTTTGGATATGCAGCTGTGTGACAGAAAGATTGCATAACTAGGTCAGCAGAGAAACCTAGGCAAGCCAAGTCTTTCAATTCGTCACGAGTCATCGGACCAGTTGTATCTTGAGAACCAACAGTCGTCATCTTAGGTTCGCAGTAAGTACCTGGACGAACACCTTGACCTTCAGGAAGACCACAAGCGCGACCTACCATTTTTTGAGCTTGGGTGAAGCCTTTGCCAGAGTTTTCTGGTTGTACTGGAGTACGGAACAAAGTAGATGGTGCAAGACCTAAAGCTTCACGCGCTTTAGCAGTCAAACCACGACCAACGATCAGGTTAATACGGCCGCCTGCACGAACTTCGTCAAGAAGAACTGGAGTTTTAAGTTCAGCTTCAGCGATTTGTTCGCCAGCTTTGAACGCAGTTACTTTAGCAGCAGCGTGATCGATTTTAAGAGTAACTTCATCACCCATGTTCATGTTTTGAACATCGATTTCAACTGGTAATGCACCAGCATCTTCCATAGTGTTGAAGAAAATCGGAGCGATTTTAGAACCTAAGCAGTAACCACCGTCTTTTTTGTTCGGGATGTGAGCGATTTCGTCACCAAAGAACCAAAGTACAGAGTTAGTTGCAGATTTACGAGAAGAACCCGTACCAACAACGTCACCCACGTAAGCAACCTGGTTGCCTTTCGCGATTAAGTCTTTGATTTGGTTTAACGGACCCACTTCACCAGGAACTTCCGGGTTGATACCGTCACGTACGTTTTTCAACATCGCATTTGCGTGTAATGGGATGTCTGGACGGCTCCAAGCGTCTTGAGCTGGAGACAAGTCATCAGTATTCGTTTCACCAGTAACTTTGAATACTGTTAATTTGATTTCTTCTGGAACATCTTTACGGCTAGTGAACCATTCAGCATCAGCCCAAGATTGAAGAACTGCTTGTGCATTTGCATTACCCGCTTTTGCTTTATCAGCAACGTCATGGAACGCATCAAATACAAGAAGTGTTTTCTTAAGTGCTTCAGCAGCTAATTCAGCTAGAGCAGCATCGTCAAGTAAAGCAACTAAAGGCGCAACGTTATAACCACCAAGCATAGTACCTAGTAAGTAAACCGCACGTTCTTTAGAAACTAGTGGAGAAGTTGCTTCACCTTTTGCCACAGCAGCTAAGAAAGCAGCTTTAACGTATGCAGCTTGGTCAACACCTGCTGGAACGCGGTTTTCAAGCAAATCAACTAAAAATGCTTCTTCTCCAGCTGGGGGATTTTTTAATAGCTCAACCAAGTCAGCTGTTTGAGCATCGTCAAGTGGCTTCGGTGGGACTCCGAGTGCGGCACGTTCTGCAACGTGTTGGCGGTAAGCTTCTAGCACGGTGTTATTCCTCTTTTTTAAAAAATTATTTACGAATTCCAGCTCATTCAAAGCTTCGCAAATAATATGGACTGCTAAATTTTACTAAAATTCCAGTTAAAAGTTAATGCAAGTACAGTGTTTCTTTGTGATGCCCATTATTTTGTAGCTAAATGATGCCCATATCGATTACACAATAAGCAAATCCTTCACTTTTAAAGCTTTTTGATGATGCAAAAGTTACTTTTAATGGAACATTAAACATAAAAAAGACAACCCTATGTTGCCTTTTTTCTTTCTATAAAAATATTCAACCTTAGTGTACAGTCGTTGCGGTTAAATATTCAGCCAATTCGGCACGATTTCCGGTAAATTTGAGCGCACATTCATCTTCAAATAAGCCTTGATATTGATTACTGGCAAATGAAATGTCGACCTGATAGCGTGGGTAATGATTGCCTTCTAATTTTCTGCGCAGAAAAACTTTGTCACCCACACTCAATACATAGTTTGCACCACCAATAATCGCAACACCGTGCTCATCTTCCAAGAGCAAATCTTCATGATGCAAGTAGCCAATCACATCCATATTCCTACTCCAATCGTTATAATTCTTAATTTCATTATTCAATAACAAGATAAGCTTTTCTATATTTTTGATTAAGTAAATGTCACAATTTATTAAATTATGCTTAGGCTATTTTTGAAATTTAAGTATAAAAAAACCGTTCCTTAGAACGGCTTGTAATTCGGCATTTTGTCATGCGGTGTCGCAAGACATTTGTCAGTAAATTTTTGCTTGAATTGGCTACGCATAGCTTCAGGATCTTTATTGATTTCAGCCAAAGGAACTGCATAAACCTGTTCAATAATATCCAAGATAAATGTTTTGGTAATTTCATCTTCAATTTTGTTGGCATGTTCAATAGCAGCTGATTTTTCAATGGTATTTTGACGATCATACACAATGGTATTTGCCGCATTACCAACACTCGTACAATAACCTTTCCACTGCTCTTCAGGCGTTAATGGTTTTTTTTCAGCACAGCCCACCAACCCGATCAATACCGTCAAAGCAAATAATTTTTTCATCAATATTCTCCTGTTCCCTGCCTATCATAATCAAAGTTCATAAAAATACGAAACAACAACATCCTGTGCTCAGCTTAAATTAGGCCAATTTGCAGTAAAAGTAGCAAAATACAGATCCAAACTCGCCAATATTGATATCCTTTGATAAGACAATAGAAAGACAGCTTATAGTTCGCAAAGTAAAATTTATCTTCTTTTTTTGATTTCTGAGATGCCTATTCAAAATAAAATACTGGACTCAATTTATAAATACACAATTAACTTAATCCTTAAAAATAAAATTTAAAGCTCTAAAGCCAAGATCACAAATCCTGAACAAAATTTTTAAATCGTGCTGATTTAAAAAACGTTTATATTCAATACATTAATTTCAAGCCGCCTATTTTAAATACCAGATTGCAACATCATTAACTTTTATTATTTAAAATCAATTACTTGAAAAATAATTAAAAATTAGTCACTCAAATATATTCAGTTGCATAACGTCCCACATCGCTGTATCCTTAAACCCAACTAGAAAAATAGTTGTGTTCTGGTAAATCTTTTTATATTTCGCAGTTTTAGTCATAATCCTTCGTTTTTCAGATTTAAAGTTCCATTCTTCTTTTCAAGTTAAATCAACTGGCTTTTAAATAAGCTAAACATATTTTTAAGGATTGTATTATGTCTAATACTGTAAAAGGTACTGTTAAATGGTTCAACGAAACTAAAGGTTTCGGTTTTATTCAACAAGAAAATGGTCCTGACGTTTTCGCTCATTTCAGCGAAATCACTGGTTCTGGCTTCAAAACTTTAACTGAAGGCCAACAAGTTGAATTCAGCATTGCTCAAGGTCAAAAAGGCCCAAATGCTGTAAACATCGTAGCGCTATAATTTAAAAAATTATTCTTAAACCATTAAGAATAATGAAAAAAGCGAGAGTTCAACTCTCGCTTTTTTTTTTACTCTTCAACTTCTATAGGTGCGCCATCTTCTGGTCGAACATGACGGGTTGCATCATCTGCAGGGTCAACACTTGAGCCATCTTTCGTAATGGTGTTGTACATTTCATCTTCTTTTTTATCGTCAATAAATTCTTCATCTTCGAAATCTTGAGGTTCAACATCATCGTCAAAATCTAAAGGCTTTTCTTCATCTATCATGGCGATCCATCACTGGTTTCAGCAATAAAATATCATGCTCAAACATTCGATAGCATTATTCAATAGTAAACCATTCTGAGTTCTGTAACTCATCGTTAGAGATATGGGCTGATGATAAAGAAAGATATGTCATTAAGATCTAAATGACTCAACTATATACATGGCCTACACTGCTAAACAAACAATGTAGACCTATGTTATAGATTGAAATAAAACAATGCCTTGCAAATATCTATGCTTAAGCTTTTAGAAGCGCCAGTTATAGAACAAGTCGATTGCACGTTCTAAAGACTGACTTGCCTCTAAATACAAGCGTTTGTTCATTTGATAACGCAAAGTTAACTTATTGACTGGGGTAAACACACCTACGCCATAGCGAATGAACAGGTCTGGAGTAATATAACCAGTTACACTGACCTGAGTATCATCACCGGTACCCTGCGCATCCAAAGCTAAACCGCTTAAACCAAAAGTACGGCCAATCTGGTTGGTTAAGGCACGTGTACCACCTAAGCCCATACTAATTCCAGCAGCCGCAATAGTATTGTTCACATCAGACTTAAAGCCCGCTTCCTGACTAATACCACTGGTTCCTTCATTAATACGACCGGTAATGATGGCATTCAGCGCCTCCTGTTCGGACAAGCCTGCATCATTATAAACCTGAATATTCGGACTTGTTGCAGTACCCGTTACCCGCACCCCAACCAAACTGCCTTGCACGCTCTTATTGGCATCTATATCCAAAGTCGGATTATATAAAGGTCCATTAAAACGTGCGATAGCACGATTCAGATCAAGACTTTGTCCATAAGCTTCAATTTTCACACGTTGGCTCACACCAATGGCACCATTAGCACGCATCGCTGTTTCTAGGCCACGCTGTGATAAATATAAGCGTCCAATCAATGGAATACGGCTATCGAACCCTTGGAAAATCACCTGATTGCCTAAATTCACCATCACATCGGCACGAATATCCCAAGGTCGAGCTGCACGTAATATAGCAAGCTGATCTTGTCCTTCATGCACAATGCGTACATCTGAAGAGACATTAACCACCGGTGCAGATGCTTCAGGCATTGAAATTAAAGCACGCGGCACTTCAACCTTTCCATTTAAGGTCAATTTTTTTTGAAATGGCAGTAGATCCAGTGTCAGGTCAGGAGTTACGACCGCAGTAATAAGGGGGGCCTGACGGATCAGCAAGTTTTCGCCTTTTAAATGCAATTGAACACGCGGATCGTTTTTCCAGTCAATATTACCGGTTAAGGCACCTGCACCCTGACCGCTATTAAATGCCCCATTAATGCTGGCCTGGTCTTGGCGAATGGATGAATATACCTGAATATTGGTTAAATTGACCGGCAAGGAAATCATGCTGATCGCACCATCTTTCAAACGCATTTCACCATTAAATAGCGGCTGGGTTAAGGTCCCGGAAATTTTCCCGGCAAAGGACAAGGTTCCTGCTAGAGATCGAATATCTTGAATAAATGGCTTAAATACTTTCAGTTGCACCTGATCAAAGGCAACTTCACCGCGCATCGGCTTATTGTCTTTATAAGGATCAATAATGACATTAGCATAACCAGTACCAATTTCAGGGGTTTTCACATCCAGACGCACTTGCAAACCTGCCGCTATGCTTTTCGCGACCACTGCAATTTCATTGTATTTCAATGTTGAGCCAATATCTTGCGGGTCTTCGGCTGCAAGTCCAATCACCCCATTTCGTGTTACCAGTCGTGCATCAATTTTTGGTTTCCCACCTTGTACCCATGCTGCCTTGGCATAACCATTGACTTTACCGGTAATGGCCAAGCCCTCTGGCATAAATGCAGCAAAGTCATTTAAATCGACGTTTTGCGTGACAAAGGACACATTGCCTTTGGTTTTACTCACTCGAATAGGCTGATCAAAGCACAGCTGGCTTTGCTGACTCGACCAACAATGCGCTCCGACAAACAATTCAGATTTGGCCGTATTGTAAATCACAGAGGCATTTTGGCGTTGCACTAAACGTGCACGCAAGGAATCAAAATCACCTTTTTGGATTTGTCCTAACCAATCATTCTGTGCATTAAAACCACCGGCCAATTGCACATAGAATTTAGACAGTTTGTTTTGTGCCTGAAGTTTCAGGATATGCGCTTTACGTGTTCCCGCCAGTGTGATTTCACCATGCTGAATTTCACGTGAACCACTACGTAAACTGTCCATTGTCGCAGTCATTAGCGTTGGCGTCAGTTCTGACGTAGGTAATTCACCTTGTACCCGCAGTTTTTTCACACTGAATAACTGATTAAAACCAAAATCATCTACTGCCAAATTTGCAGTGGCTTGCAAACGTGGTTGTGATTGCACATTTAAATAACCATAGGCTCGGCCACGCAGTCCGCCATAAATTTCATACAAGGCTGGTGCATTAATTTTTAATCGCAAGTTTTGCGCATTGCCTGTCGCTTGAATCTGGTTTTTGGCATAGGACAAATACAAATTATTGGCTTCAAACTGCTTAGGCAAGAAGCCTTTTTGATTTGAATCAATCACCAAAGCCAGATTTCCTGTTCCACGTACAGGTTTATTATTGATGATACCCGCCAGATTCAACTTCTGGATATTAATCCGTTTTAAAGTATCTGACCAAATCCCTTCAGTTTTTACATTTCCGGATAATTCACCACTTACATTGGATACAAAATAATGCGGCTTAAATCGAACCAAGGACGCATTGATATTCCAGCCAATACCATTTTTCAGATGTACCAAACCACTGGCAAAGATTTTTCCTGCAACACCTGCATGTTGTAATTCGGCAATTTTAATCAGCTCAGGCGTACCTGAAACCTTAAATTTGAGCAACCCTTTACTTGCCTGAATATTGCTTGCATTCAGAGCACCATCATAATTCACAGCAAAACTCTTAAAGCCACCACCAGCCTTCTGGTCATGGAATAGGATCGCTGCGGTGCTACGCCCGGTCAAACGCACGGTTTCATTATTTTTTTGCTGTGCCAGACGACCGGTTAAGTTAATCCCATCTAAATGAATAATCTGCTGATTCGGCTTGGCAAAACCATTGGCCTTAACCTGACCATTCAGCAAATTGACCGGAGCGGCTTCAACCACCGTTTGCGGATTGAAATCTTTGGCATTCAAAATGGCATTCCATTTCAATTGACGTTTTTCAGATGGCAATTCAATTTTGGCGCTTCCGCTTAAACTGCCTTTACCCGCAACATAACCAAAGCTCGGGATATTCAAATTATTGTTTTTCAGATTCAGCTGTGCAGTATACATACCTTCCGGCAACATACCTTTATCATGCTTGGAAACTGCTGTCGCAACATGAATATCTTGCTTGCCTTCGACCAGTGCGAGTTTAACATCGCCGGATTTGCTGCTTAACCAGCCAATATAAGGCACGGCGCGGTCAATATTCTGCCAGGCCACATTCAGTAACATCGGGTTTGGCTTTTTGCCTTTTTGTTCGGCCTGATCGAATTTCAGATTCCAGGTTTCATAACGGTCAAAATCCACCAATGCAGTAAAATGCATGCCTTTTTCCAGACGACCTTTAGAGGCAATTTTGGCATCCAGACTTGGTGGCAGAAAATCTTTTACCACTTGTGGGATCAGTTTATCTTTGGGATTAATTTTATCCAGACGGCCTGTCATATCCCAAGTGACATGGTCTTTCCAGCTGACCACGCCTGCCACATTGGCAGCCCCGTTCATCAGCTGTCCATTTAAATTGGTGATATCCAACTGATGCACTAAATCGGTATGCATGGTCCCGTTATATTGGCCTTGCGGAATATTTTTACCGCTTAAGTCAGTCGCGACATCAATATTTAAACGCTGGATATCACCATTAAATTTTGCCACACCATCTTTAGTAAACAGTTTTTGTTCAGTGAGTAAGGGCCAATGATATTTCTTGAACTGTAATTCACCGTTCATGGGAACATGTTTACGAACCGGATGTACGACCACCCATCCGGTAAGTAAATCAGGGGTATTGGTCGCAACTCCAGCCTGAATGGTATCTAAAGAACCACCTGCAACCACCTTGATATCATGAATATTCAAGCTCTTGTTTAAAGATGGAATATTTAGGTCACCCACAGCATTTAAAGGATATTTACCCTCAAAGTTCATGTTGCCTGTAGCATTTTTGACGGAAAGATAGCCCATATCCATACGGGAATCTTCAAATTTCAATTCAGTGCCCGACCACAGAGAATTATTTAAATGAATATCTTTAAACTTGACACTGGCAGATGAAGTCTTGATCAACATATGATCAACATCTGCACTGTCTAGACGTAAAACAAAAGGTAAACGGATAGTATTAAATTTAAACGGTTCATCACTAGGCGGATTTTTGGTGATAATTTGCAGATTACGAACATCGGCACGGTTCAGGTGAATTTCTTTTTTTAAGATTGCCCGCCAGCCCAAAGTGACATCGGCACGGTCAATTTTCACATCGACCGGTTTTAAGGTAACCAGAATATTTTTTAAAATAATACCGTGTAATAGATTACCGCCTTCATATTCATAATGAATAATTTGCTGACGTTCCAATACCCGATCCAGCAAGAATTTACTGCCTTTATCGGTAGTGAACATGACTGTGAAAGAAGCGATTAGCAACACAAACACAATCAGCAGTGTAAAAAGCACACTCCTCAAAATCCGACGCTTTTTCGGACGCGGTGTTTCTGTTTCAGGTTGCTGTTCTACTTCAGCCATAATACTCTCTAAAAACTAAGATTTATAATTGTGAACCAATAAAGAAATGGATACGTATTGGATGGTTATCATCAGAAATACCTGAAGCCACATCTACACGAATAGGACCAATCGGTGATGCCCAGCGCAGCCCCAAGCCTACACTGTATTGAGTCGGTGTATTGAAATCTTTATCGTAAGCATTGCCAACGTCACTAAAAACAGCTGCACGCCAACCTTCTTTAAACTGATAGTTATATTCCAAAGACCCAACAGCCAGCGCCTGACCACCAATTTTAAATCCATTTTCTTCAGGTGATAAACTCTTATAGTCAAAACCGCGAACAGTTTGATCACCACCAGTGAAATAACGCAAGTTATATGGAACTTTGGCAAAATCTTCAGTCAAGATATAACCTAAATCCCCACGCCCTACAAATTGATGATTATCGTTTTCACCCAATGAATAAATAAAACGCCATCCTGCATTTAAAATGGCCATATTGGCATCTGACAATAAACTTTCACTGCCAATTTCCGCCTTATAGGTTTGCTTAAATCCTTTACTCGGATTGACACGTTTGTCACTGGTGGTCAATGATGCTTCATAACCAAACAATAAGGATTGCTGCTGATCATCCGAATTGGCAATAAATGCATCTGGAATTTCATTGGCATCAATTACCCCATTCTGGGAAATCTGATCCAGACGGTAACGCACACCAAAGGTATGTTGCCAGCTGCCACGAGGTCTTTTAATCACTCGGTCTGCGCCTGCGACAGCTGATTCAATCATCAGGCTATTACCTTGAGCCACATCATCTCGTTCTTCACGTTCATAACCACCAACTATACTGATGTAGTCATTAATCGGATGGTGATACGGGATATTATAATGACCATCAATAGACTGACGAATTTGAGATAATTCCACGTTGGCATCAAATGAGTGTCCACGGCGATTGACAATGGCACGGCGATACTGACCACGTAAACGTGTACCCGTATCTGTTCCATAACCGACACCCAGCTCTGCACTATTCAAACGGTCAGCATTTAAAGTCACAATGACCGGAACTTTCTTTTCTTCACGTGCCTGCGCTTTTAAGCGATCTTCTTCCGTCTCTTTGCTTTCCTGTGCTACACGCATTTGACGGAGCTGTTCATCACCTTCACTTCCTTCACCTTTACCGGCGAATTGATTTTCGTCAATCACAGACTGAGTCACTTCTTTCGAAGAAACGACTTTCTTTTTTTCCTGAACTGAAGCATCACTTTCCGAAATTTTTTGCTGATCGACCAAAGCCTGAATATCTGGAGGAAGCTCAAGTGGTTTTTCAACTGGATCTGGTTTGATTGCATCTACCAGCGTGTAATTAAAATAACGCGAGTTGGTTAGGTTATTGGCAAGACCATTGACACGCCAGAAAGCATAATCCGCTCCATCTTTCCAAGACACCATGCTTTGTAAAACATCCATATCTATTGGAAAAGGTTTCGATGGATCGCTCATACGAAACTCAACCGGACCCAATTTATAACGTTCGCCGGTTTCAAAGCGTAAATTAACGTCTACAGTATTTTGCGGCTGAGCGACTTTGACATCATGTAAACGCCAGTAACTATCAAAGAAACCGTTATTCGATGCAGCATCATTTATACGGGTTTTGGTCTGCTCATATAGACCATGATTGAAAATATCGCCAACATCCTGATCCGGTAAGACTCGAATTACCTGAAACTGCGCCTGATCTTGGCCTGCACCACTAAACTCAACATTCTGTTCTTTAATTTGCACTGGCGTATTCGGAGTGACTTTTACCCGAACACGATTGTCACTGACTTTTTCAAATTTAAATTCAGCATTATAAAAACCCACTGCCTGCGCAGCCTGATTGGACAGGGTCCGCAGTTGAGGCAATGCTGATGGAAAATCACTAAATGATTCCTGAGTAAAACTGGAAAGTTTGCCTTTAATATTATCTTCAAGGTTTTCCAATGCTTTGGCATATGCCTTAGACGAAACATCACTGCTATTTTCTGTAGACGCGATAATCACATCTGCACTGATACGAGGTACTTTAGCGGTATTGAACTGACGTGGTGGACGTATTTTATAAAGCCAGCGTTTAAAGAAATTTGGTTCTTCTATTTCGTCTGAAGGTGCTACTTCTGTTAATGTTTTACCTGATTCATTCGCTTCAACCACAATCTGGCTATCCGCCTGAATACTAGACATCAACTGATCTACATTGACCGGTGCATGATTAATTTCAACCAGCTCTTGCTGGGTAGCATCAGTAACGACGGGTTCATTGACTTGCCCAGCCCGATATTGCTGTGCTTCATGTTTGGCTTCTTCTGCTACACGAAAAATTTCATTGGCCAAATCTGGGCTAACCGGAGCAACAGGCAGTTCTTCCAGATCTTCAAATTCGATGGGTTTAAATTCTTCAATTGCTTGTGTTGCCTGCTCTTGCTGCTGCAACATTTGCAAACTATCAGGTTCAGCTTTTTTTTCCTGAGAATTGTCAATTTTTTCTAATTCATCAGTACTGCCCATACCCTGCTTAACAGCTTCACTCTTGAGTTGTTGTTGAAATTCTGTTTGAGTGACCATGGTATCTGTTTGTGCAACTTGTGCAAAACTTTGCTGCGCCAGTAACATGAAAAAGAGAGTTAAACCGAATCGTTTATGCTCATCATTCCACTGTAAGATAGAATTGACACTTAAAGTAAGAGTCGACTTTTTAAAATTCAGTTTTGAAAGCATAAAAAACTCTAAACTCATATAATATTTGTAATGGAAATGCCCAATGAAAGCTTGCTAACAAACTCAAATCTATTGGAATTTTCACTAAAGTATAGGTTGAAAACATCATACATGATTTTTGTAGTGTTTTACCAAATGCTGACATTTCTTAATAAAACTTAAATGAAGTCCAGAAACCATGGAAAAAAATGAACATCTCTTAGGCACACGTCGGTTTTTGCCGATGTTTGTCACTCAATTTTTTGGAGCTTTGAATGACAATGTCTATAAACAGGCATTGTTATTGGTCATTACCTATGGTTGGATCAATCAACAAAGCGCCAGCGTCAGCACACTGAACAATCTTGCAGCCTTGCTGTTTATTTTACCCTATTTCATTTTCTCTGCGACAGCCGGACAGATTGCAGACAAGTATGAACGCTCACAACTTGTACGCGGCATTAAAATTCTTGAAATTGTGATTATGCTGATTGGTTCGGCTGGCTTCTTGCTGGGTCATTTGTGGCTGTTACTGTTGGCTTTGTTTTTAATGGGTGTGCATTCAACCTTCTTTGGTCCGATTAAATATGCGATTTTGCCTGAAATTTTAAAGCCTGATGAATTGATGTCCGGAAATGCATTGTTCCAGTCCGGCACTTCAATTGCTATTTTGGTGGGCATGATTTTAGGTGGAGCGGTCATTTCCGCATCCGATGGCAATCTGTTTTGGATCAGTCTGACTGTGGTGACCATTGCCTTGCTGGGCTATTTTTCCAGCCGCTTTGTATTAAAACAAAAAGTGACTTCACCTGATGTGCAAATTGACTGGAACTTTTTCAGAACCAGCTTTCAAACTTTAAAATATGCCAAAAGCCTGCCCATTGTGTTTTTAGTTTTATTGGGCAACTCCTGGTACTGGTTTTATGGCGCAACCTATCTGACCCAGATTCCCCAACTGACCCAGCAAAACCTGCATGCGTCTGAAAACGTGGTCAGTTTGCTGTTGACCTTTTTCTCGGTCGGCATTGGCGTCGGTTCATTATTATGCCGCAGAATTGGCGGTACGGAAGTCAACCTGAAAATGGTTCCGATTGGCGCGATTGGATTGAGCGTTTTTGCATTTTATCTGGCCGCCAGTTTAGCTTATGTGCCTGAACGTAGCGGTGAAATGCTGGGGTTAAAAGATGTCTTTACCCAAGGCTGGAGTTATTATCATGTCATGCTTGCCGTGACCCTGCTGGGCATCAGTGGCGGTTTTTATATTGTCCCTTTATATGCCATGATGCAGGCTTTTTCTCCTCGCTCACATCGTGCTCGTGTCGTCGCTGCAAACAACATTTTAAATGCAGTATTCATGGTATCCTCTGCAATATTTTCCATTATCATCTTAAGTATATTCAAGATTGATATTAAAATACTTTTTAGTATTACCGCTATTCTAAGTGCCATTTTCACTACATGGCTCTTGTTTAAACTCAAGCCAATGCTGGCTGAACAGCAACAAGAAGCTTTAGAGGATTAATTTTATGCGTCAATATACGGGTATCGACAAACTTATTCATTCCTTTGACCAAGCACTACGCAGTCTTGTTCCGGGCACCACCTCTGCACACCGTGAAAATCCAAGCAATAATGTTGAAACCAAATTAGGGGTCAGTGAAGCACGTCATGTCGCAGGTTTAATGCGGGTCAATCATAGTGGTGAAGTGTGTGCGCAAGCGCTTTATCATGGTCAGGCATTGACTGCAAAACTTCCCAATGTGCGCCGTGAAATGGAACAGGCTGCCATTGAAGAACAAGACCATCTGGCCTGGTGTGAAGACCGCTTAAAAGAGCTGGATAGCCATACTAGCTTGCTAAATCCGGTCTGGTACGGCCTGTCTTTTGGCATGGGTGCCATTGCAGGCATTGCCGGAGATAAATACAGCCTCGGTTTTGTAGCTGAAACTGAACGTCAAGTCAGTTTGCATTTACAGCATCACATCAGCCAACTGCCTGAACAAGATGAACGTTCACGCAAAATTCTGGTGCAAATGAATGAAGATGAATTACATCATCGTGATACCGCTCTCAACGCAGGAGGTGTAGATTTACCCGCACCGGTGCGTATCACCATGACCGCCATCTCAAAGCTGATGACCAAAACCAGCTATTATATTTAAGTTATATTTTGATTGATAAAAGCCTGCTTTAAAAGCAGGCTTTTTTAATGCTTTATTTTTAGTATCTAGAATTATAAATTTAACCTCACTCAGGTTATTTATTTCTCTGATGGTAATAAACGCAAATACTGTATACGATCCGCACTGTCAAAATACAGGCAATAACACTAGCGGCAATATAAAAATCATGATGATAGGGTAAGTTTTTATACCAGAATATATGTAACCAGTGACTGACTTGCAAACCTACACTCACAATGACAGAAGCCCAGATAAAACAGGCCAAAATATTCACCAGCATATATTTCAGTACAGGATAAGCCTTAATTCCAATCGAAATGGGTAAAATTGTCCGTAGCCCCCAAGCAAACCGCATCAGTAAAATAGTCAGGATAGGATAGTCTTCAATAAACTGACTGGCTTGTTTAAACTTTTGTGCCAGTTTTGGTCTTTTTTCAATAAATTCAGAACCAAAATGCCTACCCATCTGGTAATAGAATTGATCTCCTATAAAACCGCCCGCCATTGCTACCAGCACCAATATCCAGAAATGCAGAATATGCTGATGTACGGCGTATGCTCCTAACATCAGCACAGTTTCACCTTCAAATAAAGCACCGATCAAAATAGCAAAATAGCCATAATGTTGAATCAAATCAGTCCAGTTCATCATGTTTCTATATGTGGCATGATAATGCCTGATATTTTCTCTACGCAGCTTGTAATATCCAAGACAGATCTGGTTGCTTTTTGACGTATTTATATATCTAAATGAAAGAAATCTTTGGTGCTAATTTACAGTACCTACAAAACATGTTTAAGAATAAAAAGACAAACATTTGATAGATGAGAAAAATAAAAAGCCTTATAGTCTCTCCCAAAACTATAAGGCTTAAAATAGATGTGTTCTATTCATAACTCACGAAACTTAATACGAAATGCAATAAGTTAGCAGTTATATTTTTATAATTATTATGCAATTTCCATCAATCAAGTATGGAATTTATTTAGTGAATAATTACAAATATTTGGCCATATTTATACTGTTAATTTCCTATTTTATTGTAAGCATTTTCGTACAAAACTATAAAAAATTAATAAAACTGCAACAGATATGGAAATGCATTTTGCCGTAATTGAATGATCAATATAGAGTACTTTTTACATTAAAATAGCGTCTTCACAAACTTGCTGAAGAGCATTATTTAATCATCAATCGGTTGATGCTCTTGCACTGCCTTATGCTGCGAAACTCACGATATGAATTGTGCTATGCCTCAGAACTGTGAAGTGCTAAATTTTACTTACATGGACCAATGCTGTGAACAAATTTTCTTATCGAAATTCTTGTACGATAAAACGTACAATAATTGTCCAAAAATAAATCGCCACCTCGTGGCTTTTGTAGCACAGATTTAAACACTATTTTTTTTAAAATCTAGTTCATACGATAAACAAAAAATAAAAATGTATTCGTATTTTATAAATATAAATAATTATTAAATATTTCAAAATAACAATAATTTAAGGAGATATAATATGTCTACCCAGTTCGATTTTGTATCGGTCATCAAAAAATCCAATATACATTTTGACGGCTGCTCTGTCAGTCATGTCATTGAATTGAAAGATGGCACTCAAAAAACATTAGGCGTTATTCTTCCTACTGAGAAACCATTAATCTTTGAAACCCATGTCGCTGAACGTATTGAGATCATTAATGGGAAATGTCTGGTTCAAGTCGGCAGTAACACTGAAAGCCAATATTATTATGCGGGTGAATCATTCTACGTACCTAAAAATACACAATTTCAGATTATGGCAGATGAAGTTCTTGATTATGTTTGTCACATGGAAGATCGTTAAATTTTCCCAAAGTACATGTTCAAATCTTAATCAAAAATAGCAACTTTGAATAATTCTTGAAGTTTTTCACAGCATTATATGTTTGAGTAAAAATTATCCCGGTTTTATCCACAGGAAATGGGGATAATTTTTGGCCTGAAAGTGGCATAAATATTAAAAAAACACCCAATTTGGTTATTTTTTAACCAATTTATTGGCAAAAAATTACATCAGCATCATTTAATAAAAACGATTATTCAAAGACTAACTCAAATAAAATTGAGCTATGCTTTATAACGATTTTTCTATTCACACAGAGTAGACTTCACTCAACTTGTTATGACTTATAAACTTATCATCCGATTGTTTCATTTTGATGTTATCAAAATATATGGCCATACAGCTTTCACCTATTTTCCGGTTATTATTTTTTACTAAAAGACTAAAGTAACTCACCACTGAATCGGTAACAGTAAATACATCTGTGGAAAAAATAGCTGGAGGTAAAAAATGTCTAATCGATTTTTACTGTCCATTGCTGGCTCGACAATGTTCTGGATCTTCAGTGGCTGTGCACAATCATCCCATTCCCCTATTGCAGATGGCTATGGCTCCCAACCGCGTCTACCTGAACCTAAATCAAGTTTGTTTCCTACGGTTAATATCGCTCCGGCCATAGGCTGGCCTGAAGGCGAGATGCCCACACCTGCAAGCGGTTTAAAAGTTCAGGCATTTGCCAAAGGCCTTAAACATCCGCGTTGGCTATTTGTCTTGCCCAATGGTGATGTACTGGTGGCTGAAACCGATGCGCCACCTAAGCCAGATGACAGCAAAGGCATTAGAGGTAAAATCATGAAACTGGTGATGAACCGTGCAGGTTCATCGCATCCGAGCGCCAACCAGATTAGCTTGCTGCGTGATCGTAATGGCGATGGCATCGCGGATCAGAAAACCGTATTTCTAAAAAATCTCAATTCTCCTTTTGGCATGGCGCTGATTGGCAATATGCTGTATGTGGCAAATACGGATGCTTTAATGCGTTTCCCTTATACGCCAGGTAGTACTCAAATCACAGCCAGCGGAACTAAACTCTTGGATTTACCAGGAGGTCCGTTAAACCATCACTGGACCAAAAACGTGATTGCCAACCCTTCTGGTAACAAACTCTATATCACAGTCGGTTCAAACAGTAATGTGGCTGAAAATGGCTTTGACCAAGAAACAGGTCGTGCACTGATTATGGAATTTGATCTCGCAACCAACAAAGCACGTCCTTTTGCAACTGGCTTACGCAATCCCAATGGAATGGACTGGCAGCCTCAGAGTGGCATGTTATGGACGGTAGTGAATGAGCGCGATGAACTTGGCAATGATCTGGTTCCGGATTACCTGACCTCGGTCAAGGACGGCGCTTTTTATGGCTGGCCCTATAGTTATTATGGCCAGCATGTTGATGTACGGGTCAAACCACAACGACCTGATTGGGTCGCACGTGCGATTAAGCCGGATTATGCACTGGGAAGCCATACAGCCTCATTAGGTTTGGCATTTTATACGGCCCAGTTAATGCCACAGTATCGTAATGGTGCACTGATTGGTCAGCATGGTTCATGGAATCGTCGACCTCATAGCGGCTATAAAGTCATTTTTGTCCCGTTTAAAAATGGCCAACCTTCAGGTCAACCTCAAGATGTCTTGACCGGTTTTTTAAGTGATAAAGGTGAAGCTTTTGGCCGGCCTGTGGGTGTGGCGGTGGATCATTCAGGGGGAATTCTGGTCACTGATGATGTTGGCAATATAATTTGGCGCATAACCCCAGTAGCTAATACGACAGACACAGTCCAGTAAACAAACTCAAGTCGTATCGAAGTTGCAAGCAGCACATAAAAAAAAGCCCGGCTTCCTGCCGGGCTTTTTTCGTATGGGTGTGTTAAGCATGACTCCTGTCTTGCTTCACGTTCCTGGTGCATAAACGTTTTATTATTGTTTTATGTTTCGGAACTTCCTGTTCCTTTATGAGGGCATCATAGGAAATTTCAGTAAGATTGGATAGCCGCAAAGGGCCTGAATTGATGTGAGCATATGCGTACAAATTCGGCTAAAAACTGTCCCCTTTTTATCCGCAGAAATTGGGGATAGTTTGAGCAATGGATGAATTAATAATATGAGAAAAAGTATCAAATTGGTTAAAAAAATACACAAATTTATTGACAAAAACTATCAAAACGGCTCATAAAAAAGCCGACTCATTTCAAAGTCGGCTTTTTTATGCTCTTTAGGTCGGTCAAAAAATTAAATATATGAAAAAAAAATTTTTAATAATACATTTCGTATAACGACCATTATGTTAAATGGGTAGGATTTTCTAACTTTATCTAACTTAAAGTGGCTATTCATACAATTTTTAGCGAGCTTTTATTTTTCCAGCTCGAATAGATAAAGGCCAAGTAATATTTTTCTTTAAATTAGGATCTCCCCATTCACTCAATAATTTTGTTCTAAACTGATTAACGGGATTAAAGTGATGTACTTTTTCAAACTCTTTGACCGCTGACCATGTATTTAAATAACCCATTAATTCATCTAGATTCCAAAAAGCATGCATATTGATAGTAGGAACTATTACCTCTGGGAATGGAAAAGGTAAACTGCTATACCCATCTTCAACATGTTTTCTTTCTGCAGGCCAATAATCACCAATCGTATCGTAATAGAATTCTTGGATTAATGGATCAACAGAGCCTTCAACATGTAAAACGCCATAAGTAATTAAAGCTAGAATTGCATTTGGTTTAGCAATACGCTCTACTTCTTGGTAAAACATATCCAAATTTAACCAGTGTACTGCTTGTGCAACAGTAATTAGATCAACCGATTCATCAGATAAACCGCTATCCTCTGCTAAAGCAGTACGATAAATAACTCGTTCCTGTTTTTGGGCCTTTAATATTTGAGCAGCACTAGCATCCGTTGCTACCACTTCTTTAAATCTTTCAGCTAATAACACCGAAAGTTGTCCGGTACCGCAACCACAATCAAGAGCAAGGTTTTGTGATGGACATAGATCAGCTAGTTTATTCACTAAATCTATAAGATAAGAAGGACGATAGATGGCATAGCCTTCTGCACTTTGAGAAAAATAATCTTTGAAGTCTAGATCTTTCATGTTTTCATCCGTTTTTTAATTCTAGAGTTCCTAAAAATTACAATGTATTTCTTAGTTTTCCTACAATTAACATAATACACGTTATACGAAATTCTTTTATTATTCATTTAAAATCATTTATTTAAATATGATTATAGATTCTAATCTTGCCTGATTAGGATTTTAAAATGATTTTCACGTTTAACGCTCAATATTCAACCAAATTTTAAATAATTGAATCATACAAACTTAAAAAAGACTTACCTAGCATGAAAATTTTATTATTTAAAAACAGATAAAATTAACAGTTTTAAATTAAACTGCTTAGGCTATTTAACAAAGTTAAAAATGGTATTTTGGTTGAATTTAGTCGTTCCAATTCACGACTGGGAACTGATGCTTTTCGTGCTGAAAATCAGTGCTTTGCCAAATATCCAGCATCGGTATTTTAACATCTAAAGCCAATGGCAACTTTTTAGGATTAAACTGCATGTGCTGTAAATCCTGTCCCCATGCAATTAAATCCACATCCAAGGAAATTTGATGTGAAGGACGCACCCGACCAGAATCAGCTTCCATTTTCTTTAGTAAGGTAATGATATCCTCAACCGACATCGCTGCTTTTAACAAACACGCAGCATTCCAATAATCCGCCCCCACAGCATCACGACACGGAATCACATAAATTTGAGAAAATTGAACCTCTCCCAAACCAGAGATTTGTTTCATTGCAGTTTGAAAATGCTGTTGGGGATGACAATTACTCGCCAGAGCTAAGGCGAATATCGTTTCGGTGGCGTTCAAGACGAATTCCTACAGAATTTGCTTGCGCGATAATGGCAGGCTTACGGATAGTAATCATAATCGATTCTACTGCAGGAAAGGTAGTAAAAAGCGCATTTAGCACAAGTTTTGCTGCATGTTCAATCAATTCTGGCTTGGCATCCTGAATGACTTTGGCAGAAATCTCGCAAATTTCAGCATAATTCAGGGTATGTTCCAGTTTATCCGAATTGGAAGCCTGTTCCAGACTGGTCTGGATGGTCATATCCAGCATTAAAGGTTGCATGATTTGACGTTCCCAATTGAAACATCCCACCACTGTTTCGACCTTTAAACCTTCAATGATAATTGCGTCCATATCCCCACCTAACTGACTTTGATTTTTTAATCCCTTCTTGCGAAACAATGTTTCTCATCCTTTAAAAAGGAAAAGTCCCTCTTTTATAAAGAGGGATTTAGAGGGATTTTCAAACTAATAACTTAGTTTTTTAACAACACATTTGGATCAAGAGTTTGCACCATTTGCAGTCTTTGGTCTGCATAAATATCGGTATATGGCGCGAGGATGCGCATAAAGCGATCGAAATACAGCATTTGCTTAAACAGCAAGGCAAAGTCACGCGGGAAGCGAATACCATGACGCTCTCCTACTCCCACCATATCCATCATGATGTCGTTTAAATCTGCCGGATTGGAAGTGAGCAACTCTTGAGGATCGGCCAAAAGTACCCCACTGAACAGACGTTCCAAGTCAGCCGCCAAAACTTGAGTATCAATTTTCTTGTCCGTCATGCCCATTTTCAGCATGTTTTCAGCCATCAAGGTGTAATCGGTTTTTTGCAGCGCATCCATAAAGGCAATACAGGCTGTCCATACTTCAGGCTTCAACTGACCGACGATACCAAAATCAATAAAACCAACACGACCATCTTCAAGCAACATCAGGTTTCCGGCGTGTAAATCGGCATGGAAACTGTTACACATCATCAAGCTACCAAACCAGGTATTCATGGCGGTAATGAGCACCTGAGATGGGTCTTTAGCTACATTTTTTACCACATCAAAATCGGTCAATGGCACGCCATATAAGCGCTGCATGGTCAGTACACGGCGGGTTGAATATTGATGATAAACTTTTGGTGCTGTGGCTCTCGAGTTTTGCGTCACATTCAGATAATTGACAAAATCATCCAGGTTGTGCGCCTCTTCAATAAAATCGACTTCGCGCACCATACGAGTTTTAATTTCCTCGACAATATCGGCCAATGAAGCAAATTTCACTTTCGGTACGGCTTTTTCCAAAACCTTGGTGGCCCAGTGCAAGACATTCAGGTCGGTGTACAAAATAGTTTCTACACCCGGTTTTTGCACTTTAATCACCACATCTTCACCGCTCACCAGTTTGGCTGCATGAACCTGTGCAATAGAGGCCGAGGCTAAAGGCTTTTCATCAATGGAAGCAAAGATTTCATCCAGATTTCTGCCTGCAAACTCAGAGGCCAATACGCCTTGTACATAACTAAAAGGCAAAGATGGAGTTTGATCCAAACAGCCCTGAAATTCTTCCACATATTCACGTGGGAATAATGACGGTGTGCTGGCAATAAACTGTCCGAGCTTGATATAAGTTGAACCTAAGGATTCAAAAGTTTCACGCATCAACTTGGCGTTACTTGGTTTTTCTGTGGCATATTTAAAGCCGGCTTTTGCTGCAATTACAGCCGTTTCCCCAACACGGGCAACTGAACGCAGGCCATCTAACCAGATATTGTTTTTCATAATGTCAGCTTAGAATTAAATTATAGCGAGTGTAGCAAAAAAATATGGGCTTGCAGGTCTATCTTGCCTGACAGATTGGACAATCTGTATCTTTTTCGAAAGCAAGTAGACGTTGTTTCATGCTTAGACCATCCCAAAGCATCAGTTTTTGTTTCAGTGGTGTTTTGCCCAGTCCCAAATACAGTAAAGCATGATGGGCTTGCAAGCTGGCCATGACATTCGGTGTAGTGGCCAATACGCCTGAATCTGCACAGCGCAGGTTTTCATTGGCATGCTGTTCTTTGGGAAATAGACATTCATAACAGGCAGACTCGCCTTCCACCATAAACAGTTGTCCCTGAAAACCAATGGCTGAAGCACTGATTAAAGGTACATTGAATTGCTTGCAGGTTTGGTTGACGAGGTAACGTGTGGTGAAATTATCACAGCCATCTAAAACTAGATCTTGAGCTGAAATTAATGCTTCTGCATTGCTCTCATCCAGTTTTACTGTTTGAGATTCAACACGGATATGCGGATTGATCTGCTGTAATCGCTTGGCCAGTATTTCAGCTTTATAGAAACCAATATTTTCTTCTACATAGGCTATTTGCCGTTGCAGATTACTCATCTCAATCGTATCGGCATCGATTAAAGTAATTTGCCCCACACCTGCACGCGCTAGCAGTTCCGCTGTGGTACAACCAATTCCACCACAACCGACAATCAGGACATTGGCAAGTTTCAGTTTTTCCTGGGCTTCAATGTCCCAGCCATCCAGCAGAATTTGCCGGCTGTAAAGATGCATTTCTTCATCGCTTAACTCTAGGTCCATGTCGAGTGGGTTGGTCACGTGTTTATCTATCCTATCGAAACTTGAAATAAGCCATAAAACAGGAAAGATTATAGTGTAGAAGACTTCATTACTTCATCATTAAAATAAGTAAAATCATCCATCCAAAGCTTAAAACTCTAGAGAGTGTTGTATGTCCTTGTCTCAAGGTAAACCAAGAAAATATATAAGGAAGAAAAAAGATTCCTAATCCAAGTAAAATTGAAACCTCACGATCACCCTCCTGGTATTTGCTGCTTAATGGAGGTGGCATATCACTATTAAATAATGTGGGAGGCTGTTCTCTTGGTTTTTGCTGCTTATTGCTTTTAAATGGTTGATGAGAACTATAAGAAAGTCCTGTACCCGGTATACCAACTGTAGTTCTTGTGCCTTTCTTTCCCACACTTACTCGTGCACCTTTTCCACCTACAGAAACACTACTTATCCCTTTCTTTCCTACATTTAAACGAACACCCGGAGCAATTTTAAAACTCTTACGAAAATTGAATCCCATAAAATACTCTTATCTACAAGTTTTCTTAGAACCACTCATTGATCCATCATGACAAATAAATTTTGTACCCTGACAGTGACTAATACCACCTTTTTTACCTGAACAAGGTTGACGTCCTTTTCCTGCTTCTACAGATGTACTGATACATAAAGCTAAAAGACTTAAATACAATATTTTATTCATTTTTCATCCCCTAAAATAATTAACATACTAATTTTAAAAATAAAATTCATCTCTCCATTACTTTTATATTATTTCAAGCAGTGCTGTAAATAATTCAAGTAAAAAAAAGCACCCTTTCGGGTGCAAGAGCATGAAACTTTAAAAAACTAAAAAGGGTTTAACTGACTTTTTGGATTCCCTGCATTTTGGCAACTTCCTGTTGCTTGAGTAAATTGCGTTGAATTTTACCGCTTGAGGTTTTAGGTAAGCCTTCCACAAATTCTATTTCTTTAGGATAAGCATGTTTAGACAAACGTGAGCGCACATATTCCTGAAGTTTGTGGCTTAACTCATCCGAAGCAGAAAATTTCGGTTTAAGCACCACAAAAGCTTTCACCACCTCGGTACGTTCCGGGTCTGGCTTGCCAATGACTGCGGATTCCAAAACCTCTGCACATTCCAGTAAAGTGCTTTCCACATCGAAAGGCCCCACACGATAGCCTGACGTTGTAATGACATCATCAGCACGACCAATAAAATCCACCCCGCCCATTTCATTTAATTTAACCGTATCACCGGTTAAATAATAATGCCCAACGAATGATTTACGGTTATTGCCGCCATAACCTTTAAACCAGGTTAAAGGCGACTGAGAAAAATCGATGGCCAGGGTGCCGATTCCGCCTCTTTCCACTTCTTCATTGTTTTGATTCAATACCGCAAAACGATGACCCGGGTTGGCAAAACCTGCGGAACCGACTTTCTTTTCATGTTCCAGAGCATGATGATTGGCAATCACCATCCCCAGTTCAGTCTGTCCATATTGATCATAAATATTCACATTCAGGTCATGATTAAACCAGTGAATCACTTCCGGGGTTAATGGCTCGCCTGCACTACTGACGGCACGTAAATGCTCTTTAATCGATGGATCAAATTTTTCCTTGAATCCAAAGAACATCCGAAAAGCAGTGGGTGAACCGGTTAAATTACTGACTTTATATTTTTTGATGATCTGTACGGCATTATCTACACTAAATGCACGTTCATCCATAATAATGCTATGCCCCAGACTTAAAGGTCCGGTAATACCGTAGTACAAACCATAAGCCCAACCCGGATCGGCCAGATTCCAGAAAGAGTCCTCCTCACGCAAATCCACGGCATAGGTCATATAACCCTTAAATGCCAACACCGCCTTTAAAGGCACCGGAACTGATTTTGCCAAACCTGTGGTTCCTGAGGTAAACATCATCAGGAAATCATCTTCAAATGTTTGCATGACCGGTACAAAAGTTGCAGATTGCTTGTGGAGTTCGGTCCAAAAATCTGCATCTGCATGACTTAGGCTATTTGCTTGATGCACCGTTAAAATATGTGGTACAGCCAGACTGTTGAGTTTTGGACGTTGCTCTTCATTGGTGACTATCAGTTGGGTTTTGGCAGTATTGATCCGGTGTTCAATCGCTTTAGATTCAAATGCGGTAAATAAAGGCTGATAAATTGCGCCCATCCGCCAGCTGGCTAAAATCGTAATGAGCAATTCAGGGGTGCGTGGCAATAATCCGGCAATGCAATCACCTGCTTTTAAGCCAATTGAGCTAAAATAATTTGCCAATTTTCCTGAGGCTTCTGCCAGCTGTTCAAATGTCCATTCGGAAGATTCACCATTTTTACCTTCCCAGATTAAGGCTGTTTTATTTAAACCGAGATAACGCTCGCAGCATTCAACATAGGCATTGACAGACTCTGCTGTACCTACCAGTTGCTGTGCAAGAAAATCATCAAAATTAAACTCTTGATATGCTTGTTGTAATGTCTTCATGGCGACAACCTCTCATCCGTTATTTTAAACAAAGCTCCTGCTTTGCTGATCCATTTTGCTTATTGTTCTGACTCTAAAAATGCAAAATTGATTCAGCATTTTTAAATTTTTTACTTCACTATTTACTTAGATAAACATGATTTCTGACCTCCTGCAATTTCCTTATCCATCAGAAAATGTGCAGGATTTGAACACCGACTAAAGTCTAAAAATTAGCCGTTTTAGCTTTTAGTAACCTCACGTGCAATGACCAGACGCTGGATATCCGAGGCCCCTTCGTAGATTTGACTGACCCGTACATCACGGTAAATACGCTCTACCGGGAAATCGGAAACATAGCCATAGCCACCGTGCATTTGAATGGCATCAGAACAGACGCGTTCCGCCATGGTGGATGCAAACAGCTTGGCCATAGAGGCCTCTTTCAAACATGGTAAGCCTGCATCTTTTAAGCTTGCGGCATGGAAAATCAGTTGTCGTGCAGCTTCAATTTGTGTGGCCATATCAGCCAGACGGAATGCAACTGCCTGATGCTGAACAATCTCTACCCCAAAAGCTTTACGCTCATTGGCATATTCCACAGCAGCATCCAGTGCAGCACGCGCCATCCCGACCGATTGTGCTGCAATCCCAATTCGACCTGACTCTAGATTAGATAAGGCAATCTTGTAACCTTCACCTTCTTTACCCAATAAATTTTCGGCAGGAATTCGACAATTTTCAAAAATGATGGTTGCCGTATCTGAGCAATGTTGTCCCATCTTCTCTTCCAGACGCGAAATAATATAACCTTCAGTATCTGTAGGCACCAGGAAACAGGAAATACCTTTTTTCCCTGCGGCTTTGTCTGTCACAGCAAAGACAATGGCCACTTGTGCATGCTTACCGGTGGTAATGAACTGTTTGGTGCCATTCAGCACCCATTCATCTCCATCACGCTCTGCCTTGCATTCCAGTGAACCGGCATCTGACCCGGCCTGCGGTTCAGTTAAACAAAAGCATCCAAGCCATTCACCTGTCGCAAGTTTAGTAAGATATTTCTGTTTCTGTGCTTCTGTACCGTAACGCTGGGTAATGCCACAAGGAAGCGAATTTTGTACGCTGACGATGGTCGAAATTGCGCCATCACCTGCAGCAATTTCCTCCAAGGCAACTACAAGTGAAATATAGTCCAGGCCCGCACCGCCCCATTGTTCAGACACAGTCATGCCTAAAGCGCCCAACTCACCGAGTTCTTTCAGTTCTTGTGCAGGAAATTGAGCAGTTTTATCACGTTCTGCGGCAGTAGGTTTTAACCTGTTTTGCGAATAATCCCGCAACATGTCCTGAACCATCTTTTGTTCGTCATTTAAAATCATTGAATGTCCTTTTTCTTTCAATTTATAAATTTTGCTTTGAATATTAGATAACTTGTATAAATCAAAAAATATTCAATATTAGATTTTTAAAAATCAGCACTGCCTCATTTGATTAATTCAGTTTTTTTGCCTTTGCGTAGGCAATATTTCTACTTTTGAAAGGTCAAAAGTAGACAAAAACCTTTTGTTTCCCATACACGACATCCTGAGCCAGTTTTAAGCACTGCTTTAAAATGCAGCGCAAGGGATGGGAAACGTGTGGCATCCATGCCACACTCATGACTCCAATACTTGCTCAAATCTATTTTTAATTTTGGCTTCAAGAACAACATTTAGTAATTAAAAATGATTTATGGCGACATGGATGTCGCCTGCGCAACTGAGATACAAGGATGTATCTTCAGTTGCGCAAGGGATTTTTGTTTCTTTTGATCCTTCAAAAGAAAATGAATGCTTACGCAAAGTCATTTCAACTCGACCAGCAATTTGCTGCTGTATGGGATTCTATTTTTTAGAGAAATCCAACTTACTTAGGCTGCATACGAATCGCGCCATCCAAACGAATCACTTCACCATTCAAATAAGTATTTTCAAAAATATGACCGACCAAATGCGCAAACTCTTCCGGCTTGGCCAAACGCGATGGAAACGGCACCATCTGCCCCAAAGCATCCTGCACATTTTGCGGCATGGCTTTCAGCATCGGCGTTTCCATAATCCCTGGAGCAATAGTCATCACACGAATCGCTTCACGTGCCAGCTCACGTGCCAAAGGTAAAGTCATGGCAACTACCGCACCTTTAGAAGCGGCATAAGCAGCTTGACCGAGCTGTCCTTCAAATGCAGCCACTGAAGCGGTATTGACGATGACACCACGTTCTTCTTCACCTGCCTGCAATTGATATTTCGCCATCAAACTTGCCGCAAAGCGAATCATGTTAAATGTACCGCTGACATTAATATTCAATACTTTTTGGAACATGCCCAAGTCATGAATGCCATCACGACCCAGCACTTTGGCTGAAGGTGCAATACCGGCACAGTTCACCAGACCATTCAACTGACCATATTGCTGTTCAATATTTTCAAAGAACACTTGGACTGCATGCTCGTCGGTAACATCCAGTTTTACAAAGACTGAATGCGCACCTAAACGCTGCTGCATTTCCTGACCAAGCTCCTGATTCATATCCACCATAATCACCTGAGCACCTTGACCCACCAGATAAGTGGCTGTGGCTGCACCCAAACCAGATGCACCGCCTGTCACGACAAATACTTTTCCTTGAATTTTCATCTTCTATTCCTGTTAATTATTTGAATAAACACTCGACTTAAGATGCAGAGTAAATGCAGTTCAGCTAGAGTACAATTTCCAAATATTGCATCCTCTATGATGGATTTGGACAATCCAGGTTATGGAAGAAAAAATACGGAATACGGATATCTGTACATGAATGAACAAGACTTAAATTACAGTAAAGGTACGATCTCAATCAGTCTGGTTCATGAAGCACTTTTATCCGCCCAACATCAGGGTTTGAACACTCAAAACATCCTGCTCAAATCCGGTATTCCTGTTGAGCTGCTGAACTCCAGTAAGGCCCGCGTATCTGTTTCGCAATATGCCCAGCTTTGGACTGAGCTGGCTGATGTCATGAATGACGAATTTTTTGGTATGGACAGCCATCCTATGCGGCGTGGCAGTTTTAAACTGTTATCCAGATCAGTCATGCATGCCGAAACGCTGGAAAAAGCCCTGCAGCAAATTTTGCAGTTTTTAAATCTGCTGCTAGATGATTTTATCAGTCAATTATTTGTACAGGAAAACTATGCCTACATTGTGATTTATGAACAAAAACAAACCAAAAGAATGTTCAGCTATGCCACTTATTTAATGCTAATTCATGCTTTGATGTGCTGGCTCAGCGGACAAAGAGTTTTACTCAATCAGATTCAACTGAAATGTGATGCGCCACTAGATGACCAAGACTATAAAGTCCGATTTTGTGAAAATATTCAATACAATAGCAATGAAAACTATATTCAGTTCGATGCCAACTATTTAAATATTCAGATCAAACGGGACAAACAGTCATGGCATCAGTTTATTAAACAGACACCGCAAAACTTACTGGTGCGTTTTAAAAATCCACACGCCATTAGCTCACAAATACGCAAATATTTAATGAATGTTCCACCTGCCCAATGGCTAGAATTGAATGAAATTGCCCAGCGTTTAAATATGTCTGATGCCACCATGCAAAGGCGATTAAAAAGTGAAGGGGTTAGTTATCAGCAACTTAAAAATGATATTCGGCGTGATACCGCCATCGAATTTCTGACTAAAACAGATAAAAGCCTGCAACAGATTAGTGATGAATTAAGCTTTCAAGATCCGAGCGCTTTTCACCGCGCTTTCAAAAAATGGACCGGAGTCAGTCCAGGGGCTTACCGCCAAAATAATGAAGATGAAGCATCCTCGCATAAGTGACCAGCGAGTCTTGAATATTTCTTTTGAATTTTCATTCACTTAAAAATTGGCTCTGCTATTCATCGAAAGAAGTTTGCATAATGTTCCAAATTAGGTTACTTTTCACTCAATTTAAAAGCATACTTTTATGCTTATTTCCTGTACTCCTCCCCGTGTAATCACCTTAGATTAAAGGTTCTGACATGCTTAAGATGATTGATGTACTAGAGCAAAATTTAGTGCAAAATTTTACTCATTCTCTCAACACTCACCCTGCTCAATTCGATGAACTGTTGAATCAAGGTATTTTAAATACGCCTGATTCAGTACTTCAACAAGCAGTAATCAGCTTTTTTAATCGTGCGGATGCCATTGAATCAGCTCAAGCATTAGATATCAGTGCTGAAAGTATTCAAGCTTTGCAAAGCGGCGTTGCTTTAAAAGATGATTCCTATCTTACAGATACCGCAAAAATTGTGGCGCTAGGCTTAGCCCTTGAAACAAATGTACTGACTCAATTGGAAATATCGGACTGTTTACAAGATTTTCCGGTATAAATCTTAAAATAAGTAAAAAAAAGCGACTCCATTGAGTCGCTTTTTTTTACTTATTTACTCGATTCCTAGATATAAAAACGGTGTATTGACCAGCAAGCCTGCATCAATTGCTCATTTATAACTGTAACGCAGGAATTCTCTGAATCAGACTAATCAAATTAATCAAACTTTGTGGACGACGATCCTCATTTAAAAAAATGTTTTCGTCATACTGTCTTAAGCATAATTTTCAGCAATTACTAAACGCCAGCATTTCAAATGCCGTTCTAAAAACGGATACCCTCAAATTAAATCTTAAATTAAAATACATACAATGTCATTACAATGAAATTTCACTGCACTTCTACCTATTGAAACAAATGCTATTTTAATTTTATTTATGCCCATGTATTTTTTTGATATAAAGCAGAAAAATCAAGAAAATAAAAAATAATACAATAAAATTCAAATACTTAAAATTTAAAAATTCAATATATACAATATTAAGATAATTTTATAAAAATTCCTGTTTTTTCTTTCCCTCTTAATCACTGGCAGTATTCCACTCATATCAAGTTTTACAATTTTATGGGGTTTATATGCACACTTTCAGCGTTAAAAGCAAAATATTATTTACCGCACTTACTCTCGGTTTGGGAATTCAGTCCAGTTTCGCAGCGATCCCCGACACCCTTAAACTGGATTATGCTTACTATTCACCTACCAGTTTAGTGGTGAAGGAACAAAAACTTTTAGAAAAAGCCTTGCCTAAAACTGAAATTAAATGGGTCTTTAGCCAAGGTAGTAACCGTTCACTTGAATATTTAAATAGTGGTAGTGTCGATTTTTCTTCTACTGCAGGTCTGGCTGCTGCACTTAGCCGTGCCAATGGTAGCCCGATTAAAACTGTGTATATCCAAAGCCAGCCCGAATGGACCGCTTTAGTGGTTGCCAAAAACTCTCCGATTAAAAGCATAAAAGATTTAAAAGGGAAAAAAATTGCAGCCACCAAAGGGACCGACCCTTTTCTTTTCACATTACAGGCATTGGAAACTGCGGGCTTGAATAAAAAGGATGTGCAACTGGTACACCTGCAACATCCGGATGGTAAAACGGCACTTGAACGTGGACAAGTTGATGCTTGGGCCGGTCTGGATCCGCTGATGGCTTCGGCACAAGTACAATCTGGCGCCAAACTGCTCTATAGAAATGTCGGTTTCAATAGTTACAGTGTATTGAGCACAAAAGAGCAATTCGCGAATCAAAGTCCTGAAGCCATTGAAGCAGTCATCAAAGCCTATGAACAGGCACGTAAATGGGCCAAAGCCAATCCGGATAAGCTGGCAGAATTGCTGGCGCGAGAATCCAAGCTCCCTATTGCTGTCGCCAAGCTTCAACTGAGCCGAACCAATTTTGAACAAAATACCCCAACTGCAAAGCATATTAATGCCTTGAAAAAATCGGGAACAATTTTGACTGAGGAAAATTTGGTTCGCCCAGGAACAAACGTTAATCAAGTTATTGATCAACTCTTTGATGCTAAATATGCACAAAAGGTTGTGAAGTAATAATGAGTTCGACTGTAACCACCAAGCCGGCACAGATTAAACCTGACGTTGACAGTGCTCCACCACCTCACTTGCTTAGATTAATAAGCAAGCTTAAGGGACTGCTCATTCCGGTTTTAGCACTGGTTTTGTGTGAAATCGTAGTGAGAAATGGCTGGATTGAACCCTACTTACTTCCCGCACCCAGCAGCTTATGGCAGTCTCTAGTCGAATTATCTGAAGGTGATTTATGGCTGCATATCTGGACCAGTACCTGGCGGGTATTTTTAGGTTTTTTGATCGGTAGCGGCCTTGCTCTGGTTTTTGCTATCTTGGTGGGCTTAAACAGACATGCTGAAGAATTTTTAGAACCTTCGTTTTCAGCGATAAAATCTATTCCTAGTCTGGCCTGGATTCCGCTCTTGCTTTTATGGTTAGGTATTGATGAGGCATCGAAAATTACCCTGATTGCGATCGGGGCATTTTTCCCCACCTATACCAACACAGTTTCCGCCATTCAGGGCGTAGATCGTAAACTGATTGAAGTCGCTCAAGTCTACCGCTTGAAATATTTTCAGCAGATCAAGGACATTGTACTTCCTGCAGCTTCACCTGGCATTTTAACCGGTTTACGCAACAGCCTGAGCTTGTCCTGGATGTTTATGATTGCAGCTGAACTGATTGCGGCCACCCAAGGGATTGGTTATCTACTCAGTGATGGCCGCGAAACTTCGCGACCAGATATCGTCATTATTGCGATTATTTTATTGGCTATTTTAGGCAAAATTAGCGATAGCTTAATGAAAATTGTTGAAAACTGGCTGTTACGCTGGCGTGATGTAGTGAAAAAATAAAGCGCATCATGCGCTTTATTTTATTGAATCGATTAATGCGGCCACTGCCCCAAAGTTACACGGTCATTACCACCATAATCTTTTACCGTTCTTACTTCTTTATATCCGGCCTGGATAAAAATATGTCGCACGGCTTCAGCCTGATCATAGCCATGTTCCAGCACCACCCAGCCATTGACAGTTAAATGCTTTTTAGCCTGCTGGATAATTTGCTCAAGGTCGGCAAGCCCATGATTGTCTGCAACCAAAGCCCGTTCTGGTTCAGTTGCAAGATCTTGCATGTGAACATCATCAGCATCAATATAGGGCGGATTCGATACGATCACATCAAAAAAAGCACGACCAAATGGTTTAAACCATGAACCTAATACAAATTGCACATGCTCAAGATCATGCTTTTTCGCATTAAACGCTGCAACGTCTAAAGTCGGTTCATAAATATCACTAGCAGTCACTGACCAATCTGGGCGTTCACTGGCCAGAGACAAAGCAATCGCCCCCGTTCCAGTACCTAAATCGACAACACGGGCATCTTCAGGCAAGTCTAAACGTAAAACAGTTTCAACCAAAACCTCTGTATCCGGGCGTGGCACCAAGGTGTCTTGCGTCACTTTCAGATCTAAAGTCCAGAATGGCTGTGAACCTGTGACATAGGCCAAAGGTTCACCCGCTGCAATACGTGCCAGCCCACTCCGATATGCCTGCTCTTGCTCTGCTGTTAATTCCAGCGCTTTTTTCATTGGCAAATCAAAAGCATCAATTTTGGTGATATGCTCCAGTAACCAGGCATTTTCCTGGCGTTCATAACTCTCTGCTTCACCGCGTAAGGCCAAGGCCTGTGCAATATTCATTAGCCACCATTCTGCTGTGCAAGAAGGGCCAACTGATCTGCCTGATATTCACGGTGTAAACTGTCGAGCAATTCGGTTAAATCACCTTCCATCACCGCATCTAACTTATATAAGGTCAAGTTAATACGGTGATCAGTCATGCGGCCTTGCGGATAGTTATAAGTACGGATACGTTCGGAACGGTCACCTGAACCGACCAGGTCACGGCGCATTTCCGAAGTCGCTGCATCTGCTGCGGCACGTTTGGCATTTTCCAGACGTGAAACCAGTAAAGCCATGGCTTTGGCTTTGTTTTTATGCTGTGAACGTTCATCCTGACACTCCACCACGGTACCGGTTGGAATGTGGGTAATACGCACTGCGGAATCGGTTTTGTTAATGTGCTGACCACCCGCACCCGAAGCACGGTAAGTATCAATCCGTAAATCTGCCGGGTTAATGTCTACTGAAGTATCCACATCCACTTCAGGAAGAATCGCCACTGTACAGGCAGAGGTATGCACGCGACCTTGTGATTCAGTCGCAGGAACACGTTGCACACGGTGCGCGCCACTTTCAAACTTCAGGCGACCGTAAACCCCTTCACCATTAATCAGGCAGATGACTTCTTTATAGCCACCATGCTCGCCTTCATTTTCAGACAGGATTTCAAGGCGCCAGCCCTGTGATTCGGCATATTTGCTATACATGCGGAACAAATCACCCGAGAAGATTGCCGCTTCATCACCACCTGTTCCGGCACGAATTTCCAGATAGGCCGAATTGGCATCATTTGGGTCTTTTGGAATCATCAGGATATTGAGGTCTGCTTCGAGTTGTTCCAGCAGCGCTTTATTTTCTTTAATTTCCTCAACCGCCATTTCCTTAAAATCAGGATCGCTCAACATGGCTTCAGCCGTTTCTATATCTTCTTCGGCTTGACGGAATTTAGTCCAGACTTCGGTAATTTCGGAGAGGTCACTATGTTCACGTGACAATTGACGGAAGCGTTTGTTATCTGAAATCACTTCAACATCGGCAAGTAATGCGTTTAATTCTTCGTGACGGTCAGAAAGTTGATCTAATCGTAAACGTAACGATTCTTTCATTTTGCAAAATATCTCAAGATAAAGGCCATCACCATGCCTTGGATGACATAGATCAGCTTAAAAAAATTGTGCCTAGTGTAACGATTCTAAGGCTTAAATGACATAGATATTGTGGAGACAAAACCGCTTATAAAAAGGAAGGTTTAGAAAATGTGATCTAAATCACTGCCAGATTCATTCACATTTAAGACCTGAATGTTTAATCTAGAGCGTGTTTCTACACATTATTAATATAACTTTACAAAGCAGACACTAAACACCACAACTCTCCTTGTTCATCTCCACATTGTTGGAAAAAATTCTTGTTACATTTGCCGCATCGAAATAACTTGCTTATAACGTTCACTTTTTGAACATGGAGTTAACTATGAAACTGAATGCATTATTATTAAGCGCAGCATTCGCAGCTACATCTGTATTTACTGTTTCTGCTCATGCAGACAACTCAACTCGTATCGCCGCAACTTCTGCATTAGGTAGCGTTGCAGGTACTGCGATTGGTAAAAAAATGGGCGGTAACACAGGTGCGATGATTGGTTCTGCAGTTGGTGGTGCGGGTGGTGCTGCTGTTTCAACTAACAAACGTGACCGTACAGCAGCTGCCATTGGCGGTGGTCTAGGTGGTGTTGGTGGTTATACTGTAGGTAAAAGCATGGGCGGAACTACAGGTGGTTACGTCGGTTCTGCTTTAGGTGCTGCGGGTGGTTCGGTTCTAGGAAAAAAAGTATCACAAGACCGTCATGCCGACCAACGTTCTTACAAAAAACACTCTAAAAAATACCGTCGCAGCCATCGTTAATCAATGACCTGCAGACAGGATCAGAAAAAAGCACCTTCGGGTGCTTTTTTTATATCTAGCAGGCTTATTACTTGTTAATTATGGATAAATTTGGCAGAAAAAAACACAAACTCTTAACACGCCATCCATCTTCATTGTCCAGCTTTGGACTATCTTAGACTCAAGACATAACGAAATCTTCCAAATGGAGTTTGCCATGAAATTTAATTCAATTTTATTTGCCGCAGTAGTTGCAACTTCAGCAGTCACAGCAACCACCACATATGCGGGTAACAGCACCAACGTTGCATTAACCTCCGCTCTGGGTAGCGTTGTGGGGACTGCAGTAGGTAAACAGATGGGTGGCAATACCGGTGCCATGATTGGTTCAGCGATCGGTGGTGCAGGTGGTGCTGCTGTTTCAGCCAATAAACGTGACCGTACTGGCGCAGCCATTGGTGGTGGTTTAGGTGGTGTCGGTGGTTATACTGTAGGTAAAAGCATGGGCGGTTCAACCGGTGGTTATATCGGTTCTGCTTTAGGTGCTGCAGGTGGTTCGGTTCTGGGTAAAAAAGTCAGTGAAGACCGCCGCTATGATGATCGTTATGACCGTCGTTATAATAGCTATAACCACAAACGTTATAATCGTCGTTAATTCTAGTTTCCTTTTTAAAGCACCTTCGGGTGCTTTTTTTACGTTATTAGATCATCTTCGATTAAAAAGCACAGCATCTTCCGAATATAAAAGTGATAAGTTCATTCTTGATTTAGTCCATTTTCAATGCTGTGATTCCCATCAAGCACTTTATATTTACATCAACCCGCATGAATTATCTTTGAGAGAATAACCCCCTCTTATAGGGCATTAAAGTCAGCTTCATGTTTGTCAATTGAATACATCACTTGCCTACAACCACAGCGCAACACCCTGTGTGCCAAATCATGCTGATAGCACTTTTCAGTCCATAATGATGGAATAGTGTCATTTATGAATAAATTATGAAGAAAATACCGGATAAAAATACAAATCATGAACAACTCATCCATTTTGCTTTCCACATTTTTTATTACATTTAGCTCAAGAAATAACAAAAGCTTCCAAAAGGAGTTTGCCATGAAATTCAATTCAATCCTTCTTGCTGCTGTCGTGGCATCGTCTGCTTTAACCATGACGACAGCCAATGCAGGTAATACAACAAATACAGCCTTAACTTCTGCCTTGGGTGGCGTGGTCGGTGCTGCCGTGGGTAAACAAATGGGTGGTACGACAGGCGCCATGATTGGCTCTGCAATCGGTGGTGGTGCAGGTGCAGGTGTTGCCTCTAATCGCCGTGACCGTACTGGTGCTGTGATCGGTGGTGCCTTAGGTGGTGCTGGTGGCTATACCGTCGGTAAAAATATGGGTGGCACGAACGGTGGTTATATTGGCGCAGGCTTAGGTTCAGCCGGTGGTGCTGTACTAGGTAAAAAAGTCAGTGAAGACCGCCGTTACGACGATCGTTATGATGAACGATATGATCATGATGAGCGTCGCTATCATGATCGCTATGACCGTCGTAACAATAGTTACCGCTACAACGACCGCCATGACAATGGACGCCATTTAGGCTGGTACAAACGCCGTTAATTTAAGAACACTTAAAAGCACCTTCGGGTGCTTTTTTATATGTCCATGACCTAAATCATACTCTCACTTTTAATATATCGAAAAAAAACGATATACAAATTCAAGCAAGCAACGTATGCTTTCTCTAGCCTTTCATCTTAGAGAAAACAAATGCGTTCTTTAAAAGACACTCAATTTTCCATTCTCGAACTTGCGCCGGTCCGTGATGATAAAAGCATAGAATTTTCACTGCATCATGCATTGGCACTGGCCCAAAAAGCGGAACAATTAGGGTATCGCCGACTGTGGCTGGCCGAACATCACAATATGGATGGTATTGCCAGTTCTGCAACAGCGGTGTTATTGGGATATATTTTAGCCAATACGCACAGCTTAAAAGTCGGTTCAGGCGGCATTATGCTACCTAATCACGCGCCTTTAGTGGTGGCAGAACAATTTGGCACTTTAGCTACGCTTTATCCGAATCGTGTTGAACTGGGACTTGGCCGGGCACCCGGCACTGATCAGGTCACCATGCGTGCCTTACGCCGTGGCCGCAAGGAAACCGAAGACCAATTCCCGCAAGATGTGCTGGAAATCCTGCAATATTTCAAAGCCCCTGTTCCTCATCAACGGATTGTCGCGACTCCTGGACAAAACACCCATGTTCCAGTCTGGTTATTGGGTTCCAGCCTGTTTAGTGCACAGCTGGCTGCAAAACTAGGCCTTCCCTATTCATTCGCTTCACATTTTGCGCCACGTATGCTGGATCAAGCGATCAAACTGTATAGAGAAAACTTTGAACCATCTGAATATTTGGATCGACCTTATGTTTCCATGGGTGTTCCGACGGTGGTGGCACAAAGCGATGAAGAAGCACAATATCTGGCGACCAGTGCCTATCAGCGGGTGCTTGGCTTGATGCGTGGACAAAGCTTAAAACTGAAAGCGCCAGTTGCCAGCATGGAAGGACTTTGGTCACCTGCAGAAAAAATGTCGGTCGACAATTTCTATGCCCTGGCACAAATAGGTTCGCCAGAGACCGTCAAAGCCGGTTTGGAAAGGCTATTAGAAAAATATAATGTCGATGAGTTTATTTTTACCTGTGATATTTACGACACAGACAAACGACTTGAAAACTTTGAATTATTAATGCAGATCAAAAATTCTTAAGTCTGTACCAATACGCACTATAGCACCGTTTTCGGTGCTATTTTTTTATGCGCAGATGGAAAAACACCAATCATTAAAACATCAATTTTATTCAATATATAAGCACAACAATTGCTAAATCTTCAGGCTTCGGCATAATATCTGTATAAAAAATATACGACTATTAAAATGGAATAAAAGAATGAATCAATATATCAATAAACCGACCTCTGCATTTATTGCAGCCAGTTGGATTGCCCTCATCACTGGCATAGCCGCCTATCTGATTGGCTTATGGAATGCCGACATGCTGCTGAATGAAAAGGGTTATTATCTGATCCTGATTTTATATGGGCTATTTGCTGCCGTTTCTTTGCAAAAAATTGTCCGCGATAAACTCGAAGGCATGCATGTCACTGCGATTTATTTTGGACTGTGCTGGGCCTCGATTGTCATCTGCATTACATTACTTGCACTGGGTTTATGGAATGCATCACTGGATTTAAGTGAAAAAGGTTTTTATATCATGGCTTTTTTACTGAGTTTATTTGGTGCTGTGGCCGTGCAGAAAAATATCCGCGATTTAGACTATCTGAGAGTGCATACGCCATCATCCGGCATGCCTCATTTTTTAAATGCGGACTTTAAAAATTTTGAACAGGATGATGAACAGAATTAAATCCACTTCTAGCCTATTGAGCTCACTCTTCCATTTCAGCATTGTCTAACACCAGCCTGCTTTTAAAGATAAGACTTGTCCTCTAATGATAAGTCTTTATTTTTTAATATCAAATAGTTAAATAAATTATCTCTATAAATCAGTAGACTAAAGCATTGGCAAAATCAGTCATATCAGTTTAAGCAGTTCCGCACATTACATCCGTATGATTTCTCCTACACTGGTATGAAAACAATGCTGCTACAGGTGTAGTCATGGCTTCAATTGACCTAGAAAAAATGCTGGATAAAGTCAAAAATACCCAATGGACTTTATCTGATATTGACTGGAATGCACCAGGAAAAGAGCTAATCACGTCCGAGCAATGGCCAAAACTGAAAGACTTTATGGCCGACTTAATGTGGATTGAACATATTGGCGCGCGTGCATTTGCTGCGATGTCAAAAAAAGCACCAAACCCGACTTTAAGTGAAATGTATGCCATTTTTCATGCTGAAGAACAGCGACATGCCAATGCGGAAATGGCACTGATGAAACGTTGGGGCATGTTAGAAGGCGACATTCCCAAGCCCAATAAAAATCTGCGGCTGATTATTAAATGGCTAGATACCTATGCCGATGATATGCCCTTCTATATTTTGGGTGCGGTCATTCCCATGCTAGAAGTTGCGCTGGATGGTGCCTTATGCACCTTTTTACTCGATAGCGTCGATGATCCGGTCTGTCATCAGGCTTTTAAATTGATTAATGGTGATGAAGCCCGACATCTGGGCGTCGGTTTTAGTGTCATGGAAGCGCAAGGCTACAATAAAACCTTCATTCAACTTTCCCAAATGGCAGCAAGAGCGCTTGATCCGCGCATGATTTTGGGAATTCTAGCCTATTTGCCGTTGATCAATAAAATGCGTGACAACGTCATTAAACTTGGACTGGCTGAAGAAAAACTCTATTCAGCAATGAATAAATTTTCCAAAATTGGTGGCAGAACAGTCGCTGGCCGTCGTAATCCCTGGTTTCAGATTATCCAGTTTCATGCCTATAAAGTGATTGATCGCAAGCAAAAATGGTTCCATATTCCTGTAGATGCCATGGTGGCGATGACTGACCAGATTCCAGAAAAATCTTTACCAAAAGTTCCATCTTGGATATACCAGTTAACTGCAGAACCAACTGCAACAAAGTAAAAAAACAAGGATATGCAAATGGTTAACAAGAAAAAGAATCCATTGGATGGTTTCTTTCAAAATTCGCCTGATTTTTTCCAAAAATTCCAAGGAAAAATTATCGCATCAGAAGATATTAAAAATTATGATTTTACAGATTTAAATGTGGCTGTAGTTGGTGGCAATCAAATGACTGTAATGCATTTGGAGCAGATCTGCACTAAAGCCCAATTTGTCAAAGTCTTTCAAATGACACCGCTTTTTATATTGCCACAAACTGAAAAAGGCATACATAAACTGCTTTCACATCCTTTAATCGTGAAAAATCGCCGTTTGTTTAACAACAGGGTGAAATCTTTATTGGCCATTCGTTATCTGGAGTCGCAAGTTCAAGATACCTGGTTAAAGCGTCAGCTCATGCCGAATTCAGCAACTGAAAATAAGGTTTTTTATAAATCTGATAGTTATTACGCTGCATTACAACGTGCCAATTGCAAACTGATTACCTGGCCTATAGTCAAAATCACTGAAAATGCAGTGCAAAGCATGGAAGGTGTTGAACATATTGTAGATGTGGTTATTACCACTTATTAATGTCTTCAAAAAAGAGGCTGTAATGCCATTCCTGTTCCAGAGTTTAATTCAAGCAAACTTTGGATACACGCAGTGTGGCAAGGATGCCACACGTTATCCATCCTTGCACTGCATTTTAAAGCAGTGCTTAAAACTGGCTCAGGACGTTGTGTATGGATAACAAAGGCTTTTGCTTACTTTTGGCCTCTCAAAAGTAAGAGATCGCCTACACAAATGTCATTTGATTTTCTTGAAAAACTGGGGCAGTAAATGCTTCCAACTCAATGTGATGATTTAAAATCTTCGAATAGGCAAAGAATCAAAACATAACAAAGCTATTTCATTAACGAAACTTTACAAGACTATGCTATGAGACAGTAATGCCTCTTTTTTTAGGCCTTATTTTACCGTACCCATATATTGATAATTGCTTTTGGTTTTTTGATAGCGCAAATAATTTGGAGTTAATTCACCTGATGGTTTAATGACTAAAATATCGATATTTCCAAGATTTTTGGAAACACGAATATAGTGACGGTTCATATTATAAGGTTGAATATTTTTTGGATAATAATGACAGTCATAACTGACATCAATATGATCCAGTGCTTTGGTTTTGGTCTTAAACACCTTTACCGCTTTATATTTGGCATTTTGAATTTGTGCGGCTTGAATATCATATGCACCTACACAACTACTGCCAATATACGTCCGGGAAATAAAATACGTGGGCACTTTATTCAGCTCGGTTTGCTGAATCGATTTGATAAATCCACTGTCGGCTAGTGCCTGTGTAATGACGTTGCCCTTATATTTAAACTGCACATAGGACTCAAATTCCCGCATAGTACCGCCAGCAGAAATATCAAACGTATAAAATTTAAGCTTTTGATCAGGGCTATAGCGGATCGAAACCATGCTTTTACTGACTAATTTTTTAAAATTATAGGCAAAACTTTGTGGATGACTTTGAATAAAATTAGATATTTTTAAACTAACTTCTTGGTTAATACCTTCACTTTCATAACTGTCGGTTAAACTGACTTTATCATATTGATTGATCAGATTACTTTCAAATTGAACCAAAGATTCAGCAAAAACATGACTAGTTAGCAAAGCCAAAATAGCTAAACACAAAATCTGCTGATTGAGTTTTAATATTTTATTCATATTATGACACTTGTTATTTTCGATTATTAATAAGTAGAGTTAAACCTTGATTTAACTCTACTTTTAAATTTAACCAATGCGACGTTTAAGCCCCGTCATCTGTAAAATACGGGTTGAAATTTCCTCAATCGACATTTCAGAAACATTCAGATATTTAATCCCTTCAGAAATATAAATACCCTCTACCGCGCGCAGTTCCATCTGACATTGACTGAAACTTGCATAACGACTGTTAGCCTTACGTTCTGTGCGGATCGCCACAAGGCGCTCGGCATCAATCATCAAGCCAAACAGCTTATGTTTATGTTCTTTTAAAACCGATGGCAAACGGTTGTCATCCAGATCTTCTTCAGTCAAAGGATAGTTCGCAACGCGAATACCAAACTGTAATGACAAGTAAATTGAAGTCGGTGTTTTACCGGAGCGTGATACACCAATCAGGATCAAATCTGCTTTGTCATAGTGACGGGTACGCGCGCCATCATCATTATCCAAGGCAAAATGAACCGCATCAATACGCGCTTTATAAGACTCAGAATCAGTGACTGCATGGGTTTGTCCGACTAAAGTTGTAGGAGCCGTCCCCAAAACCTCAGAAAGTTTACCAATAAGCCCCTCAAAAACATCAAGATTTACAGCATTCGCAGTGTTGATAATGTCCCGTACATAGGGATCTACAAGGGTATCAAACACCAATGGCTGTTGCCCATCCAGATCAGCGCGCTGGTTGATTTCAGCGACCACATTCATTGCGGCCTCTTCAGAGCTAATATAAGGAATAATATGAATGTCAAAATCTACATGAGGAAACTGTGCCAACAGTGAATGGCCAAGGGTTTCAGCAGTAATTGCAGTACCATCGGATATAAAAAAAACACTGCGCTTTATCTGTTTACCTTCTGACATTAAAATTCTCCTCAAATATTTGTCTAAGTGCTATATAATCTTTATAGTAAACCGATCTTACATGACTGTCGCCGAGTAAATCAAAAAGCTCAGCGATTTGTTATAATTTCATGCCAAGATAGTGATTAATACTGCAAAAGTGGAGTAACAACTTTGGAAGCGCGCGTAATTGGTCTAGAAAAATTAGGGAAACACGACGTAGAACTCGTGGGTGGTAAAAACTCATCTTTGGGCGAAATGATCAGCCATTTATCAAATGCTGGTGTTTCTGTACCTGGTGGTTTTGCTACTACAGCTGCTGCTTATCGTGAATTCCTCGAGAAAAGTGGCCTGAACGCTAAAATTAACGCAGAGCTTGCAGCGCTTAACGTTGATGACGTTATCGCTCTAGCTGAAACTGGCGCTAAAATCCGTCAATGGATTGTAGATGCTCCACTTACGCCTGAACTCGAAAAAGAAGTTCGTGACGCTTTTGCAGAACTTTCTAACGGCAACCCTGATATCGCGGTTGCCGTTCGTTCATCTGCGACAGCAGAAGACTTACCGGATGCATCTTTCGCCGGCCAACAAGAAACTTTCTTGAACATTCGCGGTATTGATAACGTTTTAATCGCGATCAAAGAAGTGTTTGCTTCACTTTATAACGACCGCGCTATTTCTTACCGTGTACACCAAAACTTCGCACATGACGTTGTTGCTCTTTCTGCAGGTGTACAACGCATGGTTCGCTCTGAAACTGGCGCTGCGGGTGTAATGTTCACACTTGATACAGAATCTGGTTTCCGTGACGCAGTATTTATCACCGCTTCTTACGGCTTGGGTGAAATGGTCGTTCAAGGTGCAGTAAACCCTGACGAATTCTATATTTCCAAACCGCTGCTTAAAAACGGTAAACACTCTATCCTTCGCCGCAACTTAGGCTCTAAACATCAAAAAATGGTTTATGGTGAAGAAGGCGCTGCAGGTAAATCGGTTGTTGTCGTAGATGTAGAAAAAGCTGATCGTCAACAATTCGCTCTGAATGACCATGAACTTCAAGAGTTGGCTAAACAAGCCTTGATTATTGAAGAACATTATCAAGCGCCTATGGATATTGAATGGGCCAAAGATGGTGATGACGGTCAAATCTATATCGTTCAGGCACGTCCTGAAACTGTGAAAAGCCGTGAAAATGTCGGCACTATGGAGCGTTACCTGTTAAAACAAAAAGGTACTGTTCTTTGTGAAGGTCGCTCAATCGGTCAACGTATCGGTTCTGGCCGCGTTCGCATCGTAACCTCTATCAAAGAAATGGACAAAGTACAAGACGGTGACGTACTTGTATCAGACATGACTGACCCGGATTGGGAACCAGTCATGAAACGTGCTGCTGCCATTGTTACTAACCGTGGTGGTCGTACTTGTCACGCTGCAATCATTGCTCGTGAGCTTGGTGTTCCAGCAATTGTAGGTTGTGGTAATGCAACTGAAGTATTGACTGATGGTCAAGAAGTGACTGTTTCTTGTGCTGAAGGTGATACTGGCTTTATTTATGAAGGCTCTTTAGATTTCGAAATTCAACGTAACTCTATTGAATCTATGCCTAAACTTCCGTTCAAGATCATGATGAACGTCGGTAACCCTGACCGTGCATTTGACTTTGCGCAAATCCCGAACGAAGGTGTAGGTCTTGCTCGTTTAGAATTCATCATCAACCGTATGATTGGTGTACATCCTAAAGCATTGTTAAACATTGACAGCCTGCCACGCGAAACTCGTGCAGCTGTAATGGCTCGTACTGCAGGTTACTCTTCTCCAATCGAATTCTATGTAGAAAAATTGGTTGAAGGTATCTCTACTCTTGCTGCTGCTTTTGCTGACAAACCAGTAATTGTTCGTATGTCTGACTTCAAGTCAAATGAATATGCAAACTTGATCGGTGGTAAGTTATACGAACCGGAAGAAGAAAACCCAATGTTGGGCTTCCGTGGTGCAAGCCGTTATGTTTCTGATAACTTCCGTGACTGTTTCGAACTTGAATGCCGCGCGTTGAAAAAAGCACGTGACGAAATGGGTTTAACCAACATTCAAATCATGATTCCTTTTGTACGTACAGTTGCTGAAGCGAAACGTGTTATTGAACTGTTAGCACTTAACGGTCTTAAACGTGGTGAAAATGGTCTTAAAGTGATCATGATGTGTGAACTTCCAACTAACGCATTGTTAGCTGAACAGTTCCTTGAACACTTCGATGGTTTCTCTATCGGTTCTAATGACTTGACTCAGTTAACACTTGGTCTTGACCGTGACTCAGGCATTGTTTCTCACCTGTTTGACGAACGTGATCCAGCAGTTAAAGCATTGCTTTCTATGGCCATCCATGCTTGTCGTAAAGCAGGTAAATACGTAGGTATTTGTGGTCAAGGCCCTTCTGATCACCCAGACCTTGCTAAATGGCTAATGGAACAAGGTATTGAATCTGTATCATTAAATCCAGACTCAGTTTTAGACACCTGGTTCTTCCTTGCTGAAGAAAAAGCTCAACAAGCTTAATAAACTATGTTAAAAAAAGACCCACATGTGGGTCTTTTTTTTTCATCTATAATTTAAAGGTTTGCTATACAAACCCAATTCACGTTTTTGAGATTTAATATTTATGCAAATTTACTTGGCTCGTAATAATCAACAAGCTGGTCCATACACCATAGAGCAACTGAATCAAATGCTCGCTAGCCAGCAAGTTTTGCTTACAGACTTGGCTTGGCACCAAGGTATGACTGAATGGAAGGCTTTAGGTGAATTAACCCAAGGTAAACTTGTATATGAACCTGCAGGTTATACAGCTCCGCCTACTTTCACTCACCAAGCTCCTGCGCAGAATTCAGGCATCAGTAAAATTCAGGTGGAAAGAAAATCAGTTCAAAATAATGAACTCGCTTCCATTAGTACACGAGTATTGGCCAAAATTATTGATTTATTGCTTTGGCTACCTGCGGCTGCGATTCCTTCGTTCTTTTTAAAACCCGAACAAGTGAACCAGTTATCCGAGATTCAACAAAAAATGCAGTCTGCTGACAGCTCAACTCAAGCCATGCAATTACAACAGCAATTGTTTAGTCTCATTCCAGTAGAGGCATGGCAGGCAATGTTTGTCTACATCATTATCATGCTGGGTATACAGGCCTTTTTGCTGGCAAAATCAGGTCAAAGCATTGGCAAAAAACTCACCAAAATCAAAATTGTCGATATCAATACCGGTGAAAAAGTCAGCCTGATGCGCGCATTTACACTACGCAGTTTTATTTTTATTATCCTGAATATGTTGTTCATGCCTTTCATCACCATCATTGATCATGTCTTTGCATTTGGTAAAAAGCGTCAAACTTTACACGATCAATTGGCAAAAACCAAAGTGATCAAACAATAATCACACAATTCAACAGGGATATTTTTACATCCCTGTTTTTCCCCAGAATATTGATATTAAACTAAAATTATTATATTAAAAGATTAATTCCGAGTAAAAAAATCAGTTTTTATAACAGGTATTTAAAGCCATTTTACATATAGCTTAGTTTGTCGATATAAGGCATAATGCCCTACAACGTAGCGGTGTCTCATGATTGAGAAGGCTTTAGTATGCTTAGAATTTCTAAGTGTAAATAAACATTCTCAATCATGCGACACTTTAATCGCTATCCCATATTAAATTAGGGAATGGGACTCTTCACCGAGGTTGTAAAATGAGACAAACAATTTTAGCTGTATTGTCTTTATCTGCGATGGCTGCACTCTTGACTGGGTGCGGTGGTGATATGGTACTTCTAAACTCAAAAGGTCCAGTTGCTGAAGGTCAAAGTAGCCTGATGATGACTGCGATTTACTTAATGCTTTTGGTGGTTATTCCATCAGCAGTTATGGCATTGTGGTTTGGTTGGAAATATCGCGCGTCGAATAAAGATGCAGACTATAAACCTACATGGGCACACTCAACTGCAATTGAAATTGTAGTATGGGGTATTCCTGTCATTATTATTGGTATTTTAGCTTGGTTAACTTGGTGGGGTTCCCACAAGTATGACCCATACCGTCCGCTTGAGTCAGATAAAGCACCATTAACTGTTCAGGTTATTGCTGAACAATTCAAATGGATCTTCATCTACCCAGAACAAAACATTGCAACTGTTAACGAAATTCGCTTCCCAGAAAAAACTCCGGTTAGCCTTCGTTTAACTTCTAACTTCACAATGAACTCGTTCTTTATTCCTGCATTGTCTGGTCAGATTTATGCTATGGCAGGGATGCAGACTCACCTGAACTTCTTGGCAAATGAAACCAGCCCAGCTGAAGGCTACCGCGGTTTCTCTTCTAACTATTCAGGTTATGGCTTCTCGCAAATGCGTTTCCGTGCTCACTCTGTGACTGACGCTCAGTTCGCGCAATGGGTCGCTGCAGTTAAAGCAGGTAACGGTACTTCAGTAAATCCTGAAGCAGTTCAAAAAACTGTTTTAGACCAAGCTGAATTTGCAACCTTACGTGACGGTAACCGTTCTAAGCACCAAATCGAAGCAATGGTTGTGAATGCCCAAACTCCTGAAGAGAAGGCTGCTGCTGAAGCAATGAAGCCTTACCCAACTAAGCCACACCCAGTGACTTATTATTCTTCAGTAGAGCCTAAATTGTTCGAATCTGTGATCAACAAATACATGAGTAATTACCACGGTGCTGATCATTCAGCGACTGCTGGTCATGAAGCTGCTGCTTCTGAAGCTCATGCAGGTGCTGATCATGCGACTGCTTCTGTAGGGGAATAAGACATGAGCTTATTAGGTAAGTTAGGTCCTGATGCAATTCCACACGATCCAATCGTGCTGGTAACAGTTGCAATGATGGTCCTAGGCGGTATTGCAGTTGTTGCAGGTATCACCTACTTTAAAAAATGGAGCTACTTGTGGAACGAATGGTTCACATCTGTAGACCATAAAAAAATTGGTATCATGTACATCTTTGTATCCATTGTCATGCTAGTGCGTGGCTTTGCCGATGCAATCATGATGCGTCTTCAGCAGTTCCTTGCAAAAGGTGGTGGTGAAGGCTATTTACATCCAGAACATTACGATCAGATCTTTACTGCGCATGGCGTAATCATGATCTTCTTCGTGGCAATGGGTCTTGTTGTTGGTTTAATGAACATCTCTGTACCGCTTCAAATCGGTGCACGCGACGTTGCATTCCCATTATTAAACTCATTGAGCTTCTGGTTATTCGCCGGTGCTGCTGGTTTGATGATGGCTTCACTTGCAATTGGTGAATTCGCTGCAACAGGTTGGATGGCTTATCCACCTCTTTCTGGTATCGAATATTCTCCTGGTGTAGGTGTGGATTACTACATTTGGGCACTGCAAATTTCAGGTCTGGGTACACTTTTAACTGGTGTGAACTTCTTTGTTACCATCATTAAAATGCGTGCACCTGGCATGACACTTATGGATATGCCAATCTTTACCTGGACAGCTTTATGTACAGCCGTATTGATTATCGCAGCGTTCCCAGTGTTGACTGCAACTATTGCAATGTTGTCACTTGACCGTTACTTCGGTTTCCACTTCTTTACAAATGACTTGGGTGGTAGCCCAATGTTGTATGTAAACTTGATTTGGACTTGGGGTCACCCAGAAGTTTACATCTTGGTATTACCTGCTTTTGGTATTTACTCAGAAGTTGTTGCGACTTTCTCTCGCAAAGCGTTGTTCGGTTACAAATCAATGGTGTATGCAACTGTAGCAATCACAGTATTGTCATTCGTTGTATGGGTTCACCACTTCTTTACCATGGGTGCAGGTGCCAACGTTAACGCGTTCTTCGGTATCATGACCATGATTATTGCCATCCCTACTGGTGTGAAAATCTTCTCTTGGTTATTCACCATGTACAAGGGTCGCATTACCTTTACTACCCCTATGCTTTGGACACTTGGCTTCCTTGTGACTTTCGGTATCGGTGGTTTAACAGGTGTATTGATGGCAGTTCCACCAGCGGACTTCTTGGTACACAACTCTTTATTCCTGATCGCTCACTTCCATAACGTAATTATTGGTGGTGTTGTATTCGCAATGTTCGCGGGTATCATTTTCTACTGGCCAAAAATGTTTGGCTGGAAACTAAATGAAGCTTGGGGTAAAGCTGCATTCTGGTTCTGGTTCTTCGGTTTCTATTTTGCGTTCATGCCACTTTATATCCTTGGTTTCATGGGTATGACTCGTCGTTTGAATACATTTGACAACCCGGATTGGGATCCATATGTAAACATCGCGATGTTTGGTGCAGTTCTTGTTGCACTTGGTATTGCATGTTTCATTATGCAAATCGTTGTTGGTTTCTTACAACGCAAAGACAACATGGACATTACAGGCGATGCTTGGGATGGTCGTGTACTTGAATGGTCAACTTCATCTCCTGCTCCATTCTATAACTTTGCTTATCTTCCAAAGATCAATGGTATTGATACTTTCTGGACTGATAAAGAAAACGGCATAGCATACGCTAAACCAACTCAATATGAAGATATTCATATGCCAACCAACCGTGCGGCTGGTTTCATTATTGCGATGTTCATTACTGTAATGGGCTTTGCATTAATCTGGCACATTTGGTGGCTAGTAGCTGTAACCTTCATTGCTGCAATCATCAGCTTCATTGCTTCTTCTTTCACTAAGAAAGTGGATTACTATGTACCTGCTGCTGAAGTTGAACGCATTGAAGCTGAACGCTATGCTCAACTTGAAAAACACTTGAAGAAGGACTAAGACCATGGCTGAAGTACTTCATCACGACAACCACGGACATGACGAACATCATCATCACGATGATACTGACATCACTGTCTTTGGTTTCTGGACTTACTTGATGAGTGACTTGATTTTATTCGGTACACTCTTCATCGCGTTCGCTGTATTAAGCAGTCATGTTCCTGTCGGTACTCCAAGTGCAAAAGAGCTTTTTGGTGAGTCTTTAGGTTTCGTTTTAACTGAAACTTTTGCTCTCTTGATCTCTTCTGTAACTTTTGGTTTTGCCGTTCTTGCTGCATACAAAAAAGACGCTGCTAAAGTAATTATGTGGCTTATTGTGACTTGGTTATTTGGTGCCAGCTTCATCGGCATGGAACTTTATGAATTCAATCATTTAGTTCATGAAGGTTATGGTCCAAGTACAAGTGCTTTCCTATCTTCGTTCTTTACGTTGGTAGGTACACACGGTATTCACGTAACTTCAGGTTTGGTCTGGATGATCGTGTTAATGATTCAAATCAAGAAAAATGGTTTGACTCTACCAAATACACGTCGTCTTGCTTGCCTAAGCTTGTTCTGGCACTTCCTTGACATCGTTTGGATCTGTGTATTCAGCGTAGTTTATTTGATGGGAGTTCTCTAATGAGTCATGATCATAACTCTGCTGGTGCAGCACACGGTAACTTCAAACAATATACCGTTGGTTTCATCCTATCTATCATCCTCACCATCATTCCTTTTGGAATGGTGATGGCTGGTGGTTTTGGCCGCGGCATTTTGATTACTGTAATTGCGATTACTGCAGTTGCTCAGATTCTTGTGCAGTTAATGTATTTCTTGCACATGAACTCTTCTTCAGAGCAACGCTGGAACGTGATTGCATTTATCTATACAGTATTAACCATTGCTATTCTATTAGTTGGTTCTGTATGGATCATGAACTACCTTCACTACAACATGATGATCTAAACTGGTCGTCATGCTGAAAAAGTATTTATTCCTGACAAAACCAGGAATTCTCTTTGGTAACTTCGTTACCACTCTGGGCGGCTTCTTCTTAGCCGCTCAGGGGTCTGTAGATTTCCTTCTCCTTTTCATCACCCTGCTTGGTACAACATTGGTTGTGGCTTCTGGCTGCGTCGTCAATAACGTCATTGATCAAGACATCGATCAAAAGATGGAACGGACGATGAATCGTGCATTGGTCAAAAAAACCATCAGTCCTTCTGTTGCACTGCTGTTTTCAGCGGTATTGGGAATTATAGGTTTCGGCCTGCTGTGGTTCTTTGTTAATGCCTATGCTTTTGGCTTTGCTGTACTGGGTTTTGTGGTTTATGTAATTTTCTATAGTCTGTGGAGCAAGCGTACGTCCATTCACCAAACCGTGATTGGTAGTATTTCTGGCGCGAGCCCTCCCGTGATTGGCTACACTGCTGTTTCAAATGAGTTTGATGTTGCTGCTTTGCTGATTTTTTTAGCTTATGCACTTTGGCAAATGCCACACTCATGGGGAATTGCGGTTTACCGCTTTGACGACTATAAAAATGCCGGCATTCCAATTTTGCCTGTAGCACGTTCAATTTTCCGCACGAAAGTTGAAAGCCTGATTTATGTCTTGCTGTTTGCTGCGGTGTTAAATGGTTTGTATTGTTTTGGCTATACCAATATGTTCTTCTTGATCACCTTTAATGCCTTATGTGCATACTGGGTGTATTTGTCACTTATTGGCTTCAAAGCTGAAAATGATCAGGTCTGGGCGAAACGCTATTTCTTGTATTCCGTGATTTTAATTACGGCATTAAGTTTTAGTTTCAGTTTTAGCTACGTCTCACCTGCTCCACATTTACCGCTGTTTTAAAAAAGATAGAGTTCTCTCTATCTTTTTTATCTCCTTTTTATAACACTACCGCTTTTTTCATACTTTTGAACTTGCTACCATTGCACCCACAATAATAATTTTTCGTGCATTATGTCTTATCAACAACAATTTCTTCGCTCTGCTCTATTTACCGTTTGTATTCCTTTCAGCATTTTTTATCACCTGCAAGCGCATGCCGGTGTCGATCAATACTGCGAACCTTCAACAGAAGTTGCGGGTAATCAATATACTGCCTGTGATAATTTACCTGCGCTTAATCCGGCAAATGACAATCAAACCAACATGCTACTTTTGCTCAGTGATTTAGGTTTAGCAAAAATCAATATTGAAGAAGAAAAAGCTACACTTTGGAAAACCAACTACAGTAAAGTCCCATTTGAAGTGTCCAATATTGTCAGTCATAGCAGCAATAAATTAGCCAATGCGCGTACACAGCTACCTACTCCCGATTTAACTTATGCCGAACATTGTAGTAGTTTAAAAAATGGTGCTCAGGCCTTTATTCAGCAAGTTAAAACTGACCATAAACTTTCAAGCAGTGAAAAAGATACGCTGATCAAAGCACGGCAAAAAATTGATGCATGTTCAGATAAACTTGCCCTAATACAAGTCAATCCAAATTGGTCAGCAAGCGCCCGTCAATACGCATCTTATTTAAATGCGACTATTTCTTTCTATAACACTAACTTTTCCACAGCAACTAAGATTTACACCGTACTTACACAAGTGGATTCGGCTTGGATAAAAGAAACATCACAATATATGCTGATTCGCAGTTCACTTAATGAAGCTTATCAAAGTGGCGTGGGTGAATATGGTGACCTAAATCATGACAAACTAAATCAGACTCTGCTCACCAAGTTTTTTAATCAGATTACTCAGTATTTTAAGCTTTATCCAAATGGACAATACGCCGCGAGTGCGCGTGGCTATTTACGCCGTGGTTTTTGGTTGAGCGGTAAACATGATTTATTGATCAACGAATATGTTTGGCAGATCAACAACCCAAAATCCAGCGTGTATAACTTAGAACTGCCAAATTTGGTTTACGAAATAGATCGCCAGGTATTTCAAAGCAAGCGTTTTAATCCCAAAAATCTTAAAGATCCTTTTTTTCTCAGTGTTTATGACCTCATGCACATGCGAAAAAAACAATCTGATGATGACATTGTGATTTCTTGGGCAGATCTAAACGCACAGAAAAATTACTTCAAAAATTCACCTGAACTGTTTCAGTTTTTACAGGCCAATCATTTATTCTATGTGCAAAACAAAGCGCAAGAAGCATTAAAATATTTGCCGCAAAATACTCCCACCAACCTGACAAATTATCTTCAATTAAGTCAAGTATGGTTAAAAGGTCGAATTTTAGAAAGCAGCGGACAAACACCAGCCACACAGCAATATTGGGAGAACTTACTGACGACAAGTAAAACTGCAGAACAACGTGGTTTAGCAGAGCTTATGCTTTATTCATATTATGCCAAGCAAAATAACCCTGCTCTTTTTGCAGGTGCACAAGCCAAAATCAAACAAGCTACATTGCAAAAAAGCTTTATAGAAAACGCAGCAAATGAACGTAGTTTGATGCACATCCTTCAAGATCAAACCGCACAGACAGATCAAAAAAATTTAGCGCTCTATACTGTGCTGCAAAAATCCTTGATTCATCAAAACTACAGTTTATTTAATCAAGCCTATCGACAATTACCGAAAAATGCCGCGCAATATGTTTATAACACCGAAAGTTTTGAACATTATAAAAATCAGCCGCCACTCGGTAATTTTGTTTGGAAAGGCAATAAGATCAGCAATACTTTGCAATGTCCTGATTTATACACCTTAACTCAAAAACTAGAAAAATCACCCAAAGATGTCAATCTACGACTATGCTTAGGTGAATATATCCGTTCTGAGCAAGGTTATAGTGTCAATAATTCAACCTATAACGAAAAAGAACATAGCAGCTTCCAAGGCGCTGTCTTTGCGCGCGGTCAAGTCTATAAAGATATTGTCAAAACCAGTACAGCTGCCGAATTAAAAGCTTATGCGCTGTATCGTTCCATTATGTGTTATTCCCCAAATGGCACGAATGATTGCCAAGACCAAGATGTTGCAAAGTCTGTCAGAAAGCAATGGTTCGATCAAATTAAGCGAGATTATCCAGATACCTCATGGACAAAATCTTTGAAATATTATTGGTAATGCATTGTGAGCTTGCAGATCATTAAGTACTCAAGACTATTTTCCATTCTGGTCTTTATCAACATCGCTTTGTGTGCAGCATGCTCACCTGCTCAATCAGAAGATATCGCTCAGCCTCAAAGCCAAACGGCTCAACGTGTCAATGCACAGCAATATTCCAGTTTTTGGATTTGGGGCAATATTTCCAGCGCAGCTTATTTACACCACGCGAAAGAGCTCTACATTTTACAAGGTGAAATGAATTGGGATCGAACTAAGCGTACTCCTGTTTTTATCCCACAAGGCATTGGTATTCTGCAAAAACCTCAGCAGAAAATTTGGCTGGTGATTCGCAGCCATCATTTAAACTGGTCTGAGGCGAATGTTGAAATGGTGATACAGCGTTTACAGCAATGGAAAAACGCTAGTAATCAAATTCAGGGCTTACAAATTGACTTTGATGCAAAAACTCAAAATTTGCAGCAATATGCAGTTTTTCTGCAAAATATAAGACGGCAACTGCCGCAAGAATATCGCTTGAGTATTACCGGCCTTATGGACTGGACGAATATTAAAAATCCAAACACATTAACTTTGCTACGACAGAATATAGATGAAATTGCCATTCAAACCTACCGTGGCAGCACGACGATTACCAATTATTCAGCCTATTTAGCCAAAGTCGCTCAACTGCAATTGCCCTATAAAATTGGCTTAGTACAACATGGTCAATGGCAAGCACCCAAATATTTAGCTCAAGACCCTAATTTTAAAGGTTATGTGGTATTTCTATTGCGTTCAAAACCCGAGACTATTCCACAAAATAATTAAGGCTTTTTAATGGAATACCTTGTATTTCAAACTCAAACGCTCTAAAATTCACGCTTCGCAATTATTGCGACACAACTTTGGTTGTGACTCCTTGCCCCTAGGTATTTACTTAGAGGCTGTATAAACCGTAAGGAGCTGACAATGCGTCACTACGAAATCGTACTTTTGGTACATCCAGACCAAAGCGATCAAGTTGTGGGTATGGTAGAACGTTACCTAACTCACATCAAAGAAGCTGAAGGTCAAATTCACCGTTTAGAAGATTGGGGCCGTCGTCAATTGGCTTACCCAATTAACAAAATTCACAAAGCTCACTACATCTTAATGAACGTTGAATGTGGTCAAGCTACGCTTAATGAATTAGAAGAATTGTTCCGTTATAACGACGCAATCCTTCGTAATGTTATTATTCGTCGTGAACACGCAATCACTGAAGAGTCTTTACTTGCTAAGAGTGCTGAAGAAAAACGTGCGCGTAAAGCTCAACGTGAAGAAGCACAACAAGCTCAAGACTCTGCTGAAGCATAAGGAGAACATCAATGGCACGTTTTTACCGTCGTCGCAAGTTCTGCCGCTTTACAGCTGAGAACGTTACGTACATCGACTACAAAGATATCGATACTTTGAAACAGTATATCACTGAAAACGGCAAAATTGTTCCTAGCCGTATTACAGGTACTAAAGCTCGTTACCAACGTCAATTGGCGCTTGCTATCAAACAAGCTCGCTACTTAGCGTTGATCCCTTACACTGACAATCATAAGTGAGGTTGAGCTGTGGATATTATCTTATTACAACGCATTAAAAACCTTGGTAAATTAGGCGATAAAGTATCAGTTAAAGCTGGTTACGGCCGTAACTTCCTTATCCCTCAAGGTAAAGCAGTTGCAGCGACTGAAGCTAACACTGCTGCTTTTGAAGCTCGTCGTGCTGAACTTGAGAAAGCTGAAGCTGACGTTTTAGCTGCTGCTCAAGCACGTGCTGACCAATTGAACGAAGTAAACATCGTAATCACTGCTAAAGCTGGTGACGAAGGTAAACTATTCGGTTCTATCGGTACTCGTGACATCGCTGACGCTTTAACTAATGCTGGTCTTACTGTAGACCGTGCAGAAGTTCGTTTACCAAATGGTGCGCTTCGTAACACTGGTGAATTCAACATCGCAATCCAATTGCATCATGATGTTGTTGCTGAAGTTCTCGTTACTATCGTATCTGAGTAATTTCTTGCAAGAAAAAGAGCATGCTTTGGCATGCTCTTTTTTTATCTCTAAATTTTTAAAATTCGTCTTTTTTTATCACGTTTCTTCCCTCTCCAGGCTTGATTTAGGTTATCCTCTTACACAATTTCTCGTAAAAGTCAGTCAAGCACAGACGGCTATTTTATTGAATTAAAATTAAGGTTCCATATGTCACAGGCAACTGCCACAGCGAATACAAATACTTTTAATAAAGATGCAAAGTCAACCGACTCGACGCAACAATTAAAAGAATTTCGTACGCCACCACATAATCTGGCGATTGAACAAGCCGTGCTCGCTGCATTAATGACTGTTGCCGAATCTTTTGAACAAGTCGGTGACGTGCTGAGTGAAAATGACTTTTATGCCACCCGTCATAAATATATTTTCCGTGCCATAGAAAAATTATCTCAAGAAAATTCACCTTATGATGCAGTTTTGGTGAATGACTGGCTGATCAAACAGAATCTTTTGGATGCGATTGGCGGTGAAGAATATTTGATGCAGCTGATGGCAGATTCCCCTTCCAGTTTCTATAACCTGGAAACCTATGCCAATAAAATCAAAGAATTTTCAACTTTACGTAGCATGATTAAAGTCAGTACTGAAATTCTGCAAAATGCCTATGATACCAAGGGCCGTACTGTGGGTGAAATCTTAGATCTTGCCGAAACCAATATCTTTTCGATTGCGGAACAACATAATAACAATGCTAAAGCGCAAGGCCCAAAACCGATCAATACCGTTGTTGCCGATGTATTTGATAAGTTAAATGAACTTTCGCAAATGGAAGGCAATATTACCGGTTTAACATCCGGGTTTTTGGAACTAGATAATAAAACTTCGGGCATGCAAGCGGGTGACTTGATTATTGTGGCCGCACGTCCATCTATGGGTAAGACCACTTTTGCCATGAATCTGGTGGAAAGTGTTTTATTCAACTGCGACTTACCTGCCCTAGTCTTCTCTATGGAGATGCCCGCAGATTCCATCGCCATGCGTCTGATTTCCGCTTACGGTAAAGTGCATCAAGGGCATTTACGTGCCGGTAAACTCGATGGTGATGAATGGTCCAAAGTCACGGGTACCATTTTGCAATTACAAGAAAAACATCTGTATATTGATGATTCATCAGCCCTTCCACCGACTGAATTACGTGCTCGTGCTCGTCGCATCGCCAAACAACATGGTGGCAAAATTGGCTGTATCATGGTCGATTATTTGCAGCTAATGAAAGTTCCGGGTATGGGCGATAACCGTGTAGGCGAGATTTCAGAAATTTCCCGAAGCTTAAAAGCACTTGCCAAAGAAATGCAGTGTCCTGTAATTGCCTTGTCTCAGCTTAACCGTTCTCTGGAAAACCGTCCGAATAAACGTCCTGTGATGTCAGACTTACGTGAATCGGGTGCGATCGAGCAGGATGCCGACTTGATCATGTTTATTTACCGTGATGAAGTGTATAACAAGGAATCCAAAGAAGCAGGCACCGCTGAAATTATTATTGGTAAGCAGCGTAACGGCCCTATTGGTACCGTCCGTTTAGCTTTTGAAGGTCAATATACCCGCTTTAGTAATCTTTCACCTGAGTTCTATGCTCAGTTTGATGATGAAGAATAAGGGCTAAAACGAGGTATATAACCTCGTTTTTTTATGTGTTTTTAGTATTGGTCAAACCTATTAAAACTTATTATTTCATTTCATGGTTTTAATTCATCGTTATTGAATAATGCATAAATTTTTCTGTTTAAGATTTATAGAAAAATCCAGTTTAACTTAGTGTTTATTTTCAGCCATAGGTCTACAATATTAACCCGCTTCCGCTTCAGTTATTTACGCTCACACGAGTGAAATCACAAGCATATCTATCTTATTCATACATAGCTTATAAGTGATTTTATTTTATAAATCACTGTTATGTTTCATTGTATTCCCAAGGAGTAATCAGGGTGCGCCAAGCAACAGTTTATATTGACAGAGAAGCTCTGCAATATAATTTAAACCGTGTCAAACAACTTGCACCAACTGCCCAAATTGTCAGTATGGTTAAAGCCAATGCTTATGGACATGGAGTCAAAGACTGTTTAGCAGCCTTAAGTGGAACAGATGCCTTTGGTGTCGCCTGCCTTGAAGAAGCTTTAGAAATTCGCGAACTGGGCTATCAACAACCGATCACGCTCATCGAAGGTATTTTCTCTGAAGATGAAATGCAGGTTGTCATAGAAAATAATATTGAATGCATCGTACACCACCAACAACAATTAGACTGGTTACGTGCACACAAACAAGCTTATATTGGCAAAAATCTGAAAGTTTGGGTTAAACTTAATAGTGGTATGAACCGTTTAGGTTTTAAAGTACCCGAAATTATAGATGTGATTAACTCACTCAAAGCGGAAGGTTTTACCTGCGTACTTGCCATGCATTTTGCCAATGCCGATGCCGACCATCCATTGAATGAACAGCAAAAGTCACAATTCCTGCAAGTTAAAGAAGCTTGTGCACCAATTATGGGTTCTTGCTGTAATTCAGCGGCAATTTATAAATGGCCGGAACTGAATTTTGATTTTGTTCGTCCAGGCATCATGCTGTATGGAGCATCACCATTTGCAGATCGCTCGGCTCATGATCTCGATCTCAAACCGGTTATGACGTTTACGGCTGAAATTATTGCATTGAACCATATTCAAGCTGGCGAACATGTCGGTTATGGTTCAACCTTCACAGCTGATAAAGAAATGGATTTAGCCATAGTTTCAATTGGTTATGGTGATGGTTATCCGCGCGCATTTCCAAAACAAAACTATGTCGCAATCAATGGTCAAGAGACCCGTGTAATTGGTCGTGTTGCTATGGACATGATTGCCATTGATGTTACCGGTATAGATGCACCTATTGGCACTGAAGTTGAACTCTGGGGTAAAAACCGCTTGGTTGATGATGTTGCAGAAGCCAATGGTACCATTGGTTATGAACTGTTATGCCGCCTCAGCGCTCGCCCAATCCGAAAATAAAATTTAAAAGCTAGTATTTAAAACATTAGATTCTCAAATGAAGTGCAACAGAGATTAAATTATTGGAAGGAAGCAAGATGAGCTAGCATTTTGCTTCCGACCGACCAAAGTCAAAGTTGCATCATGAACTATACTCATCTCACTCTAGAAGA
>NZ_CADDTS010000047.1 GCF_902753875.1 Acinetobacter bouvetii | reverse complement strand
TAACGAATGACGGCTTTGTTTGAGAAATTTCCAATAAGTTGCTTCAAATTTCAGAAAGAAATCATCAATTACGCAGAATAATTCGGTACTATTGAACATCAGGACTAGGGCTTTAGGTTTTGTGTGGTAACTCAACTGATGGCTCTAGTCCTCTTATTTTTCAAGTCATTTTCTTATCCGCGATTCGGGTTAAATAACATTTTATAAACTAAATTATTACTTCCATAGAATTTTCGTCTATCATAAATTTGTGAATTATTTTCACTTACTTCTAAATACTTTTGGAACACTGCAAAATCATAATCAATTATATAATCCTCAACATAAATATTAAAATTAGCATCTGCTTCATCATAACTTGTAGAATTACCATATTCTTCTATCCCTAGCATCATAACTTCATTTTTAATTGAAAATTTCTCTGATAGTTTTAATAAGTACTTAAATGTTTCATGAGTTGCTTTCGGTAAAAACTCTTTTAAATGTTCAGAAATATTTTTAGATAAAAATGGACAATAAATTTTCATTTTTTCGTTTTTAGTTAAATAGCTAGAAACTATTGCTTTCCCACTCGAATCAAGTAGATCATAAATAAACTCAAATCTTGATAGTAAAGCTATATAAACATACAAGATATTATCATCTGTAGTTACCTTATTTATATAATCTTCCTTTTGAAATATTTCCTTAGACTGTTCAGGATAATGTCCAATTATTTGAAATAAAAATTCTGCATTAAAATGTCGATTTTCATCAATTTTAGGATCACTTTTAATAAAACAAAATTTCCATAATTCTTTTATTAGAATGGGAACTATTTCCTTTGGAAGATGTTTTATATATCTTTTTTGGATTACATCTTTAAACGAATCAATATCTAATCCTGCTTCACGTAATTTATCAATATCTGTCAAAATAGAATCTTTAAGGGCATGTCTTGAAAATCCTGCTGGAACTATAAGTAACCCGAATCGCGGATAAGAAAATGACTTGAAAAATAAGAGGACTAGAGCCATCAGTTGAGTTACCACACAAAACCTAAAGCCCTAGTCCTGATGTTCAATAGTACCGAATTATTCTGCGTAATTGATGATTTCTTTCTGAAATTTGAAGCAACTTATTGGAAATTTCTCAAACAAAGCCGTCATTCGTTA